>PKEB01000015.1 GCA_002863125.1 Flavobacteriales bacterium
GGAGCAACGACTTCGACGCCTTGAGCGACGATTGCGGTGCGACGGGCATGGCGACCGTGACCTTCACTGCGACGGACGACTGCGGCAACAGCAGCAGCACGACCGCTACGTTCAGCGTGGAAGACACCACAGCACCGGCATTTACGCAGGTACCAGGTGATCAGACGAGCGAGTGTGAGGAAATGGCGTACACGGCGTTGGCCGACGACGTCTGCAGTGCAGCGAACATCGCTGAAACCCGCGAGGTGATCAGCGCGGACGATTGTGGCAACTACGAGCACCTTGTGACCCTCACGGCCACGGACGCTTGTGGCAACAGCACGTCGCACAGCTTCACCATCGTCGTCAGCGACACCACCGCACCGGTCATCGATGATTCGGAGGGTGTTGAAGACGGTGGCATCGTTGCCGTCTGCGCCGAAGACGTATGGGGTACGGTGAGCGTTCCAGACGCATTGACCCTCACGGTTTCTGATAACTGCAATGACGACGTGGAGGTGACCGTGACGGAGACGTACACGGGTGACTACGCACCGACGGAGGATGTAGCAGCGTTCTGCTTGCCGAGCAACCCGGCTTCAACTGAAGACGGATTGACGTGCGATAACTTCACGTCGCACGCGGCGCGTTTGTTCAACTTCCCTGGTGATGAGTTCTACACGTTGACAGGCGGACTGATGTCCAACTACGTTGATGGCACGGCACACATCACCATGGACGTGGTTTCCATGGACAATCCAAATGCGGGATGGACCTTCGAAATTGATTTGAACGAAGGCTTGAACTGGCAGGACTGGATTGACCAGCCGGGCCCACAGAGCTACAAGTCAGACTGCGGTTTGGGCGATTACACCGAATGGATGTACTACATCCTGCAGGGCACGAGCACCGCGACAGGATGGGGTGAATACGAAGGGTCTGAATTGGCCTTGTCGCACCAGCCATCGAACGGATTCTTCGGATTCCAGGTCGGTGAGGGCGCGAACAACAAGAACGCCAACCACGGTTACAGCGGCTGGTTCTACTACATCGGTACCTTCGAAGGTGCGGATGTGATGGGAACCGGCGACGTATTTGCGGACATCGACTGCAGCCTGCCATGGGGCATCGAGCGCGAGTACACGGTAACCGATTGCAGTGGCAACACGACGACGTTCGCCTACACGGTTGATGTCAACGGCCTCACATGCGAGCCGATTGAGCCGACACTCGATGGCAACAATGACAACGATGACAATTGGTCTGACGATCCGATTGGAGACGATGGAATTGGTGTTGACGACGGTTCAAATGAGAAGCCAAGCATCAAGGTCCTCGGTTTGACGCCGAACCCAGCGAGCGACATTGCTTTGTTGACCTTCATGACGGAGTCGGATGCACAAGTGGGTGTCCACCTGTACAGTGCCAGCGGAATGCTTGTTGCAACCCTCTGGGAAGGTCAGGTATTCGCTAACGTTCCAATGAACATTGAAGTGCCCGCCAACATGCTGGAGACAGGATTGTACCAAATCCAAATCCTCTCAGCAAGCGGAACGGTGACGACCAAGCTCTTGGTCAATAACTGATTCCTTGCCAGACTCTGGGCACTGCGATCCATAACGGAAAGGCCCCTCCAGCAATGGAGGGGCTTTTTTCATTTGTTGGACCAAATGCACGGGCGTGGGTGCCGGAAATCCATTTGGGCTTCGGAACTTTGTGCAAACTTTCACCCATGGTCAAACAACGCACCCCCCGAGACACGTACGCTTCTAGCACACGCATCGTCATGCCCAACGATACCAATACGCTGGGGAACCTGATGGGAGGCAACCTGTTGAATTGGATGGACATTACGGCCGCCATCAGCGCCCACCGCTGCAGCCGCCGCATATGCGTCACCGCTGCGGTCAACAACGTCTCCTTCAAGAAGCCCATCAAGTTGGGCGACATTGTGACGATTCATGCGGAGGTCACGCGCACGTTCAACAGTTCCATGGAGGTGTTCATGCGGGTGCACGTGGAGAACCACCTCAGCGGCGAGCAGCAACTGTGCAACGAAGCGATGTACACGTTTGTCGCGGTGGACCAATTGGGCGCACCCATCGCGGTGCCGGACGTGCTTCCGGAATCGGAGGAGGAGCGTGAGCGGTTTGATGGTGCGTTGCGCCGGCGCCAACTGCGGTTGGTTTTGGCTGGCAAAATGCAGCCCGCCGAGGCCACTGAGCTCAAGGCCTTATTTGACTGACCTTTCGGAATACGTCTGTTCCGTAGCAGCCATGCAGCCATTGGCATGGCGGCAGCGGTTTCCGAGTTTGGAACAAGGACGGCTGCCCAACTGCGCGTCTGGGACGATGATGGCTGAACCCTGAGCGTGGTTCCAAGGCGCCATCCCGAGGCTCGGACGGGTGCAGCCCCAAAACGACGTTACCGGCGTTCCCATGGCAGCAGCGAGGTGCATCATGCCCGTATCGCCAGCGTACACGTGCTGTGCACCGCGGAGGACGGCGGCGGATTCTGCCAGCGTGGTTTCTCCCACCAATGAAATGACTCTCGAATCCTCCAAGGTTTTGGCCCTTTCGACATCGCCCGATCCTCCAATCAGCACCACAGGCACATCGGACCGATCGACAATGGTTTGCATCAACGAAGGAGTCAGTTGCTTTCCAGTATGGGTCGCGCCAATGGCCAGGGCGGCGTAGGCCGCCGGCAATCCCTCTGGCGCGTTCCCCTCCTTAAAAAGCGCCGGCCAGGCCTCGGGAACCACAGCACCAAAGGCCCCCGCAAAAGCCTCTACGTACCGCTCGACAATGGGAGCAACTGGTTTGCGACGCCAGCCGCGTACGAGCAGCCATTTGGCCCAATTCTGCTTGTCCACGGTAAAGGAAATCAAGCCGAGGGTTCGTTTGATCGAGCGGGAACGCACGTTGTTATGCAGGTCGACGACGTAATCCAGGTTCAAGCCCTTCAGCGCTTCTTGCACTTCCGCCGTCGATTCCTCGATGGTGTGCACGCGGTCGACAAGGGCGCCGAAGCCTTCCACCACAGGCGCCATGTTGGCCTTGGTCAAAAAGTGGATTTCGGACGGACCGTGAATGGCCTGCCGCAAACTCGCTACTGCAGGTGCAGTGAGCACGATGTCCCCGATGGAGGAAAAGCGAATGACGAGTATGCGGGTGGCGCGCGCGGTCATGGTGCAAAGCTACCGATGCACAACGAAGATTTAACACAGCGAATGGGATGCCGTTCTAATTTCGCGCCATGACCATGAGTTGGATTGCACTTTTTGCCTTCTTTGCCACAGCGCCGGCTGAAGAAAACCCCATAACCTTGAAGATGACGTTACACGAAATGAGCCTCAAGGCACAGGCGTTGCCCGAAGAACTGAGTCCCGAGCGGCTGGAAGAGTTGGATGCAATCGCTGAATGGGTGGCCGAGCAGCCACAGGAAACCCCGACGGAATTGACGTTCATCTGCACGCACAACAGCCGCCGGAGCCACATGGGTCAGATCTGGGCACAAGCCGCCGCATGGCATTTTGGTCTTAATGATGTGCGCACGTTCAGCGGTGGCACGGAGGCCACAGCTTTCAATCCACGCGCGGTCAGAGCCCTTCGGGAACTTGGGGTGGCCATCGACGTCAGCCAGAAGGCCGACAACCCGGTGTATACCGTTCAGCTGCAGTCCGATCGGCCGTCATTTGAGGCCTTCAGCAAAACCTACGGCGACGCGGCCAACCCATCGGAGGGATACGCTGCTGTGATGGTCTGCAGTTCCGCCGACCAGGGATGCCCAATTGTGTACGGGTCAGCCGCGCGATTTGCGATTCCCTACATCGATCCCAAGGTGAGCGACGGCACGGATGCCGAGGCGGCCACGTACCGGGCACGCGCCATGCAGATCGGTGCCGAGGCCTTCTACGTCATGGCCCGCGCCGCGGAATTGCGTGCGCAGTAGGCCAGCGGCGAACTTGCCGTGCGTACTTTTGTTGCAACCACAGAAGCCGCACGCATGGAAAGCCTGACCTGGACCCCAGTCAAAGAATACGAGGAAATCACCTTCGCGGTGTGCAATGGCGTCGCGCGCATTGCCTTCAACAGGCCGGAGGTGCGCAATGCCTTCACGCCGAAGACCGTGGACGAACTATGGGAAGCGCTCATCCTGTGCCACGAGAGCCAGGAAATCGGCGCCGTCATCATCACCGGTGAAGGCCCATCGGCCAAAGACGGCGGCTGGGCGTTTTGCAGTGGCGGCGACCAAAACGTCAGGTCTACAACTGGTTACAAAGGCGAAAACGGTATCAACCGCTTCAATATTCTCGACGTGCAGCGTCAGATTCGCTTCATGAACAAGGTGGTCATCGCCGCCGTCAATGGTTGGGCCGTCGGCGGGGGACACAGCCTTCACGTGGTGTGCGATTTGACCCTGGCGAGCAAGGAACACGCCCGCTTCAAACAAACCGATGCAGACGTGGCAAGCTTTGACGGCGGATTCGGATCGGCCTACCTCGCACGCCAGGTGGGACAGAAGCGCGCCCGCGAAATCTTCTTCCTTGGCGCTGAATATTCTGCGCAGGAGGCGTACGAAATGGGCATGGTCAACCGCGTTGTGCCCCACGACCGACTGGAACGCGTGGCGTTCGACTGGGCCCGCGAAATCATGTCCAAAAGCCCGACCGCCATTAAGATGCTCAAATTCGGTTTCAACCTCATTGACGACGGGCTGGTGGGACAGCAGGTGTATGCGGGTGAAGCGACACGTCTGGCATACGGCACGGACGAGGCGAAGGAGGGGCGCGACGCGTTTCTGGAGAAGCGTCCGCGGGATTTTTCGAAGTTCCCGAAGTTTCCGTGAACGTTACAGCATGTGCATAAACGCTGAGGCGTTTTTTATGCAGAGAGCTTCATGCGCTGCGCGTTTTTACTTCGCTCACGGCCCACTTAAGTGTGGCAAAAGCATCATTTGCAGGTTGTTCAGGATGGGATCAGTTCGCGCATCGGGCGCGGCATTGAATAATGCCATCGCTTGCTCGAAGTCGGCCAGCGCTCCTGGGATGTCCCGAGTTTCGATGCGGAAGAAGCACCGCATTTTGAAGCAGAGGATGTCGTCGCAACCAGCGTCGATGGCTTGGGTCATGATGTCAGCACCCTTCTCGAATTGTTGGGTTTCGAAGTAGAGGGAGCTCAAGTTCATGTAATAAGATGGCGGCTCGAAGTCTTTGGCGCACTTGAGGTAAAACGCTTCGGCAGTTTCAAAGTCACCCAACTTTTTCGCAGCAACTGCGACATTTTCAAATGACTCCCGGTGGGGTTTCCACTCGGCCGCGTGCTTGAAGTAGCGCAACGAGTTTTCCGGTTCCGAGTCGGTCGTTATGAGGCCCAGTTTTGTGTACAGGTAGCTATATTTCTCAGCCTCAAACCGCGGATCGGGCGTGCGGTCTACTTTTTCGAAATCCCTCTTGGCCCGGGCGAATTGCCCGCTCTGGTAATACAGCGCTCCCCGCATGCCATTGGAGAATGTGGCGCTTTCGTGGGTCAAGTTGTGCGTCCACAGGTCTATGGTGCTTCGCCAGTGTTGGGTTTGGGCAAAGGCCAACCCCGCAAACACCACTGCCGCCGAGCCCCCGGCACGTAAAGCCACCGTTCGCCTGCTCTCCGGTATGAGGCTCCACACGGCCAACCACAGCCCCAGCACTGACAGGTACCCGTAGCGATCTGCGTAAGGCCCCAGGAAGGTCGTACACAGCGCTGTGTGCAGGACAAGGTTGCCGAAGAAGAAAAGGCTCCCGAACACGAAAAGCCGGTTGGTTCGCCACGGGACTATCGCTGCTGCCCAAGCCGCTATACCAAGATACGCCCCGATGGTCCAAGCAGTCCACGGCTCCGCCGGCCAATCGTATAGAATGCCCAGTTTAACTGGGACGATCGCTTTCAACGCATACCACATGAATTGGGCTGGTGTCAGCAACCATGCGGCATAATCTCCTGTAAACGCCGTTTGGCCGCCCCGGAAGTGTAAGCTGATCGCCACAAATCCGGCGCCGATGACTGCAAAGGGCAATTTCCTCACCCCGTCTGTGAGCAAAGGCCGTCCCCGCAAGTAATCCAACAGGAACATCACCCCGATGAAGGGCAGCATTTGGACCTTGGCTGAACATCCCAAAAGAAAGAATCCCAATGCCGCGCCATACTGCCTCTGCTCGCCATTCGTCAAAAACCGATCGTACGCCAACATCGCCGATAGAAAACACCCCGTAAACAACAGAGTGCTCGTGGCCGATACCCAGCATACGGCCTCTACCGCCAAAGGATGTGCTGCGAAAAGCAAGGCCAGAACAAAGGCTGCTGCTTCGTGGTGGAGCAGCCGCTTCCCCACGCGGTACACAAGCGCGGTATTCATCGCATGCAGCAGCAGCGAAAACAGATGAAAGGGCGTTGCAGTATCGTGACCGAACACCGAGTTGATCAGCGCGAAGAACAACGTTGTCAGTGGCTGGTACATGCCCACCGAGGCGTTGGTAAACATGCCTTTAACGCTTTCCCAGTCAAGCGACTGCACAAACGGGTTTTCGAGCACTTGGCCGCCATCGTCGATGGCCGTGAAGCCATACTGCAGCGAGCCCGCGTAAATACCAATCGCCAAGAGCGAGGTCATTCCAATGCGGTGCCGGTCGTTCATGGAGCTGAAAGCTACGCGGGGTTAGCGTTCCTGACGCGTGGCGGCATGAATTCTATCCAATGTGGGGCGTTGAAAGCTACGCTGTGAGGCGAGCTTCCTTCGGTTCAAGATACCAAAAAACCGGTGCTGATGCACCGGTTTTTCTGTCGTTAGCGGAGAGACAGGGATTCGAACCCTGGAGGGGTTGCCCCCAACACGCTTTCCAGGCGTGCGCCTTAAGCCGCTCGGCCACCTCTCCGTTCCAACCGCAACGCGGAAGGGGTGCAAAAGTACCGAATTTCTCAGTCCGATTCCAAAATTCCCGAAGCCCGTTTAGCGCACCGGTGCAACGGGGCTGAACTTGGTGATTTCGCCGCGCAGGTTGCTGCGCATGGCGTTGCGGAGGTCGTCGCCTTCGAGGCCTTGACCGAGACAATGCATTAGCTTGGTGAGGGCCGCTTCGGTGGTCATGTCCCCACCCGGGATGACGCCGCAGTCCCGGAGCATGTGAGCGGTGGCATACCGCTCGGGATGCACCGCCCCATGGCTGCATTGGGACACATTGACCAGGCTCACGCCGCGGCTGTGGGCTTCCGACAACAAGGTCTTCAATTCAGTGTTGGTGGGTGCATTGCCTGACCCGTAGGTGGAAAGCACCAAGCCTTTGAGGTCGTTCCAATCGAGGATGCGTTTCAAAATTTCCGTAGACTGTCCGGGAAACAGCGGTAACCAGGCGATGTGAGATTCCATCGTCTCGTGAACACTGAGCCGCACGAGGGGATCCCGAAATAAGATGCCATCGTTGAACTGAATGTCCACACCTGCTTCTGCTAACGGTGGCAGATTGGGACTGATGATGGCCTGCATGGATTCCGCACTGGCCTTGTGGGTGCGGTTGCCCCGGTACAAGGAAGAACCGAAATACACGGCAACCTCTTGCACGATGGGCGCGTCGAGCCGTTGCGCGCTGGCAATTTCGACCGCGCTCAGCAAGTTTTCCCGACCGTCCGTGCGCGGTAAGCCGATGGGCAACTGGCTGCCCGTGAGGATGACCGGCTTGTGCAGTCCTTCCAACATGAAACTCAACGCCGAAGCGGTGTAGGCGAGCGTATCCGTTCCGTGCAGGATGACGAACCCATCGAATTCATCGTACCTCGAGTGGATCATGCGCGCCAATTCCACCCAGTGCGCCACGCCCATGTCGGAGGAGTCGATGGGTGGTTCAAAGGAGACCGCCTCAATGGTCAGATGGTCTTGGACCAATTCAGGCACGTGCCGGTGGATTTCCAAAAAATTCAGCGGTGCCAATCCACCGGCCGCTGTTTGCACGCTGCCGATGGTGCCGCCTGTGTAGATGATGAGGATGGTCCGGTCCATGGGCTGAAATTACAACGCAAACAGCCGCTGGGCGTTCGCCGTAGTGGCGTTCGCCACATCCGCGACGGGGCATTCCCACAAATCCGCCACGCGCTGGGCAACCACCGCGGTGTAAGCAGATTCGTTGCGCTTGCCACGGTAGGGCACGGGAGCGAGATAGGGGCTGTCGGTTTCCAGGATCACCCGGTCGCGGTCGACATGAGGGAGGACCGCGTCGAGCCCGCCGTTTTTGTAGGTGGCAACGCCGCCAATGCCGAGGTAGAAATCACCGTATGCCAACACGCGCTGGGCTTGCTCGAGGTTGCCGGTGAAGCAGTGCACGACCCCACTGAGTCGGTCATCATTCAGCCGGTCCATCGCTTCAAAGAGTGCCTCAAACGCCTCGCGCACGTGGATGACGATGGGCAAGCCGAGTTCTTTGGCCCACGCCACTTGCCGTTCAAAGGCCTCGTGCTGGATGGCCAGGGTCGTTTTGTCCCAGTACAGGTCGAATCCGATTTCACCCACCGCCACATAGCGGCGGCCGGAGTCGCGAAGTGCACCTTCAATGGTGCTTAATTCCTGTTCCATCGAGTCCGCCTTGACGTGGCAGGGGTGGAGTCCCATCATGCCCAAG
This sequence comes from Flavobacteriales bacterium, assembly GCA_002863125.1. Taxonomy (GTDB): domain Bacteria; phylum Bacteroidota; class Bacteroidia; order Flavobacteriales_D; family Sanyastnellaceae; genus UA16. The sequence continues at coordinate 8,627 of PKEB01000015.1, forward strand.
CATCGGTCCGGCCATTGGTCCATCATCGCATGAACGCGGGGAATCGAGGCGCAGTCGATGTTGGGGAGCAACAGGGTGTTCACGCCAGCCTCCGCGCACCGTGCCATGGCTTTGTCGCGGTCGCCGTCAAACGCGGGTTGGTAGAGGTGGGTGTGGGTGTCGATGAAAGCCATGGTGCAAAGCTACAGCGAGCGCCGCCAGATGCTGTTCATTCGGTGTTCATTTCGATTTCAACTTCATTCCTTGCACCTTGCAAGGCAACGAATTACATTTGCACCCCTACACGACCTATAGTGTGTCCTGTAGGCATCAAATCACGACATTAAACACCAACCTGATTTACATGAAGAAGTTGTTTACCCTCCTTGCTCTGGCAGGGTTGATGATGGCTCAAGCGCCGGTAGCGGTTTTCGCCCAGGACGCTGAGATGGAAGTGGTCGCAGACTCTGCAGCCACAGACTCTACCCTCTTGGCTGTTGCAGATTCGACTGCAGCCGACTCGGCCGCTGTTGACTCAGCTGCTGTGGCTCCAGCCGTTGCTACCGAAGAAGCTGTTGAAGAGACCCGCGAGGTCTTGAGCTTCCACCAAACCGTGAAGAAGTACTTCATCGAAGGCGGTGCAACGTTTATGGCGTTCGTTTTGATTTGTTTGATCCTCGGATTGGCCTTGGCCATCGAGCGCATCATCTACTTGAACATGGCGACCACCAATTCCGAGAAGTTGGTTGAGGGCATCGAAGAGGCGTTGGGCAAAGGCGGCGAAGAAGCTGCCAAAGAAGTTTGCCGCAACACCCGAGGCCCAGTGGCGACCATCTTCTACCAGGGCTTGGACCGCTCAGCGGGCAGCTACGAAGAAGTAGCGAAGGCCATTGAGGACTACGGTAGCGTTGAGATGTCCAAGTTGGAGCGCGGATTGAGCTGGATCAGCTTGTTCATCGCCTTGGCTCCGATGTTGGGTTTCATGGGTACGGTAATCGGTATGATCTCGGCCTTCGACAAAATTGCGGAGGCAAATACCATTAACGCATCCATCGTTGCAGGCGGTATTAAGGTCGCCTTGATTACCACCGTATCCGGTTTGATCGTCGCGATTATCCTCCAAATTTTCTACAACTACATCTTGTCCAAGATTGACAGCATCGTATTGGACATGGAAGAAGCTTCCATGGACCTCGTTGACTTGTTGTACAAGCGGAAGTTGCAGGGTAAGTAATCCTCAAAACTCAGAGAAATCATGGGTGATAAAGGATTACGCTTAGGATTGTCGGTGCTGCGCATCGGGGTCATCGTAGCCGGCGTGTTGCTGAGCTACTTGATTACGTCCCGCAGCGGGGCCGATGAGACCTTTGTCGAAGGCCAGGAGCGTTATGGCGCCCTCCTCGACGGTTTGTTTTACATCATTTACTTCGTGGGTACTGCGTGTGCTGCAGCGGCCGTTTTGTTCGGCTTGGGCTTCTTGGCACTCAAGTTAGCCAACGATCCCAAAAGCGTGACGGGTACCCTCGTCGGGTTTGCGGGCTTCGTGGTCATCGGCTTGCTGAGCTTCTACGTGTTCGCTGACGATACCGTATTGCGTGCATACGAAGCGAGTGGCATCAAAGTCTCCACCGGTGAGAGTTTGTTCGCAGGCGGAGGCTTGTACTTCGTTTACTTGCTCGGAGGATTGTCCATTTTAACCATTGTCGTTGCTGAAATCCGCAGCGCACTGAAGTAAGAGCATGGCACGCCGAGAATTACAGGAAATCAATGCGGGCTCGATGGCGGACATCGCCTTCCTCCTCCTGATCTTTTGGTTGGTTACGACCACCATTGATTCGGATGAAGGCATCAAGCGCCAATTGCCGCCTCCGGTTCCGCCGGACATTGATGTTCCTCAAGCAAAAGAGCAGAACGTATTCAACGTGAAGGTAAACTTCTTGGATGCGTTGCTGGTCGAAGGCGAACCGGCCGATATTTTGGACCTCAAGGACAAAGCGAAGAATTTCTTGATTGCGACTGGCGACGGCATCATGTCCCACCCGGTGGGCCGTGAGACGGTTGGCAAGAACCGGGAGGTCGAAATGATCACCGGAGCCAACGGCAAAACCAACGCTGCCTTCCCGGAGCGTTTGTGGGTTCGAAAGGCCGACGTCAACCAGCGCATCGCGGAATACGAAGCCTTTGTAGCCGCAGCGGAAGACGAAAACCGCAGGAAGAACTATACCAAGGTCCTCGACAACTGGAAAGAAAAGCTGACCACGATCGAGCTGTTGGGCGGCGACTACAAGGAGCTCCCGCCGTCGGCGTTGATTTCCATGCAGAACGATAACGCCACCACCTACGACACATACCTGCAGGTGCAGAACGAATTGCAGTCGGCGGTAAACGAGTTGCGCGACGAGTTGGCCACTGCCAAGTTTGGACGCACCTACAAAGAGTTGGAGGACTTGTACGACCGCAACTCAGAGGACAAGTCGTTGTTGGACAAAATCATTGCCGTTCGCTCGGTGTACCCTCAGCGTATTTCTGAGGCCGAGCCACGCGAAGGATCAACCTACTACTGATATGGGAAAGTTCAAGAAAGGCAATAAGCGCGGCATGGCGGCCATTTCCACGGCCTCCCTCCCCGACATCGTATTCATGCTGTTGTTCTTCTTCATGGTAGCAACGGTCTTGCGTACGGAAGAAGAGAAGGTGCGGTTGATCCGCCCCGAAGCTTCGGAATTGTACAAGATTGAGAAGAAGCACTTGATTCGCTATGTCAACATCGGTGTCCCTATGGACCGCCGGTACGGTACCGAGCCGATCATGCAGCTCAACGACGCGTTCTCATCGCCGGACCTCATCCAAGACTGGGTGAGCACCGAGCGCTTGACCCTCGCGGAAGCAGAGCAGAGCAAGATGTGGGTGAGCCTTAAGGTGGACAAAGACACCAAGATGGGCATCGTGACTGATGTGAAGCAGGAGCTACGAAAGGCCTCGGCTCTGAAGGTGCTTTACTCGGCGTCGAGCCGGGAGCGTACCAACTCAGAGTACTGAGTGCGACTCATCCTATGAAATTTGAAATCCCCGGCCTCCGCTTGGGATTTTTTTTGAGCCATCTCCGTTTTGAGGGAAGGCAAACGGTATCTTGCAAGGACCTGTAAGAACTGAATCCATGAGACAGCCATTTTTCCTGGGACTGCTGTCCCTGTTCCTGTGTTTGAGCGCATCTGCCCAAGTCCCCCACGGGGGCGAACCCCTGTGGCAGGACCAACCTGAACTGAGCGACGTGCCCGTGCACCGCATGCCGGGAATCGATCTTGACGCCCTGCGCGCAGCCGATGCGGTGACCGATGAGGTCAAATCCGCCCCGTGGCGTTTTGGTGAAGAATTTGACGTGAACATCGGATTGGACGGTGGCCACTGGAGTACGGCGAATGGCATGGCAGTTTGGCGCACGGTGATTGAAGCACCGGAAGCGTTGGCCATCAGCTTGCGCTTTTCAGCATTTCAATTGCCCAAAGGGGCGCAGCTGTTCATTTGGAACCGAGACGGGATTGAGTTTATCGGGTCGTTTGACCACCGCAACCAGAAGGAGTGGGGGGGACTCGCGACCGGTCTCGTAGCAGGAGATGCGTCTGTGGTCGAAGTGCACTGCCCTTCGGATCGAGTGAACGAGGTGGAACTGACCATTGATAAGGTGGTACATGCGTACCGTGATGTGGTGGGCAAGGCATCCCTCATCGCGGAAGCGCTCGGGGTTGAGCGCGGTCCGTACGGCAATTCTGGCGATTGCAACATCAACGTCAACTGCCCGGAAGGTGCGACATGGCAATGCGAAAAGCGCTCCGTTGCCCTCATCCTTTCTGGTGGATTTGCTGTGTGTACGGGTGCATTGGTGAACAACACAGCTCAAGACGGTTCACCGCTGTTTCTCACCGCCAACCACTGCCTCGGAGGCAGCGTCGGGAATTGGACGTTTGTGTTCAACCACGAAACCGAGGGGTGCACAGGCAACAACGGCCCCACCAACCAAACGGTTAGCGGTGCCGAGATCCTCGAAAACAGCAGCGCTTCGGATTTTGCGCTCTTGCTGTTGGATGAAACCCCTCCGGCTAGCTACGACGTCTTCTATGCGGGCTGGGATGGAACAGACGCGACCACGGTTCAGAATACCACGGGCATTCACCACCCATCTGGTGATTTGAAGAAAATCTGCATCGACGAAGATGCGGCCTACCACGACAATGCCGCAGGCGCTGCTGTTTGGTGGATCGACGAATGGGAGGATGGCGTTACCGAAGGCGGTTCCTCCGGTTCCCCATTGTTCGATCAGAATCACCGCATCATTGGACAACTCTATGGCGGAGCTGCGGCGTGCCAAGGCACCTCAAACAATGGCCAGTTCGACTACTACGGTCGCATGGGCGTAAGCTTCAACAACGGCATTGCGGACCACCTCGATCCCCTCGGTTTGGGGCTTGAAGTTCTGGACGGGTACCCGGCAGCAGGTTGTGTCACGTCATTCGCAGTGGACATGGGCATTGGCATCAGCGACGCTCCGGATGGGGTGCTGTGTGGCGGTGGCGAGGTGGTCATCGAAGTCAATTTGACCAACCAAGGCACGGATGAATTGACGTCCGCAGTCATCGGTTACACCATCGATGGCGGCGCCGAGCAGACGACGTCCTGGAACGGGTCGTTGGATCAATACGAATCCACCACGGTATCGCTTCCGGGTTTCAGCGCGCCCGACGGCAATACGACGGTGGAGGTGTACGTGGTGTCCGTGAACGGTAGTGCCGATGAAAACACCTTCAACAATGCTGCTGAAACGTCCTTCACGGCGTTTGCCGGTGATACGTTTGATTTTAGCCTCGAGTTGGTGTTGGATGATTACGGTTCTGAAACGACGTGGGACTTGCGTCGATTGGGCCAAGTGATTTACGAAGGCGGCCCTTACGAAGACGATCAAGATGGGCAGGTGGTATCGGTGCCACTGTGCCTGGAAGACGGTTGTTACATCCTTCGCGTCTACGACAGCTGGGGTGATGGGATGTGCTGCGAGTACGGGGAAGGCAGCTGGTCCATCCTCGGTCCTCAGGATGAGGTCATCGTGACCGGTGGAGAATTCGGCGAGTTGGACCTCGAACAATTCTGTACGGATGAAATGAGCATTGCCGAAATGCCTGTGAGCGAGCTCTCGGTGTACCCCAATCCGGCGAGCGACCTGATTTCGATCGAAGGCATCGGAACGGGCGCGATCGTACGTGCGTTTGATGTGACCGGACGAAGCATCGCAGCAGCGCAAGTACGTTCTGGCAATGCACGGATTTCAACGGCTTCTTGGCCGCGCGGTTGGGCCATCCTCCGTGTGGAGTGGAATGACCAAGTACGCACGGCACGGGTTTTGCTGAAGTAAGGGCATGACTGCTCGAATCCTCGTTTACCTGTTGTTCGTTGGGGCTTGCCTCAGCTGTTCAGCGCCCGCTACGGTACAAGCCACCTCTGATGCCGCCGTGAGCGATCCCTTTGAATTGCTGGACGCGCGGGTGGAAGGGGATGCACTCGTGGTTCGGGTCCAGTACAGCGGTGGAGGCCAGCATGATTTTACTTTGGTCTCTACCGGAGCCCCAACGAAATCGCTCCCCCGGCAGGTCTTATTGGAGCTTCGCCACGATAGCCAAGGCGATCTTGCGAAGGCGATGATTACCGAAGAACGAACATTCGATTTGACGCCGTACAGGGACCCTATGAACAATGTCGTACACCTTCGAATTCAAGGAGTCGACGACGTTCTGGTCTACCGTTATGCCCCTTGACCGAGGATTTTATCTGCAAGCACGTTGCTGAGCTTGAAGTAGCTTTCTTCGCTCCATCCGGCAACGTGCGGAGACAGCACCGTATGCGGATGGTCCAACAGACGCTGCAATGCAGCCGGTCGCTCGGCCAGTCCCTCCAAGCTGCGCTTTTCGAATTCGAGGACATCCAGCGCTGCACCTGCGAGCTGACCACTGTCCAATGCATCCAGCACGGCTTCGGTGTTGACCACTTCGCCACGGGCGGTATTCAATAGGAAAAGCGGTTGGGCAAACTCAGCCAGCCATTGGGCATTCACCATGCCGCGGGTTTCGGCCGTCAGCGGCACGTGCAAGGAGACCACATCTGCTGATTGCAAGAGTTCGTCCAAGCTGCATTCTTCCACACCGTGTTCGCCCGCAAAGCCGGAGGTGTATTTGTCGTACGCCAGCACCCTGCACCCGAATCCGCGGAGGCAACGGGCAAACGATCGCCCCATGTTTCCGAACCCGATGATGCCCACGGTTCGGGCTTCCAGTTCCAAGCCGCAGTGGCCTTCGCGGTCCCAGCCGCCGTCGCGGACGTGCCGGTCCGCGCGGGTGAGTTTGTGCAACAAGGCGAGCAGCTGGCCCACGGCGTGTTCCCCAACGGCCGTGGCATTGCCTTCTGGGGAGGAGATGACCCGCACGCCCCGCCGTTCGGCCTCGGCCACGTCAATGTTATCCAAACCCGCCCCGCTGCGTGCTACCCATTGCAGTTCAGGCAGCGCGTCGAGCAGCGCTGCATCCACGGTCAGCCGCGAACGCAGCACGATGCCGCTGCAGGTAGACAGCGCACCGGCGAGCACATCGTCGCGCGACGTGGTTTCAGCGTGCAGGCAGTCCATGCCCGCAGCCGTCAAGCGCTCCCAGAGCACTTCGTGGACGGTATCGAGGAATGCGACGCGTGCCATCAAATCAAGTAACCGGCAATCACGCTGCCAACGGCGAAGTAGATCATCAGGCCGATGATATCGTTGACGGTTGTGATGAAGGGCCCAGTGGCTAGGGCGGGGTCGATTTTGTACCGGTCCAGCATCAGCGGAACGAACGTACCGAACAGCGCTGCGAAGACAATGACGCAGAGCAGGGCGATGCTCACGGTGATGCTCAAGGCGGTGCCGAAGCCCAAGACCATGCTCGATCCGAGGATCAGGATGCCGCAAATGAGGCCATTGATGAGACCGACACCGAGTTCTTTGGAGAGGCGACTCAGGATGTTGCCCGCGGCCATATTGCTGGCGGCGAGGCCCTGCACCACGATGGCCGCAGACTGCACACCGACGTTTCCGCCCATCGCCGCAATCAACGGAATGAACAAGGCCATTTCGGCGTTTTCATGAATGTCAAAAGCGCCGATGACGTACGCGCCGCCAATCCCGCCAACCAGGCCGATCAGCAGCCATGGCAGCCGTGCGCGGGTCAAGGTCCACACGCTATCGCTGGATTCGACGTCTTCCGAGATACCGCTGGCCAGCTGGTAATCCCGTTCGGCATCTTCGATGATGGCGTCAACCGCATCGTCAATGGTGATGCGCCCGAGCAAACGCCCAGCTTCATCCACCACTGGTAGCGCGACAAGGTCATAGCGCTCCATGAGTTTGGTGGCCTTATCTTCCGGCTCTTCCGCGAGGATGGTCACGATGTCGCCTTTGGATTGCAGTTCGCTGATTCGTGAGCGCGTACTTTCCGCTGCCAGCAACAGGTGCTTGAGGCTGAGTCGTCCGGTGAGCCGGTCTTCGGCGTCCACCACGTAGACGGTATAGACTTGGTGAAGTTCTTCGGCTTGTCGGCGGATTTCGCGGATGGCCCGTGTTACGGTCCATTCACCGTGGACCTTCACGAGCTCTTTGGCCATGAGGGCCCCGGCGGTTCCGTCCTCGTAGTTAAGCAAGTCTCGAATGTCCGAGGCTTGTTCTTCGTCTTCCAAGAGGCCAATAACCTCCTCGGCTTTGGTTTCGGGCAATTCGCCCATCACGTCGGCCGCGTCGTCCGAATCGAGGTTTTCCAAGACCTCCTCCGCGATTTCCTCCGCGGTCATTGCACTGAGCAAATCAGAGCGCTGCTCTTCGTCTAATTCGACCAGTACATCGGCCTTCGCCTCGTTGTCAAGCAGGCGGAACAGGTAACTCGCGTGGTCAAAATTCAACCGGTCGATGACCTCGGCGATGTCCGTCGCGTGCAATTCCTCCAGCGACGCACGCAGCTCGGAATCTTTTCCGGCGTCGATGCGCTCGTTGAGCTGTTGGAGGTATTCTTTTGTGAGGTCGAGCATGAGGCGGCGTTGCCCCAAAGGTAATCATCCCGCCTTCACCGCTGTTTCCGCTTCGCGGCAAAAAAGTCTTTGAGAAGCTGGCTACATTCCTCCTCCAAGATGCCGCGGTCGACGGTGGTTTTGGGGTGGGTCAAACTCGCTTGCCCCGGATTCATCCACATGCGGTAGCCGCGTTTGGCATCGGATGCGCCGAAGACAATCCGCCCGACCCGGGTCCAAAACGCCGCGCCGGCGCACATTGGGCACGGCTCGAGGGTCACATACAGCGTGCACTGATCGAGGTGCTTGCCGCCAAGAAATTCCGACGCCGCCGTAAAGGCCTGCATTTCGGCATGGGCCGTGAAGTCATTCAACCGTTCGCAGAGGTTGTGGGCACGCGCAATCACCTGCCCTCGGGCCACGATGACGGCACCAACGGGCACTTCGTCTTGCTCAAAAGCATGTTGGGCCTCGGCCAGAGCGAGGCGCATGAAGTGTTCATCGTTCAGCGGTTGTTCCACCGGTCGAAGTTACGTGGAAGCGACCAATTCGTCGAGCGCCTTTTGCGCACGGGAGTTGGCGTCGACGAGGGGAGCAGCACCGGCCGGCGGGGGAAGCTGGCCGGATTCGAGTTCCTTTTGGGTGCAGGTGGCCATGCCGAACGCCACCGCCCAATGCTTGGCGAGGTAGACCTGCTCGGGTTGACCGGGCGTAGGGATGAGGATGGCGCGTTTGCCCAATGCCGCGAGGTCGAGCAAGGAGGAATACCCCGAACGGCAGACGATGGTGTTTGCTCCTTTCAATGCGCCGGCCAATTCCTCGGCGGTGGGATCGGGCCAAACCGTTATGTGGCCATCAACCTGTGGCTGGGCGCCCGGTCGTCCTGCGATGAGTAATGCAGGTTCGTCATCGGCTTTCATCCACGCCATGAGTGCCTGTTCCATCAGCCCGCGGTGGGGCTCCGGTCCGCTGACCATGCCGACCTTCTTCCACGGCCCAACCGGTGCATCCAGCGGAAGCCGGGTGAGGATGCCAATGCACCGAGCGTGTGGCAATGGGTTTTTGAACGCGAGGGTACCACTGAGCTGGGCTTCGTCGTCATCGGGCACCCACACGGCGCGGAATTTCTTGGCGTGTTGCTGGACAAACAGCCTCGCCGGCGCTTCGAGGCCTTTCGGGACCGGCAACTGCAACTGGTGGGACATGAGCACTGCCGGCACCTCGGGATGGTGCACGCCGTAGCAGTTGTCGCTTACGATGTGGGTGATGCCGTGCGCTTCGACGGTCACACGCGTCCAGGCGGTTTCGTCCGCGATGCTTTTCAGGAAGCCCGGCATTTGGCCGGCGATTTTGAACAGCGTGCCGCGTTTCGCGTAGGTGATGTCGGGCCCCGGTTTGTCGTGAAAGGTGATGGGCTGACCAGCGAACTGGCTCTTGAGGAATGCGAGCGCCGTGCCCTTCGTGCCGACGTGCACCTCCCAGCCGCGGTCAATTGCGTGCTGGATCAACGGTGCCGTTCGGGTTGCGTGTCCCATGCCCCAATCGAGGAGGGCAAACAAGACCGAGGGCCGGGAAGAAGAAGCCGCGTTCATCCGTGCGAAGTTCAGTAATTTTGCCGGGCTATGGGCAAAGGGAAACTGGCAAAATGGAAGGAGTTGGCCACCTTCGACCGGGTGTTTGAACCGCCGCTCAACGATGCGATTGAGGGGACCGACTACGAATTAAAGGGAAAGTGGGCCCAGGAGGTTTTCGGCAACGACAACCCCATCGTGCTCGAACTGGGATGCGGCAAAGGCGAATACACCATCGCGCAGGCCCGGCGTAACCCCGACTGCAACTACATCGGGGTGGACATTAAAGGCCAACGCGTTTGGCGCGGCGCCAAAACCATCAACGAAGAGGACATTCGCAACGTGGCGTTTCTGCGCACCCGCATCGAGTTCATCGAACGGTTTTTTGCCCCAGGCGAGGTGAGCGAAATTTGGCTGACCTTCAGCGACCCGCAGCCCAAAGACGAGAAGGGCACCAAGCGCATCACGTCATCGGTTTTCATCGAGCAGCGCTACCGCAACATCCTCAAGCCGGACAGCATCATCCACGTGAAGAGCGACAGCGCCCTGCTGTACGAACTGTCCAAAGAGAGCTACGTCGAGGCCGGCTACCAGATCAACTACGACAGCGCCGACGTTTATGGCGAACTCGTTCACCGCGTGCCGGAAAAACTGCGTGACTTGCTCGAGGTAAAGACGTTTTACGAGCAGATGTGGTTGGAACAAGGCAAAAAAATCCACTACCTGCAAATCCAAATCTGAGATGGCCGCCCTACCGCCGGACGAATTCAAGCAGGCCGTTTACGACCTGACACGCCTCATCCCCCGCGGCCGCGTCTCCACCTACGGCGCCATCGCACGGTGCATCGGTGCCGCAGGCGCCTCCCGCCGTGTCGGCTGGGCGCTGAACCAAAGCTTCGGGGAAACGCCCCCTGTGCCCGCGCACCGGGTGGTCAACCGGTTGGGCCTGCTGACCGGGGCGGTGCACTTCCCTGCTGATGCCCCCATGGCCGAACAGTTGCGGGCGGAAGAAGTGGAGGTCGTCGACGACCAAGTTGTGGGGTTTGATGGGGTTTTTTGGGACCCGTGGGAGGCCGGCGAATGGTGAGAAATGCAGAACTTTGGCACCGAAACGATAGGCAATGAATTGGACTGAAGAAGCGGTACTGGAAGCCCTGAAAGGGGTGTTGGATCCGGAGTTGGGCAAGGACGTGGTGACCCTGGGGTGGGTCACGGTCAACGCCGTCTCAGAAGGCCAGGTCGACGTCACGGTCAAAACCGGAAACCCCGCCATGCACGCCCGCCAACGGGTCGAGGAAGCGGTCCAGTTCGCGCTCGAACGAGCGTTTGGCGCCGACTCCCAGTTTGCCATTGCGGTGGAGGGCGTGAAAGCAGAGGAGCGCACCCCAGAGACCCGCAAGGTCTTGCCGGGCGTGAAGCACGTCATCGCCATCGCCTCCGGAAAGGGCGGTGTGGGCAAAAGCACCGTCACGGCCAACCTCGCCGCGGGCTTGGCCCAGCTTGGCTACAAAGTGGGGCTCTGCGACGCCGATATCCACGGGCCGAGCGTGCCGACCATGTTCGACGTCACCGAAGCCAAGCCCGAACCGATCACCATCGGAGAGAAGACCTTAATTCAACCCGTCGAACAGTACGGTGTCAAGGTGTTGTCCATTGGGTTTTTTGCTGACCCCGACCAGGCCATTGTTTGGCGCGGTCCTATGGCCAGCAGGGCATTGGGCCAGCTGTTTACTGATGCGAATTGGGGAGAATTGGATTTCATGCTCATCGATTTGCCGCCCGGCACCGGCGACATCCACTTGTCGCTCGTTCAAGACGTGCCGTTGACGGGAGCGGTCGTGGTGAGCACGCCGCAGGAAGTGGCCCTGGCCGATGCGCGCAAGGGCGTTGGGATGTTCCGCCTGGATACCATCAATGTGCCCGTACTCGGTTTGATTGAAAACATGGCGTACTTCGTTCCCCCGGACATGCCGGACCGCCGGTATGACATTTTCGGACGGGACGGGGCGAAGCGATTGGCAGAGGATGTCGAGGCGCCGTTCTTGGGCGAAGTGCCGTTGGTGCAATCCATCCGAGAAGCCGGAGACGCGGGCCGTCCGGCTGTGCTGCAAGGCGACTCACCCGCTGCGGCGGCATTCCGCGCGGTCTTGGCTAACTTGCTGACGAAATTGGGAAAGAACACTGACTGATGGCGGAATTGGCAGACATTACCGAACGCGTTGAACGGGCCCTCGAGGGCTTGCGGCCGTACCTCGAAGCCGACGGGGGCAACATCAGCTTGGTTGAAGTCACGAAAGACCACCACGTGAAGGTGGAATTGCACGGGGCGTGCGCTGATTGCCAGATGATTCACATGACCATGAAAGGTGGGGTGGAACAGGCGATTCGCCAAGCGGCACCCGAAGTGGTCAAGGTCGAAGCCATCAATTGGGATAGCGTTTGAGTTTCCCTCGAACATCCGTGCACTCCTGTTGTTGAATGAATAATTTCGCGCTCGATTTGCGCGTACTAACCCTCGGAGAAAATCATCTATGATCCAAACGGATATCCTCATCATTGGAGCCGGCCCTTGTGGTCTCTTTACGGTGTTTGAAGCCGGACTGCTCAAATTGCGTTGCCACCTGATTGATGCCTTGCCGCAGCCCGGTGGTCAATGCGCGGAGATTTACCCCAAAAAGCCCATCTACGACATCCCGGCTTACCCGTCGATTCTGGCGGGTGAATTGGTGGACCGCTTGATGGAACAGGCCGAGCCGTTCAAGCCCGGCTTCACCTTGGGCGAGCGCGCCGAGCAAATCGAAAAAGACGACGAAGACCAGTTCATCGTGACCACCAACCGGGGCACGCAGCACCGCGCACCCATCATCGCCATCGCCGGCGGATTGGGATGCTTCGAGCCGCGCAAGCCGCCGGTGCCGCAGTTGGCCGACTTCGAAGACAAGGGCGTCGAGTACATCATCAAGGATCCCGAATTCTACCGCGACAAGAAGGTGGTGATTTCCGGTGGCGGTGACTCTGCCTTGGACTGGACCATTTTCCTCGCTGAGGGCGTGGCCTCGGAGGTCACCTTGGTGCACCGCCGCAAAGAGTTCCGCGGGCACCTCGATAGCGTGCAGAAGGTCATGGATCTCGCAGCTGCAGGCCGTGTCAAGTTGATGACCGACGCTGAAGTCATCGGCGTGGAGGGCGACGGGCAACTCGCTTCCGTCGAGATCAAAACCAAGGCCGATGGCAACCACACCATCGAGACCGACCACTGGGTGCCGCTCTTCGGTTTGAGCCCCAAGCTCGGTCCCATTGCCGATTGGAACCTCAACATCACGAAGAATGCGGTGGAGGTAGACACCTTCGACTACAGCACGAATGTCCCCGGCGTTTATGCCATCGGGGACATCAATACCTACCCGGGCAAACTGAAGCTCATCCTCTGCGGCTTCCACGAGGCGACGTTGATGGTTCAAAGTGCGTTCAAGCGCATTTACCCGGATAAAAACCTAGTTTTGAAGTACACCACCGTGAACGGGGTGAACGGATTTGAAGGTTAAAACATGGACAACACGATTCGCGTAAGCGTTACCGACCGCGAGGGCCAAGTGCACGAGCTGGATGCTCCCACCGATATGGGTATGAATATGATGGAACTCTGCAAGAGCGCGGAATTGCCGGTAGAAGGTACCTGCGGCGGAGTGGCCATGTGCGCGAGTTGCCACATGTACGTGAAAAGCGATCACGACTTACCGGAGAAGTCAGACGACGAAGAGGACATGCTGGACGAGGCGTTTTTCGTCGAAGACAACAGCCGCCTCGGCTGCCAACTCCACCTCACAAACGAACTGGACGGGCTCAAAGTGAAGCTCGCTCCCGTCGGCAATTAAGCCTTTACGAAGCGGCTGCGTACGTCGCCCGCCTCAATCCACCGGTGCACCACCGGTGACTTGGCGATGGCCTTGAGGCTCTCCATGTGCCGTGTTCCGTGGGCATCCGAACAAATCATTTTGGCGGTGCCGTTTTCGAGCAATGCATGCGCGACCCGGTACATTTCAGGACCGTAAGCGCCGGCCAAGCTGGCCGCATTGACGGTGACCCAAATCCCCTTATCGGCGAGCGCTTGCACCTCGGCGGGGTTGCGGTGCCAGTAGGGGTAGCGTTCTGCGTGGGCCAAGACCCCGGTGTACCCCGCCATTTGCAAATCAAAAATGACCTGCTCGTGGTTCATCGGCGGCTCGTGGAATCCAAATTCAAACAGTACGCATTTCACCGGTTGACCGAGTTCGTCAACGGCATGAAAATGCAGGAGGTCGTTGGCAGCGATGCAATCCGCGAAGTGCTCGTCGAGGAAGTACTCGGCGGCCAGCTGGAGCGCAAATTCCGGCCAGCGCGCAGCGACCGCTTGCTGTAACTGCTCAAAAGCAGGCACGAGCGTGAGCCGGTTGTTGCGGTAAATGTCGGAATGGATGTGGGGCGTGACCACGGCACCGCGGTAGCCCATGTCCACCAACCGTTCGATCAGTTTGAGGGATTCTTCGAGGGTGGAACTGCCGTCGTCCACGCCCGGAACGATGTGCGAATGCACGTCGATGTGCAGCGCTTCGCCGATGGCCCGTTCCGGGCCGCTGAAGTCGGGCTCCAAGGCTGCCTTCCGGCCTGAACGCAAGCGCTGCCACCACCCCATCAGCCGCGGTTGCCGTACATGGTGTCGTAATACTGCTGATATGCACCCGACGTCACGGAGTCGAGCCACTCACCGTTATTCAGGTACCAATCGACCGTTGCTGCGAGGCCTTCCTCAAAGGTGATGGACGGCTTCCATCCCAATTCCGATTCGATGCGCGAAGCGTCGATGGCGTAGCGCAGGTCGTGGCCAGCGCGGTCCTTGACGAAGGTGATGAGCTTCTTGGAGTGGCCTTCGGGACGGCCGAGCGCTGCATCGACCAAGCGAATGAGCTCGTGCACCAGGTCGATGTTCTTCCATTCGTTGAGCCCCCCGATGTTGTACGTCCTGCCGTCTTTTCCGGTGTGGAGGATGACGTCAATGGCCGAAGCGTGGTCTTCTACCCACAACCAATCGCGCACGTTGATGCCTTCTCCGTACAGCGGCAAAGGCCGTTCGTCGCGGATGTTCCGAATCATCAGGGGGATGAGCTTTTCGGGAAATTGGTAGGCGCCGTAGTTGTTCGAACAGTTCGAGATGACCGCAGGCAATCCGTAAGTGTGGTGCCAAGCCCGGACCAAGTGATCGCTCGATGCCTTGGACGAACTGTATGGGCTGCGCGGATCGTAGGGGGTTTCTTCGGTGAAGAGCCCTTCCGTCCTAAGCGAACCGTAGACTTCGTCCGTGGAAATGTGGTAAAAGCAGCGATCGCCGTCCGCGTTGGCCCAAGCAGCGCGTGCGGCGTTGAGCAGCGTTGCTGTCCCGAGGATGTTGGTTTCGAGGAACGCCATGGGGTTTTCGATGCTTCGGTCTACGTGGCTTTCAGCCGCCAAGTGCACCACGGCATCGAAGGCGTGCTCTGCAAATAGCCGTTCGACCAACGCGCTGTCTTGGATGTCGCCTTTGACGAAAGCGTAGTGGGGATTCGACTCGACGTCGCGAAGGTTTTCCAGGTTGCCAGCGTAAGTCAATGCATCGAGGTTGACCACCTTCGCATCGGGACGGTTGGTCAGCAACTTGCGAACCACGTGGGAACCGATGAATCCGGCACCGCCGGTTACGAGGATCGAGTTGAATGTGCGCATTTCCTTAAAGACTCCAGTATTCGAGGGTGTTGATTTGGCCGCGGTAGAGGCCTTTGAGGTCGGCGAAAACTCCGTTGTCGTGGCGCATGAGTTTTGCGAAATCCGCTTCGCCCATCGCCTTGTATGGTGCGTGGGCTACGGCCAACACAATCGAATCGTAGGCGCCGGTGTCCGGAGCTTCCTTTAAGGTGATTCCGTATTCGTGCTCTACCTCGGCCGGGCTCGCAAACGGATCAACAACGTCCACTTCGATGTTGTAGCTCTTCAACTCCCGGATGACGTCGGTGACCTTCGTATTGCGGATGTCCGCGACGTCTTCTTTGAAGGTGAGGCCCATAACGAGAATGCGGGAGTCCAGGGGGTTGCGGCCTTGAGCGAGCATGCGCTTGACCACTTGTTTGCCCACGTGCGCACCCATGGCGTCATTGACAAATCGGCCTGAATTGATGACCCGGGCGTGGTAGCCGAGCTTGTCGGATTTCCACGTCAAGTAGTAGGGGTCAATGCCGATGCAGTGACCACCCACCAAGCCGGGGCTGAACTTCAGGAAGTTCCACTTGGTACCGGCGGCCTCAAGCACCTCGTACGTGTTGATGCCGATGCGCTCGAAGATGATACTCAGCTCGTTGATGAGGGCGATGTTGACGTCGCGCTGTGTATTCTCGATGATCTTGGAGGCTTCAGCCACCTTGATGCTCGATGCGCGGTGGGTGCCCGCTTTGACGACGAGGTCGTAGGTCCGTGCGATGTGATCGGCACTCTCGGCGCACGACCCGCTCACGACTTTGACGATGGTTTCGATGGTGTTCACCTTGTCCCCTGGGTTGATACGCTCGGGGCTGTATCCGACTTTGAAATCTTCGTTGAATTTCAACTCGCTGACTTCTTCCAATACGGGAACGCAATCGTCTTCGGTGCAGCCGGGGTAAACCGTGGATTCGTATACCACATAGTCGCCTGGTTTCAGTGCGGTTCCGACGGTGGCCGACGCGCTGAGCAAGGGCTTCAAATCGGGTTGGTTGCTTTGGTTGATTGGGGTGGGCACAGCTACGACGTGAAACTGTGCCTGCTTCAAATCGTCTGGGTTGGCAGTGAACGTGATGTCGCATCCGTCAAAATCCGATACCTCCAGCTCCTCCGAAGGATCGATGCGGTTGCGCATCATCTCCACCCGTTCCTCGTTGATGTCGAATCCGATGACCTTGATGTGCTTGGCAAACGCCAACGCGATCGGCAATCCGACGTACCCAAGTCCCACCACGCTCATCGTTGCTTCACCGTTCAAGAGCTTCTCATGCATTCCCATGTGTTTCTTCTTTTGCTACAGCAGGCTGGCCCGCTGCGTCTTGATTCAATCTGTAGCCTTCGCCGCTTTCAGGGCAAGTGGCCCGCCCGTTTTGATCAAATTCCAGTCGGTGTCCGTAGGCGGACATCCACCCCATTTGGCGGGCTGGATTCCCCACGACCAGTGCGAAGGCCGGTACGTTTTTCGTCACAACCGCTCCTGCGCCAATGAAGGCGTATGGGCCGATGTCGTGGCCGCAGACGATGGTGGCGTTGGCCCCAATACTGGCCCCGCGCCCCACGTGTGTGCGGGCGTACTCACCACGGCGATTGACCGCACTGCGAGGATTGGTCACGTTGGTGAACACGCAGCTTGGACCGAGGAAGACGTCGTCGTCGCACGTCACGCCTTCATAGATGCTCACGTTGTTCTGGACCTTCACGTTTGCGCCCAAGACTACGCCCGGGGAGACCACGACGTTTTGGCCGATGTTGCAGCGTTCGCCCAGCACGGCGCCCGGCATAATGTGGCTGAAATGCCAAATCTTGGTGCCCGCCCCAATGCTGGATCCCTCGTCAATTACAGCAGTTTCATGTGCTTGGTAATTCATGTTGGTGTCACGCTTTTTTG
Source organism: Flavobacteriales bacterium (assembly GCA_002863125.1). Classification (GTDB taxonomy): domain Bacteria; phylum Bacteroidota; class Bacteroidia; order Flavobacteriales_D; family Sanyastnellaceae; genus UA16. The sequence goes on from PKEB01000015.1 coordinate 25,901, forward strand.
AAGGCCTTAAAATCCTTGTGTTCAGACTTGTTCAATTCCTCCGGTGTCAGGGTCTGAAAATACGCATAGGTGCGCTTCAGTCCCTCCGCACGGTCGATGGTGGGTGCCCAACCCAAAACCTCCTTTGCCCGCGTAATGTCGGGACGGCGCTGCTTGGGGTCGTTTTCGGGCAATTCCCGGTAGACGACTTTCTGGTCCGTACCGGTTAGGGCGATGATCTCTTTTGCGAAATCTCCGATGGTGATCTCGTCGGGGTTACCGATGTTGACCGGACGGGTTTCGTCCGAAAAGTGGAGGCGGAAAATGCCTTCCACGAGGTCATCGACGTAACAGAAACTGCGGGTCTGGCTGCCATCGCCAAAGACGGTCAGGTCTTCCCCGCGGAGTGCCTGACCAATGAAAGCTGGCAGTACGCGGCCATCGTTTAAGCGCATGCGCGGCCCGTAGGTGTTGAAGATGCGGACGATGCGTGTCTCCAATCCGTGGTAGCGGTGGTAAGCCATCGTAATCGATTCTTGGAAGCGCTTGGCTTCGTCATATACGCCACGCGGGCCGATGGTGTTGACGTGGCCGAAGTACTCTTCGTGCTGGGGGTGTACTTCCGGGTCGCCATAGATCTCACTGGTCGAGGCGATGGTGACACGGGCGCTTTTGTGCTTGGCCAAACCGAGGCAGTTGTGCACACCAAGCGATCCGACCTTCAGGGTTTGGATGGGGATTTTTAAGTAGTCAATCGGTGATGCCGGTGAGGCAAAGTGCAGGATGTGGTCCAAATCGCCCTCGATGTCGATGTACTCCGTGACGTCGTGCTGGTGGAAGGTGAAATGGGGGTGGCCCTGCAGGTGGGCGATGTTTTTCAGGTCGCCGGTGATGAGGTTGTCCATGGCCTCGACCTTGAACCCCTCGGCGATGAAGCGGTCGCACAGGTGAGAACCCAAAAACCCTGCGGCCCCGGTGATGAGTACGCGCTCCATCAAGCGGGGTGTACCGTTGAACGACCGATGCTCTTGTAGTAGAACCCGTGGTCGCGCATGGCATCCAGTTCGTACAAGTTGCGGCCGTCAAAAATGACAGGATCCGCCAGTCGGGATTTGACATCTTCCATATTGGGATTGCGGAACACCTGCCACTCGGTGCAGATGAGCAGGGCGTCGGCACCGTCCAGTGCTTCCATGTGGTCCGAGGCGTATTGAACCTGGTCGCCGATGCTGGCGCGGACGTTGTCCATTGCTTCCGGGTCGAATGCCACCACTTGCGCACCTGCAGCCGCGAGCTTGTCAATCATGTACAGCGCCGGTGCCTCTCGAATGTCATCCGTTTCGGGTTTGAATGCGAGCCCCCAAAGCGCAATTTTCTTGCCTTTGAGGTCGCCTTTGAAGTAATCACAAAGTGGGTCGAATAGGATGGTTTTTTGAGCATCATTGGCCCGCATCACACTGGTTAGAATACCGAAGTCAAAGTCAGCCTGCTCGCCGCTCTTGTGCAGTGCCTGGACATCCTTCGGGAAGCAGCTGCCACCGTACCCAATGCCCGGGAAAAGGAAGCGCGATCCAATGCGGGTGTCTGTGCCCATGCCGCGCCGCACCTTGTCCACATCCGCGCCGACCAACTCGCAGAAGTTGGCCACTTCGTTCATAAAGGTGATTTTGGTCGCGAGGAAGGAATTGGCTGCGTATTTGGTAAGTTCTGCGCTCTTTTCGTCCATGAAAATGATGGGATTGCCTTGGCGCACGAACGGCTTGTAAAGCTCTTCCATCAGTTTTTGGGCCCTAGCGCTAGAGCATCCGATGACCACGCGGTCGGGCTTCATGAAGTCGTTGACCGCAAATCCTTCCCGGAGGAATTCGGGATTGGAGACGATGTCAAAGTCAACAGTGGCGTGTGCGGCCACGGCCTCATGTACTTTTTCAGCTGTACCAACTGGCACGGTGCTCTTATCGATGATGACCTTGTAGTCCTTGATCATTTTGCCGAGTTCATCGGCGACATCAAGAACGTAGCTCAAATCTGCCGAACCGTCCTCACCAGGGGGCGTGGGAAGCGCAAGAAAAATCAACTTGGCGTCTACCACAGCTTCTGCGAGTGATGTCGTGAAGGAGAGGCGGCCTGCCTTGATGTTGCGCTCGAACAATACGTCGAGGTGGGGTTCGTAAATCGGTAGGTTGCCCGCCTTCATCGAGGCGACCTTTCGTTCATCAATGTCGACGCAGATGACATTGTTTCCCGTCTCGGCAAAACATGTCCCCGTAACAAGGCCCACATAACCAGTCCCGACGACCGCTATCTTCATTTTCTAATTAATTGATGAACTTAATAATCACATCCGAGATGAACTCCTGCTGTTCCTCCGTTAATTCCGTGTGCATGGGCAGCGAGAGAACGGTTTGCGCCAATTCAGCACTCACAGGATAGGCGTCCGGATTGTATTGAAATTGCGAAAAGGCCTGTTGCGCGTGCCCCGGTACCGGGTAATAAATACCCGATGGAATTCCTTGCTCAGCCAGGTGCGCGAGGAGTGCATCGCGCCGGCCCCCTTCAATTTTTAGGGTGTACTGATGAAACACGTGGGAGCTGCGGTGTTCCCGCACAGGGATGTGCACGCCGGGGCAGGTATCGAGCAGGGCGTCGTACCGCGCTGCTGCGGCTTGCCGTGCGGCGAGGTAGCCCCTCAGGTGCTTGAGTTTCACTCGAAGGATGGCCGCTTGCAACCCGTCCAGCCGGGAATTGATACCGACCACATCGTGATGGTATTGCTTGACCATGCCGTGGTTGGCGATCTGCTTGCAGCGTGCCGCGACAGCGTCATCGGACGTAACAATGGCACCGCCGTCGCCCATGCAGCCGAGGTTTTTGGAAGGGAAAAAACTCGTGGTGCCCATCAGCCCGAACGTGCCCGACTGTCCATGTCGATGGGCTTCTCCGCACCAGGCGGCCCCAATGGCTTGGGCATTGTCTTCGATGATGGGAACACCGCTTGTTTCACTGATGTCCATCAGGGCGTCCATATCCGCCATTTGACCAAATAAATGCACGGGCACAATGGCCTTCGTTCTCGGGGTGATGGCGGCGCGCACCTGCTCTGGGTCGATGGTGAAGGTGTCTGGATGCACATCCACCAATACAGGTTTGGCCCCCATAAGTGCGACCACTTCAACGGTCGAGATGAAGGTAAAGCCGGTGGTGATGACTTCGTCGCCCGGTCCGATACCGAGTGCCATAAGGGCAATTTGCAGAGCGTCAGTGCCGTTTCCACAGGGAATTACATGTTTCGAACCGGTAAATTCCGCCAGCTCTTCGGCAAAAGCAGCCACTTCGGGCCCTTTAACGAAGGCGCCCGTCGCCATGACGCGGCCGATGGCTTCGTCGAGTTCCGATTGGATTTTGGCGTGTTGCCCAACGAGGTCAACCATGTGGATTTTCTGTTTCACCAGCTTGGCTTGAAATTCAAAAATACCCCGGCCCAGCGCGGTTATCTTCCCAATGATTCAAAAAAGCTAACACCGCATTGGTAACTTGCACGCACCGATGAGACCGACCGCTTTCGCATCCTTGATTTTGTTGCTGACCCTGACGAGTGCGCCGGCCTGGGGTCAGCGTTCCGTGCGGGACAGCGCGCTCTTCTCGCCGCACATCCACGTGCATGGCGGTGGCGGTGCGGCGCTAGGCGAGCTGGGCGACCGGTTTGGAAGCGGTGGCGTATTCGGCGCGGGCTTCCACGTCAAATTCCGATCGGGCTGGTTCGCTGGGGCGAATGCCGATTTTGGATTTGGCTATAGCGTGGAAGAGGAGGGCGTTCTGTCCAACCTTCTGACGCCGAATGGTCAGTTGATTGATAACGAAGGCCAAGTGGCACTGCTGACGATTTCGGGACGCAGCGGGCTGTTCACCCTCGACGGGGGCAAGCTGCTGCCACTGCAAGGCAAGAACCCCAACACGGGCATCTTACTCCTTGCTGGCGTAGGTTCTGTCCACCACCGGATCCATTTTGAAAACACCGAAAATCCCATCACCCAGCTTGACCAGCCCTACCTCTCTGGCTACGATCGCTTGACCTGGGGTGTGGCGATGAAGGAGTTTGTGGGGTATTGGCACATGAGCGACAATGGCCTCGTCAATTGGTACGGCGGCCTGGAATTCTGGCAAGCTCGAACATGGCCGCAGCGCCCGATGAATTTTGACACACAGGAAGTGGAAGAAGGGCCGCGGAACGACCGGTTTGTCTCGCTGCAAGTGGGCTGGGTGTTCCACATCTACAAGCGGTCTTCATCCGTCGAACACTGGTACTGATGGGCGGCTTTTGGCACGGGATTGCAATGCGGTTGTACCGCGCAGGAATCAGCTTGACGGCGGCGTGCGGCCACGCCAAAGCCCGCCGCTGGTTGGCCATGCGAGAGGGTCGATTGGAGGCGCTGGGCGTTGCGACATCCCGGCTCAAACCAGGGCAGCAGTGGATGTGGTTTCACTGTGCTTCTGTCGGTGAATACGAGCAAGCCCGACCGGTGATGGAGGCTTGGCGCTCCTTGCATCCTGGAGATGCGTTTTTGCTTTCGTTTTATAGTGCTTCGGGGTGGGATGCGTTCGCTCGACGCCAGCCGGAATGGTTGACAGCAGCCGATCACATTACGGCGATGCCGCTGGATGTGCGTTCCTCGATGCGGTCGTTTGTCCAAGCCGCAGGAGGTGCTGAACGCTTGCGTGGACTCCTCTTCGCCAAGTACGATGTGTGGCCGACGTTGATCGCCGAGTTGACGCGGGCTCGCGTGCCTGTCGGTCTGTTTGCTGGCCATGTCCTGCCAGGGCGGTGGCCGTTTCGATGGGGCGGAAGCTACCAGCGTCAAGCGTGGAAGGCGATGCGCTGCGTGTGGGTACAGACCGAGGTTTCCTTGACAACGCTGTCGGCCTATGGTGTGAATGCTCAAGTGGCAGGTGATCCTCGGTTCGACCGGGTCCTGGACGCTGTGGGCCAGCATCTGCTCGATCAAGCGTTGCAATCGTGGGTCAATGATCGTCCGTGCATCGTGGTCGGAAGCGCCTGGCAACCCGAGTGGGACGCTGCGCGCTCAGCCTGGCATGAAGGGCAGTGCGCTATTGTCGTCCCGCATGAATGGACCGCTGAAAGTATCGCTGCCGAAGCGTCACTATGGGAAGCTATGGGAGCAAGACCCGTCGTATGGAGTGCCCACCGCAGCGACGATGCGCGTGCAGAACTGCCGGAAGGTGATGTGTTGATTGTTGATGTTACAGGAGAGTTGTTGGACGCATATGCGGTGGCAGACGTTGTGGTCGTTGGGGGTGGGTTCGACAAGGGCGTTCACAACACGCTCGAACCGGCGGCCCATGGCAAGCGCATTTTGGTCGGTCCGAATGTGGAGCGATTTGCCGAGGTAGGTGCGTTAGAGACAACGGGTGCTTTGAGCGTCTGCGACTCGCCATACGGCTTGTGTGAAGCCATTCAAATGGCTTTTCGGGATGTGGAAGCGACGCGGCATACAGGATTGAGAGCTGCCGAATATGCAAACCAACATGCGGGTGCTGGAATTGCCATTGCACAGGGATGGAGCAACGCGCTTTAACCTGCCTGCCGTTCACCCTTTTTTTGGCCTAAATTTGCCCGGTCTCGATGAGGCCACCTGCCTGGATGGTGGAATTGGTAGACACGACAGACTTAAAATCTGTTGACCCGAAGGGTCGTGCGGGTTCAAGTCCCGCTCCGGGTACCAAACGGGAGATTGCAGCGATGCGGTCTCCCGTTTTTGGTTACCTTGAAGATGTGAAAATGACGCGCTCGTTTCTGACCATCCTACAACGTCCATTGTGGGTGGGATTTGCACTCATGCTCATCTCCGGATGTGATCCGGTTCAGGAGCAAATCCTGGGAACCTACCTCCTCGATGCTGATCGCGGTTGTTCATCATGCCAGGCTACCGGTCCAGAGCGAATGGTATTCGAAGACGACAATATCTCTGACGGCATTCCCGGAGCCTATCGTTTTGAATTTGCCGACGGCGAACTGCATTCCGGCACGTATGATTTTCTTCAAGTCGATACGGTCATTGCCGTTATCCTTTATCCGGACAGCGCTTCCAGTGAATTCGCCTTGCTCGTTGGCGAAACGATACGAACCGATTACCGAATCCGTCGCAACGCCGTTAAAGAGCGGTGCAATGGCGTGTTCAGGGACTGCGTTTGGAATCGCTTGGATTAAATCAGGTTAGTTGGTTCTTCGTGCCGTTGACTATTCGATAATCACCGTATGGCGTGAAGAGTTATGTCCTTCAGACGCGATGCGAACGAAATAGGGGCCAACGCAAAATCCCGATACATCGATTAGAATGCTCGGGGCCACGACCGTTTTGGCGTAAACTAGTTTTCCTTGGGCATCGAAGACGTACACTTCAGTTTGTTCATTGGGATCTAGCCCGGTAACTCGAAAATGCCCGTTGTTTGGGTTTGGGAAAATTTCAAAATCATACACCCCCGCGTCTGAGGTTGCTGTTTGACCGGAAGGATTGCTTCCATTCAGAATTTTCATGACCCCCAGTTCTGTATCTCCTCCTGCATCGGTGTCATTGAAAATGAAAAATCCGCCATCAATGAGGGCTCCGTATTCCGTCGCTGAATTGACACCATCGTGGCAAAAAACATGGCTATCCGAGATGTCACCTCCCCAATTCGCATGCAGAACCCAACCCACCCAAACATCGGATGAAGGAAAAGGTTGATTCGTTTCACTGTAGCCGCTTTCATCCCCCGAGCCACCAAACATGTAGATGCCGTCTGTCCCAGCTTCAATTCCGTACAGTTCATTTCTGATGTGTGAAAGACTGTACCCCCTGGGGTTTGCGTAATGGTTGAGCCAAATCAATTCTCCATTGGTGTCCAGTGCAGCACAAGAATAGTCGAAAGGATCGCCTGCGCCCTCTCTGCCACGGTGCCCTCCGTAGTACAATCGGTCGTCTTCGCTTATTGCCAAATCGTAGGGATAGATTTCTGTTGTGGCCTCAAGAAACGTGGTCCACAGTACCTCACCTTCCACGGATCGTTTGGTAATGCACCAACCTTCATCGTACATCACCCCGGCGGTGTACAAATTTCCATCTGCATCTTGCACGGTAGCTAATCCATATTCGGAGGCTGGGAGAAACGATGTCCATTCGATTTCGCCGTTAACAGGATTGGTTTTTACAACGGTTTCTGTCCCAGCGAAAACGACAAAAACGGTGTTCGGTTCATCGCCACCGGTGAACCCAGATGCATAGATGTACCCATCCTCGCCTACCATAGCAGAGCGCAGACCGTCGAACTCCCAATTGTTGCCGGGTTCATCCAAAATTGTTTCCCACATGATGTTTCCATTTGCCCCTTCAATTCGAGCCAACCAGCATTCTTGAGTGCTTCCTGCTCCGCCAGTTACGACATAGTCAGGTTCACCGTCGTCACCGATGATCTCGGCGATCCCGAGTCCCAGACGATCAGTAAAAGTCGCTTCCCAAATCAGACTTCCATCGTCGCCATTTATTTTATGAATTCGCGCTGAACCTTCGGGCATGGACACGCACACTGCATGTCCCTCCGTATCGACTATTCCGCGATTGACTTTTCCTTCTGGGCCCTCTGTGAATACTGATTCCCAGACGACATCCTCATTATACGATGACGATTCGGGGACCAACTGCGCTGCACAAAAAAGTGGGCAGACTAGAAGTAGAATAGTGTTGAATCTTATCATGGTCGAAAGAAAGCTATGAAAACTAGTGATTCCAAACGACAGGGTCGCTGGAAATCACTCTGCATGTTCGCTGTTTCGAAAACTGATTGGTTGTCGTTCTTGGTCAATAAAAAAAGCGGCCCGAAGCCGCTTTCCTCAAGTTGTTGAGCCCAAATCAGTCCTCGATGACCTTGACCGAGAACGTATCGCCTTGCGCGATTTGCGTCACAATGTCCAGCCCCTCAGTAACCTTGCCGAAGCATGTGTGGTTGCGGTCCAAATGCGCCGTCGCTTCGCGGCTGTGAACAATGAAGAACTGGGATCCACCGGTGTTGCGTCCGGCGTGAGCCATGGACAACACGCCCAAATCGTGATACTGGTTGTCGCCGTCCAATTCGCAGTCGATGCTGTAGCCAGGACCGCCGTTGCCGATGCCGTGGGGGCAGCCGCCCTGTGCCACGAATCCGGGAATGACACGGTGAAATTTCAGGCCATCGTAGAAGCCGTCTTTCGCAAGTTTGATGAAGTTGGCGACCGTGTTGGGTGCGTCCTTTTCAAAGAATTCCACGGTCATGGTGCCGCGGTCGGTAGTGATTTTTGCGTGCATGTCAATCTGTAGGGGCGGGAATACCAACACAAAAGTATTGAATTTCCTTGAAGGTGTATTGGAGTAGGGTGTCCGCAGTCATGCCTCTGAAGATGGCGAAGGAGCCTTCATCTTGTTCAGGCTTAGCATACTCGTGCACGTACAACTCGTCTTCTGCACAAAAATAGTTGTAGGACCGCAAGTAATTGTTGAATCCTTCCGTACCTCGAACAAAGTCTTCAAACTTTGAGGTTGCAGCCGTTCCTGGATTGGCGATGCAGTGATTAAACCACCGGTCTTTCGATTCTTCTTCGAATGCACGAATGAATGTCTTTGCGAATAATGAAAATTGCTCCATTGAAGGAGTTTTTGCATTGTTTTTCGCGCACGAGACAATGCAATCAGGCAGTGATCTGAGCTCATTTGGATAACACGCCAAGATTGCCCGACCATCATTTGCCGTGAACTATCGTTCAAGAATTGAAATGCCGGCATTGATTCGGAGTGAATCGAGACGGCTTTTCAGTTTTTCCTCAATTTCTGCGTATCCCGATTTTCCTGCTACACTATGATTTTCTTCAGGGTCTGAGCGAAGGTCGTATAACATAGTTCCATGTGAGTGAGAATTTTGCTTTCCCCGAAATTCCGTGTAGCTGTATTCGCTGGTCGTTATCGTTTCTCCACCATGAAATTTCGAAAATGCTTCGAATCTTTTCGTCCGAATTGAGCCATTCGTGACCTTTTTAAGGTCAACACCTTGGATGTGATTTGGTGAGGCGATACCAGCGGCCTCGCAAAGGGTTGGATATAGGTCTATTAATTCGACAACCTGTTTAACTCTTACATTTTCTGTTTGCTTAGGGTATTTGATAATTAATGGAACTTGAAGTGAGGTTTGGAAGTTGCAATGTTTTGCCCATAAGTTGTGCTCTCCGAGTTGCCAGCCATGGTCTCCCCAAAGAACGATCATTGTATTTTCAGCAATATCCAGTTCATTCAGCTTCGAGATTAATTGACCTACAAGGTGATCGACGTAGCTCACACATGCGAAGTAGCCATGGCGAAGGCGATTTTGCATGGAGTCAGGCACAGCAGTATAATCTTCATTGGGGATATCCGTGTAAGCACGCAGTTCACCGAAAGAATGAAGAGCAGCTTCAGGGGCATTTTCGGGTGTGAATCGGTTTTTCGCTAGGCCGATTTCCTCAGCGCTGTAAAGATCCCAGAATCGAGTTGGAGCACAAAAAGGTAGGTGTGGTTTGAAAAAACCTACTGCAAGAAAAAATGGATCGTCTATTTTGGCAAGATTTTCAAGATCGTTTAAACTCCTTTCTAAAATTTCATCATCTGCATAGACGGCGTCATTGGAACCTTTTTCCGTGGCAGGGCCATGGCCTTTTGTGGATGCAATCATTTGATTTTTCGCTTCCTGATAATCTCGGAAATCTCGCTTGGGTCTCCATGGCTTTTCGCTCCAAGCGTCCGCTGAGTCTTTATTCTTATGTAAAATTTTACCGTTCGAAAGCGTTTTGTAGCCTTTCGACTTGAACCATTCTGCAATAATGGGGATCCCCGGTGCATCCTCATCTGCGCGTGAGGAAAATTTTATGAAACGACTATGATTTGGTCTCAGCCCCGTCATCACAGAGGCGCGCGAGGCACCGCATACTGGCACTGAGCATATGGCATGTTCGAAAACAAACGCGTTCGAAGCCAACGAATCAATACACGGTGTTTTTGCCAATTTACTGCCGTAGCATCCAAGTTCCGGCCTGAGATCATCTACAGCAATAAAAAGAATGTTTACTGGCTCTGGCGGGGCATGATTTACTGTCGTATCGCCTGAACTAGACCTTTCGCTTAGAGCGAGAAATAAAAAAAATGTGCATACCAAAAATGGAGTAGTTCTCATGTTTTCTGCTCTTTCTCGATTTTATCAGTGGTTTGTCCGATGCTTTCTCGCGTGTAAAGTCTATGCAAGATTCATTCTCAATCTAAAACTATGTAGTTCGCACTGAAAGGAGGACTGTCAATTAATAACAATGAATCGGAGAGCGTCCACTTATTAGCCGGGACTTTCCAGTATTTTTTTGGTCCTCCGGCAACATGTGGTCCGGTCATTCCATTAATAAAAGTCTTTCTTGAAAGAGGATTTTCATTGTACACTTCAAATTGATAGGCTGTATCAAAAGCCTCATCGTTTTTGACATTGATTGAGACTTTATGAGATTTCGGACTGCCATTTAAAATAACCAGTCCGACTTCACCACTGGAGAAACTAGAGGCATGTATCCTCACTTGGTCATTGTTTGTTCGTACGTCAAAATAAGTATCTCCGAAGCATTTGTTGTACAAGTAATAGTGATAGAACGAAGGGTGCGGAGTTAACTCTGGCACATCATTTTCTTTAGGGGAAGAAAAAACACCATGATCTTCGCCATCAGAGTAACCATTTACCAGGTCCCACATCATTGCAGAGCCGTAACCCTGTCTAATGAATTCACCTAAGGCATGGGATATAAACAGTCCAGCTGAGTGAGAAACATTCGTTGCGCCATCATTTGCGCTGATTGTTGCCCTGCTTCGCGTATTGAACTCTGTTAATGCGATTGGTATGGCATTTGCTCCAGTCCCATCGAGTTTTTCGAGGGCGTCATTGACCACTTGAATATGTGAATAAGCAGTGTCGACAGAAGCAAACATCTGTTCAGGGCTTAAAATGGCCTTGAAGGCAGTAAAGTAGTCATGCAAGACGTAGTAATCGGCATGACCTAGTATTTCTGGTAAGACTTTTGCGTTCCATTCTGACTGCACTGGATTATTAGTCTTTGGCTTTTGGTAGCCCACTACACCGATTTTGATAGAAGGATCAACGGACTTCATTGCCTCAATGAAAACACGGCAGTGCTTACCGTATTTCGCGGGGTCAATTCGTCCGCGTTCAGCAACATTATAACCGGCTTGCCAAGGCCCCCAATTTTCGTTGCCAATTTCCCAAAATTTAATTCCAAGATTACGTTTTATGTTGGCATCTCTAACCCAATCCGCAGCATACGCCGCAGCTAACTGCACACGCTCGTCTTCATCTGCAATTTCCCCGTAGAGAGCAAAGGAATAATTTATACAGATTGATCCAGTAGCACCGGTTCTCAGTAAAAGTTGGTAATAATGCTCTGGGCTGAATTTGAAATTGCCTGCGTATCCCAATTTAGGAGGGGTGTATCGGCCATTATTTTTCCATATCGTATCAGGGACACCCAAAGGGCAATCAGATAAATCTGCGGCATTCCAAAAAAAGTCATTTGATGCATTTCCTCCCGGATAACGAATGATGGAAGTGCCCATATCTTGGATTGGTATTACGAACTCTTCGTTCTCCAGATTTGCTCGATTAACCCAAATTCCAAGATTATTTCCGAATATGTATTTGCTGATTCTGGTTAAGGGAGTAGATAAGTCTAATTCCGCAGTAACACTGGCATCTCCGGAAGGGCACATTACCGCATTGGACTTTTTTGGAGTAGAAAACGTTTTTGGTTGCCAATCATCGAGGAACCAACCGGGGTTGCCATTTAGTGCCGGCCTTTGCGAATAAGAGGGCGGCAAACAGGCAATGCTAGAGAGCACAACAAAAAGAGTTGAAAGAAATTCTTCTTTAACGATCATGGACAGATCAATCCAAAAGAGGCTAAGAAAAGTAACAAATCCTCAATGCTTATAAATCCACTTCCGTTAACGTCTCCCGGGCAACCCGTAACTGAAGCAAATTCGCACGAACCATCATCATGATTTGCGATAGCATTAAAGTTTGAAGCTTGCACGTATGTGCATCCTGCAAGGATCGGTGTTTGGCATGAACCGTCGTCGGCTACCGCAAAAGGGTTGAATTCGAGAAAGTTGGGGTCCATGCATCCTTCTGTATTGCAGTTACCCGGTTCGGCTATTATCAGATTGTATTGCACAGCCTCGGCAAGGCCGGTGGATTCGTCTAATTCAAACATTGCTTGAGTACTTGAATTTGAGAAAACTTCGCCATCAAAAACTATAGGTTCACATGACTCAATTGTTATGATAGTATCTGCAGAAGCTCTTGAAAATGCTAAAATCGAAAAAGGTGGCACTGTAAAAGTGACTGTATCAGGTTCTAAAGCCCCGAATCCGTTGAGACTCTCAACATTTTCCGGGCCCCCTTCAGAATACGGAGAACTGATACCATTTATGAGTACAGATTTGTCCGATTCATTTTCTGCATTGAGAATGTCCCAGTGAATGAAAGGAAAATTCGAGGATGTAGTGGGCCATGACACCGTACGCGAGAATTGCCCGGAATTGACCAGGATTCCTCCTTTGGCGCCATTCGCATGAGTAGTTTCATAAGCCGTCAAATGAAGGTAGTTTGTCTCCATTCGCTGAATCGCGTAACCAAGATATTTCTGGAGCAGCCAATATGTATAAAAAATTGGACGTGGCGCTCCGTCGGGCAAGCCCGGGGTATTCTGGGCAAGAAGGCCATGACTTCCTCCATCCTCTGAAACTCCTCCTTGAATATTCCAAATCAGGGACATCTCAAAACCTTCCATAATTTGCTCCAAAAGAACACGCGAAATAAAAAGGGCATTAGCCATCGCCACCTCGCGATGCCCCGTATTAGAATTGAATTCGGTGAATGCCACAGGGAAATGATTCGCTGGTTTATCGGTGTATAGGTTAACCATATCAGCGACGGCTTCAGCATCCTCTGAAACTTCTACAATACTGCCCATCATCTGGTCGTATGTGATATTATTCTCATTAGGCGCCCAAGCGAAGTAATCATGAACGACGAGAAAATCGGCGTCGTTTTCAACCTCAGGCAGGACTTGCGCCGTCCAATCGTTGTATTCTTGATCAATGGGATAAATGACCGCACCAAGCTGTATTGTTGGATCTACGGATTTCATTGAATCAGCGAAAACCCTAAAAATTTGACCGTACATCTCCCCGGTCAGGAGCTCCCCCTCCACCATAGATCCCGCTTGCCAACTCCCATAATTTTCGTTTCCGATTTCCCAATAGCGCACATATTTACCGAGTGTTTGATTCACGTACCTTACCCAGTCAGCGGCATAGCTTGCGGCTTGTTCAACCCGGTCCAAACCCCATCCATAACGCGCATAGGAAAAATTTACTACTAAAACGGGCTCTCCTCCGATTGAATCGCACAGTAAAAAAAGTTCGTCAGTACCCATACTTGACCCGTCTGGATTAATCAAGTCAGATGCGGTAACCACGTCATCCTGCCGGATGAGTGCAGGCGGATTACCATCCCAAAAATACCGATTCGCTCCATTTCCACCTGGGAACCGAATGAATCCTGGGCCAACTGTTTTGCTCCTTGCGATTATTATGGAATCAGATGCAGAATCGTCTCCTAGAAAATGATTGTGCGTATATCCAAAATGAGTGGTTCTAATCGGTTTTAACGGCCCTTGCACGGTTAGGACAGATTGAGAGACACTTCCATCATTCAAAGAAGACATCAATACTGTCACAGGAGCATCAAATTCCCTAGAAATAGCCAATGGAAAAACTTCATCATTTTGGCATAGCAATGACCCTATAGCAAGCGATTGAAGAAAAAAGATAACGAACCATTTCATGGTCAAGGGCAGATTCCAATTTTACCTTTTGATGACCCTGAAAGTTTCAATCAGTTGGCCATCAGCAGAAGTCCTTAGCTTAATAAAATACAAACCTGGTTCTAGTCCATGCAACGGGATCATCGACACATTATCCTGCTTCGAAGTATTAATAAGCCTTCCTGAATGCGACGATATTTCGAAGCGATAATTCTCGAAGTTTGTCGGCGCCTCAATTATTAAATAATCGCTTGCGGGATTTGGAAATAAGCGAAATCCTAATTCGCTTCTGACTCGGGCCACCTGGGTCGTTTCGGGGCATTCGTAGTCTTCCGGATTGAGTGTGGCACCGTCAATGTAATATACGCCTTGAGATAAAAACTGGATTTTCACAACACGTATTCCTTCATTGACAGTACTGTCTGCAGTGAATTGCCAGCAGAACTCAGTCCAGTCCGTTGAAGTTGTTTTGGTTTCGCTGTGTAATGCAGTGAAGGGGAAATCAGCATACGCAGTCATAAGATTGAATTCTAGTCCATCTGTACTTCCTTTCATCCATATGCTTACTGAGTAGGTAGAATCTTCCACCATACCGGATCGGCAACTAGAAAGCTGTATTGATGAGTTTTGCTCCCCCGGGCTATTCACCTCGGCATAAGCACTTACAACACCATCGTAAGTGGTCGCAGGAGTCGCTGATATTGTAGCCGAAGCATCTTCCGAGACCGAGGTCACCCACGACTCCAAAGCCAATTCAAAATTTCCGTTACAGATAGCAGGAGTAGGCGGGATTTCTTCAATCCACACATCATCAATCCAATATTCGCCTTCATTTGGGAAGGCAAATTTTGCCAGCCTTATCCCGTTAGTTTCCTCTTCAGCATAGGCTATAAACGAATACTGCTGCCACTCAGTCGTCAGTGTAGCGTCAAGACTACCAAAAACTGTGTATGGTGGATTTTGAAGTGATGCTTTCGCTTCAATTGTCACGCTGGGGTCATTCGACTTTGCCCAGAAATGCACCATGATAGAGGTCGCCTGAGGCAAAAATGATGAGCAACTCGAAAATATGGGCGTTCCCAGTTCTGTATCAGACACGGTTAATTTGACAGAAGAGTTGCCATTTACAGCCTCAGATTGGTCAACTTCAGCTGCAATAGCACCATTATTCTGATTGACTGCCCAAGAGTCAAAGCCATTTTCGAAATTTCCTTGGCAGACTTCAGGGGTAAGGTCGAATACCTCGATTTGAATATCATCTATCATCGCGAGGCCTTCGCTCAAAAATTTGAATTTTGCCAAACGAATGTCTGCTAGATAGTCTTCAGTTACACTTCCAACAATTTCATACTGTGTCCATTCTGGGCCAAGTGTAAAGTTCCCTGTTGCGAAATTGTTATAACCTGGAGTAGCTTTTGATATTGTCGCAAGGACTTCAACGTTATTTTCCGATCTCGCCCAAAAGGACATCCTGTAGTTTTGATTCGCGATCATATCGGAAACACATGAACTTAAGACACATGTTCCGGAACTGATGTTTTCAATTGAAATTAAGGCGCCAACTTGTCCTGCAAATGCCGCTGTCGTTGAAGTATCAAAAGACGCTACTGCGCCATTATTAGCGAAGTTTTGCCAATCCGATAATCCCGATTCAAAAGAGGCGTTGCAAACTCCTTCAACTTGGGAGTGACTTTGAAAGTAAGATGTGCATATTGTCAGGAAGAGTATGAATCGTTTCATCATGCTTGTTTTTGGCTAGGTTGCTTCGGATTATGAGCCCCATTCGTGAGAGAATCTACGAAAAAACTGCTGATTTCGCCGTGTCGATTGAGACTAATTTTCTCGCCTGGAAGAGATAATTAAATCAAGCTATTTGTGAAGCACCATATCTAAAAAGGCTCGTCGGGAGTAAGGATGATATAGTCGGCGTCAAAACCGAACGTGCCATCTGCGGTACCTACTTGGCTTATAGTTATATCTAATCTCAAAATATTATCAAGATCAAGAAGCCCTCCGTTTACAGCAACATTGTTGCCTGACAAATCCAAGGATAAATCGGATAAAGGCAGATTCATTCTTTGCCATTGGCCGTCTGCCGCTATTGGCACTTTCGTTGTGAAAACTTCGTCATCACCGGAATTGATGATTCCGTCATCATTTGAGTCTTCGAATACTTTAATCACTGTCGCAGAACCTTCGAATTCGCTTCTTAGGTGCAGATTCAAAAACGAATCTGCGACTGTAATATTTGATAATGTGGCTGGATCCATTGTGATTCGTAGTGCACCAAACCAAGTTGCAGGTCCCGATCCAAACCCGGTCATATATGTTGAGCCTTCAACAGCATCAGGGGCGTTATTGACTGTTTCCAAATATTCTGTAAAGTCGCCACTGGTTAAGCTGAAAGCAGAGGGATCTTCGAAAGATGTTAGCAACACGCCTTTGAACGATAAATCAGGCTGTTCCCAGACAAAAACAGAATCTAATTGGGTGCTTTGAGGATGATCATCGAATTCAAGAACACAATGCACCCACTCCATAGGGCCGAAAAAAACATCGTCACAATCTCCTCCCCAACTAACGTCAGATAAATTGGCTCCTTTTCCCGAAATAGAATATTTGGCACCCGAAGACTGGCCTGTGAGCGAAAGGGTATAATCCACTTCTAAGTTGAAATCAGCTGAAAATTCGACCTTCTCGTTTGCCTCAAAATGAACCCCGTTGGGGCTATTGTTAGAGAACGCGGTCAATAATTCCAGCTCACCATAAAGCCCACTCAAATCAGGGCCAAGAGGTTCCTCTTTTGCACACCCAACGAAAGCTAAGATGATAACAAGACTTCGAGACAATATCCAAGGGTTTGGGGATGGATTTAGGAGAGTCATTTCAAAAAGTAGTTGTAAATAAAAATAATACACGCGAGATGACCGCTGACTGATTAATTGAATAGTTGTCTAAAGCCCAATGCTGCCATTGAATAGTTGCTTGGGTGTTATCATTTAGGCTCCACTTTAACCCAATCGCTTGAATCTTATCGTCAAGATCGAGCACTATTCGGTCGAAATCAGTTATTACAAAATCCACATCCCTCTCAGCTAGATACTCTGTGCCTCGTGCGTTGATAAATTTTGCACCATACAGAAGCGATATTGATTCAATTATTTCCCAGTGTCCACCTATGTCGAAGAGCCGAGTTTTCAGATTGACAGGGTCAATTAAATTGTTATCTCTTCGTACGTTTTGCAATCTACACCCGCCGTTGATTATTAGCTTTCTTTTTCCTTCCCAGAGTGAAGACAATGCAAAGTGACCTTTCGTCTCGTAATTTGTGTAACACCGTCTTCTACTCACTCCCTCAGGGGTTAAATCTTGCTGGATTGATGAAACCAATTTAAGAGACCAGCGCTCCCCTATACTACCCCTCGCAATCTGCAAAGAAATTCCTCTGCGATTCGGAGTGGATTTACCATAGGGACTGGCGGTGCCGTATCTCGCGTCATAAGACATTAATTCTCTCTGCACCAGCTGGTTCCATGGTCTTTCTCCGCGGGGTAAATATGATGATGTTAAGAGATCTCCTTGAGATAAATCACGATTCCAGTTACCATTATTAATCTGTGCAAACGAGCTGGGAACTTGATTGAATCGTATTCTTTTTGATTGTGAGGCTGGAGATATGTACGTATCTGCTACCGAATGAGCTTCTACAGTTGCGCTCCATTTATTAGACCAAAAAGTTGAACCTTGAATATCCCAAAATCCACCTCGAATATTATTACCGTTGTCGAATGGTGAAGAGGATGGATTGGCAGCTGAGGAACTGAAAGAACCACCGGCTTCACCTCGAATTAAAACGGATGCAATCGAAAGTGAAAAGTCAGCGCTGAGTGCAGCCACATTAAGGCTCGATCCGCCAGGAACTGTATTTCCGAGCACGGCAAAATCCTGTGCTCTAATTGCCAAGTCAATTTTGGGCTTAGTAATGTTAATTTCAACACCACCCATTAAAACCTCTGGCCGAATTATTTCGTCTGATGCTTGTATTCGCGATATGAAATTTGAAATCTTAAAAATAGAACTATCGCCTAGTGTCCAAAGGCCTTGGAACTTAGCTCCTTTCAGCCTCCATTGATTGCCCTCAGAGAAATTCTCATAATCTTGTAATTCTCTCCATTGGGCAAAAAGTTCAGATTCGCCAACATTACCTTCCGCATTATTATTCCAAATCGTGAAGGGTGTCCACGAAACGTCAATGTCACCAATTTCATAATGCCATATTTTGGTGATTTGACCTGAAATGACAATCCGACGCAATTGAGCATAAGAAGCGCTTGTATCGAAGAGGGCGAGGTTGGTGCCAAGCCGCAGTTCTGAGTAAACTTCAGCTTTTGGAGTTAATCTTCCGCGGATTGCTAGATCAATTAAAGCATGCGATTCGACGTCGATATCCCTGCTTACTGAATCTTCGTTCGATAAGTAGCCAACATTAGTTACGCCTCTTGAGTACCCTCCTAATTCGAATTGAGGGAATTGACATATTGCAGAATTCAGAAAAATTATTCCCAAGGAAAGCAATGGCAGACGAGGGGATGAACGATGATTAGACCTGCTTACTGATATCATCAGAAGTGAATTTTTAGTTCAATTGTAGACTCCCAGCCTTGGAATCGAGATGATGTAATTGACTGGTCAAAGTAATCGACGCGTTTATATCTGAAAAAAAGAGTCGATGATTTGGTCATACTAATATCTATTCCCGTGCCGAGGGCCGCGCCGAGGCCATCCAAGTAACTATATTCTTGTTCTTCTAGCCCATCTCGAGGGCTGGTAAATTCATTACCCTTAATTCGCTCAAGTCCGCCATATAGAATCCACGCACAGCGATTTCCAAAGGGAAAATAGGTGTCCATTTCGTGATATTGAGCGCTGACAATTGCAGAATCACCAAACTTTGGCAACATTGAGAGCCCGTGTTGAGTGGATAGGTATTCTCCTAGGTAAAAAATGAAAAATGGCCTCTCAAACAGTTCCCCTTTAACCTTCGCATTTAATCGCACTGCGTTGAAACCTTTGATGCCTAATTGATGACCTTCAGAAGTTATTCCGATTCTTTGGTACGCCCCCCTGAAAAAAGTAGTGATCGCGTTATTTGGCCCTGTGGCAGATTGAAACCGATCGACTCGTGACATGTAAAGTCCAGTAACCTTGTGATAAAAAGTTATGTCCGATGGCAGATTCTGAATTTCTCTAGAGATTAAATAGCCGAGGTTTATTCTTAACCGACCTATCCCGAACGTCGAAGAAAATCTTGCACTAGCGCGATTATTGGCAACCAAATGCATTGGGGTGAGGACTGCACCGAAAGGTCGTGCTCCGTCTTGAACGTTTGCGCCATTGAAAGAAGACGTTTCAGAGCTAAAACCATCCACGGAAGTATTGATCAGTGCAGAGTGTAGATTAACAAAATTGGGTGTAACTGCGAACAGTTCAACGTCCAATGGGAAGTTCAATTTTCTTTTTGGGATGCTCAAGAGCATTTTGAATGCAACACCTGAACCTTGGCTATTCTCAGCGTCAATTCTATGCTTTCCGAAAGCGAGTTCACTTTTGACACCAAGGTTTTTCAGTCGGCCTTCATGTGCAAGAGAAAGGATATTGACCCCAAATTTTTCACCATTTCTCCAGGCATCTAGGCCTCGTGAGTTCATACTGCCGACGTGAAAAGTTTGAAGACGATACTGCTTGCTGAGCCTACCCGCCATTATAAAGTCAGGGAGTGAGGGGAGATTAAAGGGTGTTTTCCCGACAACCATCTCGAAATCAATTAGCCCTGGGAGATCCAGTGCTTGCAATCTCAAACCATTCAATTGCCGTTTGCCAAAGTCTACCTCCCGTATATAGTCCGAGCGACTGTAGTAGCTATCGTGTTGTACGGCAATGGGCCAAACATATGTCCAGGCATTGCGGTCAAACAACGAGTTTTGGACCTGTTTTGCCGAACTCATTAAAAAGTCACCTAATTCCACAAATTGTGTTCCTCCAAATGATACTCTAAACTTTCCTTTCGAAGTTGACGCTCCGGTAGATAAAACCACACCTTGACGAGATAAGCGAAAAATCCTGTTGTCATCGACCATATTTGTCATCGGGTCGAAAGTCAAAAGTTGCAAGGCCACGAAACTGTTAGCTGTCGGTCTTGCGAGAATATTGATGTTAAAATTGGGGGTATTGAATTCGTCGTCCGTCCTTATAACCAAAGGCGTATTGCTATCACCAAAGTGTACATTTAGCTTTCTCGCATACCCCATGAAACGATAGTAACCTTTTATTTCAAGTGGAATTTTCTTAGTGTCTTGTCCAATTCTTATTTTTTGAAATTTATCTGGTTCTGGTTGTGTGGAATCTGTGCTGACACTTTGTCCCACCAAGATTATCGTAATGCACGAGAAAATCAGTCCAAACAGTAACTTGATAAAATGTACTTTATGTGGCACCCTAAGCATATTTTAATTAGTTGGATCTTCTTGTCGGGTTGTAATTGGATCAGCACAGGTATGCCAAAGAAACAACCTGCCGATGGAACTCAGTCTGTAATATGGCTAGTTTGTGAGGATCAGTCATTATTTCTGCCCATCTACGGGGATTCAACGGCTTTTATGCCAAACCTTTGTTCATTGGCAGATGATGGCACTGTATATGATAAGTTTTTCGCTGTTGCTCCGGTTTGCGCTCCCTCAAGAAGTAGCATTATTACTGGAGTTCAGCCTGCCTTAATGGGTACGCAACACATGAGGGCGTTTCAAGCCAATAAAGTGGGCTTGAATCAACACACAGGATTGCCTTACTACTCTGCTCCCGCTCCGCCTGGAACCAGACCTTTTACTGAATACCTTCGTGAGGCGGGTGTTTTTTGTACGAACAATTCGAAGGAAGATTACAACTTTGAAGCACCACCGCTTGCTTGGGATGAGTCTTCCTCTGATGCCCATTGGCGAGAAAGGAGGGATGGACAGCCTTTCTTTTCGGTTTTTAATTTTAATGTGACTCACGAGAGTCAAATTTGGAAAAGACAGGAAACCTCTTGTCAAATTAGCCGTGATTCAGTTCCAGTACCGCTATTAATTCCGCAAGAGAATGCAGTAAGGAAGGATATAGCCGTTAATTATTGCAACCTTGAAGAGTTGGATCGGCAGATTGGTAAGGTCATAGATGAGCTTAAGGAAGACGGCTTGTACGAAAGCACGACAGTTGTATTTTTCAGTGATCATGGTGGCCCGTTCCCGCGATTTAAAAGAGCCCCCACTGATGCGGGCCTTAGAGTTCCTTTACTGATTAAATGGGGCCATGTCGAAGATGTACCCTCCAGGAATGCAGGGTTGTTTTCATTCTTAGACTTGGCTCCTTCAGTTTTACGGTGGTTCAATGTTCAGCGAGAAATCTCGCTGTCAGGAATGCCTATTTTACCTGATTCAAGAGGACATGAGGCTGTATATGCGTCAACAGACCGTTTAGATGAACATCTAAATCGTCGCAGAACTGTTCGAACAACTAATTGGCGCTTAATTCGAAATGATTTTCAGGATAGACCGGCAGGAATGAATATCGCATATCGAAAACAAATGAATACAATGAAAGTAATTGATTCATTGGCTCAAGATGGCATAGAGCCTTGGATTTCATGGAAATCTAAGCCACTGTCTAAATGGGAACTCTACAATAGTTCCGAAGATGAGTGGGAGTTAGAAAATCTTTATCTGAATCCACTTTTTGCGGACACGCTTGTCTATTTACAAAACTTACTCTCTCGCGCATTTCCTCCGGGGCAGGACTTGGGGAACGTTGATGAAAAAAAGCTCGTAGAATATTTCAAGCAGAAAGTTGCATCAGAGGAACTCACATTACCAACATTGACTCAAAAAGGTAGGAGGTTTATAATTTCTCATGAAAATCCAAATGTTTCTATCGGTTGGCGCACGAAACGAGAAGATGCTTGGAATGTGGCAAGTAGAGGAGCCGAGATAACCATCCCCGAAGGGATAACTGAAGTTGAAGTTCTTGTTACCCGAATTGGATGGAAGTCGAAGACTCAGGTATTGAACATTATCAATTGAGGTGGCTAGAAGGCTCGAACTTTTATTCTTCGAGAAGAATTGATTTCTCTTCCCCGAAAAGCTCGACTGTAAAAGACCCTGGTTCGAAGTGCCAAGTTCCCTCGCCATCGACATATCCAAAGGCATTAGCCGGGATTGTAATTGTGCTATCAATGAAACTTCTTGGAGGGACTCGGACATGATCAAATGCTACCAGAACTCTCTTTCTCGGCGAAATATGAGTCGCGTAGTCATCACTTAAATAAAGATCAAAACTCTTGGAGGCTTCGTCTTGGTTCTTATTTGTAAGGCGATAATTCACGTCTACACTGTCACCTAAAAAACATTGTTCGCATGAGAAGTCCACAAATTCGCAGTCTAACTCATCGTACGACATTCCATGGCCAAACGGCCATTGGGGGCGAAATCCTAATTCAGTGAATGTACCGGGTGGTCCTTGCGTAATTTTCGATGAGAATCTGTGATCATACGGGATTAAATCGCCCGTAGAACGGTGATAAGTAAATGGTAAGAGCCCACTGGGGTTTGATAAACCGGCAAGAGTTCTAGCGATAGCCATTGCCCCCTGAGACCCGGGCCGTAGGGCGAGCAGCACGGCATCGATATCTTCAACAAATTGACTTACTAGTCTTCCTCGACCTTCAACTAGTACGAGAATTACAGGTTTCCCTGTGGCAATAGCGTCGAGAGCTAGTTTTACCTGATTCTTAGGTAGGTTTAAATCATCAATTACTCCGGGGGATTCTGCATAGGCATTTTCCCCCAAGCATAGGATGATTACATCAGAGGATTCAGCTGCGTTTTCAATATCTAATTTGTAATGAAGTGAATCGTCAAACCCAGCGTTCAATGGGCATTTGACTTGATCTGCCCCAAAAACCTGAGTGATAGCCTCAACAATAGTTAACGTCTCATTTGGGTAGGCCGATTCAACATTTCCCTGCCAAGTGTACGACCAAGCTCCATGCAAGGCACTTTTTGACCCACAAGTAGGCCCAATAACAAGCAATTTTTCATCTCCTCTTAAGGGAAGAATTTCATTGCGATTTTCCAACAATACGAGAGATGCTTCTGCCGCTTGAAGAGCAATATCTTCATATTCAGATAATCCAAATTTTTTCACTGCAGTTTCTTCCACTTTTGGATTTGAGAAGAGCCCGAGCCTCATTTTGAATTCGAGTATTCTTCGAACGCTCTCATCAATTCGTTCTTCCGTGATTTCGCCACTGCGCACCAAGTCCACAAGGTTTTCGCTGAATGAATATTCATTTGGCACCATGCTCATATCAAGACCTGCATCAATAGCCATTTTCACAGCGTCCCTGTGGCTACGGGCGACTTGATGGCGACTGTGGAGCCGAATAATATCCTGCCAATCTGAAACTATTACTCCTTCGAAGCCCATTCGTTCGCGAAGGAGAGTAGTCAAAAAATTGCGAGATGCATGAACTGGAACTCCATTTACAGATCCAGAATTTACCATTAGCGTTGAGGCTCCTGCATTGACACCAAATTGAAACGGTGGGATATGATGTTCCCATAATTCAAGATTGGATATGTAGGCTTCCGTGCGGTCCTTTCCTGATGCGGGTACCCCATAACCAATAAAATGTTTCATGCAGGCCGCAATGCCTTGACCTTTCGCATGGTTAAAATTCTCATATGTACCGACTATGGCACCTCCCATTTTACCGCATAACAAAGCGGATTCCCCAAAGGTCTCTGGGAATCTTGGCCAGAGGGGTTGCCTTCCGACATCAAAGACAGGGTCGAAATTCCATCGAATACCACTTGCTCGTGTTTCGGCTGCACACACTTCCGCAGCTGCTTGAACAATCTCGAGGTTGCGGGTTGCAGCCATTCCAATATTGTGAGGAAATAATGTCGAGCCTTTACTGTAAGTGGCACCGTGAATGGCATCGATTCCATAGACAACGGGTATTTTAAGTGGTTGCTCAAGCGCAATTTCTTGGATGCCATTTATTATCTCATGCCAACGAGCTAAGGAGTACGCCCTTCCTGCGGTGTTCAAGATTGAGCCTACTCGGTAAGTTTCAACTGCAGTTTTTACTTTGTCCCAATCGACCTGTTTTGGCTTTCCGTCATGCTGATTCATTGAAGATGACAAAAATCCAAGATTGAGTTGTGTCATTTGACCAACTTTATCCTCAATTGACATTTTTTCAAGCATCATTCCAATGAACTCGTCCTCTTCAGAACCGTTCAACTTTGGGTGAAATTCTGTTGTCTCGCAAGAGATGAGACAAATCAGAAGGGCAGACTTGAGAAAGAAGCGAATCTGAGAATTGAAATTAGATAGCTGCATTGCCGCTAAAATAAGCGGGAGTTAATAAAGGCCTTTGCTATTTCCTAATATGCCCAAAATCACTCACATGAGAGACCGAAGACAGAGAGGAATTGAAGAAGATCAGGGGTTGCCACCAATCCGTCGTTATCAATATCGGCGCCACAGCTGGATTCCAATGATATAAGGCAACTGCCGTCATCTGTATTTGCGGCTGGGTTGAAGTTGGAAGCTACTTCATATGTGCAACCATGGACTACCAATGTTTCGCATGATCCATCATCTGCAGTTGCATCAAAGTCGAATTCAACATAAAAAGGATTTGTGCAACCAGGTACAAGGCACGACGTTCCGTCACCACCACAAATACCGCATTCATCAGTTCCTTCTGAACAATTACCATCACAATCCACCGAGGCATTTAAGGTGAAATTGACCCAAAAGATTTCATTAGGTTCCTGCGAAACATCCAAATCGTATGGGCCTCTCAACCTTAATTTGTCAACTACTCCACTCCAATTGGCGTTAGCAGTTAAGTTGACTTGGTATGTCTCGGGACCTGTCATTTCTGTGCCAATAGGAATTACCTGAGAACCCAGAATGACTCCTGTTTCATCATACCAACGGAGTTGAAAACCAGCTGAAATGGTTGTAGGGTTCTGGACTGTCACAGAAAAGGCTGAAAATGAAGAGGTTTGGATACCAAGTCCTGTTGGACTTTGCATTTCAGCAACTGCTGAAGTCCCTGTAATTGCCATTGTCATGTACTCAGGACCTTGGCTTAGCATTACTCCACCAGCACCTATCCAACCAGCTTTAGTCCCTTGCCAGGCGTAGTCGATCATCGAATTCGCACCGATGAAATTACACGTACCATCGTCCTCGCAGGCGTCAGGATTAAAGTTGCATGCTGCGGGATCTGTACATCCACTGTTAACGCATGAATCTAGCGCATCACAAACCCCATCATTATCATCATCTGCTGCACAATCACCATTGCAATCAAAGACTTCATTTAATTCGAAAAACTCCCACAGAATGTCAGGAGTTTCTGTTTCCACATCAAGCGCAAATGGCCCTCGAAGTCTCATTTTGTGAATTAAGCCTGACCAGCTTTCTTCAGAAAAAAGATCAATTGTGTATGTTTCGAATTCAGTCATTTCAGTTCCGACAGGAATCGCTTTATTTCCAAGCAGGCTATTATTTTCGTCATACCAGCGCAATTGAAAACCGCTGCTGATACTTGTAGGATTGAGCAGTCGCACGGACAGCGATCCAAAAGCCGAAGCGTCAAGAGCAAGACCCGTTGGACTCTGCATCTCAGCAACGTTATTTGCGCCGGTTACTGTCATAGTCATATGATCTGGTCCTGCGGCTAGAACAACCCCGCCAGCTCCAGTCCAACCTGCTTTTGTTCCTTGCCAGTAGAAATCAGTAGGAATTGCGGCTCCGTTGTATGAACAATTGCCGTTA
The DNA here is from genome assembly GCA_002863125.1 of Flavobacteriales bacterium. Lineage (GTDB taxonomy): Bacteria > Bacteroidota > Bacteroidia > Flavobacteriales_D > Sanyastnellaceae > UA16. Next base: position 51,702 of record PKEB01000015.1, read on the forward strand.
TCCTCTGTCGCTTGCGGGTCGAAATTGCATGCAAGGGGATCCATACATCCAGAAATAGCTTCGGTGACAAGATTTAGGGAGAATGAATGCCATTCGACCTCCCCAAGAGAGCCACCTCCTCCTGCCGGACCGCGGAGGCGAAATTTACCAATAGTATTTCCGGCCCAGTTGGCATTATCTGCTAGGGATATTGTGTAGGTCTCAGGCGTGGTCATTTCAGTTGAAACCGGTATTGTAGCCTGCCCGAGCAAAGAATTTGACGAGTCGAACCACTTCAGAACGAAAGGACTACCATTCGTGTGATTTAGCACGGTTATTTGAAAGCTATCGTAATTCTCCGCGGTGAGATTTAAATTTGTTGGACTCTGCATATGAGGTTGATTCCCAGTGACGGTCATAGTTAGAAAGTCCTGACCCACTGATAGAGAGCAGCCGCCTGCTCCCGTCCATCCTGCATTTGTTCCTTGCCAAGTCCACGAGTCTTGCGCCATTAATAATTGACAAGCGGCAAGTGTGGCACTGGTTAAAAAGGCCGTTAGTTTCTTCATGATTTCTTTGGTCAAAAGAATTACAAACTCAAGTTTAACGTCTAAAAGATACAGCTTAAACGACTAATATTGAAAACATGCAGAAAATTATCGGATTTCCGGTGTTCACTCTTCATCCTCTTTATGCTAATAAATGGATTTGCATAATTGCTCCGTAATAGCTCCCTTTCACTTCTTTTCTCCACTAACATAAAATTGCGAGCGCTCGAAGCTCCTTGAAGTGATTTTAATTTGGTTCATTTCACGACTCGAACTTGCCCTCTTCAAAGGGACTATTTAAACTACCTAAAAGTGAAAAAGCCTCCCGCAATGGAAGGCTTTTCGTTGAGCGAGAAACGAGACTCGAACTCGCGACCCCAACCTTGGCAAGGTTGTGCTCTACCAACTGAGCTATTCTCGCTTGTGCGCTGTTTCCTTTGAAACGAAGCGGACGGCGAAATTACGCAAGACAATCCTTTGCCCCAAAGCATTCGTCAAAAATCTTTGGGTTCGCTGCGAATTTTCGAAGTTTGCCGAATGAACTACTTGGCGCACTTGGTTTTGAGTGGAGGGGATTCGGATTTGCGCCTGGGCAACTTCATGGGTGACGCCGTCAAAGGTGACCCGTTCAAGGCTTACGCAGCGCCCATTGCCAATGGCATTGTGCTGCATCGCTGGATTGATTCGTACGCCGATATAGCCCTCGAAGCGCGGGCGGCAAGAGCGGCGATTCGGCCCGTGCTCGGTCGGTTTTCTGGCGTCGGCGTGGACTTACTATACGACCACTTCTTGGCGAAGAATTTTGCCCGACTCCACCCTGAGACACCCCTCCGGACGTTCGCGGAAGCTGCGCAGAGCGACTTGCTCAACCGCACGGTTGAAATGCCTGCCCGCAGCCAGCGCTTCCTCCACGCCATGGTGGCGCACGACTGGCTCGTTCAGTACGGATCGCGGGAGGGCATGCTCAGTGTCTGCCGCTCGATGGATGCTCGGCTCGAGCAACGCCTCCGTACCGTCAGCCCGCTGCACCGGCTGTTCGAGGCGGCGGATGCGGCCGGATTCGACGACCTCGAAGCCTCGTTCGAGCCATTTTGGATGCGCATACAAACCGAAGCCCGGTCATTTGTGCAAACGGAAAGCTTGCTTGCCTGCTAACTGCAGGGGTTTCCATACCTTTACAACATGGTAGTTGAAATGACCTACAACAGTGCCCGTCGGGATTTGGTCATCCCGGAATACGGCCGCACCATCCAGGAGATGGTGGATCACTTGAAGTCCATCGCCGACAAGGAGGAACGTAACAAATGCGCAGCAGCCATTGTCAGCGTGATGGGTTCCGTTGTTGCTCAAGAAGGGGACGCGGATGAGGTGCAGAAAAAATTGTGGGGGCAGTTGTTCCTCATGGCAGGGTACGATTTGGACGTCGACTGCCCGGTGGAACGCCCAACGCCCGAGAGTCGGTCGGAGGCACCCGGTCGATTGAATTACCCCGGAGCGATATCGCGTTTGGGGCACTACGGCCAATTGACCCGCGACCTCATAGAAAAGGCCAAGTCATACGAAGAAGGGGAGGAGAAGGCGGCTTTGGTTGTCACCATCGGCAACTTGATGAAGCGGCATTTCTTGACGTGGAACAAGAACACCGTCGAAAACGCGCTGATCCGGGAGCAGATAAATGAGATGAGCGAAGGCGCCTTGACGCTTCCCGAAGACGCTGAGCTCGTGAGCTCGGCAGAGATTTTGAAGAGCAAGCGCAAGACGAGCGACGCGCTCGATCGACACCGCGGCAAAAAGCGCAAGCGCTAATCCCGCCGGGACATTCCAATTTTCAGGGTTGAAAAGTTTTCCGTCGAACAGACGGTGAGGTGACCTTGCGCCGTTATTTCGAAAGGCGGCAACGGGCGAGGCAATGATCCTTCGCTGAGGTGCGCTGCGAACTGTCAACTCAAACGACCATGTCCAGTTTTATCATCGAAGGAGGGAAGCGGCTGTCTGGTGAAGTCATCCCGCAAGGAGCCAAAAACGAGGCGCTGCAGATTTTGTGTGCGGTGCTCCTGACGCCGGAGCCGGTGACAATCACCAACATCCCCGACATCGTCGACGTCAACAAATTGATTGACTTGCTGGCGAGCATGGGCGTCAAAATCCAACGCGAAGGACCTGGGGCTTACCGTTTCCAAGCGGACGACGTCAACCTCGACTATTTCAGCACCGAAGAATTCAGGCAGAAGGGTAGTTCCCTGCGCGGCTCGACCATGATTTTGGGGCCGTTGCTGGCGCGTTTTGGTGTGGGCGCACTGCCCAAGCCGGGTGGCGACAAAATCGGCCGCCGCCGCATGGACACCCACTTCATCGGGTTCGAAACCCTCGGCGCGACCTTCACCTACGACGGCAAGACCGGCTTTTTCCAAGCCAGTGCGCCCGATGGGCTCAAGGGCACCAACATGCTCCTCGACGAAGCGTCGGTCACCGGCACCGCCAACATCGTCATGGCGGCGTGCATGGCCCAAGGTACCACCACCATTTACAACGCAGCGTGCGAACCTTACCTGCAGCAGCTCTGCAAAATGATCAACCGCATGGGCGGCAATATCAGCGGCATCGGTTCCAATTTGCTGACCATCGAAGGCGTCGAGTCACTCGGCGGTACCGACCACCGCTGCCTGCCTGACATGATTGAGATCGGTAGCTTTATCGGGTTGGCGGCCATGACCCAAAGTGAAATCACTATCAAGGACGTGGCGTACGACGAGCTCGGTGTCATTCCGAAGGTTTTCCAGAAGCTGGGCATTAAGCTTGAGCGCCGTGGCGACGACATCTTCGTGCCTGCGCAAGATTCGTACGAAATCGAAACCTTCATCGACGGCTCCATCCTCACCGTATCGGACGCACCGTGGCCGGGCTTCACGCCGGATTTGCTGTCCATTGTGCTGGTGACGGCCACCCAAGCCAAAGGCAGCGTCCTGATCCACCAAAAGATGTTCGAGAGCCGCCTGTTCTTCACCGACAAGCTCATCGACATGGGAGCGCAGATTATCCTCTGCGACCCACACCGTGCCACCGTCATTGGCATGGACCGCAAGAGCCCGCTGCGCGGCGTGACCATGACATCGCCTGACATCCGTGCGGGGGTTTCCCTCCTCATTGCAGCGCTCTCGGCCGAGGGCCAATCGGTGATTCACAACATCGGCCAGATTGACCGCGGTTACCAAGACATCGAAGGAAGATTAAAAGCGCTGGGTGCCCGCATTGAACGGGTCGATTGATTGCGTAAATTGCCTTCATGATTTTGAAAACCACCCTCGGGTCGTTGGTGCTCGCCGCTGCGATCTTTTTTGCATCGCCCGTTGAGGTGCCCGATTCTGCCGTTGTCATTCCAACGAATAAAGTGGGAACGGCCATCGGCGACACCGCTCCAGAGATTGCCCTGTCTAATCCGAAAGGCAAGACCATGAAGTTGAGCGACCTGCGCGGTAACTTGGTGCTGGTGGATTTCTGGGCCTCTTGGTGCGGACCGTGCCGCCGGGAAAACCCTAACGTGGTCAACGCCTATCATAAGTACAAGAAGGCCAAATTCAAGTCGGCCGATGGCTTCGAAGTGTTCAGCGTGTCCTTGGACAGCGACGTGGCACGCTGGGAGTCCGCCATCGCTCAGGACCAGCTCGATTGGAAATGGCACGTCTCCGACCTCAAGCGCTGGCAAAGTGAAGCGGCGGCGATGTACGGCGTCAATTCCATCCCCATGAGTTTCCTCATCGATGAGAACGGGGTGATCGTGGGTAAGAACCTGCGCGGCTTCGAATTGCACCGCCAGATTGACAAGCACGTCAAATCCTTCTGATCCGGTTCACCTGACAGGTTGTCCGGTTGCTGCAGTGTGGCATCGGATTTGGACAAGGTGAGACAAATCAAGGAAAGTGCCCCAGACATGAATACGCCGAACGTGGAAGAAACCACCGCAAACCAAGCGGAAACAGAGGAGACCCAAACACAAGCAGCCGAGGAACAACCCCAAGCGGACGCGGCTACCGAGGAGCAGGCAGAAGAGGAAGGCACGGCAGAAGGGCAAGAAGAACAGACGGATTGGCAGGACCGCTACCTGCGGCTCTATGCTGAATTTGACAATTTCCGCAAGCGCTCCATGCGCGAGCGCGGCGACCTGATTCGCAATGCCTCGAAAGACGTATTGGAAAGCCTGCTGCCGATCCTAGACGATTTCGAACGCGCGCAATCAGCCGCTGCCGATTCGGAAGACATCAACGGATTGAAAGAAGGCCAGCAGCTCATCCACAACAAGCTCAAGCAAATCCTCAAAGCGAAAGGCGTGGAACAACTCGAGGTTCAGCCGGGCGATGCCTTTGACGTGGACATCCACGAAGCCATCACGCGTATCCCCTCGCCGGAACTCTCCGGTAAAGTGGTGGACGTGGTGGAAGCCGGTTACAAACTGAACGATGCCGTTATTCGCTACGCGAAGGTGGTGGTCGGTGAATAAGAAGACTCATGGCGAAGCGGGATTACTATGAAATGTTAGGGGTCGACCGGAAGGCCTCCGGTTCCGATATCAAGAAGGCCTACCGCAAACTGGCCCTCAAATACCACCCGGATAAAAACCCTGGCGACGCAGCGGCAGAAGAGAAGTTCAAGGAGGCCGCGGAGGCCTACGAAGTGCTCCAAGACGACCAGAAGCGCGCTCAGTACGACCGCTTCGGCCACGATGGCTTGCGCGGCGGACCGGGCGGCGGCGCCGGGTTCGGTGGGATGAACATGGAGGACATCTTCAGCCAATTCGGTGACATCTTCGGTGGCGCCTTTGGTGGTGGTGCGGGTGGCGGCGGCGGTCGTCGTCGACGCATGAAGGGATCCAACCTGCGCATCAAGGTCAAATTGACCCTGGAAGAGATTGCGAGCGGCGTCGAGAAGAAGGTCAAGGTCTTCAAGCAGGTCCAAGCCGAAGGTGCGGAATACGGGGATTGCCAGACGTGTGGAGGCACTGGCCAGATCCGCCGTGTCCAGAACACCATTCTCGGCCAGATGCAAACGGCCAGCACCTGTCCCCAATGCCAAGGCAGCGGGCAATCGGTGAAGAAGCGGCCCTCCGGCTCGGATGAATGGGGCATGGTCCGCAAAGAGGCCGTGGTAACCATCGAGATCCCCGCCGGCGTCGAGGACGGCATGCAATTGAGCGTGCGCGGAGAAGGCAACGGCGCTCCAATGGGCGGCGTGCCGGGCGATTTGCTCGTTGTCATCGATGCCATCCCGCACGAAACGCTCCAGCGCAATGGCAAGAACTTGCACTACGACTTGTACATCCCGTTCACGGACGCAGCGCTCGGTGCGCAAGCGGAAGTGCCGTTGGTGGGAAGCAAGGCAAAAATCACCATCGATCCGGGCACCCAAAGCGGTCGCATTGTGCGACTCCGCGGCAAGGGACTCCCCGCCGTCGACAGCTACGGTCAGGGCGATTTGCTCGTGAACATCAACGTTTGGACGCCCAAAAAGCTCTCCAGTGAGGAGCGCGACTTGCTCGAACAACTCCGCGAGTCAAAGAACTTCCAGCCCGATGCCAACCACCAGGAAAAGGGCTTCTTCGATAAGGTGCGGGATATGTTCACTTGATGGTTAATTTGCACACATGCCCTCTGCTCCAGCCCTCGACATTTCAGGAATTGAAAAACGATTTGGCGAGCAGCGTGCATTGGCCGGTGTAGGCTTCCAAGTCCCACAGTCCGGCATCTTCGGCTTGCTTGGTCCCAACGGCGCAGGCAAGACCACTTTGCTGCGGATACTCAATGGCATCACGGCGCCGGACGCCGGTTCCATTTCGTTTTTCGGCGAACCCCTGACGCGGGCGCATCTGCCGAGCATTGGCTACCTGCCCGAAGAACGCGGCCTCTACAAATCCATGCGGGTGGGAGAGCAGGCCCTGTACTTTGCTCAATTGCGTGGACTGGATAAGAAAGAAGCGCGCGAGCGGCTGCGCTATTGGTTTGACCGCCTCGAGGTGGACGGCTGGTGGCATAAGGAGGTCAGCGAAGTCAGCAAGGGCATGGCCCAAAAAATCCAGTTCATTCTCTCGGTGTTGCACGAGCCGCGGCTGTTGATCTTGGACGAGCCGCTTAGCGGATTTGACCCCATCAACGCCCAGCGCATCCGCGAAGTGATTCTGGAGCTCAAAGCCAAAGGCGATACGACCATCTTGCTGTCCACGCATGACATGGGCAGTGTGGAGGAAATGTGCGATGAGGTCGCCTTGCTCAACCGAGGACAACTCGTGCTCAATGGCAAGGTGCCAGAACTCCGCGAAGCCGCCCGCGACGGCCGGTACGCTGTTACGTTCCGCGATACGGTCATGGCGTTTACGGTGGCCTTGGGCGCCAGCGCCGAGCTCATCGAAGTCAATCCCAATCCCGAAGTGCCAGGCGAGCACCTCGCCATGCTGCGCCTGCCCGTGGAGTCCGACATCGCCACGTGGGTGCGGTGGATATCGGAACAGGTGGAGCTCACGTCCTGCACGCCTTGGCGCCCGGGAATGCGGGACATTTTCATTCGTGCAGTGGAACATCAAAAGCAACCCGTGGCGTGAATAAACTCGCACTCATCATCTACCGGGAGTGGATCACACGAGTGCGCCGTCGGGCGTTCATCATCGGTACGCTGATGGTGCCGGTCTTGCTTGGCCTGGGAGTGGGTCTTGGGGCGTGGTTGGAAAATGCCGAGATGGAGGAGAACAAGGTGTTGGTCGTCGACCTCTCAGGCATGATCACATTCTGGGACGACACACGCCAGGCGTACCTGCCCATTTGCCCAGAATGCTTCCCCGAGCGGGAACAGCTCGAATACCGTTTTGCGGATGCGGCCTTGTCAGACGACGAATTTTTGCTTTCGGATTTCACCTCCATGGTCCTGTTGGACGATGCTATTTTGCAACACGGCCAAGCGAAAAACCTCTACGAGAAATCGCCTTCCATCACGGCCCAGAACGCCATCGAGCGAGACCTTGCTGCGGCCATTGAGCGTTTCAAGGTTAAGGAGGAATTGTCCCTCGATTACGAGGTGTACAAGCGCCTGAAGACGAAAGTCAGCTTAGTGGGTGAAGACATCATCACCAAGGATGGCAACGCCACGGGACGCTCGATCATCGGGTTTGTCTTCAGTTTGTTCATGTTCATGCAAATCATGGTGTACGGCATGCACGTCATGCGCGGGGTCATTGAGGAGAAGGCCAACCGCATTGTCGAGGTGATCATCAGCGTTGTGCGTCCCATGGAGTTGCTCGCCGGCAAAATCATCGGCATCGGCTTGGTCGGTGTGACGCAGGTCATTGCGCTGACGGTGCTGGGCTTCTTGGTGTTCCAAGTGGGCGGACAAGCCCTTGAAGTGTCGGGCGTCTTGACCTCAGCGTCCAATGAGGCGGTAGAGCTCGACTTTGAAACGTGGATGGCGTCCAATGACCTGTTGGGCTTTGTGTTGGAAGTAAACTGGCCCTTGATGGTGGTGTGCGCGCTGGCGTATTTCGCTGCGGGCTTCTTCATATACGCGGCACTCTTCGCTGCCATCGGTTCTGCCGTGGAGCAAGAATCCGATGCCCAGTACTTGATGTTGCCAGCAATGCTCCCGCTATTTGCGGCGTACATCACGGCTGTCATGGCCATTCAGAACCCCGAAGGCCAAGTGGCGGTAATTGGTTCATTCGTTCCGCTGACCGCACCCATTTTGATGCTCATTCGCTTGCCCCTCGGGGTCGCGTGGTGGGAGCTTATGCTCTCTTTGCTCGGTGTCCTTGCCACGGCCTATGGTTTTGTCCTCGTGTCAGCGCGGATTTTCCGCACCGGAATTTTGATGCACGGCAAGAAAATCACCGTTCGGGAGTTGTTTCGCTGGGTCCGCCATGACTGAGGCCACGACCCCAACCCAACGCGCCGCGGTGATCGACTGCGGCACCAACATGTTCACGGTTCTGATTGCAGAGGGGAGTGGCGACACGTGGGAACGCAAGCACGTGCTTCGGCAGCCGGTCTTCATCGGTCAGGGCGGCTTTCAAAACCGCTCCATCCGTTCCGACCGGTTTGCACGTGGGCTCGACGCGCTGCGGACGTTTCACCAGGCCTTGGGCAATTACAACGTCATGGACGTGCGGGTGGTGGGAACCAGTGCCCTGCGCGACGCCTCCAACGGCGCAGCATTCGCTGAAGCAGTGCGCAGTCAATTCGGCTGGGACACGGATATCATCGGCGGGGAAGAGGAGGCGGATTGGATTTTTCGCGGCGTGGCCCAGACCCTGACCGACGTCTTGGAGCGGGTGCTCATTATGGACATCGGTGGAGGCAGTGTGGAGTTTGTGGTGGCCGAGCGCACCGACGCCGGCACGTGGCAATCCAAGGCTGCACTGAGCCTCGACGCCGGTGTGGCGCGGCTCGAAGAATTTGGCAAGCCCACCGACCCGCTCGGGGCAGCAGGCGAGGAGCGCTACCGCGCGTTTTTGGACAACGTCATGGAGCCCCTTGAAGCTGTCCTCGCCGAACACCAGCCTACTGCGCTGGTGGGCAGCAGCGGATCGTTCGATACGTTTGCCGAAGCCGTCAATGGTTCACATGCAAACGTCCCGTACCTGCAACGGCGGGACCTCGAATCCATCGACCGCCAAGCGTTGCAGCGGTTGCACCGAAAGCTGTTGACAGAACCGCACGAACAGCGCTTGAAAATCCCCGGCATGGCTCCCGCTCGAGCCAAGATGATCCCCTTGTCCAGCATGCTGCTCATGCATGTGATGGGGAAAATGCCCCCCACGGCGACCGTCTATCGATCGCCATTTGCCATGCGCGAAGGCTTGATGGAGGCAGTTTGGCAACATCTTTGCACAGGTTCAAGCGATCAAACGAATTGACCATGAAGAAGTCCCCCAAAATTCTCATCATCGATGATGAAGCGCCCATCCGAGCGAGCTTGAAGGAAATCCTCGAGTACGAGAATTACCAGGTCATGGAAGCGGAGGACGGTGCGGAAGGCCTTAAGCTGGCGACCAAGTTTGCCTTTGATGTGGTCTTTTGTGACATCAAAATGCCCAAAATGGACGGGTTGGAAGTTCTCGATGCCCTCGTGGAAAAGGGAATCGATGGCCGCGTCATCATGATCAGCGGCCACGGCACCGTGGAGACAGCGGTGCAAGCCATCAAGGTGGGCGCCTTCGACTTCATCCAAAAGCCGCTGGACCTCAACCGCATTCTCTTGACCGTGCGCCACGCCCTCGATCAGGGCCAGCTTGAGCAAGAAACCGAGCGGCTGACGCGCAAAATCCAAACCGAACGCTCCACGGCCATCGTCGGCGATTCGCCGGCCATCCGCGAGATTGTCGAGCTGATTTGCACCGTCGCCCCTTCCGATGCGCGGGTGCTCATCACCGGCGCCAATGGCACGGGCAAAGAGCTCGTCGCGCGCCAACTTCACGAATTGAGTGCCCGCCACAACGCACCCTTCATCGAAGTGAACTGTGCGGCCATTCCTTCCGAATTGATCGAAAGCGAGTTGTTCGGCCACGAGAAAGGCGCCTTCACCAGTGCTGTCAAACAGCGGAAGGGCAAGTTCGAACAGGCCCAAGGCGGCACCCTGTTCCTCGATGAGATCGGGGATATGAGCGCTTCGGCCCAAGCCAAAGTGCTCCGCGCGTTGCAAGAAAACCGCATATCACGGGTCGGCGGGGAAAAGGAAATCGAAGTGGATGTGCGTGTGGTAGCTGCGACGAACAAGGATTTGCGTGCGGAGATCGCCGAGGGGAATTTCCGGGAGGACCTGTACCACCGGTTGGCAGTGATTCCGGTGCATGTACCGGCCTTGAACGACCGCCGCGATGACGTGCCGTTGCTTGTCACGCATTTTCTCAAAATCATCTGCGAACAGCACGGAAAGGTGCTGCTTGATGTCAAGGACGACGCCATGGCGTCGCTGCAATCGGCCAACTGGACGGGCAACATCCGTGAGCTGCGGAACGTGGTTGAACGATTGGTCATCCTCACGCCGAAAGGCGGGGCGATTGACGGTGCCCTCGTACAGCGGTTTGGCGGGCTCTCAGCCTGAGACAATTAACCGTGTAGCGTTGATTTCATAACGTAAATCGCTCATGTTGTGTGGATTGAAAGGCAACCTTTGTACTAAGGACACGTCTTTTTAGTGAACACAACAGCAATACCATGAATACCCTAACCCTCTTTGGCATGGAATTTAACGGCGCCACTGCAATGGCGACGATGTTTTTGACCCTGATTGCACTCGGTGCGAATTGCAAGCTTTTCATGAAATGCGAGCAACCGATTTGGGCGGCTTTGGTGCCCGGCTACAACGTTGTCATTGCGATGCGCATTCTGGGCCGTCCTGATGCCCACGCGTTGTTGTTCTTGGTGCCCGTATTCAATGTGTATTTCTTCTTCAAAACAGTCATCGAATTGGCCCAAGCTTTCGGAAAGCACACCATGACCGACTTTGTGTTGGCCGTAGTGTTCAATGTGTTCTACGTGTTGAACTTGAGCTTGGCTTGGCAAGAAGAATACGAAGGCCCAGTTTACGGCAAAGCCGCTCGCCAGTCCTCTGGATTGCAGACGGCCTGACGCGCTAACGACATCATACAAAAAAGCACCGTTCAGCGGTGCTTTTTTTGTTTCCGAACAGTTGATTGATCAGAGGAGGCCTTTGGCTTCTTCGAAAGCTGCTCCAAGGCCATCCGGGTTCTTTCCTCCCGCCGTAGCGAAGAACGGCTGGCCGCCGCCGCCGCCTTGGATGTGCTTGGCGAGGTTGCGAACAATGTTGCCTGCATGCAAGTCCTTGCCGCTGACCAGGTCTTCGCTGATGGCGACCGTGAGCGTCACCTTGCCGCCGACCTGCGAACCGAACACGCCAAAGAAGGGGGCTTTTTCGTTTTTGAGTTGAAACGCGATGTCCTTGATGGCACCAGCATCCAGCGGCATTTCTCCGATGAAGGTGTTGATGCCGTTCACAACGTCGAGGTTGCTCGCGAGGTCCGATTTGGCCGCTGCGGCTTCCTTTTGCTTCACCGCATCCAATTCTTTTTGGAGGCTTGAATGCTTGGTGAGGAGGTCTTCGACGGCCTTCTCGATGTTGGCTGGTGCCTTGAGCAGGGACTTGATGGCTTGCAGTGCGGTGCGCTCTGAATTCATGGCCTGAAGGGCCGCCGAGCCCGTGATGGCTTCAATGCGGCGGATGCCGGACGCAACGGCCGTTTCTTGCGTGATGCGGAACGAGCCCAGTGCGCCGGTGGCCGGTGCGTGGGTGCCGCCGCAGAGTTCCTTGGACGAATCGAATTCGATCATGCGTACCTCGTCGCCGTATTTCTCGCCGAAGAGCATCATGGCACCGCTCGCTTTGGCTTCCTCCATGCTGATCGCCCGGTGCTCTACAAGTGGGTGGTTGGCGAGGATTTTGGCATTCACCTTGGCCTCCACCTCGGCGAGTTCTTCGTCCGTGACCTTCGAGAAGTGTGAGAAATCAAAACGCAAGGACTCGGCTTTGACGAGGGACCCTTTTTGCTCCACGTGGGTGCCCAGCACTTCGCGCAATGCTTCGTGCACGAGGTGGGTTGCCGTGTGGTTGCGCTGGGTGTCGTCGCGACGGGAAGATTTGACGTGCGCCCCAAACGTGGCGTTGACATCAGCCGGCAGTTCGTTGACGAAATGAACGATGAGGTTGTTTTCTTTCTTGGTGTCGAAGACCGCGACGCTGCCACCAGGAGCCGTGAGGGTTCCTGCGTCTCCGACCTGACCACCGCCTTCGGGATAGAAGGGCGTGGTGTCGAGGACGACCTGGTAGAACTGCTTGTTTTTGGCTTTCACCTCGCGGTAGCGCAGGATGCGGCATTCCGCTTCGCGCGCATCGTAGCCCACGAAGGCGGTTTCGCTGTCATCGTGCACCTGCACCCAATCGTCGGTGCTGAGTTTGCCCGCGGCTCGGCTCCGGGCCTTGGTCGCTTCCATGGCCGCTTCTAATCCGGCCTCGTCGACCTCGACACCTTGTTCGCCGGCCATGAGCGCCGTCAAGTCCACAGGGAACCCGAAGGTGTCGTACAGTTCAAAAGCGACGTCGCCGGGAAGGACCTTGGTGCTTTTGAATTCGTCCAATCGCGCTTCGAGGCGTTCAATGCCCTTGGCGAGGGTGCGCAAGAAGGATTCTTCCTCTTCCAAGATGACCCGTTCGATGAGCTGCTGCTGGGCTTTCAGTTCTGGGAATGCATCGCCCATTTGACCGGCGAGGGTCGGAACGAGGGCATGCATGAAGGGTTCGTTCAAATCCAAGAAGGAGTAGCCGTACCGGATGGCGCGGCGGAGGATGCGGCGAATGACATAGCCTGCCCCGGTGTTGGAGGGGAGCTGGCCGTCCGCGATGCTGAAGGCCATCGCACGGATGTGGTCGGAAATGACGCGGAAGGCCACGTCGGGTTTGCTGTCGGATTGGCCGTAGGTCTTGCCGCTGAGTGCGGCGACGCGGTCGAGCAACGGCTGGAACACGTCGGTGTCGTAGTTTGATTGTTTGCCCTGCATGGCCATCGCCAGGCGCTCGAAGCCCATCCCCGTGTCGATGTGCTTGTTCGGCAGGGGCACGAGCGAGCCATCGGCCATGCGGTTGAACTGCATGAAGACGAGGTTCCAGATTTCAACCACTTGGGGGTGGTCGGCGTTGACTAGGGAGGCGCCTGATGTGGCGGCCCGGTCGGCGTCGCCGCGGAGGTCGATGTGGATTTCCGAGCTCGGTCCGCAGGGCCCGGTTTCGCCCATTTCCCAGAAGTTGTCCTTCTTCGAGGCGAGCAGGATGCGGTCTTCGGGTACCCATTTGGCCCAAATGCCCTTGGCCTCCTCGTCCGCTTCTAGGCCGTCGCCGGCGTCCCCTTCAAATACGGTCACGTACAATCGGTCCTTATCCAAGCCATACACCTCGGTGAGCAATTCCCACGCCCAGTCGATGGCCTCTTGCTTGAAGTAATCGCCAAACGACCAGTTGCCGAGCATCTCGAACATGGTGTGGTGGTAGGTGTCCACGCCGACCTCTTCCAAGTCGTTGTGCTTGCCGCTGACGCGCAGGCATTTTTGGGTGTCGGCGATGCGCGGATGCACCACCGGGCTGTTGCCCAAAAAGAGGTCTTTGAACGGATTCATCCCCGCGTTGTTAAACATCAGCGTCGGATCGTCTTTGATGACCATGGGAGCCGATGGAACAATTTCGTGGCCTTTCGAGGCGAAGAATTCGAGGAAGCGCTCGCGAATGAGTTTTGATTCCATTGTCAGGGGGATGTAGCCCGATTATTGAGGTTATACACCGCAAAAATCTAAAAAGGCCCGCCTAAACCCGCGGGCCTCCAAAATAAGTTTGCACATTTGCATGGTAATGGCGAAGCGCTTTCACAAAATCCGGTACAACGAGCAAACCCTCCGCATGGAGCAGGTTCCGTATGACCTGAAGGATTATGTGCTTCTTGCCTTCAAGCGCATCGGAATCCTGGCGTTGATCTCATTCGGCAGCATCTACATTTTCGACACGTACTTCGAAAGCCCAACGGACCGCGCCCAGCGCCGGGAGATTGCCTTCCTTGAAGACCGATTGGGCAAAATGGACGAGAACATGCAGGACATGGCCATCATCCTCGGTGACATCTCGGACCGCGATGACGCCATCTACCGGTCCATTTTCGGGGTGGAGTCGTACCCGAGCCACCTGCGCAACCCGGGCGTCGGCGGCATCGACCGAACCCGGGCGCTGCGTGGCTACGACCACAGCCAAGCCGTCATCTCGTCGGAAGAGCGGTTGGCGGAATTGCAGCGCAAGCTGGTCGCCCAGAGCCGATCGTTTGAAGAGGTCTTGGATTTGGCCAAGAACCAAACCGAATTGCTCAAGTCCATCCCCGCCATTCAACCGGTGCGCAATGAGGAGTTGAAGCGCATGGCCAGCGGGTACGGTTACCGCATTCACCCGATTTACAAAGTGCGAAAGATGCACTACGGTATGGACTTCTCAGCGCCCACGGGCACTGAGATTTTTGCCACTGGGGATGGTGAAGTCATTCTCGCCAAGCGCACCTGGAATGGCTTTGGTCGCCACGTCATCATTCGCCACGGCTTCGGCTACGAAACCCTGTACGCGCACATGAGCAAAGTGCTGGTGCGCAAGGGCCAAAAGGTGAAGCGCGGTGAAGTCATCGGCCTCGTCGGATCGACGGGCACGTCGGTGGCGCCTCACCTGCACTACGAAGTCCACAAAGACGGTCGGAAGGTCAACCCGGCGCAGTACTACTTCAACGACTTGACACCGGAGCAATACGAGGAGATGCTCGAGCAGTCGGCCAGCAGCAACCAGTCGTTTGACTGAAATCGCGTTCCCTGCATCGTGTAGTTGGTTCATTTTGAACCCGTTGATAATTATGGTACATTCGTTCAAACGGTAAATGCAACGCCCATGCCCCTGAACAAACCCATCGAAAAACGCTACTTCACCATCACCGAGGTGGCCAATGAGTTGGGGTTGAACGCATCGCAGCTGCGCTACTGGGAAAAGGAGTTTACACCGTTGAATCCCCGTACGAATGCGCGCGGGAAGCGATTTTACACGGCGGCGGACAAGGAATTGATTCAGCAGATTGCTTGGCTGGTCAAGGACCAAGGGTACACGATTAACGGCGCACGCAAGGCGCTCAAAAAGCGCAAAGAAGTGGCGGAAGCTATGGCTGCGGACGCCGCTCCGGCCGCGGAAAAGCCGGTGAACAAGGAGCAGCTGTTGGAGCGTCTGTACAGTGCCAAGGCCAAACTGGAGGCACTCGGCGAACTGCTCGGCGACTCGTAATGGCTTAAGCCGACGACCCCCAGCGGGCCCCCGAGACCAAGTAATTTTTCACGTAATCGTCGATGGCGGATTCCAAGGAGTGGAATTCACGGTCGTAACCGATGCTGCGCAACTTGGACATGTCGGCCTCGGTGAAGTACTGGTACGTATCCCGGATGTCTTCAGGCGTGTCAATGAAGCTGATGTTCGGTTCCTTTCCCATGGCGTGGAACGTCGCCGTGGCCAAATCGAGGAAGGTCCGAGCCTTTCCGGTGCCGAGGTTGTACAACCCGTTCGAAGACGATTGGCGGTGGTGCATGAGGAAAAAGCACACCTCAGCCACGTCCTTGACATACACAAAATCGCGGGTCTGGCCGCCGTCGGTGTAATCGGATCGATGCGACCGGAACAACTTCATGGCGTCTGTCGCCTTCACTTGATTGAAGGTGTGGAAGACCACGCTTGCCATGCGGCCTTTGTGGTATTCGTTGGGCCCGAAGACATTGAAAAACTTCAACCCCGCCCAGAAGTAGGGTGCGTGGCCTTCTGCGGCTTGGTTCAATGCCCAGCGATCGAAGTTGTTCTTGGATTCGCCGTAGGGATTCAATGGGGCAAGGGCTTCTACGATGCCGTGGTCGTCTGTGTACCCGTGCTCGCCGCCGCCGTACGTGGCTGCGGAAGAAGCATAGACCAAGGGCAACCCATATTCGACGCAGGCGTTCCAAATGCGTTGGCTGTACGAGACGTTCAAATCGTCAAAGATTGAGCGGTCTTGTTCTGTCGTATCCGTACGCGCCCCCAAGTGGAAGATGAATTGGACTTGGTTTTCGTTGACTTCCAGCCAATCGAAAAACGCCAATCGATCGACGCGTTCCGTGCATTTCAACTCCGCGTGATTCGGTGCCTTATCGACGCGGCTGAAGTCGTCCACCAACACCAAATCAAAAAATCGCGCCTCGTTCAACCGCGCCGCCAATGCGCTTCCGATGAACCCTGCAGAACCTGTGATGACGATCATGCGCCAAAGGTAAGAAAGGTACATGGCGTATCTTTGCAGCCGAGTCAGATGAAACAAGTCACCATCACCCGCCGAGCGCGCTTCAATGCTGCGCACCGCCTTTGGAACGACGCCTGGGATGCCGAGAAGAATTTCGAGGTATTCGGCAAGTGCGCCAATCCCAACTGGCACGGGCACAATTACGAGGTATTCGTCACCGTGCGCGGTGAGATCGACGAAGCCACGGGCTACTTCATCAACTTCTCGGATTTGAAGGCCATCATCAAGGACAAGGTGGAGGAGCCGCTGGACCACAAGAACCTCAATTTGGATGTTCCGTGGATGCAGGGAAAACAAACCTCCGTCGAGAATTTGGTCATCGCAATCTGGGAACAACTTGAACCAATCATCCAGGAGAACGGTTGTACTCTCGAACGTGTCCGCCTCTACGAAACGGAGAACAACTATGCGGACTACTACGGAGCCTCATAATGGAATACGACGAAGAGTACCGCCCCACCGCAGCGGATATTGAACAGTTCCCCGACCTGCAAAACGGTCCTTCCTCGCTCATCCAGGGCGCGGCCGTGGAGATTCAGCAAGTCGGCATCCACAACTTCCGGTTGCCCCTCAAGTACAAGACCCGCGACAATGGGTCGATTGTGCTCGAGACCAAAGTGACGGGAACGGTGTCGTTAGAGGCGCACAAGAAGGGCATCAACATGTCGCGCATCATGCGCTCGTTTTACGACTTCAAGGACGACGCCTTCACCATGGACAAACTCGAAGCCGTGTTGAACACCTACCAGGAGCGACTCGATGCATTCGATTCTAAGGTGGCACTCAAGTTTTCCTACCCCATCATGAAGCCGTCGTTGCGCTCAGCGAATGAAGGCTACCAGTACTACAACGTGACGCTGGAGGGCGATTTGGACAAAACGGGCACCCTGAAGAAAATCATCCACTTCGATTTCGTGTATTCCTCTGCGTGTCCCTGTTCTTACGAACTGTCGGAGCACGCGCGGAACCACCGAGGCAAGTCCGCTGTGCCGCATTCCCAGCGATCGGTGGCGCGCATCTCGGTGGAAGTCGATGACATCGTTTGGATCGAAGATTTGCAGGAAATCTGCGAGGCTGCCTTGAAGACCGAGACCCAAGTCATCGTCAAGCGCGAAGATGAGATGGCCTTTGCCGAAATGAATGGCGCGTACCTGAAATTCGTGGAAGACGCGGCTCGCCTGCTGTATGGGCAATTGAGTGAGGATGACCGCATCAAGGATTTCCGGGTCATTTGCTCCCACCAAGAGTCGCTGCACTCGCACGACGCGGTGTCGGTGATTTTGGCCCCCGACAGCAAGTTCAGCGGCGAGGTGCCCCACGAATTGTGGTCGAGCCTCATCCACGTCTCGTAAGTCATACGCACCTCCTGAAGGAATTTTTGGCGAAAGGGATGAGCCACTGAAGCGGCTTTTCTTCCCACATTTGCGCCATGAACGAATTTGAATCGCCTCGAATTTTTGACGACGCACTCATTCAAGACGAGTCCGTGGTCTCGCGTTTTATCGCCAATGTCTTCAGCTGGATGGTCGCAGGGTTGGTGGTCACAGCAACTGCGGCCTACTACACGGTAGAATCCGGCTTCATCATGCAGCTCTTCAACACCGAGACGGGCGCCATGAGTGGCCTCGGCTGGGTGGTGATGCTTGCTCCGTTGGGTTTCATTCTCGCCATGAACATGGGATTCCAGCGGTGGTCCAGCACCGGGCTGACTCTGCTGTTTGTCGCCTTTAGCGCTGTCATGGGCATCTCGCTGAGTAGCATCTTCCTGGTGTACGCCATGTCCAGCATTGCGCAGGTGTTCATGATCACGGCCGCTACGTTTGCGGTGATGGCCATCCTCGGCTACACCACGCAAACCGACCTCACTCGCTTCGGCAGCCTGTTGATGATGGCCCTCATCGGCATCATCATCGCCAGCTTTGTGAATTGGTTCATCGGCTCGCCTTCGTTGGATTACATCATCAGCGTGGGCGGTGTGTTGATTTTCACAGGCCTTATCGCCTATGATACCCAAAAGCTCAAGCGCATCGCAGCCGGCATCGAATACGGATCAGAAACAGGTTCGAAGTTGGCCATCCTCGGTGCGACAAGCCTGTACTTGGATTTCGTCAACCTCTTCTTGTTTTTGCTGCGGCTTCTCGGTCGCCGCGATTGATGCCCCAAGCACAAACGAAAAAGGCCCGCTCGATGCGGGCCTTTTTGTTGCTTGAAATTCGGATCAATTGACCATCAAGTGCTGGGACCATTGCTCGCCTTCGTCGGTCTGAAAGACGATGAGGTATGGCCCTGCAGCCAGTCGGTTGGCGTGCAAAAAGTAGTTCGAGCGGCCAGCCGGGAAGTGCCCTTGGTGGAGGACGTCGACCTGCGCGCCCAGTGCATTGTACACCACAAGGCTGCCTGAAGTGCCGCTGCGCAATTCCATGGGGATGCTGGTGATGGCAGAAGCGGGGTTGGGGTAGGCTGCTGCCATTGGCGAAGCGTCCCACTCACCGATGCCCACTGTGGGATCGATGACCTCAAAACTCCACCAGCCGTCCGGCGCCGGCATGGGACGGGTGCCCACTTTGCCGGATGTGGCCGCGCCCTCGATGTAGTAGTAGAGCGTCGTGCCTTGTGGGTGGGCCGGGATGGCTGCCGCCCAATTGCCCGCGTCATCCGTGGCGCTCATGCTCACAGACGTCCACTCACCGACCGGGTCGGTTGCCCAGTGAAGGGTGGCCGTTTCGATGCCGCTGCGGTGGCTCAGGTATGCGTTTACCGCGTAGTCGTTTTGGTCATCATCGATGTCAGGCAAAGGCAGGTGGCTGATCATGAGCGGGTCTTCTACGCCCACGCTGTGAGTGATGCAGTGAATCGCGCCGCTCAGGGAAATGATGGCCGAACCGTTGTTATCGCAATCGATGCCGACCACTTCATAGCCCGGCAAAGCTTCCTCGTAGATTCGAATGGCCGTCGTGTCATACTCTGTGTAGTACGTCGGGAGGAGAATCGTGTTGTTGACGAACACGGAATTGGTGTAGGTCAAGTACCAGCCGTCTTGGTCGGGGTAGCCCCAACCTTGCTCAGGCGGACTTGGAATGCGGATAACATCAAATGGCGTTCCCCACTTGGTGGTGTAGTTGGCCAGCACGTAATCCATGTTCGCGTTGATTTGCGGACCGTCCGCAACGCCCATCGGGTATTCCGCCACGAGGAGGGTGCTCTCGTCGAGCAGTTTCATGTGCATGTCAATGTGGTGGATGCCATCGTAGGGCAGCACCGGCATTTTGATGTAGGTGTCCACGCCGTGAAAGTCCTCGATGATTTGGTCAATCTCTGCCTCGCTGTGGTCCGGGAAATCCGTCCACCAGGAGCTACCGCCGTCGTTTTCTTCCAGGATGAGCTCGGAGGCAAAGGCAGTTCCGAATCCATCCGACATCCAATTGCCGCCGGTGTTCATCAGGTCAGTTGGTTCGGCAGTCGTGGTGTACACGTCGAGCCCCATGTGGTCTCCCAGCACATCGGGAATCACGTCGTCATCGGGCCGCGGACGGTTGTACATCCAATCGACCAAGACCCGGTCGTCGTTCCAGCTGCCGTAGACGGTGTTGGCGCCATAGTCACGGATCCAGATGCTGTTGTATTCGGCGGAGACGATATCGACATTTTCCAAGTCGAGCGCTCCTCCGCACGTGGAGCTGGTCAGGTAGTTCTCGACTTCGTTGACGTCATCGGCGAAGATGATCACGGTGCATTCCTCTTTCGATGCGGCGACGATCTGCTTTTGGATGCAGGGAAACGATGTCCACGAAATGGTCAAGGCCTCGATCTCTTCCCATTCCGCCGCCGTGCGCAGCGAATCAAATGGGGGCGGGGTCTCGATGCCGCGCGATGCGACGGGCTCGAAGCCGATGCGTTCGACGTGGTCGCGTTCGGCCTTGGTGATGGCGTGGGGCCACGTGACTTGTTGGGCCTGAAGGACGGTGCACGCGGTCAGGGAGACCACGGTCAAGCCCCAGGCGGGGTTGAATGAGCGGTTCATGCTTGCAGTTTGGTCAAAAATACGTCGTCCGCGGTTAGTCCAACAACCGCTGGAGTAGCTCCGTATCGATGGCGTGCCCTCCTTGGAAAGAATGGGCCGTGAATGGCACGGCATTCGCATCCAACACCGAGGCAGTTGTTTTCAGCAGGGAATCGTCGAAGAAGGCGTCTTCCGTCCCCAAGGCGACATCAACGCGCATCGATTTCATGGGTTCGGTCCCCGATTCCCACGGGTAATCAGGCGGAAAAACGCCCGACCACAAGATGAGCCGGCTGAAGGCGGTCTGGCCCATGGCGACCCACCGCGACGCCGTTGCCACGCCTTGGGAAAATCCAAGCAACACCGGGCGCCGTTCGGTCAACCCGAGTTCAGCTGAAAGGGCGTCGAGGTACCGCACATAATCCACGATATCGTCTTCCCGTGCTTCTTTAGTCATCCACGAGGCGCCGATACGGCCGTGCGCGCCTTCGAGGTAATACCGGTGCAGTCCCTCCGGTGCGACAATGGCCCATCCGGCATCCGCCAGGGGTTGCAAGCGCCGCATGAAGAACTCCGGCAATTGGCCGTATCCATGCAGGGCAATCAGCACGCCTTTGGCCTCGGCGATGGCGGGGCCGGCGGTGAAGTACCGGGCGGTCTTGGTAACGGAAAACGAATGGTACGGCATCAGTAAGCAATAAGCAGTTCGGCGAGTTCTCCTCGGGGCACCCAGAGGCTGTCCAGGTACTCGGTGACTTCTCCGTTGCGGGTGACGTGGTACCGGTACGGCAGGTAGCGGTCGGCTTCCACATCGCATGTCCGTTCGACGTCGACCTCCGTTCCCATGTGGGTTTCCCAGGCATTGGAGCACGTCAGGTACTCGCTGGGCGGGTTCAACGTCCGGAACTGAACTTTGTCGTTCTCATCGAGCGGGTAGGCGTTAACGATTCGAATGTGCACCGTGCCACGGGGCGTCGCCTCTGTCGTGTGTTCGACTTCGGAAGATTCGACAAACGCATCCGGTTGGATGAAATCCGAGCGGGAAAACCAATCCGTTGAGACCAGATTGAGCTGGTAATCCAGCGCGTTCACCCGGTTGAAAAAGAAATGGGCCAATCCGTTCGCATCGGAAGTGGCGGATCCCACGGGCTGGTAGTTCCCGTTGAGCACACCGTTCTCGAGCACGCGCCGTTCCAATTCGAGGTCAATGTCCGACGCGGGGTTGCCGGTGTCGGCATGAAGGACCGTGACGTGGAGTGCGAGGTTGTTGTCCGGCTCCGGCCGACAGCCGCTGCTCGCCAAGCTTGCTGCGATGACCAGCGTCAAGACCCAGACCCGCCATGGGGTGCGCAGTGCGTGCTTCACGAATCTGTTATTTCGAGTTTGGCAAACTTCAAGAGCAGTTGCTTCTGTCCCGCCTTGGGGAAGAAGACCGTGGCCTTTTCATTGGGGCTGGCACCCTCGACCCGGAGCACCTTGCCCTTGCCGAACTTTTCATGCCAGACATTCACGCCTTCAGCGATGCCCTCGACAGGTCCGGCGCTCGACGCGGCGGGTGCGGATGCCGAGGAGTCGACGCGCGCCATGCGTTTGCCAGAGGAGGAGACGGGCGGCTGGGCCGGTTTCTTTTTGAACGGATGCGCAGGCGGTGCGCCGGTGGCTTTCTTCTTTGCGGCCATCCGGTCGAATGCAGCGCCGGGGTTGCCGCTGCCCATGGACTGCCAGTTCTTGCGCTGCGCCTCGAAGCTGGCCCCACCGGCGAACGGCGTGGGTTTGGCTTGCTGGGCGGAAGGCATGATGAGGCAATCGCTGTTGATTTCTTCGATGAAACGGCTGGGCTCCGCTTGGATGAGCTGTCCCCATTTGTAGCGGGTCAAGGCATAGCTGAGCGCGCAGGTGCGTTTGGCCCGGGTGAGAGCCACGTAGAACAAGCGGCGTTCCTCCTCGAGGTCCGCCCGGGATTGCAGGGCCATGGACGACGGGAACAGTTCTTCCTCCAGGCCCACGATGAAGACGTTTTCAAACTCCAGGCCCTTGGCGGCGTGGATGGTCATCATGCTGACCTTGTTCTCGTCGCCATCGTCCTGATCGGCATCGGTCAACAAGGCAACGTCCAGCAAGAAGTCACCCAATGACGCAAAGGCATCGGGATCGGTTTCCTTCGCCTGCTCGACGAAGGACTTCATCCCGTTCAGCAATTCCTGTACATTGTCGTAGCGGGCGACGCCTTCGGGGGTTTTGTCTTGGTAGAGTGTGTGTACCAGCCCGGTATGCTTGGCGATGTGCATCCCGAGGTCGTGGGCGTCCTTGGTGTCCAATTCCGCCGCGAATCCCCGCATCATCTGCACGAAGTCTTGGACCTTGCGCAGGCTCGCCCCTTTGACGCTGGTGGGCGGGGCCAGGTCTTCGGTCACGAGGTCCCAAATGCTGATGTCGCGCTCGGTCGATTCCACGAGGAGCCGATCCATGGTGGTTTTGCCGATGCCGCGGGTGGGGTAGTTGATGATGCGCTTGAGCGCTTCGTCGTCTCGGGGGTTGGCCGTGAGCCGGAAGTAGGCGATCAGGTCCTTGATTTCCTTGCGCTGGTAAAACGACAGACCCCCGTAAATGCGGTAGGGCACGTTCAGTTTGCGCAAGCTTTCCTCAAATGAACGCGACTGGGCGTTTGTCCGGTAGAGGATGGCGATGTCCTTCCAGTGCTGTTGGCGTTGGTTGTGCAGGTCGAAGATCTGCGTGGCCGCCCACCGGCCTTCCTCGTTGTCGCTGTAGCAACGGTGCACGGCAATGCGCTCTCCTTCACCGTTCGCCGTCCATACGACCTTTTCAATCTGGTCCTTGTTGTTGGCGATGACGCTGTTGGCGGCATCGACGATGTACTTCGTCGACCGGTAGTTTTGCTCGAGTTTGTAGAGGGTAAAATCCGGGTAGTCCTGCTTGAAGTTGAGGATGTTCTGGATGTTGGCGCCTCGGAAACCGTAAATCGACTGGGCGTCGTCTCCAACTACACAGAGGTTCTCACGCAAGGCCGCGAGTTGCTTGATGATGAGGTACTGGGCGAAGTTGGTGTCCTGGTACTCGTCCACCAAGATGTTCGAGAACTTGTGTTGGTACTTCAAGAGCAGGTCCGGAAAATCCCGCAGCAACACGTTCATCTTGAACAGGAGGTCGTCGAAGTCCATGGCTTGCGCCCGAAAACACCGGTTCTCATAAGCGCGGTAAATCTCCGCGATGCGCGGCCGGCCGGCTTGGTGGTCTTCCGACATGATCTCGGCATGGTCGGCGTACCCACGGGCGTCGATGAGGTTGTTTTTGGCGTTGCTGATCCGGGCTTGGACGCTGGCGGGCTTGTAGACCTTGTCGTCCATGCCCAGTCCTTTGATGATGTCCTTGATGAGCGCCCGGCTGTCCTGGGTGTCGTAAATGGTAAAGTTGCGGGGATAGTTGATGCGCTCGCACTCCATGCGGAGGATGCGGGCAAAAATGCTGTGGAACGTCCCCATCCAAATGTTGCGGGCCTCGCCTTCACCGGTCACTTTCCCGATGCGCTCTTTCATCTCGCGCGCCGCCTTGTTGGTGAACGTCAGCGCCAAAATGGAGAAAGGGTCCACGCCATTTTGAATGAGATTGGCAATCCGATAAGTCAACACCCGGGTCTTTCCCGAACCCGCTCCGGCGATGACCATCATGGGGCCTTCTTCATGCCGGGCGGCTGCCTGCTGTGCCTCGTTCAATTCGTTCAAAAAATCCACACCTCGAAGGTAAGAAGGGGGGTAGATAAAGCTATGATTCAACCGACCTCTTCGCCAACTTGTTTAAAAGTCGTCTTTTTGGTGCGATAGTGTAGTGGTTTGGATTGGAGAAAACGCTTGAATACCAAGGTGTTTTTGCTACCGCGGTTTCGAATGCGGGAAATGCTTGAAAAAAGGCGGCTCCAACCATTGCTTTTAAAAGATAATCTGCTACTTTTGCACCCCCTTTAATTTGGGGAAATAGTTTTTGTACACACGTAATCTGATAGATAGGTCGAATGCCAACCATCCAGCAGCTCATCCGAAAAGGGCGCATCACGAAGACCCAAGCGAGCAAATCTGCCGCCTTGGACTCTTGCCCACAACGCCGCGGCGTTTGTGTGCGCGTCTACACTACTACACCCAAGAAGCCGAACTCGGCCATGCGTAAAGTGGCGCGTGTTCGATTGACCAACGGTAACGAGGTCAACGCCTACATCGGCGGTGAGGGACACAACCTTCAAGAGCACAGCATTGTGTTGGTGCGTGGAGGTCGTGTAAAGGACTTGCCAGGTGTTCGTTACCACATCGTTCGCGGTGCATTGGATACTGCAGGTGTTGAGGGACGTACCCAGCGTCGATCTAAGTATGGAACCAAGCGGCCCAAAGCCAAGAGCTAATTTGTCATGAGAAGGAGAGTACCCAAAAAGCATTTGATCCTGCCGGATCCCCGATTCGACAGTGTCCTCGTAACGAGCTTCGTCAACAACTTGATGTTGGACGGAAAGAAGAGCGTTGCATTCGACATCTTCTACAAAGCCATGGATAAGGTGCAAGAGCGCACCGATGAGAACGGCCTCGAGGTCTTCCAGCGTGCTTTGGACAATGTTACTCCAGCGGTGGAGGTGCGCAGCCGACGTGTGGGCGGTGCTACTTTCCAAATCCCGCAACCCATTCGCGATTCGCGCAAGCAGAGCTTGGCCATGAAGTGGCTGATCGGTTTCGCACGCAAGCGCAACGAAAAGTCAATGGCCG
The DNA here is from genome assembly GCA_002863125.1 of Flavobacteriales bacterium. Lineage (GTDB taxonomy): Bacteria > Bacteroidota > Bacteroidia > Flavobacteriales_D > Sanyastnellaceae > UA16. Next base: position 76,863 of record PKEB01000015.1, read on the forward strand.
ACCGCTTGGCGGCAGAGGTCATGGCAGCAGCCAAAGAGGAGGGCGCAACCTTCAAGAAGAAGGAGGATACGCACCGCATGGCTGAAGCGAACAAAGCTTTCTCGCACTTCCGTTTCTAATAACCGATTTCAATACGCCTTACAATCATGGCTAAAAGAGACCTCAATTACACTCGGAACATCGGCATCATGGCTCACGTTGATGCGGGTAAGACTACTACGACCGAGCGTATCCTTTATTACACCGGTATCTCTCACAAAATCGGTGAGGTACACGACGGTGCTGCCACCATGGACTGGATGGAGCAGGAGCAGGAGCGTGGCATCACGATTACTTCCGCTGCCACGACATGCTTCTGGAAGTTCCAGGACGAACAGTACCGAATCAACATCATTGACACCCCAGGCCACGTTGACTTTACCGTAGAGGTAGAGCGTTCATTGCGTGTATTGGATGGTGCTGTTGCGTTGTTCTGCGCCGTATCAGGTGTAGAGCCGCAATCGGAGACCAACTGGGGCCTCGCTGACAAATACAAAGTCCCACGCATTGGATTCATCAACAAGATGGACCGTTCAGGTGCGGACTTCTTCAATGTTGTCGGAATGATCAAGGACATGCTCGGCGCACGTCCCGTTCCATTGCAGGTTCCAATCGGTGCAGAGGACGACTTTAAAGGTGTGGTCGATTTGATCACCAACAAGGCGTTCGTATGGAATGAGGAGGACAAAGGAATGACCTGGGATGAGGTGCCGATTCCAGCGGACCTTGTTGATACAGTTGAGGAATACCGTGGCTTGTTGATTGAGGCAGCGGCTGAACAGGATGATGCCTTGATGGAGAAGTACTTCGAGGATCCAGATAGCCTGACAGCTGACGAGATCATCGCGGCCATCCGCAAGGCCACCATCGGCATGGAAATCACTCCGCTTTTGTGTGGTTCTGCCTTTAAGAACAAGGGCGTTCAGACCATGTTGGATGCGGTGATGATGTACCTGCCTTCTCCATACGATGTAGAGGCCATTGTGGGTACAGCGGTGGATGATGAAGAGGTGAAAATCGAGCGCAAGCCCGATCCAGACGAGCCTTTCGCAGGCTTGGCATTCAAGATTGCTACCGACCCATTCGTTGGCCGTTTGTGCTTCGTGCGCGCTTACTCCGGTAAGTTGCCTGCGGGTTCATACGTGATCAACACGCGCAGCGGCAAGAAGGAGCGTATTTCGCGCATCTTCCAAATGCACTCGAACAAGCAGAACCCGATTGAAGAACTCGAAGCAGGGGACATCGGCGCAGTTGTTGGCTTTAAGGACATCCGCACCGGTGATACGCTTTGTTCTGAAGGCGCACCTTTGGTTTTGGAGAGCATGTCGTTCCCAGATCCCGTAATCGGGATCGCGGTTGAGCCCAAGTCTCAAGCAGACCTCGACAAGTTGTCCAACGGTTTGTCAAAGCTCGCAGAAGAGGATCCAACATTCAATGTTCGCACCGACGAGGAGACAGGCCAGACGGTCATCTCTGGAATGGGCGAATTGCACTTGGAAGTACTCGTTGACCGTTTGCGTCGTGAGTTCAAGGTAGAGTGCAACCAGGGCGCGCCTCAGGTAAACTACAAGGAGGCCATCTTCGGCAGCACCGATCACCGCGAAGTGTACAAGAAGCAGTCTGGTGGACGCGGTAAGTTCGCTGACATCATCGTGAAGATTGGTCCATCACCGACTCCAGAAGAAGCCGGTTTGGTATTCAAGAACTCGGTGAAGGGCGGTAACGTACCAAAGGAATTCGTTCCTTCTGTTCAGAAAGGTTTCGAAGAAGCCATGAAGAACGGTGTGTTGGCGGGCTACCAAATGGACAGCATGGCTGTTGAATTGGTGGATGGTTCGTTCCACGCAGTTGACTCGGACCAGCTGTCGTTCGAACTCGCAGCCAAGATGGCATACCGCAACGCGGTCAAGAGCTGCCAGCCAAAGATTTTGGAGCCCATGATGCAATTGGAGGTTGTTACCCCCGACGAGAATATGGGTGACGTCATCGGTGATTTGAACAAGCGCCGTGCCCTCATCGAGGGAACTGGTGAGCGTTCAGGCAAGACCATCGTAAACGCGAAGGTGCCATTGTCTGAAATGTTCGGTTACGTGACGGACTTGCGTACGTTGACTTCAGGCCGTGCGACATCGTCGATGTCTTTCAGCCACTACGCAGAGGCTCCAAACAGTATTCAAGAAAAAGTGATCGCTGAAGCTCAAGGCAACGGCTAATAAGGAAGTAAGATGACGCAAAAAATCCGAATCAAACTCAAGTCGTACGATCACAACCTCGTCGACAAGTCGGCCGAGAAGATTGTCAAGACGGTGAAGACTACCGGTGCTGTAATCAGCGGACCCGTTCCACTGCCTACCCACCAGCGCATTTACACCGTACTGCGATCGCCCCACGTGAACAAGAAGTCACGTGAGCAATTCGAATTGAACGCTTACAAGCGATTGATTGATATCTACAGTTCATCCTCAAAGACCGTTGACGCGTTGATGCGCTTGGAGCTTCCAAGCGGCGTTGAAGTGGAAATCAAGGTCTGACGGGAATTTTAATTAACGCGAAACAAAAACACCGAAATCATGCCCGGACTCATAGGGAAGAAGTTAGGTATGACCAGCGTCTACAATGCCTCTGGGAAGAACATCCCATGCACCGTTTTAGAGGTTGGTCCTTGCGTCGTGACGCAAGTTCGTACCCTGGAGAAGGATGGCTATGAAGCCATTCAGCTCGGCTATGGTGAGCGCTCTGAAAAGCGTACATCCAAAGCGTTGCAAGGCCATTTCAAGCGCGCTGGCGTTGGCCTCATGCGAAAACTGGTTGAATTCAAAGGATTCGCCGAAGAACACCAAGCAGGTGATGAACTCAAAGTTGAAGACATCTTCAACGAAGGGGAGTACGTCTCTGTGGTGGGGAAGTCTAAAGGTAAAGGCTTCCAAGGTGTCGTAAAGCGCCACGGTTTTGGCGGTGTGGGTCAAGCCACACACGGTCAGCACAACCGCTTGCGCGCCCCCGGTTCAATCGGTGCGGCCTCGACGCCTGCACGTGTCTTCAAGGGCATGCGCATGGCAGGCCAGACCGGTAACGCTCGTGTGACCATCGAAAACCTCGAAATCGTGAAGATTCTCCCAGAAGAGGGCGTCATGGTTGTCAAGGGAGCGGTACCCGGGCACAAAGGTTCCACTGTTGAAATCCGTAAACCAGAAGCGTGATGAAAGTAGATGTTTACAACTCCAAAGGTTCAAAGACCGACAAGTCGGTAACATTGAACAAGGCGGTATTCGGCATCGAGCCCAATGACCACGCGATTTACCTCGACGTGAAGCGTTTCCAGGCCGCACAGCGCCAAGGCACGCACGACACGTTGCACCGTGGATTGGTTTCCGGTTCAACCCGCAAGCTGAAGAAGCAAAAGGGAACAGGTACAGCACGTGCTGGTTCCATCAAGAACCCATTGTTCCGTGGCGGTGGTACCGTATTTGGTCCAGAACCACGCGACTACACCCAGAAGCTCAACCACAAGGTGAAGCAGTTGGCCCGTCGCAGTGCGTTGAGCTACAAGGCCAAGGAAAAGGCCATTCTTGTGGTCGAAGGCCTCAAGATGGACGCTCCCAAGACCAAGGACTTCGCCGGTTTGATGAAGGGATTGGAATTGGCAGACAACAAGACCTTGATGGTTTTGCCAACGCCCGACAACAATGTGTACAAGAGCAGCCGCAACCTCGCGAAGCACCGCGTCATGGTGGCGAGCGACCTCAGCACATACGACATCATGAATTGTAACACCCTCATCTTCGTGGACGACGCCCACAAGGTGATCGAGGGAATGCTCAAATAAGAATCGTCATGTCACAGATTTTAGTTAAGCCCCTCATCACCGAGAAGATGACCGCCGATACCGAGAAGAACAACGCCTACGGGTTTGTTGTCGCGGACGGTGCGAACAAGGTGGAGATTAAGAAAGCAGTGGAAAAGGAGTACGGTGTGACCGTGACTTCTGTTCGCACACTGCGTGTTGACGGCAAGCGCCGCCAGCGCTACACGAAGACTGGCATCATCAAAGGACGCACAGTCGGTTACAAGAAGGCCATCGTAAGCTTGGCCGAAGGAGAAATGATTGACTTCTACGAGAATATCTAAGCAAATGGCACTTCGTAAATTCAACCCCATTACCCCAGGCACCCGCCACAAGGTGTTGTCGAAGTTCGACGACATCACTGCGGACAAGCCTCACAAGCCATTGCTGCGCCCCTTGAAGAAGTCAGGAGGCCGAAATGGAGATGGTAAAATGACCATGCGTTACCGCGGAGGTGGCCACAAGCGTCGTTACCGTTTGATTGATTTCAAGCGTAACAAGCACATGGAAGCCACCGTCTTGACGGTCGAGTACGATCCAAACCGTTCAGCACGCATCTGCTTGGTGGAATACACCGACGGAGAGAAGCGTTACATCGTTGCTCCTCAGGGCCTCAAGCCAGGCATGAAGATCAACAGCGGTAAGCAAGCCACTCCAGATGTGGGTCATGCGATGTACTTGTCTGACATTCCATTGGGTACGGTCATTCACAACATCGAGTTGTACCCCGGTAAAGGAGCTGCACTTGCTCGCAGCGCCGGATCATACGCACAGTTGAACGCCCGTGACGGCAAGTACGCAATCGTGAAGTTGCCAAGCGGTGAAACCCGCATGATCTTGGTGACTTGCCTCGCCGTCATCGGTTCCGTTAGCAATGCAGAGCACAACCTCCAGGTCTCAGGTAAGGCCGGTCGTTCGCGCTGGTTGGGACGCCGCCCACGTGTACGTGGTGTGGTTATGAACCCTGTCGATCACCCAATGGGTGGTGGTGAGGGCCGCTCTTCAGGTGGACACCCACGCTCACGCAAGGGCCTCCCAGCGAAGGGCTACAAGACCCGCAACCCGCGTAAGGGCAGCTCGAAGTACATCATTGAACGCCGCAAGAAATAATAGCCATGTCTCGTTCACTCAAGAAACCCCCATTTGTACACTACAAGCTCAACCAGCGTGTTGAAGCGATGCAATCATCGGGCAAAAAGTCCGTGATCAAGACGTGGTCTCGTTCAAGCACCATCACGCCTGACTTTGTCGGTTTGACGGTAGCTGTACACAACGGACGACAATTCATACCTGTTTTCGTGACTGAGAACATGGTTGGTCACAAGCTCGGAGAATTTTCACCCACCCGCACGTTCCGTGGCCACGCGGACAAGAAGGACAAGAAGCGATAATAGCCATGGGAAAACGTAAACGACTCGCTGCAGAAGCGCGAAAGGAAGAAATGAAGAGCGTCGCCATTGCGAAGCTCAACAACTGCCCGACGTCCCCACGGAAGATGCGATTGGTCGCTGACTCGGTGCGCGGTAAGGATGTATTCCAGGCGTTGAACATTTTGAAGTTCAGCCCCCAAGAGGCGTCCAACCGTTTGGAGAAGTTGCTCCGTTCGGCGATTGCCAACTGGGAAGCCAAAAATGCCGGCGTTAGTCCGGAAGACTCAGATTTGATTGTTCGCGAAGTGAAGGTGGACAGTGCGCGCATGTTGAAGCGTCTCCAGACTGCTCCTCAAGGCCGTGCTCACCGCATTCGCAAGCGCAGCAACCACGTAACCATCATCGTAGACTCCGTCAAAAGCTAAACCATGGGACAGAAAACAAATCCAATTGGAAATCGACTTGGGTTCATCCGTGGATGGGACTCAAATTGGTACGGAGGCAACGACTACAAGGACAAGCTTGTAGAAGATGAGAAAATCCGTGAGTACTTGTTGGCCCGTTTGCGCAAGGCAAGCGTTTCCAACATCATCATTGAGCGCACGCTCAAGTTGGTCACGGTGACTGTGAAGTCTGCCCGTCCCGGTGTCATCATCGGTAAAGGCGGCCAGGAAGTGGACAAGCTCCGCGAAGAATTGAAGAAATTGACAGGGAAGGAGGTGCAGATCAACATCTTCGAGATCAAGCGTCCTGAATTGGATGCCAAGCTGGTCGCTGAGAGCATCGCCCGTCAAATCGAAGCGCGTATCTCGCACCGTCGTGCCATCAAGATGGCCATCGCGGGCACCATGCGCTTGGGTGCAGAAGGAATCAAGATCAACATTGCAGGCCGTGTGAACGGTGCGGAAATCGCACGTTCAGAGTCCTACAAAGAAGGCCGTATTCCGTTGCACACCTTCCGTGCAGACATCGACTACGCGTTGATGGAAGCGCATACCACCTACGGACGAATCGGCATCAAGTGCTGGATCTGCCGAGGTGAGATTTACGGCAAGAAGGACTTGTCGCCCATCCCACCACAAAAGCAATCGAACGACCGCCGCGGCGGAGGCCGTCAAGGCGGAGGTCGTCGTCGTTCGCGCAACTGATAGAAGAGTTAGATCATGCTACAGCCGAAAAGAACGAAATTCAGAAAGATGCAAAAGGGCCGGGTACGCGGATTGGCGTACCGCGGAAGCACCCTGGCATATGGAACATTCGGAATCAAGACGATGGAGGTTGGATTCATCACTTCTCGTCAGATCGAAGCAGCACGTATCGCGATCACCCGTTACATGAAGCGTGAAGGTCAGGTGTGGATTCGAATCTTCCCGGACAAGCCCATCACATCGAAGCCTGCAGAGGTACGTATGGGTAAGGGTAAAGGTGCTCCCAGCCACTGGGTTGCTCCGGTCCGTCCCGGTCGATTGATGTTCGAAGTTGACGGTGTTCCCATGGAAACCGCACAAGAAGCCTTGCGTCTCGGAGCACAGAAGTTGCCCGTGAAGTGCAAGTTTGTCGTACGCCCAGATTATGCAGAGTGATGATTGAAATGACTGAAATCCGACAACTCTCTGACTCCGATTTGCAGGAGCGCATTGAGGTGGAGCGCGAGGCACTCGCGAAACTGCGGTTCAACCACACCGTAGCCGGTTTGGAGTCCACGACCGCTCTCAAATACAAGAAGCGCGATGTTGCGCGCTTGTTGACTGAATTCAATGCACGTAAGAACGCGAACTCATGAGCACTGAAAGCACACCATTGGAGCGCAACCTGCGCAAGGAGCGAATTGGCGTTGTCACGTCCAATTCAATGACCAAGAGCATCACCGTCACGGTGGAGCGCAAGGAGAAGCACGCCAAGTACGGAAAGTTCGTCAAGAAGACGAGCAAGTTCATGGCGCATGATGAAGCGGAAACCTGCAACATCGGAGATACGGTTCGCATCATGGAGACCCGACCATTGAGCAAGCGCAAGTGCTGGCGATTGGTTGAGGTGATCGAGCGAGCGAAGTAATCCTGGAGGAGTTTAAAGAGAAAGAAATCAGAAGATGATACAACAAGAATCCCGCATGAAGGTGGCTGACAACAGCGGAGCAAAGGAGGTCCTTTGCATCCGGGTGTTGGGTGGTACACGTCGGCGATATGCAAGCATCGGGGATACCGTTGTTGTGACTGTCAAGGCAGCCACGCCAAACGGTAACATCAAAAAAGGCGTTGTCTCGAAAGGGGTGGTCGTCCGTACCAAGAAGGCCGTCCGACGAGCAGACGGGTCGTACATCCGTTTCGACGACAACGCGATCGTGTTGTTGAACCCGAACGGCGAAATGCGCGGCACCCGAATCTTCGGCCCTGTGGCCCGTGAACTCCGTGAAAAGGACTTCATGAAAATTGTTTCACTTGCCCCTGAGGTACTTTAATTCGAAGACCATGTTTAAGCGAGTAAAAGTCAAAAAAGGAGACACCGTTAAGGTGATTTCAGGCGGAAGCAAAGGCAAGCAGGGAACTGTGATGTCCGTCGACCGCAAGACCGACCGTGTCAAGATCGAGGGCATCAACATGGTGAAGAAGCATGTGAAGCCTGGACCGGCCAACCCACAGGGTGGCATCGAAAGCGTAGAAGCAGGCATCCACATTTCCAATGTGATGGTGGTTGACGCTGCGGGCAACGCGACCCGAGTTGGACGTCGTCGTGGAGACGATGGAAAGCTTGTTCGTTATTCTAAGAAAACCAATGAGGAACTGAAGTGATGAGTTACGTACCACGACTCCAGACTCAGTACGCTGAGGAAATTGTACCCTCGCTCAAGGAGCGCTTTGAGTACAAGAGCGTGATGCAGGTACCCCGCGTCACCAAGATTTGCCTGAACCAAGGCCTCGGAAAAGCCATTGCCGACAAGAAGATTGTCGAGTACGCAACCGATGAGATGACACGCGTTGCTGGTCAGAAAGCGGTGAAAACCATTTCGACCAAGGACGTTTCGAACTTTAAGTTGCGTAAGGGCATGCCCATTGGTGCGCGCGTAACCCTGCGCCGCGAACGTATGTATGAATTTTTGGATCGTTTGATCGCCATTTCATTGCCTCGTACCCGTGATTTCCAGGGGGTGAAGGCCAAGGGATTTGACGGCCGCGGAAATTTCACGTTCGGCGTGAAGGAGCAGGTCATCTTCCCAGAGATCAGCCTCGACGAGGTGAAGTTCTTCAACGGAATGGACATCACGATTGTAACGTCAGCTAATACCGACGAGGAAGCGCAAGCATTGCTCGAAGGATTCGGATTCCCTTTCAAAAAGTAGTAAGATGGCAAAAGAATCAATGAAAGCGCGCGAGCGCAAGCGAGCCAAGATGGTAGCGAAGTACGCTGAGAAGCGTGCCGCATTGAAAGCTGCTGGCGATTGGGAAGGACTGCAAAAGCTCCCACCAAACAGCGCGGCGGTGCGCATGCACAACCGTTGCCAGATTACGGGCCGTCCCCGTGGTTACATGCGTCAGTTCGGAGTTTCCCGCGTGTTGTTCCGAAAGATGGCGTTGGCTGGGAAGATCCCAGGAGTTAAGAAAGCGAGTTGGTAACCCACGAATAGACTGAAGATTATGAATACTGATCCAATCGCAGATTACCTGACACGCATCCGCAACGCGCAGATGGCCGGTCACAAAGTCGTGGAGATTCCAGCTTCCAACATGAAGAAGGAGATGACCCGAATCTTGTTTGACAAGGGGTACATCCTGAATTTTAAGTTCGACGATGCGGGCCACCAAGGCACCATCAAGATTGCCTTGCGTTACGACGGCAAGACCAAGCGTCCTGCCATCACGGAATTGCAGCGCGTTTCTACGCCAGGTTTGCGCCAGTACGCCAGCTCGGGAGACCTCCCACGTGTATTGAACGGCCTCGGCGTGTGCATCGTCTCTACTTCCAAGGGGTTGATGACAGACAAGGAATGCCGCAAGATGAACATCGGTGGCGAAGTCATTTGCACCGTTTACTGATAAGAAAGGAATAGCATTATGTCACGGATAGGAAAAACACCCATTGCAGTACCAGAAGGCGTCACAGTGACGATCGACGGTGCTTCAATCAAGGTAAAAGGTCCCAAAGGGGAACTGGAGCAGACCATCGATCCCGAGATCGGTGTGGAGTTGAACGACAATGTTTTGACTTTCACGCGTCCTTCTGACCACAAGGATCACCGCTCAAAGCACGGGTTGTACCGCGCCCTGGTGAACAACATGGTGGAAGGTGTATCCAATGGATACACAGTTCGTTTGGAATTGGTCGGTGTCGGTTTCCGCGCCTCTTCTGCTGGACAAGACTTGACGTTGGCGCTGGGATTCAGCCACCAAATCGTCATGCGCTTGCCTGAAGAAATCATGGTGAAGGCCGAAACAAAGAAAGGGGAGAACCCATACGTAGAATTGACCTCGCACGACAAGCAGCTCATCGGTACGGTGGCTGCCAAGATTCGCTCGTTGCGCAAGCCCGAGCCTTACAAAGGCAAAGGTGTACGCTACGCCGGTGAACAGATTCGTCGCAAGGCTGGTAAGACCGCCGCTAAATAATCGAGAACAATGGGAACGAAAAAAACATTCTCACGCAACCGCATCAAGCGCCGCGTTCGTGGAAAGGTCCACGGCACCGCGGAGTGCCCACGGTTGTCTGTTTTCCGCAGCAACAAGCAGATCTACGCTCAGATCATCGACGACCGCGCAGGCCGTACGTTGGCTGCAGCGGGTTCATTGGGAGCTGACGACGCGAAGGGTCCGAAGTTGGACCAAGCCGCTGCCGTTGGCAAGATGATCGCAGAGAAGGCCAAGGCTGCTGGAATTGAATCCGTCGTTTTCGATCGAAACGGCTACTTGTATCACGGCCGGGTGAAGTCCCTGGCAGAAGCTGCTCGCGAGGCCGGGCTCAAATTCTAAGGAAAGATGGAACAACGTCAACAACGAAAAGGACGCGACAACCAGCAGCAATCCCGAACCGGAGATCCGGATTTGAAGGAGCGCTTGGTGGGTATCAACCGTGTTGCGAAGACCACCAAGGGTGGCCGTACGTTCAGCTTCAGCTCAATCATGGTCGTCGGTGACGAGAAGGGCCGTGTGGGTCACGGATTGGGCAAGAGCCGTGAGGTGGCAACTGCCATCCAGAAAGGCATCGAGGACGCGAAGAAGAACATGATCGAAGTGCCATTGGTGAACGGCACCATCCCGCACGCGCAGGAGATGAAGTTCGCTGGAGCGCACGTCATGATTCGCCCAGCATCACCCGGTACTGGTGTTATCGCCGGTGGCGCGATGCGTGCGGTATTGGAGAGCGCAGGCATCAAGGACGTACTCGCGAAGTCGTTGGGTTCAAGCAACCCGCACAACGTCGTGAAGGCCACGTTCAATGCATTGCAGGAATTGCGCAGTGCCAAGGACATCGCTCAATTGCGCGGCATCTCTGTACACAAAGTGTTTAACGGTTAATCTCGAATACGATGGGAAAAATCAAAATCACCCAAGTGCGCAGCGCGATCAACCGCCCCAAGCGTCAGAAGGCCACAATTGAGGCCCTCGGAATTAAGAAATTGCACAATCCGGTCGAGCACGAGGCCACACCACAGATTTTGGGCATGGTCCGAAAGGTGAGCCACCTCGTCACGGTCGAAGAACTTTAAATCATTAACCAGCATTAGCCATGAATCTCAGCAATCTCAAGCCAGCAGATGGTTCTCGGAAACAGCGCAAGCGAGTTGGTCGCGGTGAAGGCTCCGGTCACGGAGGTACCTCTACACGTGGTCACAAAGGCGCGAAGTCGCGTTCCGGCTACAAGAGCAAAATCGGTTTTGAAGGGGGTCAACAGCCACTTCAGCGCCGCGTACCTAAGTTCGGTTTCACGAACCCGAACCGCGTGGAGTACAAGGGCATCAACTTGGACACCCTCCAGGAATTGATCGACCGCAAGAAGCTCAAGGCAGTTACCCTCAATGACCTCATGGAAAACGGCCTCGCCGGAAAGCGTGATTTGGTCAAGATCCTCGGACGAGGTGAATTGAAGACGGGTGTACCTGTAACAGCACACAAATTTTCTGCATCTGCGAAGGCTGCCATCGAAGCAGCTGGCGGTGAAGCAACCGAAGCATAAACCCCACTCAGATGAAGAATTTTTTCACTCAGATCTCGAATATCTGGAAGCACGAAGAGTTGCGCCAGAAGTTGGGCATAACCCTGGGCTTGATTTTGGTTTACCGAATCGGCTCGTTCATCGTGATCCCTGGTGTGAACAGCGACGTTTTGGCTGAGCAGATGGCTCAGTCCGGAAGCGGCGGTTTGGGCGACTTGTTGTCCTTGTTCACGGGTGGAGCCTTCACGCGTGCCTCAATCTTCGCATTGGGCATCATGCCATACATCTCGGCATCGATCATTATTCAGTTGTTGGGCATCGCCGTACCCGCGGTACAGAAGATGCAAGCTGAAGGTGAGAGCGGCCGAAAGAAAATCAACCAGTACACGCGTTTCTTGACCATCGCCATCACGTTGGTGCAGGCGCCTGGTTACATCGCAACTTCCGTTGCAGGTGTTCCCGGAGCGGTTGCCAACCCTTCGACGTTCTGGTGGTTCAGCGCGGTGTTGATTTTGGTGTGTTCAACCCTGGTCATCATGTGGCTGGGCGAGCGCATCACGGACAAAGGCGTGGGCAACGGCATCTCCTTGCTCATCATGATTGGCATCATCGCTACGTTCCCACAAGCGATCATTCAAGAATTTATCCACCCGGACACATCGGTGTTCTTCTTCTTGGTGGAGATTGCCTTCTTGTTGATTGTCATCGGAGCCAGCGTTGCCCTGGTGCAAGCGTTGCGCAAGGTGCCTGTTCAGATGGCCAAAATGCAAGCCGGTGGAACGCACCTCCCACAAGGCAAGGGCGCACGCAGCTACATTCCCTTGAAAGTGAACTCTGCCGGTGTCATGCCGATCATCTTTGCTCAGGCAATCATGTTCGTGCCTTTGTACCTGACGCAGAGCGAAACGTTCCAGGACAACGCAGCACTGCAGAGCTTGTCTGATTTCAACGGATTCTGGTACAACCTGATCTTCTTCGTGATGATCGTGGTCTTTACCTACTTCTACACGGCGATTACGGTCAACCCCAACCAAATGGCGGATGACTTGAAGCGTCAAAACAGTTTCGTTCCGGGCGTGAAGCCAGGAAAGCCCACAGCGGATTTCTTGGAGCGCGTGTTGTCCAACATCACGTTGCCCGGTTCATTGATGCTGGCCTTGATTGCCATTTTGCCGGCAATCGTGTTCAGCCTCGGATTAACAAAAGCGCAAGGCTTCTCCATTTTCTTCGGCGGTACGTCGCTGTTGATCATGGTGGGGGTCATTCTGGATACCCTTCAGCAAATCGAGAGCTACTTGCTCTCTCGTCACTACGACGGTTTGATGAAGTCCGGAAAATTGCGTGGCCGTCCGCAGTCTCCTGTGGGTGGCATTGCGGGATAACCTGAAATGGGTTTCGGCCGACGCGTGCATATCAAAACGGACGAAGAGGTCGAGCTCCTTCGGGAAAGTTCTTTGCTTGTAGGGAAAACGTTAGCTGCCGTGGCCAGTCGGATTCGTCCGGGTGCCACGACACTGGAACTCGACGCGGTCGCGGAAGAATTCATCCGAGACCACGGCGCAGAACCAGGCTTCAAGGGGTATGGAGGATTTCCAAACTCCCTGTGCACCTCCGTCAATGAGGCGATCGTACACGGCATTCCAGATAATCGGCCTTTGGAAGAAGGGGACATCGTGTCCATCGATTGTGGGGTGTTGAAGAATGAGTTTTACGGCGACAGTGCGTACACCTTTGCGGTGGGCGAGATTGCGCCGGAAGTTCAGCAGCTGCTAGACGTCACCAAAGAATGCCTCCGGCTTGCCATTGAGCAAGCGGTGGTTGGGAAGCGAATCGGAGACATCGGATTCGTTTGCCAGCAACACGCCGAACAAAACGGCTACGGAGTGGTTCGGGAATTGGTGGGTCACGGGTTGGGTCGTTCGTTGCACGAAGCACCGGAAGTCCCCAACTACGGCAGACGCGGCAACGGTCCGCGTTTGATGGACGGAATGGTTTTGGCCATCGAGCCCATGATCAACCTCGGTCGAAAGGAGGTCTTCCATTTGGAGGACGGCTGGACGATCGTGACGGCAGACCGCAAGGTGAGTGCACACTTCGAACACGACATCGTGGTGCGCAAAGGCCAAGCGGACGTTCTCTCAAGTTTTGACGAAATAGAAAAAGTCTTACAACATTAAAACGATATTCTAACCAGAGTTTAAATCATATGGCGAAACAAGCGTCCATAACGCAAGACGGCACAATCCTCGAAGCATTGTCCAATGCAATGTTCCGAGTTGAATTGGAAAACGGGCACATCATTACGGCCCACATTTCAGGAAAGATGCGGATGTACTACATCAAAATCTTGCCCGGTGACCGCGTGCGGGTGGACATGTCTCCTTACGATTTGACAAAAGGTCGAATCTCGTTCCGATACAAGAAATAATTGCACTATGAAAACCCGTGCTTCCCTCAAAAAGCGTACTGCCGACTGCAAGATTGTTCGTCGGAAAGGCCGCTTGTATGTCATTAACAAGAAGAATCCTAAAATGAAGCAACGTCAGGGTTAATCCTGTCGTCGCCAAACCCATCGCCCATGGCACGTATAGCTGGTATCGATATTCCTCGCAACAAGCGGGGTGTTATTGCACTCACGTACATCTACGGAATTGGCCGTAGCCGAGCTTCTCAATTGCTCGCGGAATGTGGAGTGTCAGAAGACAAAAAAGTTCAAGACTGGACCGATGATGAAATCGGTGCGGTCCGTAACGCCATTTCCACGGGTTTCAAAGTGGAAGGGGAGTTGCGATCGGAAGTTCAATCTCACATCAAGCGTTTGATGGACATCGGTAGCTACCGAGGCATCCGTCACCGCAACGGTTTGCCGTTGCGTGGACAGCGCACCAAGAACAACTCACGCACCCGTAAGGGCAAGCGTAAGACCGTTGCGAACAAGAAGAAATAATCGCATTCATTGAGTTCCCTCGGGAACTGATCACCTAAAAATTAAGACGATGGCGAAGAACGTCAAGAAAAAGAAGAAAGTCGTTGTGGAGGCCACAGGCCAAGCCCACATCCACTCATCCTTCAACAACATCATCATTTCGCTGACCAACAACAATGGCCAAGTGATTTCATGGTCAAGCGCCGGTAAGATGGGTTTCCGGGGCTCCAAGAAAAACACGCCTTACGCTGCACAGGTTGCTGCGGAAGATTGCGGTCGCGAAGCGCACGACCTCGGGTTGCGTAAAATCCGAGCATTTGTAAAAGGTCCAGGAGCGGGCCGCGAGAGCGCCATGCGCGCCTTGCACAACATGGGAATCGAAATCATCGAAATCATCGATGCTACGCCGTTCCCGCACAACGGATGCCGCCCACCAAAGCGTCGTCGCGTCTAATTCTCATCGTCGAACCTAAGAACAGTAATCCGATATGGCACGTTACCGCGGACCCAAATCAAAAATCAGCCGCCGTTTTAAGGAGGCGATCTTCGGCCCAGATAAAGCGCTCGAGCGCCGCCCTTATGGCCCCGGCCAGCACGGCAATACCCGCCGCCGAAAGAAGGAATCTGAATACTCTGTACAGCTCGCTGAGAAGCAGAAGGCGAAGTACACGTACGGAATCTTGGAGAAGCAATTCTCCAACATGTTTAAGCAAGCCAACGCTCGTCCGGGCATTACCGGTGAGATTTTGCTCCAATTCTGCGAAAGCCGATTGGACAACGTGGTGTTCCGCTTGGGCATTGCGAACTCCCGTCGTGGAGCACGCCAGTTGGTCACCCACCGTCACATCATGGTGAACGGCCACGTGGTCAACATCCCTTCGTACCGCCTGCGTCCCGGTGACGTAGTAGCCGTGCGTGAGAAGAGCAAGTCAATGACGGTCATCACCAGCGCACTCGGTGCAGCCCCCAAGCGATTGGAGTGGTTGGACTGGAACACGCAGAACATGTCCGGCACATTCATCAGTGTACCAACGCGTGAGCAAATCCCTGAGAACATCAAGGAGTCGCTCATCGTCGAATTGTACTCGAAGTAATCCAAAAACCTGAGAAACATGGCAATTCTAGATTTCCAGAAACCAGACAAGGTGATCATGTTGGACTCTACCGAGTTCAATGGCACCTTCGAATTCCGACCCCTTGAGCCAGGTTTTGGTATCACCGTAGGCAATGCACTGCGTCGCATCTTGTTGTCTTCCTTGGAAGGCCACGCCA
The DNA here is from genome assembly GCA_002863125.1 of Flavobacteriales bacterium. Taxonomy (GTDB): domain Bacteria; phylum Bacteroidota; class Bacteroidia; order Flavobacteriales_D; family Sanyastnellaceae; genus UA16. The sequence continues at coordinate 92,458 of PKEB01000015.1, forward strand.
TCACAAGCGTGAAGATCGACGGCGTTGAGCACGAGTACAGCACCATCAAAGGCATCCAAGAAGACGTGACCGAGATGATCCTCAACTTGAAGCAAGTTCGCTTCAAGCGTCAGATCGAAGGCACCGACGGCGAGACTGTCACCGTAAAAGTGAGTGGCCAGAAGGCGTTCACCGCCGGTGACATCGGTCAATTCACTTCGGCTTTCCAAGTGATGAACCCTGACCACGTCATTTGCAACATGGACGAGTCGGTTTCATTGACCTTGGAACTGAACATCGGCAAAGGCCGTGGTTACGTTCAAGCGGAGGAGAACAAGCGCGAAGGCGCGGCCCTCGGCACCATCGCCATGGATTCCATCTTCACGCCCATCCGCAACGTTCAATACGAAGTTGAGAACTACCGTGTTGAGCAGCGTACCGACTACGAGAAGCTCATCTTGCACCTCGAGTGCGACGGCAGCATCTCGCCGAAGGACGCCCTGCAGGAGTCAGCGAAGATTTTGATCCAGCACTTCATGTTGTTCAGTGACGAGCGCATTTCGCTCGAGCTCGAAGAGCGCGTTGAGGTGGAGGAATTCGATGAAACCAGCTTGCACATGCGCCAGCTGCTCAAGACCAAGTTGAGCGACATGGACCTCAGCGTTCGTGCGTTGAACTGCTTGAAGGCAGCCGACATCGAGTCGTTGGGCGAATTGGTGAGCTACAACAAGAACGACCTGTTGAAATTCCGAAACTTCGGTAAGAAGTCCCTCACGGAATTGGAGGATTTGGTCGAGGACAAAAACCTCTCATTCGGAATGGATGTGAGCAAATACAAACTCGACAAAGAGTGAAGTCATGCGGCACAATAAGAATTTCAATCACCTCGGTCGCAAGACCGCACACCGTAAGGCCATGTTGTCCAACATGGCGTGCTCTCTGATTGAGCACAAGCGCATCTCTACCACGGTGGCCAAAGCGAAAGCGTTGCGCCAGTTTGTGGAGCCGCTTGTTACGCGTTCAAAGGAAGACACTACGCACAGCCGTCGTGTCGTATTCAGTGCGCTCGGCAACAAGTACGCTGTCTCTGAGTTGTTCCGCTCGGTGGGCCCGAAAGTGGCTTCCCGCGATGGAGGTTACACCCGCATCATCCGCACCGGAAACCGCTTGGGTGACAACGCTGAGATGTGCATGATCGAGCTTGTTGACTTCAACGACATCTACGGCACCGAAGCGAAGAAGAAGCGTTCACGCCGTTCACGTCGTGGCGGAGCCAAGGCTGCTGCTGCACCAGCGGCTGCTGAAGCTGCTGCAACTGAAGCGGTTGTGGAAGAAGCACCTGCTGCTGAGGCCGCTGCTGAGGAAGCACCTGCCGTTGAGGCCGCTGCTGAGGAAGCACCTGCCGCTGAGGCCGCTGCTGAGGAAGCACCTGCTGCTGAGGCCGCTGCTGAGGAAGCACCTGCCGTTGAGGCCGCTGCTGAGGAAGCACCTGCCGCTGAGGCCGCTGCTGAGGAAGCACCTGCT
>PKEB01000012.1 GCA_002863125.1 Flavobacteriales bacterium
GCGGTGTTCTTGACAAACTTGTCGATCATCTGCTTCGCGAGATCCAAGGTGATGGCCTTTTTGTTCAGGCTGCTCTGTGCGATGAGTGAAATTAATGCTCCCTCCAATTCACGCACATTCGATGTGATGCTGTAGGCCAAGTACTCAACCACTTCACGTGGCAGCTCGATGCCGTCGGCGTACATCATTTTCTCCAAGATGGCCATGCGGGTCTCCAATGAAGGAACCTGCAAGTCGGCACTCAATCCCCACTTGAAGCGGGAGAGGAGGCGCTGTTCCATCCCTTGCATTTCAACCGGTGGCTTATCGCTTGTCAAAACAATTTGCTTACCTGTTTGGTGCAAGTGGTTAAAGATGTGGAAGAAGACGTCTTGGGTCTTCTCTTTGCCGCTGAAGAATTGTACGTCATCAATGAGCAGCACATCCACCATTTGGTAGAAGTGACTGAAGTCATTGACGGAATTGTTCCGCACCGCATCAATGAACTGGTGGGTGAACTTTTCCGAGCTAACGTAGAGCACGGTGAGTTCGGGATTGCGTTCCTTGATCTCCAAACCAATGGCGTGTGCAAGGTGCGTCTTACCGAGACCCGTAGACCCGTAGATCAACAATGGATTGAATGAGGTGCCTCCAGGTTTGTTGGCCACGGCAAATCCCGCCGACCGAGCGAGGCGGTTGCATTCCCCTTCAATGAATTGTCCGAAGTTGTAGTTGGGATTCAGGTTGGAATCGATGTTGAGCTTGCGCAGCCCCGGAATGACAAACGGATTCTTGATAGGGGTGTCGTGAATTCCAGCTGACATCGGGACAGCAGGATTCTGAGTGGCCTGGCGGTTGGCCATGGGCATCTTGACAGCATAAGGGCTCGCGTGGCTGGTGCCTGTTGCTCCAGTGTTCTCCATGATGATGCTGTATTCGAGGCGTGCATCCGGGCCGAGTTCCTTGTGGATGGTCTTGCTCAGCAGTTGGATGTAGTGTTCTTCCAACCACTCGTAGAAAAATTGCGACGGTACTTGGATGGTCAATACCTTGTCCTCAAGCTTGAGTGCTTTGATGGGGGCAAACCAGGTCTTGTACGCTTGGCTGCTGATGTTGTCTTTGATTACTTCGAGGCAGTTGTTCCAAATGGACAAGTGGTCTTGGCTCATGGTGAAATGGGCTAGTTGGTCAGGTTGCAAAAAGAGTGGATGGATCGTTGGCTTCGGCCAAAAAAAAAAGCGGTGCCTAAATCCGCATGCAAGATTCTGATAAACTCCCGGAAAAAAAAATCGATTTGGGGTTGACTTTTTGGTTTTTTCGTTTGTGGCAAGCAACGTTCTAAAACTCAGCCAATTTTCGTCGATGATAATATATAGTTTGTAAAATATATAAAATTCAAGACTCTGAAAACGAGCGTTTTGACTAACATCCACTTTTTATGAAGTCCCGGCAAAGTGGTATTTTCGTTCGTTGTAGCGCTTTTGCTCTTTATCCAAGAATTATGGTTCATAAGTACGAGATGCGTGTACGGTATTCCGACACAGATCAAATGCAACGGCTTCATCACGCCGCCTACGTCGAGTACCTCGAAGTGGTTCGAATTGAGTTTCTCCGGGCGTTGGGATTTTCATACAGTCGGTTGGAGCAATCGGGTTACTTATTGCCTGTGAGCACCTTACGAGTAAAGTATCACAGAGGGGTCGAGTACGATGAAGTGCTATCGTTTGACACCCGGGTTCAAGTCAACAGTGAAATCCGGTTGACGTTTGCAAGCGAAATTCGTGCAGCTGATGCGCTTGTTGCCACAGCGACCGTTGAACTGGCGTGCATTGATGCTGTTCGCCACCGTCCCTGCAGGCTGCCCGAGGATCTGTTACACGCCCTCCAAAAAGCATCAACGGAAGTTGAATAGCGAGTGGATTTCTTCGTGGGCGGTGCGTGCCACGTGGGGCCAGTAAAATTTCGTTGCGGTTGCATGCGCGAGTGTTCGGCCGCGCGCACCATCCTTTTGCCAATTCACCCAATGCGCTGAACGTTCTTCGGCATGCTCAAACAGAAAGGCATCCGGCACCCAGCTGGGGTAGGCTTGAGCCGATTTCAAAATAGGTATGACACCATGGGACATGGCTTCTGCGACGCTTACGCCGAAATATTCTTGCACCGGTTCGTGCAGAACGAAGTCGCTTGATTCAAGCAAGGCCGTGTACGTTTCATGCGAATCCGCATACCCATCGTGTAGGATTCGGTCTTGGTAGCGCTGGCGAATGGATTGGAGTACCGGAGGCACTTCAGCAAATTGTTGCCCGCATAGGATGAGCTTGAAATCGTGTCCTTCGGCTTCGAGGTCATTGAGGTGTTCCGCGAATTTGTCGGGTCCTTTGTCGTTGGACCATCGGTGGTTCCACAGGATGGTCGGAGGCGCACCAATCGGGCGCTCAACGTCAACCGCAGCCGGCGCATCAATTCCGACGGGGAGCACGCTTGATTTATCCACCAAAGCGTTCATAGAATACCCTGTTTTGTAATCCGGCATGCGCTTGATGAACTGCTCGGCGGCGTGGATGAAAACGTCGCGGTGATAGGATGAATTGAACCAAACCCAATCGGCCGCCACAGCGGACTGGATGTTGATGAATTGATAGGTGTGGTGAAGGCCACGAACTTTTTCAGCGTCCCCTTCATTCCAGGGGAAGGTCAATTGATTTTCGTGGAAATACTGGACGACGGGAACGTTCCTCCACGCCGCGGGCAGTAGTCCTTTCAGGCTCGCTACATCTAGCATGTCTGTCGTGAGGATCAAATCGGGTAAGGATGACGCCGCCGCTGCCTGCCGCGCAAATTCACCACCTGCTCCGTGCATCCGCCATTTCCAAAACCTGCCGGGCATTGTCCACAGTTCCACAGCCGTCCCTGGAATCTGGGAGAGGTGCTTTTGCATGCCCTTGGCCCAGTGCGCATGGGAACCGGTGTGGTAAGGATCGAGGAGGAGTGCCTTCATTTGAACAACCAATCTACCACCTTTTTCCATCCGGTTCTTGCTGCGGGCGCCTGCACATCAAGCGCGGGAGCTCCGGCCTCAATCCATGCACTGTACCACAACGAACTGACCCGATGGCATGCCGCTGCCATGCGCCGTTCCACCTGACCATCAAGGGCAGTGTGGTAGTCTGCTGCAAACTCGGGGCTCCGCATCAGTTGCCGGACGCGGCCCCGCTCGACATAGGCATCGATGCGTTGGCCTTCGAAAGATGCGCGGGTTTGTTGTTCGAACGAGAATACGGAATCGAGGCAGGCATGGCTTTCCAGCACGGATTGCCAAATAAGGTCATCGGGCCTTTCGACCCAGAGCGCCTGTGGCCCCGTGGGGAACAGGTTGTAATTGGCCATGAAGGCTTCGGGCAATTGCGTTTCCCAAAGCGCGTGGATGCCATTTTGGGCGGTTTGCTTTCCATCGTAATTCCCCGATGTATGCAACGGTACATGCAGGTCACTGATGTAGTGGGCCAAATCCACGGCAAGGCGCAGAACGGCTGCTTCGTCCTTCCGGTCAAATGCGCCAATCAACCTGCGGTAGGTGCGCAAGGCGTGCCATGGCCCGATGCCGTGAGCGTGCAGGCTGTCTTCTGACCAACGTTGAACGGCTTCGTCGTAAGCCATGGGAAACCACGAGCGCAAGGTATCCAGCGACGGGCTGTACCGATCGAGGTCGATGTAATGCCGAATACCCTCGCCCGCAACTGTGTGTTTGCGCAAATCGGCATCGTTCACGTGCTCGTGCAGCCAGGCACCGTGCGCCTTAAAAAATGTATGAAGGGGAGGAGGCAAGTGATGGATGGCGGCATCGACAATTGTTCGGTGCGCCGCAAATCCCCACGCAGCACAGGGGGATGTAATCAGCAAGCTGATGCACAAGAAACCGCAGCAGTGGATTTTAAGAAGCGTTCGCCGAAGTCGTCGCTTCTTGCAGTGAAGAGGAGGCATCGTTTTCGTCCAATCGCACCAAATATCCATCGCGCAGGATGGGAATGGTTGTCAGGTTGTTGGGCGTCAAACAGTACTTCACGTCTTCGTTCAAGTTGAGTCTTCGCAGCCGTCGGCGGTGCGAGGACGCGCGCAGGAACGCGAACATGTTATCGCGGGCGGAGCGGTAAATGAACTTCGCCGCAATGGTGCTGTCTTCATCGGCCTTGAACCGACCGCTCTCAATGAGTTGGTCTGCAATGGCGCCAGCACAGATGGTGTCTTCGAGGTTGAACTTGTCTTTCCAGCCCGATGCAAGGACGAGTACATTTTGATCCTGCTCCAACAGCCAATCGCAGAGTGCATTGAGGTTATTGAGGGCACCAATGACCACGGTGTCTTTCTCGCTGGCGATGTCAATGGCCTTGGTGCCGTTGGTCGTTGTCAAGACCACAGATTTCCCTGCGAGCTCTTCCTTGCGTTCGATGTAGGCGATGGGGCTGTTGCCCAAGTCAAACCCAGGGACGATTTCACCATTGCGTTCTGCTGCTCCGATGTGGCCTTTTGCCTTCCACTCCTCAGCTGCGGTCACCGATGCGACGGGTTTGATGCGTTCCACGCCGTTCTCCAAGGCCGTGCAGATGGCCGAGGTCGCACGCAACACGTCAATGACGACCACCAATTCAAAGTTCTCCCGGTACAGCGGGTAATCCGCAGGAGAAAAACATACTTCAACGTAATTCAAAAGCCTCGATTCAGGTGGGTGAAAACGTAAGATACGAATTTCAGTGGAACGTCTATTTCTTCAGAAATCCGGGGCGCACCACTTCAGCAGGGATGGCGTTTTTGCGAATGCGCACATAGACGGTGTTGCCCAAGTGGGCTTCGCTGCTCGTGATGTACCCCATGGCAATGCTGTGCCCCAACGTGGGGAAACTGGTTCCAGAGGTGACGCGGCCGATCGTTTCGCCGTCTGCGTTTTCAATGGTGTAGCCTGTGCGCGGGATGCCGCGCTCCGTGATGACGAGTCCGCGGAGCAATTCCGGTGATCCGGATTCCTTCTCAGCTTGGAGCCGCTCGCTGTCGATGAACGGCTTTGTGAATTTCGTGATCCAGCCCAGTCCAGCCGCAATGGGGGAAGTGGAATCGTCAATGTCATTGCCATACAAGCAAAATCCGGCCTCGATCCGCAGGGTGTCGCGTGCACCCAATCCACAGGGCTGAACGTTGGCGTTCATCAGTGCCTGCCATACAGGCGCAGCGTCGTCGTTTTTGAGGTACAGCTCGAACCCTCCGGCCCCGGTGTACCCAGTGGCGCTGATGAGGCACGGGCGACCGCAGACGGTTCCAAAATCAAACGTGTAGTACCCCATGGCAGCGACGTCCGGCCCCGAGCTCAATGGGGCAAGTACCGAAGTGGCGTCAGGGCCTTGCAAAGCAATCAGGGACCAAGCATTGGATTCGTCCGTGACCACTGCGTCGAAGGAATTGTGGTCGTGAATCCACTGGAAGTCTTTCAGGCGATTCGAAGCATTGACGACCAGCATGTACTCGTCCTCCGCAATGCAGTATACCAGCAGGTCATCGACGATGCCTCCTTGGCCATTGGGCATGCAGCTGTATTGGACTTTGCCCGGAGTGAGTTTGCTGGCGTCGTTGCTGGTGACGTGCTGAATCAAATCCAACGCTTGGGCACCTCGAACACGAAACTCGCCCATGTGCGAAACATCAAACATGCCACAAGCTTCTCGCACGGCGTTGTGCTCAATGACCAGACCGGCGTAAGACACGGGCATTTCGAATCCCGCATAGGGAACCATTTTCGCACCTGCTGCTTGGTGTTCCTTGTGCAGGGCAGTCAGGGTGAGTGGGGAAGTCATTTCATCCATGAGGGCGCGAAATTACGTCAAGTTCCGGGAGGGGTCACCAAGTCGTCCAAGCGATGCGATAATTCCTGCGGCCCGAGCACAAACAGGGCGTCAAGAATGGCGCACCCCGGTATGAATCCGTGTTGCTGTTCGAACACCTGTGCGTAGCGATGGAAGGTCCACCCTTCGCCGCTCAGCGCCTTTTTGAACCGGAGGTCATGTGAGACGAGTCCCATCGCTGGGGCTGCATCGGCCGACGCGGGAATGGCCCATCCACAGGTGGCACAGACCCAATGAATGCTCGCTTCACACCACGCATGGAGTGTTTTGGTGTGCTCGTCTTTTTTTGGCAAATGCGCACTCCACAGGGTTTGAAGTTCATCCTCGAAAAACGCAAAGAAGGGACTCCCACCGTAAGCGGTTTTCAATGAACGCCAACTTTGCGTGGGTAGGAGGTGATCAGAAAGCAGCAATTCCCCTTCCGCCTCCGCATGCTGTACGGGAAACGTGATACTTTGCTTGCCTTGCGGTCCGGCGATGACCACTCGGTTCTGAAGCGATTGCTTCTGAAACGTTGCTCCGGCATCGATGAGTGCCCCTTGCCGTGCGAGCGCCCACCAGTGCAGCGGTGGAAACGGACAGAGGGGAAGAATGCCGGTCACTTGACGCTTTTGAACATGCGGTCCCAGCGGATTTTGCTCTCGCCGTGCTGGGCTGCATTTTGCTTGGAGAACCAGACAAACGAGGCGCGTCCAACAATGTGGGTTTCGGGCACAAAGCCCCACATGCGCGAGTCGGCGGAACGGTGCCGGTTGTCGCCCATCATCCAATAGTAGTCCAGGCCAAACGTATACGTTGTTGCGGGTTGACCATCGATGCGCACGTCATCGCCTACGATTTCGAGGTCATGTCCTTCGTAGGTCGAAATGGCACGGCGGTACAGCGCAATGTTACGGGGTGTCAGTTCGATGGTCATACCCCGGGAGGGCAAGGTGATAGGACCGAAATTATCCGGGTCCCAAGCATTGAATTCAGGCAGGTAGGCATTGGGGAACATTTCCAATCGTCCGCGGCGGTAACTCAGGTCAACACGCTCGATGCTCGTTGCCATGCCGCTGTTTTCCAATTGGGTCTTCTCTTCTTCGGTCAGCGCCCAAACCGCCTCGAGGGCGCGGTTCTCCATGGAGCCGTCGATATTGGTTAGGCCCAATCCCTTGTGGGCTCGGCGCTTCTCCATGGGGGATGGAAAGGTGATGGTGTACTCGTACTGGACACCGGCCGGCGGATCCAATGCTTCTCCGTTGATGAAGAGTTGCCCATCCTCTGCCGAAATGGTCTCACCCGGCAGGGCGACGCACCGCTTCACGTAGTTCTCTGTTTTGTCTAAGGGGCGCGCTCGGATGCCAAAGCGCTTTTCAAGGGCGGCCCGGGCTTGGGCTTCGTACGGTACCGGGTCGTTTACATACGTTTCTACGTTTCCACCGGCGCGTTTGATTGCTTCCATGCGCAGGATGGCGTAGTAATCGTGCCCAGCCCATTGCGGATCGACCACAATGGTGTCGCCGTGGGGAAAGTTGAACACCACGGCGTCGTAGCGTTCCACCTCCCGAATGCCCGGAAGGCGTTTGTACGGTAGGGCGAACCACTCGGTGTAGCTCGGCACCATGGAACCCGGCAGCGCGTTGTGAATGAGTGGCACCGAAACAGGCGTTTGCGGCACCTTCGGACCGTAACTGGTTTTGCTCACGTAGAGGTAATCCCCGACAAGCATGCTGCCTTCCATGGAACCGGTCGGAATCATGAAGGCCTCGAAAATGAACGTGCGAACCACGGTGGCAACCACCAGCGCCCACAAGATGCTCTCGCCCCATTCGCGTCCGGTTGATTTTTTGATGTTGGTCCAATCCCGCTTACCGACGTATTTGAACCCGGAGCGGCTCAAGACGGGCAGGAACACCCAGGGCAATGCCCCCTGTTTCCATTGATCAACGGTCGATCGATCGCCAAATGCGATGCCCAATTCAACGTGCATGATGACCAACATGATGAGGTTTACCCCCGGGATTACCAGCAGGATGATCCAATACCAAGGGCGTCCGATGGCTTTGAGCCATGTCCAATAGTTCAATCCCGGAATGAAACCGTGGGATTTGTTGAGTCCGGCCCGTTCGAACAGGGCGGGGAGAAAAACGATGTGCTCAAGGAGCAGGATGCCAAGTAAAATCCAGGGGATCAATTCCATTTTTCAATTCTTTAAAAGGCCCGATGTGCTCGTTTCGAACGCTCGAAGTTCGTGAATTTATGCCCTGGGCGTTGCCAACGTATCACAAGTCCGGGTGCGAGTAACGCCGCAGTATGGGGTGCAGGAACGGGACGGAGGTGCAGGGCTAAGTTTTCACTGACATCGAAAGACAGCAGGTTGGCATCGACGTGGGCGTCGAGGATGCTCAGAGCATGGACACCGACCAAGGCAAACCAACTGAGGTCGCGGTTTCGCCGGTAAAAGGCTTCTTCGCTGCGAGCGGATTGCAATGTGTTGAAATCCGTGGCCGGATCGTTTTCCAGTTCGATGAGGTGAGCCCGGGCAGCGTCCAATTGCGTTAAATTGTAATCAATGGAGCTGATGCAATAAGCCATGCCGCCCCACACCACAGGGGCTTTCCAATATTTGCGGTTGGCAATTTGACCGGCGCCGGGGATGAATGTGGCCAATCGCGTCACGCGTTTAATGCGCCGATCTTCAAGGGAATCTTGGGCCGGTATGGCATCGTTCTGCCCCCAAAGCGAGGCAGTGGGCGATAGCGTGCACAATGCGCAAGCCCAAGCGACAATCCGCAACGTTCGCATCAAAGTCCAAGCAAGTTGAGGAGGTTGTCCAACTCGGTGGCATCCTTGAAATTCAACTCAATTTTACCGCCGCCTTCTTTGTCCTTTCGCAGGTGGGAGCGCTGGCCGTACTTCAATCGGAGATCGGCTTGAACCTGTTGTTCATCGAAGGTGAGTACGGGTTTGGATTTGGAGCGGGAAGTGGCTTTGCTTTTGCGGACACGGGCCAATTCTTCTACGGCGCGGACCGAAAGCTGCTCTGATTCAATGCGATTGAAAACAGCCTTTTGCCATGCGGGATCATCGATGGCAATAAGGGCACGTGCGTGGCCCATGCTGATGGTTTTGTGCCGAACGGCGAGTTGCATTTCTGCGGGGAGCTGCAACAAGCGAACGTAATTGGTGATGGTGGAGCGGTTCTTGCCCAGGCGTACCCCAAGGTCTTCGTGCGTGAGTTCGCACTCGTCGATCAATCGTTTGAACGAAATGGCAATTTCGATGGCGTGCAGGTCTTCGCGTTGAATGTTCTCAACCAACGCCATTTCGAGGAGGGTTTGGTCGTTGACTTCGCGGATGTAAGCCGGCACTTCTTCGAGTCCGGCCAACTGCGCTGCGCGAAACCTCCGTTCGCCGGAGATGATCTGGTACTTGTCGGCTCGAACCTTGTGCACCGTGATGGGCTGGATGATGCCCAATTCGCGGATGCTTTGAGCGAGCTCTTCCAACAGGTTCGGGTCAAATTCCCGTCGAGGTTGCTCGGGGTTGTTGTCGATTTGTGAAATGGTCAACGAGCAGATGTTGCCGGCCATTGAGCCAATCACAGGAGGAGCATCCTTTGGTTTTGGATCACCCGTTGCCGGGGCAGGAGCGCCGGGGAGCAAGGCGCCAAGACCTCTTCCGAGTGCTTCTTTCTTGGACATGCCGTACGGGAGGGTCAGTTGGAAACAGGGATGATCTTTTCCTCATCCGTCATTTGCGTCATCTGGTTGCGCTGGAGGATTTCTCGGGCGAGGTTCAAGTAATTGATGGAACCTTTGGATGAGGCGTCGTGCATGATGATGGACTCTCCAAAGCTCGGGGCTTCGCCCAAACGCGTGTTCCGGTGGATGATGGTCTTCATCACCAGGTCTTGGAAGTGCGTACGCACCTCGTCAACGACTTGGTTCGCCAGCCGCAGGCGGGTGTCGTACATGGTCAACAAAATGCCTTCGACTTCGAGCGAATCGTTCAACCCGTTTTGCACGATTTTGATGGTGTTGAGTAATTTGCCCAATCCTTCGAGCGCGAAATACTCGCACTGAACAGGAATGAGAACGGCGTCCGCTGCGACGAGGGAGTTGATGGTAATCAAGCCAAGACTGGGTGAGCAATCGATGATGATGAAGTCATAATCGTCGCGCACGGTGTCCAATGCCTTGCGCAACTGGTGCTCGCGCTCTGCTTTGGAAATCAATTCAATTTCAGCGCCTACCAAATCAATGCGCGCCGGAAGCAAGTCGAGATTGGGGCTTGACGTGGCTACAATGGAGTCAGCCACGTTGGTGTCACCGAGAAGGGCCTCGTAGGTGCCTTTGTTGACGGTGTGCAGGTCGATGCCCAGGCCGGACGTCGCATTGGCTTGTGGATCGGCGTCAATCAAGAGGGTCTTGTATTCCAAAACACCGAAACATGCGCCCAAGTTGATGGCCGTGGTGGTTTTTCCTACCCCTCCTTTTTGATTCGCGACTGCTATGACTTTGCCCATGACGTTCTGTTTGTGCTGTTGGGTTCGCAAGGACCGTTCCAAGTTGTGAATTCAACGTGAAATCCGGAGATTTTCGTACGCAAACGGATACCTTTTGACCCCTCTCAAAGGTAGCAGGTTGAAAAGAGAAGCGCGCGAAAAGTTATTCACCGTTTCGCGCGCTATTGTGCAGTATGCAGGAGGCCTTCAAGGGGCCATTCAATCGGGGTTAGAGGTCATCAAAGCTGATGTCATCCGCGGCATTTTCGCCCTCTGTTTCGCTCGATTCTTCGGCAACGGGCTCGGCCTCTGCCTTGGCCTTGCGCTCCGCAATGGGATCGCGGTAATTGCCCGTGGCCATCAATTCGTCAATCTTTTGGACTGCGTCAACAAACCCTTCCTCGAAGTTTTCGAAATCTTCTCGGTACAGGAAAATCTTGTGCTTCTGGTAGTGCACGTTGCCATCGTCATCAAACCGGCGTTTGCTCTCCGTAATGGTCATGTACAAATCCTGGCCACGGGTGGCTTTGACATCGAAGAAGTACGTGCGTTTTCCGGCGCGGACGGGGCGGGAATAGATTTCCTCTCGGTTGTTTTGATCGCTCATCTTGCTAACTCTATCGTTGCTAATATATTCGACCCGGTGTAAGAACCAAAACGAAAGCGATAAATCTGCACGGCTTCAGCGCAGCAGCTGGAGGTGTCCGCGGTAGGTATGGGGCAGGGCCAGTAGGTCCAAAATGAAGGCTTCGTAGTAGTACAGGCCATCTGGAGCAAAATGCACGCCATCGCCCACTTGGCCTAACCACGGTTCATTCTGAGAATACGTTTGCCACACCAATTCACCCCATCGGTTGTAGATGTTGAGTCGGTAGTCCGAGACACCGAGGGCCACGGGTAACCAAACATCGTTGAGGCCGTCGTGATCGGGCGTAAAGGCGTTGGGTGCATAAAACACCGTTCCGGAGACAGCCACTTGGCCAATGGCTGTGTTGGTGCAGCCGGCTTCGTTGATCACGGTTTGCACGACGTCAAAGTAGCCACCGTCGCTGAACGTGTATGTTCCACTGCATTCGCTGGAGGATCCCCCGTCACCGAAGTTGTAATAACAGGACACATTGCCCGTCGCCAACGTTTCGTATTCGATGACCGGATTGAGGATGTCCACTTGGTTGGGGGTGATGTTGAAGCCGGCACTGGGAACGGCTTGTACCTCGACCAATCCCGACTGGGTGAGCAGCAATTCTTGGCTGCAGTAGCCTGTGGAATTCATGGTCAGCGTGACGCTGTACGTCCCGGGATTTTCATAGACATGAACCGGATTCGCTGAGACGGAGGTGGTGCCGTCTCCGAAATCCCACAGGTAAGTCGTTGCCGTTTCCGTCTCGCTCGTGTTGTTAAACGACACCGAATGCGGCGGGCATCCGATGGGAGGTCCGCCTTGAAAACCAATGCTCGGGTCGGCGATGACCCAAATCTCTTCGGTTGCAGTGACTTCGCACCCGTTGGCGATGGCCGTCACTTCTACCGTGTATGTGCCGGGTTCGGCGTAGACGAGGTTGGAAACCGAAGCGCCGCTGACGGTTGCGCTCACCGTTTCCCCCCCAAAGTCCCACGAATAGGTCGTGATGGGGTCGTTTTCCACCAACGGCATCAAGGAGAAGTTGTTGGTCGAAAAGCACTCGGGGTCGGGCGCTTCAAAGGCCGGGTCAATCTCAGGGAAAATCTCCACCGTGGAGTAAGCGGTATCAGCGCACGTGTAGGGCGTGGTAACGATGAGTTCGACCGTGTAGACACCATCGCCTGGGTAGGTGTAGGATGGCGATTCTTCTGTTGACGTGTCGTCGTTTGTGCCGGGCACGCCAAAATCCCAGAACCAGTTCTCTCCGTTCAGTGACAGGTTTTCAAAATCGAAGTCGAATCCTTGGCAGAATGAGCTCTGGTCGGCAACGCTAGCCACGGGTGATTCGGGCGCGTCCCACTCAAAATTGACGGAGGATTCGCAACCGAAATGTTCGGCCTCGAGGGTGATGGTCCAATTGTCCGCGTTTGCGAACGTCACCCAGTCCGTGGTCAATCCCTCTTGACTGCTGGGGAGCCCACCAATCAGGTTCCAAGATAAATTGGTGTTGTCGGTAAACGCTCCGTTGGCCTGTAAGTCAAAGGCCTCAACTCCATTCAAGCATTCAAAATCAATGACTTCCACATCGAGGTCGAGGGGTTCATAAACATAAAAAACCTGCGACGAGGTGTCGGCACATGGCCAGGTTGGATTGGCGATCAACGTGACGGTGTACACGCCGGTGTCCGGGTACGTGTACATCGGGTCACTCAAGGTGCTGACGTCCGTGTCGATGTCGGGCACGCCGAAATCCCATAGCAAACTCTGGGCGCCAATGCTGTTCTCGGTGAATCCGATGGTTTCTCCGATGCACAGCTGGTTGTCTGTTTGCGGTTGAACTGCTGAAATGATGGTCGGGTCGCACATCACCACGTTGAACTGGAAATCGCGCATGACCGTGCTCAGCAATTCGCCGTCTCGGTACTCGGAAACGCAAATACCGATGACGTAGGCACCGGGTGTTGTTGGGAATCCGGTAATCTGACCAGTCGCCGGGTCAATCTCGAAGGGCGGACTGGAAGGAATGGGATCCGTAGCGCTGAAACCTCCGCCCCAAGGAATCGGTGTAAAAGAGGAGGCGGGTTCAGGGTTGGGCGAGGGATCGTTTGGCGATCCACCATCGAGCGGTGTACAAAACGAATACACCAATGAATCCCCATCTGCATCCGTCGCGCTCTGATCCAAGAAGAAGTCAAAGTTGGTGCAAATGGCTTCGGGCGGGTACACGTTGAATTGAGGACTGTTGTTCGGGCTGCTGTCGTCTGTAAACGGCGGAATTTGGGTGGTCAGGGTGATCCCGACGTCCCCGGGATTGGGAATATTGGCGATGCCCGGGTTCCGGCAACAGCGCTGGAAGATTAGATCATAGCCCGTATCACTCGCAGGCAGGTTCACGACAATGGTGTACTCCAACCGTTGCATGCACAGGTCAGGCGGCAAGTTGCCACAGGGGTTTTCCAGCACGGTTTCGAGGGGCTCGATGGATGCCTCGACCAAATCGACATTGTACAGAGCATACAAATTGTTCAGTTCGTACACACCCAATTTGATTGTCGGATCGAGGTTGGTTCCCCCGTTCTGCCAGCCGCTCGGTTCGATGCTGCTGTTGTAGCATTCCCGGTAGAAAATCAAGGTGATTTCAAAATCACCACCGCCGAGGTAGTTGTAGAAAATCTCCCCACCCATGGCATGCGCCGCCCGTCCTTGCGTCGCTTGCAGGGCGCACAAGAGGAACAGCATCACCTTCCCAAAGACAGCAGGCAACTTCATATGCTAGAGGTACGACACGGGCGTTGAAAACGTTGGAGCGAAAATATAACATCCGTGGTGCCGGTTTGGTTGCAATCGCCGTAACTTTCAAGCGTGGAAGAAGAAAATAAGCGCATGCGCTTTGATGCGATGCCCATGCACCCCGATGTGCTTGATGCACTGGATGCCATGGGGTTTGAAGAAGCAACCCCCATTCAAGAACAGGCCATACCAACCATCCTTAAAGGCAAGGATTTTCTTGGCATTGCCCAAACGGGAACGGGCAAGACGGCGGCTTTTTTGTTGCCGACCATTGATCGGATCCTCGATACAGAGGACAATGGCAAGACCAAAGCACTGATTGTCGTGCCTACCCGCGAATTGGCGATGCAAATCGACCAAGCGGTGGAGGGGTTTGGTTATTACGCCAAGGTCACAAGTTTGGCCATTTATGGTGGCGGCAGTGCCCATGATTTTAGCCGAGAAAAGAAGGCCTTGACCGATGGTGCGGACATCATCATTGCCACGCCGGGTCGTTTCTTGTCTCACCTGACGCTTGGGTATGTGGATTTGTCGGAATTGCAATGCTTGATTTTGGATGAGGCGGACCGCATGCTCGACATGGGCTTTGTGGGGGACATCATGCGCATTGCCGAAAAATGCCGCGACGATCGACAGACCCTGCTGTTCAGCGCTACCATGCCAGACCGCATTGAGGACCTAGCCAGTGACCTTCAAAAGGACCCGGAAGTCGTGAAGCTGGCGCTTTCCAAGCCTGCTGAGAAGATCAAGCAAGGCGCCTACGTGCTTTTTGATCACCAGAAAGACGAGGTCCTTGTGGAAGTGTTGAAGGACCGGAATGTGGCATCGGGCATTGTGTTCACTTCACGAAAGAAGACGGTTGGGCAGGTCATCCGGGTGCTGCGCAAGGCGGGCATTAAATGCGAACGCATCTCATCCGATTCCGAACAAAGCGAACGGGAGGAGGTCATGCTCGGCTTTCGACAGCGCAAATTCCCGATCCTCGTAGCGACCGATGTGGTCAGCCGAGGCATCGACATCGACAACATCGAGTTGGTGGTCAATTACGATGTGCCGCCCAATGAAGAGGATTACGTGCACCGCATTGGCCGTACCGCGCGGGCCAACCGCGATGGGGAGGGCATCACATTGGTCAATCCTGATGACCAGCAACGATTCGGCCGCATTGAGCGGCTGATTGAACGTTCAGTGGACAAGCTGGACTTGCCAGGAAAAGTGGGCAAGGGCCCGGAGTATGATCCCAAAGGCGGACGACGCAGAGGCGGTGGAGGTCACCGAGGTGGCAAGGGGCCGCGCAACCGCCACCACCAAGGCAAAGGCAACAACCACCGAAAGCCCAAGCGCAAAGGCGGCAACCGCCACCACGGCAAAGGTCCAAAGCCATCCGGTCATGGCGGATGATGAGCGAGCATTCAAGCCGAAGACGGAGCAGGAATGGTTGGATGCGCTGGGCGCTGAGGCGTACCGGGTTATGCGCCAAAACGGCACCGAGCGCCCGTTCTCATCGCCGCTTCACCAGACCGGTCACGAAGGTGAATTTCTATGCAAAGGGTGCGGAACCAAACTGTTCGATGCCTCGGCTCAGTTTGATTCCGGATGTGGCTGGCCCAGTTTCGATCGAGAGGCGTCGAAAGGGGCCATGAAGGAGGTGCTTGACAAAAGCCATGGCATGGTTCGCGTCGAAGTTCGGTGTGCTACGTGCGATGGCCACCTCGGACATCTGTTTCCCGACGGACCAACAGCGACGGGCATGCGTTACTGCATCAATGGCGTTTGCTTGATCCCTCAGTAACGCTGCGGGACACGCGGGCTGCGATTGCCGGGACGTTGGCCATTGCCTGATTCGCTTCCTTTCATCCGCCGTTTCATCACCTGCGTTCTGAATTCTCGCTCGACTTGTTTGATCATGCCTGCGCGGCGGTATCCGATGAATGCTGCGACGTGGTCGATGGCTCCATGCCGGAGTTCCAAATCTTCTAGTTGCAATTGTTTCAGTTCTTGAATCAATTCAGCTGCTTCTGCGTCTGATTCCGTGGATTTCAGCTTAGTTTCAATTGCGCGAACGGCTTTGCCGTTGGCTTTGAGTTTTTCCTCTTTCTCATTCCAGGCGGGCCAGAAAAGGGTGCTTTCCTCTGGGGTCAGGGACAACTCTTCCTCAAAATAAGCTACGCGCAACGCCTGCATGCGGTCTTCCCGCGATTCTTTCTGCGATGGAGGCGTCTGGGCAAGGGCCAGCATCGGCACCATGAAAAACAGGGTCAAAAAAGACAGTGAACTATGCATCGGTGATTTCATTTAAAACGGTTTCAAACAAGATGTCATCATCCATCCAAGTTTCGATTTCTGCATCATCCAGTGGAATGGACTGTACGGGGATTCTGCCCCACAAGCACGCAAACGACTCGCATGCTTCAGGGTTTTGCGGGAGGACGAAGAACAAACCTATGGCCAAGGTGGCAGCTACGCCCGAAGCCCACGGGTATCGCCCCGAATCACCGACATCATTCGACTCGAGTTCATTTACCGGAGATGAAGCCCGAGTCCAGATGGTTTTTTGCTGTTGCTTGAAAAACCCTTCCGGTGTGGTGTATGGTGTATTCTTTTGGGGCATGACTTACGTCAGTAAGACGAAAAGTAGTGCAAAAGGTTTAATCGGAGCTGAAAGTCAGGTGGGCTCGGACTTTGTTCTTGGCATGAAAATACGAGGCTTTCGCAGCCCCTTCTGATGTGCCAGTGAGTTCGGCAATATCCGTAAAGGCCATTTCCTGAAAATACCGGAGCGTAAATACCTCACGCTGTCGGGCGGGGAGGAGTTGAAGCGCGGCATGGAGCATACGCTCGGCTTCATCCCCGTCAAAAAAGGGATCGGCCTCAAGCCGGGCTTCCCAGTCGGAAGCATCTGCATGGGCTTGGCGCAAGGCCAATTGTTTGCGCGATCGAAGTGCATCCAATCCTTTGCGGCGCGCGATGGTGTACAGCCACGTTGAGAACTTGGCCTCGCCCCGAAAGGTGTCGATGGAACGGAACACCTGCAGGAACGTCTCCTGCGTAGCATCGGCCGCATCGTCGTGCTCATTCAACATATTGCGCAAAAAGGAGTAAATGGGAACATGCCAGGCGCCCATCATGGCGGCAAACGCCTGTTCACGCTTCAATCCCGTGGCATGGACTAAATCTTCGAGCCAGTCAGGTTGAGGTGAGGTGCCATGCATTGTGTATAGGACGGGTCAATGGCGCAATCGTTTAACCGCCCTTCTTTCGCCCCAAAACCGCCCACAGCAAAAGGCCTGCAATGAAAGTCAGGGTGGAAATCACTTCGGCTTGGGTCACAGCCATGCCCAGTACGTCCAATTCCACATTGACCCGGATTTTTTCAATGAAAAAGCGTTCCAATCCATTGAAAACGCAATACAACGCGAACAACCGCCCTGGAACGGCAATGCGTTTGCGCACACTCCACAGCAGTGCGAAAATCAGCACGGCCATGAGGGTTTCATAAAAGGCGGTGGGGTAGACTCCCGGGTCGAGGTAAGTTCCGTATCCATCAAAAATCGGCCACGGATCTTCAGGGCCGATGAGCTTGCCGGTGTACCCTGCGGGGCGGGCACCGTACACGCCATTCACGTTGTTGGGAAATGCGTACGACCACATCCAATCTGGCAGAAAGCCCATCCAGTCGGGTTTGGGATGCGGGTTCGGAATGCCCCAGTCACCGTCCCCGCTGACTTGGCAACCAATGCGACCGATGCCATACGCGAGCATCAATCCCGGTGCCGTGGCGTCAGCAAGCGGGAGAAATTTCAAGTTGTTCCGTCGCGCGTACAGATACACGGCCAAGCCGCCGACGATCAGACCGCCGTAGATGGTCAAACCACCGAGAAAGTTTTGCAAGGAGGGCTCGCGAAAAAACCGAACCATTTCTTCGGGGTATTCCAGGAGGTGAAACAGCTTTGCGCCTGAAATGCCTCCGATCGCGGCAGCCGTTACGATGCCGCCAACGTGTTGGCTGGCAGGAACTTCCACGGTTTTATTGATGGGTTTTATACCTGATTTTTGGGCTTCCCAATAACGCCATCCTGCGAAAAGAGCAGCGAGTACCAGCCCGATTACGGGGCTGCCTTCAAGGCTGAAGAGGTGGCGCTGCGGCATACCGGTTTGAAACAACTCCCCGGCGTTGACTGCGAGGTAGATGAACTTCCATCCCAAGATGAAACCGACCAAAGCCTGCGTGAGGTATTCCGTCCAAGCGACCGGTCCCCCGATGGTCACCGTGGTTGATGTGGGCTGAAAGATGCCTGAACGCTGTTTCCGGTCCATTTCCTTGCGCAGGGTGAATGCCGCAGCAACAAAGGCCAAGGCCACGAACAGACCAAAGCTGTTGATCAGTTTCAGAGCGGGAATTTCCCATCCGAAGAGGTCGAGCAAGGCATGGTAAAGGGTGGGGTACATGGGTCAGGCGGGCGTGGGGTTCGCAATGGTGCCGGAAGCGTAGCCTGCGGCATGAACGGTGTGAATCTGGACGGGTGCAATTTGGTTGGCTTCAACGGCTTGGGCATCGATGCCAACGCGCACGTACTCGGGGGTATAGCCGAAGCGCAATCCGTCTTCGGTACTTTCCTCGAACAGCACTGGTTTTGACGCACCTACGAAGCGGTCATAGTGTTGGCGCTGCATCTTCAATGACAGCATGCGCAATTGCTTGGTGCGTGCTTTGCGCACTTCCACGGGCACCGACTCCTCCATCCGAGGAGCGGTTGTTCGGGCCCTTTCCGAATACGTGAATACGTGGAGGTAGCTGATCGGGAGGTCCAACAAGAAGGCTTGGGTCTCTGCAAACGCTGCCTCGCTTTCATTCGGGAACCCTGTGATGACGTCGACGCCAATGCTCGCGTCGGGAAGGACGTTGCGAATGGCCTCGATGCGTTCCCGATACAGCGCCGTTCGGTACCGCCTCCGCATCGACTTGAGCACGGGGTCCGAACCGCTTTGGAGCGGGATGTGGAAGTGGGGTTGGAACTTGCTGCTCTCCGCGACGTGGGCGATGATCTCCGGGGTCAAGAGGTTAGGTTCGATGCTGCTGATGCGGAACCGCTCGGCAGGCACCTCGTTGTCGAGGGCTTGGACCAAGTCCAAAAACGATTCGCCGGTCGATTTGCCGAAATCACCGATGTTCACCCCGGTCAGTACAATCTCCTTGGCTCCTTGATCTGTAGCTTGCCGGGCTGTGGCCACGGTTTCTTGTACAGAGGCATTGCGGGAGCGGCCTCGTGCCAGTGGAATGGTGCAGAATGAACAGAAATAGTCGCACCCATCCTGGACCTTCAGAAAGGTCCGCGTGCGGTCTTGGCTGGAGAATCCCGGGATGAAAGAGCGCACTTCTTTGATCGGACCTACGGCGACCTCGGCTTGTGCTTTTTTGGCGCTGATGTGCTGGAGGAGGTTGAATTTTTCCGAAGCGCCCAGGACGATGTCCACCCCGTCAATTTCGCTGATTTCTCGGGGCTTCAATTGCGCATAGCAACCGATGACAGCGATGAACGCCTTGGGGTTGCTGTTGAGGGCGCGACGCACAGCATTGCGGCATTTGGCATCGGCTTGCTCAGTGACGCTGCAGGTGTTGATGACCACCACGTCTGGGGCGTCGTCGATCCCAACCCGCGCATACCCGGCTTCGCCCAAATCCCGGGCAATGGTGGACGTCTCTGAGAAGTTCAGTTTGCAGCCAAGGGTGTGAAATGCAGCTGTTCCGCCGGGAGTCATGGTGCGAATTTAATCGAGTTTCCAGCGGCTTGAACACTTGAGCGTTCGATTTGGTTTTATTCAGAGCTATATTGCACAACCTGTTTAATGTAACGACACCCTATGCGACACATTTTCTTTACCATCACTTTTGCACTTGCCTGTGGCTTGGTGCTCGGCCAAACTTTCTCGAACGGCTCGGGAACTTTGCCTGATAGCTACAACAGCGGCAACTGCGTTGGATTCACCGATATGGACAACGACGGCCTCGATGACATCGTGGTGTTGGACCAATCAAAGACCGTTAAAGTTTTATACCAAGATGCTTCCGGTGGATTCACTGAGGTGGATTACGGAAACGTGTCGAACAGCAACCAATGGGGCATGACCATTGGTGATTACGACAACGATGGCCACAAAGACGTTTTTGCTGGTGGCGCGTATGACGGAGTGCACGTAAAGCACATTGATGCTGTGGGTTCATCGAGTGACATGGACCTGGCGAATGGCTCGATGTTCATGCAGGCATGCAATTTTGCCGACATCGACAACGACGGTCAATTGGACGCGTTTGGGTGCCACGACGATGCGCTGTCTCGCATGTGGAAAGGCAACGGAAGCGATTTGGACATCGATGCCACGCTGATCGATTTGACAGACTACGATTATTCTGACTACCCGAACACCGACCACAGCGGCAACTACGGCACGGTGTTCAGTGACTTTGACAACGACGGCGATGTTGACTTGGTGATTGCGAAATGCCGCCAGTTCGTCAATGATCCGTTCGATCCGCGTCGCGTCAACCAAATCTGGATGAACAATGGAGACGGCACGTGGGCTGAAGTAGCAGAGGAACGCGGGTTGGTGTTGAATGAGCAAAGCTGGACGGTGGACTTTGCCGACTACGACAACGACGGCGATTTCGACTGCTTCTTGACCAATCACTCGACCACCATGACGTTGTTGGAGAACGATGGAAACGGATTCTTCACGGACATCACGCAAGCTGCGGGATTGGATTTTGATGGTTTCGCGTTGCAGGCCAAAATGGCGGATTTCGACAACGACGGATTTGTAGACGTTCTGGTAGCAGGTGGCATCCACCGCTACTACCGCAACAACGGTGACGGTACCTTCACACAGGACAACGCCTTTTCATCCGGTGACACCATGCACAGCTTCGCGCTGGGTGACGTGAACCGAGACGGTTCGATTGACGTCTATGCGAGCTACGGCAACGGATACAACTCCCCCGACAACGGCAATGACGACATTCTCTGGCTCAACTCGGGAAATGACAACCACTGGATTGCATTCGACCTCGAGGGAATTGTCTCGAACAAAGACGCTGTCGGAACCAAGGTGGTGCTGACGGGTGACTTTGGGACGATGATCCGTGAAGTACGTGCTGGAGAGAGCTACGGCATCACAAACACGTTTGCGTGCATGTTTGGTTTGGGTGCGCACGAGGTGGTTGAAACGGCGACCATCAAGTGGCCCAGCGGCATGGAAACAACCATTGAAAATCCGGCCATTGACCAGTACCACAACTTCTTGGAGGCGCCGTGCATGACGGACGTCGAACTGTCGGTTCCTTCGGAATTGGTTTTGTGCCCCGGTGAAACGCTTGAGTTGTCAGTGAATGGAACCTTCGCGTCGTATGCCTGGTCGACGGGTGATGAGACGGCTTCCATTGAAGTGGGAGAAGCAGGCCTCTACAGCGTAGTTGTATACGATGCAGATGGATGCGCAGCCATTTCGGAATCCGTTGCGGTTGAGGTCATCACGGCCCAAGCGCCGGAAGTTCAAGTTGTTGGTGAACTTACCTTCTGTGATGGCAATGCTGTTGAATTCATTGGACCCAATGGAGCCGAATGGATGTGGTCGAACGGAGAAACAACGCAAAGCATCTCGGTAACGGAGTCGGGCACTTACTCGCTCATTTTGTTGGACGAATGCGGCAATGACAATCCTTCTGAAGAATTCGTCGTGGAGGTATTGGATGCTCCTGACGTTCCTACCATCACCGTTCCCGATGCAGTGAATGCGGATGAGCCCTTTACATTGACGTCTTCGTCAGCGTCGACCCGGTGGTATGACGATGAGATGGCTGTTGATCCTTTGTTCATTGGTGAGGCTTACGAAACTTCGCTTGCGGAGACGACCACATTGTGGGTGGAAGACATCAATGATTCCGGATTGGAGGAAGGCAATGGCGGCCGCATGGGCATGGGGCAAGGCCAATACCACGACAATAGCGTGCGATGGTTGCTTTTCGATGCGTATGAGGACCTGGTGATTCATACCGTGGATGTGTATGCCAACGGCGCCGGCGAGCGCGAAATTGGTGTCATTGATGCCGAAGGCACTGTATTGGCATCGGGGGTGTTTGACTTGACCGATGGCTTGAACACGTTGACGTTGGATTTTGAAGTGCCCGCCGGAACCAACTACGGTTTGCGCTCATTCGCGGATGACCCGCAATTGTGGCGCGATGGCCCAGGCACGGACATGGCCTACCCCTACGAATTGGGAGCCTTGGGGTCCATCACCCAGAGTACAGCGGGAGGCAACAATGCCTACAATTACTACTACTTCTTCTACAATTGGGTGGTGCAAACGCCATTTGACGGTTGTCCATCCGATCGCATTCCTGTGACCATCACCGTGGTCGGAATGGAGGAAGTCAGCAGTGCCTTCCAATCCCTCTATCCCAACCCGACAAACGGTGCAGTTCAACTCACGACGAACGATTCCTTCGCCCGGGCGGAGTGGAGCTTACTCAACGGTTTGGGTCAGTTGGTCGCAGCTGGACAACTCAATGGAACCGTGAATGTGTTGGACTTCAGCCACCAGGCGGTAGGTCAATACATGCTGCAGCTGCGCAACGAGACAGACGTACAGACGTTTAAACTCATCATTGAGTAAAGCGTCTTAGCTTTTTGATACGAAAGACGGTGGCTTCAGGGCCACCGTTTTTTTTGCCTTAGGATAGGATTTCGCAGCCGTACAATTCGTCCAGAGCTCGGTACAACGCGGGGTACTGAGACGCACGTATGCTGAGGCTGACTGTGCAGGCATCGGTAAACGTTTGGTCCACCACGCGTGCGCGGTGCCTTTCACCCAATGCCATGACCGCCCCGATCAAATCGTAGGGGCACCGAACGGTCACCGATTCTTCGATGAAGCGTTGCACAATTTGGCTGTTTTCGAGGGCCATCAGGGTGGCCGTCCTGTATGCGTCGATCAAGCCGCCAACACCGAGTTTCGTTCCGCCGAAGTACCGTACGACGACGCCGAGGCAGTTCGTGACTTCTTTTGATTTGAGCGCGCCGAGGATGGGTGGGCCAGCGCTGTTGGCGGGTTCTCCGTCATCCGACGTGCGCCACGCATCGCCCGTTGGCCCCATTCGATAGGCGTAGGCGTGATGCCGGGCGTCGTGGTGCTTTTTGCGCAGCGCTTCGAGTTGGGCCTTGGCTTCTTCAACGTTGTTGATCGGGAAGACGTAACCGTAGTGTTTTGATCCCTTGACTTTGTACAGGGCATCAGCAGGCGCGTGGATTGTGTGAAATACATCTTCGCCCATCACCCTTTGTATTCCGGGATGAGCGCGGCAAGGAGCTCGCGCGTGGCGCTGTGGTTGCCCTGGTCTGTTGCCAATGCTGCAATGGCTTCCATATCGGTTGACGCGAGGGTTCCTAGCGTCTGGGCCCGCATGATTTTTTCGTGGTGTGTGGGCAGGAGGGATTCCCGTTGGGAAAGCAATTCTTCGTGCATCTTCTCGCCGGGGCGCAGCCCGGTGATGACCACTTCAATATCGCGTCCAGCTTCCATACCAGCCAAGGCAATCATTTTGTTGGCAAGGTCCAGAATGCGCACGGATTCGCCCATGTCAAAAACAAACACGTTGTTTTTCTCCCCTATGGCCGAGGCTTCCAGCACGAGGGATACGGCTTCGGGAATGGTCATGAAATAGCGCGTGACTTCGGCATCGGTGACGGTGATGGGGCCGCCGCGCTCGATTTGTTGTTTGAACAAGGGAATGACCGAGCCGTTGCTGCCAAGTACGTTTCCGAAACGCGTGATGACACAGCGAATGTCTGCCTTGGAGCCCTCGTGCAAAACGAGCAACTCCGCCAGTCGTTTCGTGCATCCCATGACGCTGGTTGGGTTCACGGCTTTGTCCGTGGAGATCATGACAAACCGGTCACAACCGGCTTCAATGGCGGCACGCAGCGCCCGTTGCGTACCCAAGACATTGGTTTCAAAAGCCTGCCACGGTTGTTTCTCCATCAAAGGCACGTGCTTGTATGCAGCGGCGTGGAAGACAATGTCAGGCTTAAAGGCCACCAGGGTCTCTGAAAGCTGTTTTCCGTCCCGGATGTCACCGACTTGCAGATCAACGGCGTCTTGGCTGCCCGTGCGGTTCAGTTCTACGTGCAAATCGTGCAGTGGCGTTTCGGCCTGGTCAATGGCCAGTACCGCTGCGGGCCGATGGATGAGCACTTGACGAACGATTTCAGAACCAATGGACCCTGCGGCACCGGTGATGCAGATGCGCTTGCCCCGGATGCTGCTTTGTGCGGCTTCAGCTGATAAGGCGATGGGGGTGCGGCCGAGGAGGTCTTCAATGTTCAGTTCTCGGATTTGGCCCACTGAAAGCTCTCCATTGATCCACTTGTCCACCGGTGGAACATCAAGGGGACTCACGCCGTGTTTGAGTGCGAGATCCACCATGCTTCGCCGCCGCTCAGCACTGAGGTTTTGGATGCTCAAGATGACGCGGTCGACGCCACCGCGCATGAAGAGGCGTTCGGCTTCGTCGGCGTTGAACACGTCTACGCCTTCGAGTTTCTTGCCCACCTTCGTGCGGTCATCGTCAATGAAGGCGACCACGCGCATGCTGGATTCGCCGAGTTCGCGGTCAATGGTGTGTTTGGCGATGAGCCCAGCTTCACCTGCGCCAAAAATGGCCACAAGGGTTTGTGCGCCCGGAACCCGTCGGTTGTAGACATACAGCCACTTCACAAACCAGCGCCCGGAAATCATGGCGCCGGAAGCGATGAGCCACTCGATGCCAACAATCGAAAACGGGATCAAGTACGTACCGCCCCCTGCGGAAGCGGTCACGAAATTGGCCGCTACGAAGCAAGCGCTTCCCGTCAGATTGGAAATGAGCAACCGGCGTGCGTCGGCGAGCCCCGTATGCCGAATGATTCCCGCATAGGTTCGGTAGGCCAGGGCACATCCAAGGCGAACGATCAGGAAGAAGGGCAAAAAGGCTTTCCATACGGCCCATTCGTGCGGAGGGATGGCGAATTCAAAACGCAGCAGCGCCGCCGCGTAAAGTGCAAAAACCGCAATGCAAAGGTCGATGCCTGTCACCATCCAGCGCGGCGCATGGGACTGGGGAAGCATTCGTTTCAGCATGCCATCAGCGGTTACCCTTCAAAGCAAATGGACAAGATGAAAGAGCGGGTTTTGAGCGATTGCAACGGTGCCGAGTAACGGCTATCGTCTTGAATCAAAATGTTGCGGTTGCCCAGTTCAAACTTGCCTTCGATGCTGAATTTGAAAAAAGGGAGGAAGATGTCCACGCCTGCTCCTAAATCGAAGGAACTGTTCCCGGACTCCAATCGCAAAATGAAGTCGCTTGCAAGTTGCTGATTGGTCTCCTCTTGCGACTGCATGTCCCTACTGAATTTCCCACCAAAAAGTGCATACGCGGCGTAGTTGCCGATCCGGTCGGTTCGGAGTTTGAGCAGCAAGGGAAAGTTCAGGTAGACGGATTCCGTGCGGCGCACCTTCAAGTCCGTTCCGCCGCCTTCCTCAAAGCGGTATTCCAGCGAGCGGTCTTGGAATGAAAGCCCAGGAATGAAGCGAACGTGCAGGTTTTTCGTTGCGTCCCACGAAGCCACCAAGCCCAAGTCGAATCCAGCTTGGGGTTGATTGATGATGGATTGCAGGCTATCGCTGAAGCTGTAGTCAGGGGTGAGCGCAAGGTTAAAGTCCGATCGATTACCGGACAAAGCGAAACCAAAATGGTACTTCTTGGTGTCAAATGCGGCGAGATTCTTCCGCCCTTGCTGCGCAGCCACTGGGCCAAGGGCGGCCACCAACGCCACCCCAATTGCCAGCAAATGTTTGCGAGAAGGGAATAGATTGAAAAGCGCTGAAGGATACATAAGGCGTGAAAGCGTTGTAAATCTACAAACGGATGACCAGCTCCTGTATTTCATTTGGGGTGTGCATTCCAAATGCTCGGCATCACTGCGGCGAAAATGGCGGAGAGGATTGCGGCCGTAAAAATCCACACCATCAAGACAGTGCCAATGAAGAAGAGGGGGGAGAAAAAGACTTCGAGGTTTGCCGCTTGTTGAGTGAAGATTTCTTCGGCGGATTGGTGTCCCAAAGCAGCGTTGGAATCCTGAACTGCGCCCAGTGCGTTGGGGTCGTTTACAAATTCTTGCAGCAGTTGAAGCTGCTCCTTTTTTCGTTGATTGATGGTCTCGGGCACCAAGGCGTAGTACCAGATTCCCATGGAACACGACAGCACCAATCCATACAAAACGGTTGTTTTGGCCACATTTTTCCACCGCTGAATGAAGGTGGATTCACTTCGGTGCACGTAGGACAGAAGCGCCGCAATCCCTGTGACGCAAGCGAGGTTCCAAAAGATGCCTGCTTGATTGGATTGCTCCCACGTCCACGTGCCCAAACCGTATAGCTTGATGGCAAACCAGGCAGCAATGCCCGTTCCGAAAAGCAAGCGGATTTTAGCCATTCATGGAGGATAGGAACTCTTCGTTGCTTCGGGTTTGTTCCATGCGTTCCTTCATGAATTCCATGGCCTCGATGGGGTTCATGTCCGCGAGGTGCTTGCGCAAAATCCAAATACGTTGCAAGGTTTCCTTATCCAGCAAGAGGTCTTCGCGTCGGGTGCCGGACGTCAGAATGTCAATGGCCGGGTAGATGCGGCGGTTGGAGATGCGGCGATCCAACTGCAATTCCATGTTACCGGTGCCTTTGAATTCCTCGAAGATGACTTCGTCCATTTTCGAACCAGTCTCGGTCAGTGCCGTTGCGATAATGGAGAGTGAGCCACCATTCTCAATGTTACGAGCGGCGCCAAAGAAACGCTTGGGCTTCTGAAGGGCATTGGCTTCAACACCACCGCTGAGGATTTTGCCTGAGCTCGGCGAAACTGTGTTGTAGGCACGTGCCAAACGGGTGATGGAGTCCAAGAGAATGCAAACGTCGTGTCCGCATTCCACCATGCGCTTGGCCTTTTCCAAAACGAGGTTGGCGATGCGCACGTGCCGGTCGGCGGGTTCGTCAAATGTCGACGCAATCACCTCGGCGTTCACGCTGCGCTTCATGTCGGTGACTTCTTCCGGGCGCTCATCGATGAGCAAAATCAAGAGGTACACCTCCGGGTGGTTCAAGGCGATGGCGTTGGCCACGTCCTTGAGCAAGGTGGTTTTACCAGTCTTCGGTTGCGAAACCAGCATACCGCGCTGTCCCTTGCCTACAGGAGCAAATAGATCCATCAAGCGGGTGCTGATGTTGCCACCGCGTGTGCTCAAATTGAATCGCTCTTGCGGGAACAGGGGCGTCAAAAATTTGAATGGAATGCGGTCTCGAACCCATTCCGGAGAGCGGCCGTTGATGCTCATAACATCAATGAGCGGGTAGAATTTCTCCCCGATTCGAGGGGGTCGAACTTTGGCAATAACCGTGTCGCCGGTTTGCAGTGAAAACTGCTTGATCTGGCGAGAGGTTACGTAGACGTCATCCGGAGAGTTCAGGTAGTTGTAATCCGCCGAACGCAAAAATCCGTAGCCTTCTTGCTGGATTTCAAGCACGCCTTCCGCTGTGATGATGCCGTCGAAGTCGAATCCGTGTTCATCCGGCTCGCTCAAAAACTTGTCGCGGTTGTTGCGGCGGTCGTTGCGGCGATCGTTGTTGCGGCGATCGTTGTGGCGGTCGTTGTTACGGCGGTCGTTGTTGCGGCGGTCGTTGCGGCGGTCGTTGTTGCGATCGTTGTTGCGCCGGTCGTTATCACGGTCATTCCGCCGCTCATTGCCTTTGTCTTCCTTTGAAGCCTCCTTTCCGTCTTCAGACTTGGAGTTTTCGGTTGATTCCTCTGCTGCTTTCCGTCGGGCCCGTCGTTCTCGAATGGCGTCTCCCGGTTTGCGCTCCTTTTTCTCATCAGCTGCGTTGGAAGAATCCTCGGACTTCTTCGCTCGCGGCTCGTCCTTTGCGTCCGATTCGGACTTCTTGGCGCGGGTGTTTCGGGTGCGTTTGTTGGCGTCACCGTCTTTCTTGGGTTTTGCAGGCGCTTTCTTTGCTGCTGCAGGTTGCAACGCCTGTTCGTCCAAAATGCTGTAAACCAAATCTTGCTTTTTCAGCTTCTCAGCGCGGGCTACGCCGAGTTTTTTCGCAATTTCCTTGAGTTCAGGAACCTTTTTTGCGTTCAATTCAATGATGTCGTACATCCAGTATGTGTGTAATCTTGTTAGGTGCGCTACGCTTTTAGCAGTTCCTGTTTCCTCTGTGGAAACGTCAACTTAGAAAGTAGTTAGGGAAAAGAATGCTGTACCTCCTGTACAGCCCACATGCCTGCTCCTCGCATAGACATGACAAGTATACGCAATTATTCTTGGTTTGGTGCCTTTTTCGTGCGATTGCCGAGTTCAACGACGTGCATTTGTTCCAACTGCCCACCTGTCACGGAGAATTTGATCAACGTGCGTTTCTTGTGAAATCCGTGCAGACCTGCGGCCCCTGGATTCATGTAGAGGCCCCCAAAACTCGGGTCGCTTTGGACCTTCAGCAAATGACTGTGGCCGCATATGAACAAATCGGGTCGGGTGGCATTGAGCAAGCTCCTGATGCCCTTGGCGTAGCGGCCGGGCCGCCCGCCGATGTGGGTCATGCAGAAGCGAAGCCCTTGAACTTCCCAATGCAGGGTTTCGGCGGTTTCGGAACGCATCCGGTGGTCGTCAATGTTGCCAAACACCACCCGTACGTGTGCACCAAGCTGCTGCATGGCATCCAAAACGTCCAAGCTGCCCACATCGCCGGCATGCCAAATTTCATCGCAGCCGCTCAAGTGGTGAGTGATGCGATCGTCCCAATGGCCGTGTGTGTCCGATAACAACCCAATGTGGACGGTGTTCTTCGGCATGGTGTTTGGTTTGGTGCAAGGACGCCTATTTTCGGAACATGTACAAACGCTTTGCCAACCGCTCGTTGAATGCTCCATCGCTTTCCAAATTCCTGCGAACGGGATGGATGTTGGTCCTTTCGCTTGTGTTCGCATGTGGCGTTGTTGCCCAAACAAAGGTTCCCAAACGCGCGCAAAGGCAGTTGGATGCTGCCGTGGAAAAATACATGAGCCGAGACCTTCAAGGGGCTTTCGACGCTGTTGAAGAGGCGCTGGAGACTTTTCCGGAATTCGCAGACGCGTGGATGCTCAAAAGCCAATTGCACGAGGGACATTCGGAGTGGGCAGCCGCGGCAGATGCCTTAAGTCGGGCCATTCAAAACAACCCGTCATTGGCACAGAAATGGCGCGAGAAGCGGGCACGACTTGAGTTCAATGCAGGTCGCTACGCTCAAGCGCTTGGACTGATTGAGGAAGTTGCCCTTGGGGACTCGCTGCTGGATGCGTCCATCCGCTTTGCTGCCAATGCCATTCAATCGCCAGTGGAGTTGACCTTGGCTCCGCTGGAAGGTTCCGTGAACAGCGCTGCGCCTGAATACTACCCGGCGCTGTATGCAACCGGTGACCGCATGATATTTACCCGTCAAATTGGAGGGGACGCTCGCATGACGGGCCAAGAGGACTTCTTTGAGGCAGCGCTTGCGGAGGATGGTACATGGAATGTTGAGCGCGCACTGGTCGAAATCAATACCCCCGGGAACGAAGGGGCGCCGACCGTTCGCGGCGATGGGCGGCAGCTCATTTTTACCGCCTGCGACGGCCTCGATGGTGGATATGGAAGGCGCACGGGCGAAGGCAGTTGCGATTTGTTCTATGCGGACTTCAATGCCGTCGAGAACCGATTCCAGCGGGAAATGAACCTAACCGCGGTGAACAGCAAAGCTTGGGAAAGCCAGCCTTCGCTGAGTGCCGATGGACACTGGTTGTTTTTTGTGCGGGCCTACCGAACCCAAGATGGCCGGGTAGTGCAGGATATTTATCAGTCTGAACACCAAGGCGATGGCCTTTGGAGCCGTCCGTCGCGGCTGCCTCCGACCATCAACACCCCCGGCCGAGAGGAAAACCCGGTGCTTCACAGCGACGGCAAAACGCTGTATTTCGCGTCAAATGGTCATCCCGGAATGGGGGGGCTGGACCTGTTTGTTTCCCGCCGTCAACCGGATGGTTCCTGGTCGCAAGCGGAAAACCTTGGATTCCCCATCAACTCGAACGGTGATGAGAACAGCTTGCAGGTGTTTCCAGACGGCCGTACGGCGCTGTTTGCGACCGATCGTGACGCTCCTGGAAACCTCGACCTGTGGCAATTTGAGTTGCCGGGACACGCCGCGGCGGAATCGGTTGCATTGTGGCGTGGTGAAGTCCGGGATGCGGATTCAGCGCGTCCCATTCAGGCGTCGGTACAGGTGTTGGACAGCCTTGGGAATGCCATGGGCATGCAGATGAGTTCGCCGGTTGATGGGGCATTCACGCTGACCTTTCCGGCTACGGAACGGGTGATTCTACAGATCGATGAAGAAGGTTATGGGTTTTACTCAAAAACCCTCGATCCATTGGAAGGGCAGGAGCCATTCGTTTCGATCCGGCTGCAACCCCTTGAGATAGGAACCGTGTTGGTGCTCAACGATGTGCGCTTTGAACGGTCTTCATCGGCCTTGGACGCCCGTTTCCAGCCGGACCTTGAGCAATTGGCGCGTACCTTGCTCCGGTCTGAAGTGCGCATTCGCATCGCCGGCCATACGGATGGAGAGGGGAGTGCTGAGCGCAATCAACTCCTCAGCGAGGAACGCGCCCAGGCCGTAGCGCATTTTCTTGAAGCATATGGAATCGCCACCGATCGAATGGAAACCGTCGGCTATGGCATGTCACAGCCCATCGCCTCGAATGACACTGCCGAGGGACGCGCGCGCAATCGGCGCACGGAGATCGAGATCATCCAGTAACCGTCCAGCGCCACGACAACCAGATCGTCCGCGGTGGTGCGGGATTGAAGTAGCGTCCACCAAAGGCGTTGGTCTGCAACCAGCCTGAAAAGTCAGCATTCAAGGCATTTCGCACGCCCAGCTGAACGGCGTGAACGCCCCGGGTGTACTCAATGGAGGTGTTGAGTCGGTGCTGGGGTTCAGTCCAATCGTCCTGGGTGTTGTGCAATTTGATGCTGTCAAACCACTGGTGCTGCCACCGCCATGCCCACGGGCCGTTGGACAGGCGCCCGGTGGTTCCAATGCTTTGACGCGGTGTTCCCGGCAAAACCGAAGCGTAGGGTTCAAAGGCGTGCCGGTTGACGTTTACCCATCCGCTGACATCGAGGGTTGTGGCCTTGCCGATGGCGTGCGAAACGTGCGTTGATGCTTCCACACCGGACATCCGCAGCCCTTCCACATTGTCCATGAAAATACCGTCAGCCGGTCCAGGAACTTGGGCTATGGCATTATTTACGCGTTGGTGGTACGCTTGAAGAGCACAGTCTACAGTCCATCGGTTCGCAGCGCGGGTCCAACGTGCTCCCCACTCAAGGGTGTGGGCTTGTTCGGATTTCAGGTTGTACGGCTGGTACCCCTCCGGATCGACCAATTCAAATGTAGTAGGGTGGCTTCCGCCGCTTCCCCATTGGGCAAACATTCGCAACTGAGGCGTGGCTTGGTAGGCTACTTGAACAAATGGCAGCGCTTGGAAAGTCGCATAGTCCTCCGCATAAATCCCCGTGCTGTCGCCCACGATTCGACGCAGGCCATCGGTTGTCCGACCGAAATTTTCTACGGCGAGTTGTGCATCGACTTGCCATCGATTATCCCATTCAAACCGGCTGCCGACTCCGGCCCAATGGCTGTGCGTGTAGGAATCAATCGCATACCGAAGCGCATTCGCGGCGTAGTCATTGTCCCGCTCTTCGATGTTCAACCACTCATACCGTCCGATGATGGACTGGTCCAGGGTCAGCTTTCCTTTGGAACCGATGGCCCAAGATTGAGCCCTCCACCACCGCAAGGAGACGAACTCCTCCGTTTCGTCCTTGAGGCCATTGAAAAAGGGCGAAGTGCCAAAAGGGTTGGCTTTGTTGGATAGTTGACCGTAGAGCCAAAGTCCGTTTCGGCTGCGCTCTTTCTGAGCTGTTCGGCTCCATCCGGCCCATGTTCGTTTGCGGTTGACATGGGCATCGTAACCGGCACCGGGACCTTTTGTGGGGTCCTGCATTGCATCATCCTCATTCAATCCACCGGGCAGTCCCCATTCGGCCTCCATCCAACCGATCGAAGTGCGTTGCTGTGCGCCTGACTTTTCCGTACGAAGCAGCTGCATTTCTGCCTGGTTCCTTCGGTTGTATTCCTGTTCTCGGAAACCGGGCGTGTCGTTCCAAAACAGCTGCAGGTGGAGAATGCTGGACTTGGTTTGGTTGAGGCACTGGGTGTGCGCAAAACCCGCTTCTTCTGACCAGCCGCCTGCTGCGCCCTCACCTGGGCTGCGTACGATAGTATACCCGCGGGTGGTGTTTTGCAAAACAGAGGAAGGGGCCAAGCTCGAGGCGATCAGTGCCCCTCCGTAAGCGTTGCCATACAGCGCGCCGACTGGTCCTTTTACCACTTCCAATCGGTGAAGCCACTGTGGATTCCACATTTCCAAGGGGCTGTTGCCACTGGCATTGGTCAGTACAAATCCATCCATGAGCATCAAGACGTTGCGCACACCAAAAGGGGAGCGCAGTCCACTGCTTCGCATCTGAAGCCTTCTCGAACCTCCGGTTCCACGGGTCTCCATGAAGACCCCGGGGATGGCGTTCAAAGCGTCCTGCAAATCCGGAGAATGGCCATTTTGCAAGGCCGTGACGTCAAGCAAGCTCACATTGGCCGCTGTTTGTTCAGCGGTGGAAGGAATGCGAAGCGCTAAGACCTCAGCCTGTTTGACAGCCGTGGTATCTGCAGGGTAGTTGGTGTGTGCCCCGAGCGCAACCGGGGCGCAAAGATGTGCAATGCATGCAATCCCGATCAGCGGCCGAATCATTTGGCGCGCGCTACTTGGAAGGTGGCCGTTCGTGTGCCGTTGGCGTGGGTCAAGGCAATGAAGTAAGAGCCGGTGGACCACCCTTTCGTATCCAACGTCAGGAGTTTGTTGTTCACTTGCCCTTGGGCCACCGCTTCACCGGTGAAAGCGTAAACCGTGTACTCCACGTTCCGCAGCTCATTTTCCCACTCGAATTGAATGCGATCGGTGCAGGGGTTTGGGAATGCCATGGGTTTCAAATCTTCGGGACGTTCTGAAACGGTTGAAGCGAACGCCTCATTTCGAAACTCCTTGATGATGTTGGGTCCGCTTCCCGGGTAGGATGGGCCATTGAAGGCAACGTACACCGAACCCGTGTATGGATTGACGGCGACATCGCGAATCCGTTGATTGAAACTCGAGAAGTACTGGTCCTCGCTTGTTACGCTCAAGCCGTCCTCCGAAAGGTGCAGGACACTCAACCGCTCGTATTGCCCTCCCAATCCTCCAAGCACAGAAAGAAGCACAGTGTGCTGCCATTCCGGAATGGCCTCGTGGTTGTAGTATTCAATCCCGTTCACAGCAATGCACGGTGTCCACGCCTTCAGGGGTTCAATGACGTTGTTCTCCTCGCAAAACGCCTCTTCTGCAATGGTGTTGCAGAAGCCCTCCACTTGCGGCCAGCCGTAGTTTCCACCGGCTTCAACGATGTTGAATTCATCATTGGAATTCTGCCCATGCTCGCTGGCATAGACGATGCCGTTGGGACCCAATGCCAAGCCTTGGCTGTTGCGGTTTCCGAGGGTGTAGATGTACGAGTCGGGGAAGGGGTTGTCGTCTGGAATGCTTCCGTCCAAGTTCAATCGCAATGTCTTGCCTTGCAGCGAATTCATCGACTGGGAAAGTCCCGATGAACCGACGTCTCCTGCAGTCATGAGGAGGGTGTTGTCCGGCAATACGAGCAACCGGCTGCCGTTGTGAATGCCGCCCGCATCGATGGTGAGCAGGAACTGCTCGTTGACGAGCTCCGTTCCATTCCAATCAAAAACACTAAGGTATTCTTGGCCGTTCCACGAACTGCCCGCGCAGTACACCACGTAGACTTTCGGTGTGGTTTCCCAATCGGGGTGCATCGCCATGCCCAACATGCCCGGTTCACCGTTTCCTCCGTTCATGACGTTTTTTTCAAGAACGGTGGTGTAGTCTCCTGTCGTTGGGTCGATGCGCAACACCTCGCCTTTGCGCGATGTCATCCATAGGTGGTCATCCGGTCCCCACAGGATTTCCCAAGGGATTTGCATGCCGGTAACCAAGTCGTATTCGGTCAACGTCGTGTTGCCGATTTCCCACGTGGTTTGACTAGTTGCGGCCGCCGAAGCCAAACCGAAGACGCCGAGAAGTAGAGATTTCAATTTCATGACCGAAATTTAAGGCACAAACTGCTACTCATGATGGTCAAGATGTTTCGTTTCGTGTCCCCTTTGCTCTTGTTGTTCAGTGGGTTAATGATGAGTTCACCTGCCAACGGCCAAGCTCCGGATTGGATGTTTGCACTCGAGGGTGCTTACGTTGGTCGCTTTGAAATGCCAGCGGGTGAAGGAGAGAACATGCGGACCGTGGATGCCCGAATGGATGGAAAACGCAGCGGCGCTGAAGATGGGTTTGTTCTGCAATTTGCACGGGAATCCGAAGATGGCATCGTAAAAGAGGCGCAAATGTGGTCATGGAATGCCTCAGCAGGTGCCTTGGATGTGACGGCCATTCAAGATGGTCAACGCATCGAGACCCAATGGTTTGCTGCGCCGAAAGGCCTTGCTGTTAATCTTACCCGTGGGGGTGCTGTGGACGGTGCAGCAGCCATTGAACGGCTGCGCTTGGAGCGCTTACCAGCCCAACTTCGTCTGACCAAACAATACAACCTGGGCGACGGGGAATGGACCTTGCAGTGGCGGTACATCCTCGACGATTTCGTCGCCGAAGACTGACCACATCCTCACTTTCGATTCCGGACACTTGGACGCACGTCAAACGCCGCCGCGCCCCAAGCGTTAATGGCGAATCCACCCGAAGCAGTGGCATCCAATGTGCCCACCAATGGTTGGAGCGGTTCTCCCGTATCAAGTGCGAGGTCATAAGGCTGCCCCGTGGTGTTGATGAGCACCCACGTGTTTTCACTCAAGTAGCTGCGGTGAATGGCGAGCAAACCCGGTGCCAGTTCCGTGTAGGACGTCTGTCCGTAGAGCATGCTCATACGTGATGTGCGCAACGCGACCCACATTTGGGTCCACGCGTGCATCCACGATTCCTGTTCGTTCCAGCCGTCAAAGCGCATCATGCGGCGGTTGTCGGGATCATTGCCACCGACGTCCGCAATTTCATCGCCGTAGTAAATGCAAGGAATGCCCGGGCTCGACATCAAAAAGGCCATGAGCCAGCTCATCTTCCGGTATCCGACGTTGCCTTGGTGTTCGATTTCACGGGTCCATCCAGCCAACTTGGTGTCTTCCGATGGGTCGAGTGCCCCGTCCGCAAGGGAGGTGAAACGGGGACGGTCTTGGTTGCCCGTGATGTTGCCCATGAGGTGGTGGGCACCGTAGGTATCCAAACTTTGGTTTGCCACCGCAATCAATGCCGATAAATTGGCCGTTTCAGCAGTAAAGGCCGCGACCAAGGCGTCGTAGAGGTTGAAATCAAACTGAGCATCCAACATGCCATTTGAGAGGTAGCTGCGAATCAACTCCGGTGCGCCGTATGTCTCGCCGATTTGAAACAGGGGCTGTTGCTGCTTGCTGCGCACTTTCTGCGTTAGCGTTCTCCAAAACACCTCAGGGATGTGCTTCGTCGCATCGTGCCGGAAGCCGTCGATGTTGGTGTTTTCCACCCACCATACCGCGCTGTCGGTCATGGTTTGGTAGACCTCAGGTCGCTCCAAGTCCAAGGTGGGCATGAAGGTGTCAAACCAGGTGGTCAAGCGCTGTTCGTCCCACAGTTGGGTGTTTAACGAGCCATCGGGCAAATACAGGTTGGTGACCCAGTCGGGGTGTTCTTGGTAAATGGGATGTTCTTCGTGCACGTGGTTGGCCACGTAATCGACCAAAATGTTTTGGTCCCTTTCGTGAATGGCCTCGACCAACGCATTGAACTCCTCCATCGTCCCAAACCGGCGGTCTGTTCCGGTCGAAGCGATGGGCCAATAGCCATGGTAGCCACTGAATTTACTCGTGACGTCCGTATTGGGGTCCGACCAGTAGCCCCAGGCTCCGTCGGGGTTGGGGGTGATGGGGCTGACCCAGATGGTGTTGGCCCCAAGGTCTTGGATGTAGTCCAGCGATGAAGCGATGCCCGCGAAGTCCCCTCCGTAGTGGTTGGCTTCCGGTCGAATGCCGGGGTCCTCGCACGTCCAGTCGTTTGTCGCGTCGCCGTTTTTGAATCGATCGACCATCAAGAAGTACATGACCATGGCGTGCCAATCGTGCCGGTTGAGCTGCCCCGTCTGGGTGATGGGTTCACCCGCTTGCAGGGGGATGAGTTGGGACTGACTCTTGTTGGATTCGGTGGCAGTCCAAATGCGCACAAATGAGCGCTCGTCAGCATAAGCGGCCGCGGGGATGCCCAATGAGAATAAACCGGTCGAATCCGTTCGGCCAAATCCATAGATCTCATTGTTCCACCACGCGTAGAAGTGTGCGTTGGGGGCGGTGCGTCCCAAAAAGCCGGCGGCCTGCTGGACATTCCCCGATGACACGCTTGGAATGTATTCCACGTTCATCGGTAAGGGCGGTTCGTCTGAACCCAACTGAAGGACGGAGTTGAATCCGCCAAATCCGTTGGGGACCCGGTTCAGATGAGAAGGGTCTGGTTGCTCTACACCGTCAATGACCAGTTGATATAAGTGGGTTCCTTTGTGGAGCATCAAGCCCACCTTGTGGTAGCCTTGGCTTCCGTCCATTTCGATGGGATTGGCTTGCCAATTGGTGAAGCTTCCGATGACTTGAACCGATGCATGTGGCTGGTACGATGTGAGCAGAAGCTCAATCGGTTCCTTGGTTGTTTTGAAAACCGGAACTTCCGCATGCGCTCCACCGGACCACAGTTGGAGAAAGCCAATCTGCCGGCGCGGTTGTTCGGTCAAGTGTACCACGCGGTCTTCGCCTACTTGGGTGATGGGCAGCAATGCTCCGTTTTCCCATTTCACCGAGTCAATGGCGGGCAGTACGCCGACAAAATCACTCAAATACAGCGTGGTGGTGTCGGCATTCATCTGAATGGGTGTCAACGGCCGCGAAACCGATTGGGAAGCAGGCTCATGAGTGCAGCCAATCCAAAGGGCGCTAAATAAGGCAGCAAAAAGCCATGCGGCGGCATGGCTTTTCAAAGGGATGTGGATTCGAGTCATGTGGTGATGCAATGCTTATTCACAGTCGAGCAAGGAGATGATTTCGAAAGGGGGTGGCCCGGGAGGATAGGTAAATCCTTCACGGACGATGTAGTACCAAATTTCAGACAACGACTCGCCTTCATTGAGGATGCCTGCGAACAGGTCCTCTGGAATCATCGTGGTTCGGAATTTGCCTTCTCCAATGGAGGTCAATTTCAATTCGGGGTACGCATATACGTCGGTTTCTGGAGCGTACTCGTAACTCGTGAAGGCGTCGACTTTGCCCAGCAAGTAGATGTAGCAATCGTCATCGCCCATGTTTTGCAATCCTTCGTACAGCACCTCTTTGGTGTTATCGTAGGTGATGGTCAAGAAATCATCGGGCTCACGCAATTCAGGGAACACGCAGATGCGAGCAGCGCACAACTGCGGAATGATGTCCACGTGCATGTCTTCCGACTTGGCTTCAAAGCTGAATCCGTCGACGGGGTTGCCGTTTTTGAGCTTGGCCAAGCACGAGATGCCGCGGGCGAACAGCTGGGGTCCATCGACGCCGTAGTATTCCGTTGGTACAAAGGTCATGGAGTACAATTTCGGCCCCACCTTCGTCAATTGTTGGTGATCGGCGCTGTTGTCCCAATCGCCATTGCCGGCTGCAGGTCCGGAGGGGTCCCACGTCCACAGGTAAACCGTCGTGTCCGGGAAAGCGTCCAGGATGGCGGAGAGCCCGTTGTTTTGGATGCCGTCTTCGCTCTGGTTCATATCGATGAACAATGTCAACTCAGAGTTGGCGTCGGTTGGTGAAGGAAGAACGTATGCCTTTTGAGCGTGGGCCGTTGCGTGCATGCAGGCAAAGGCGAGCAGGGAGAATAAGATCTTCTTCATCAGTTCAGTCGATTGAATTCAAACGTGTAAATGTTGGTGGCTGTTCCGCCGCAATCGCGTCGGTATTCGATGGCGAGCTGTTGGTCAAACTCGCGAACCATACCACCGAGGTTGTAAACCAACGTATCTGCGGTTGAGAACAACTCGAGGTAGGTGGGGTACAGGTCATCGTCAAAGCCCCATGTGCCGCCTTCACCGAAGTAATTCTTGCCCATTTCCAACGCAACGGAGTAGGTACGGTCGGCATTGAAGGTCAACTGAAGCGGTGTGACGGTACCGTCGATGTAGAAGGCACTGAGGTCGCGCGTTTCCTTGACGGGGCTATTCAGGTCCTGCTGGGTGAAGCTGCTGAGCTCCCACGTGCCCGCCATCCCGGCAACCTTGTCGAATGGATCGCCCAATTCGCCCGTGGATTCAGGCTTGCACGAATTGAAGGCAATGGCCACAATGGCCAAAATCAATACGGCGCTCAATGAAGTGTATGTGGTATTCATGTTCATTCGAAATTGGATTAAAGGCAACCGCCTTCTTCGTTCAACTCAAAGCCTTGCACGGTGGATTCCGTGTTGGAGAACTGCAAGCTCATGCCTGGACAGTCCCACGCGGCATCGCGGATGGTGATGTCTTCGCCCATGGCGCCGCGTCGCAGCAACTGGTCAGTCCAGAGCCCTTCACAGGCGGTTTCTTTGCGGAATTCGTCGCGTGCCGCGTCGATGACTTCCTGCGCCGTGGCAGTTTCACTCAAATCATTGTTGCCTGCGCCGAAAGCTCTGGCGCGAATGGCGTTGATATCGGCAATGGCCGTGGCCAAATCTGAATTCAACTCCCCGTGCGCTTCAGCACGGATCAGGTGCATCAACGTCAAGTGAGCGAGGGGTACGTTGAAGTATTCTTTTTCGTTGAATCGATTGATCAGCGCTCTCGTACCTGCAGTTAACCAGGCTAATCGCCCGTCTCCGCCGCCCGCGAGGCTCATGAAGAAGGCAAAGTCCTCACTGAAGGCCAACTGCGGGCTCGGGTTGTTGTCCGAACGAAGGTTATCCCGGAACCAAGAGCTGCGGAAGTCATTCGGCATGCTGACGATGCCGAAGACTGTTTCCGTGTTGATGACATCCGTCTCAAAGCGGTCGAGGTCTTCATCCAAGGTGTAGCGCCCTGAATTGATAACATCGCTCGCGAAGTTCGCGGCTTCCTGGTAATTGCCCATGAGGAAATGGACCTGGGCCAGGTAAGCACGGGCCGCATCCTGCGTCGCGTAAACCCCATTTTCCACCGGCAGGTTTTCGGCAGCAAAATTCAGGTCTTCCACCACCTGAGCATACACAGCTCCGACGCTCGCACGCGGCAGGGGGTCTTGGCTGGGTGCAATGCGCAAAGGCACGCCTGGGTGGCTGTTGTCCGCCGTGTACCCGTAAGGACGTGCATACATTTTGACGGCTCCCCAGTGACAGATGGCACGGATGAAACGAGCTTCGGCTTCGAGGCGGGTTCGTTCAGCAGGATCTAAGTTTTCGACGATGTCGAAATTCTTGATGACCACATTCGATCGGTAAATCGCGTAGTAGAAATCCGTGTAAATGCCGCCATTGATGCCGGTAAAGAACGTGGTCTCCCGGTTGTAAACAGCTGTGAAATCCAAGCTGTTGTCGGGCTCTCCAAAATTGGGGCCGCGGAGTTCGTTGACAATTTGGACCCGTCCACCGTAGAGGTTGGCGACAACATCGTAGTTGCTCACCAGCAAGCGCTGGAGGTCTTCTGCGTCCTGGATGGCGTCTTCCGCGAGGATGACATCCCCGGGTTCAAATTCGAGCAAGTGGTCGCATGAGGTCAACCCAGCGGCCAATCCGGCAAAAAGAAGGAGGTGTTTGATGTTCATGGTTGCCGATTAGAAGTTGGTGGAAATGGAAAGGGTGAAGGCGCGCTCTTGAGGCGGCGTCAGGTAGGTGACGTTCGGGCTCATGTTACGGTCCTGTGCGTTTTCGAAGTCACGAACCACCTCCGGATCCAATCCGGGGAAGTTGGTGATGGTGAAGACGTTCGTTGCGTTCACCGCGATTCGGCAGTTCTGCAAACCGCTGTCCTGGCCCAGCGGGACATTGTAGCCCAAGGTCAAGTTGCGCAGGCGCAGGTAGGACGCATCGAAAATGAAGAGGCTAGTGTTCCACCAAGGGAAGCCCGAAGGCAAGCTGTAGTTGGTTTCATCAAGCGTCAAACGCGGGTATGTGGCGATGTCGCCCGGCTGTCTCCAGCGGTCGAGTTTTTCGTCGCGCATATTCCAGCCGGTGACCACACCGAGTTGTCGCTTTGCGGATGAGTCGAAGATTTTGGCGCCGATGCTGAAGGTGGCGAGAGCACTCAAATCCCAGTTTCCATAACGGAATGTGTTGTTCATGCCACCAATCAAATCTGGCAGGCCGTCACCGACGTACTGGCGGATGTCGTTGTTGTAGTCATAGGTCTCGTTCCCCTCGAGGTCGAGGTAGACAGGCAAGCCGTTTTCCGGATCGACGTGGCTGTGCTCCACGAGGAAAAACGATCCGACCGGTCGGCCGACAATGACGCGGGAATCGTTCGTTCCGCCGCTGACAGCATCCGGGGTGTAGTTTCCGATGTCCACCAGTTCGTTGTAGTTCCGTGCCACGTTCAAGTCGGTGGTCCATTGGAATTTGCCAATGAGGTTCCGGGACTTAATAGAGAGTTCCACACCACGGTTCAAGATGGTCCCGACGTTGTCCCAGAAATTGGTGAAGCCGGTGCTGGCCGGCGTGCTCACGTTCATCAACACGTCGGTGGAGTATTTGTGGTAAAACACCAACTCCGTAGTGATGCGATCTTCCAACAACCCCAGTTCAACACTCGCATCGATGGTGCGCGAGGTTTCCCAGCGAAGTGTCGGATTCTCAGGCTGGATGGGGTAGAGGATGGAATCGGCAGCATAGGTGATGCCGTTGTTGGCAGCGGAATACGTGCCGAAGCGTGCGTAATCTGGCAACGCTGCGTTCCCGGTGTAACCGATGCTCGAGCGGACCTTCAAAAAGCTGATGCGCTTGCTGTTGAACCAGTCTTCATCGGAAACGACCCAGCCCGCGGAAAGCGATGGGAAGAAGCCGTACCGGCTTTCGCGGCCGAAGCGCGAACTGCCATCAACACGAGCAGTTGCCTGGAAGAAGTAGCGATCTTTCAAGGTGTAGTTAACACGTCCGAAGTACGAGAGGAAGCTGTGCTGTGAGGGTAAATTGATTGTTGTGTTGACGTTGGCTGCGTCCTCCGACAACGAGTCATTTTCGAAAATGGGGCCTTCCACTTGGCCGTAGAATAGGCTGTAGCCGTAGTTGTCTGTGCGCTGGAATTCACTTCCCACCAAGAAATTCAAGGCTTGGGTGTCATCCAATTCCCAGCGGTAATCTGCCGTGGCACTGTAATTCCAGTTCAAGACGTAGTTCGCGTAGCGGTTGGCGCTACCGAGTTCCGTTGTGATGGACAAGGCACCGGGGTTGAAGACGTCCTCGCGGAGGTGGAGGTAGTCAAAACCGCCACTGACCTTTAGGTTGAGGTTTGCAATGGGTGAGTAGATCAACTGCGCATTGCTGATGGAGCGGTCTTCGGTTGTTTTCCACTTCTTCAATTCACGAACGGCCACCGGATTCTTGGTTCCGCCCCATTCGTCAAACCACAAAAAGTACTCGCCGGCCTCGTGCTCGATGTTGCCGTTGGCGTCGTAGACATCTTCATCGTAGCGAACAGGGTAGTAGGGAAGGGCGTTCGACATGGCGTCGCCCAAACCGCCTGACCAGGCGGCATCGATGCGGTTATTCTCGCCCCGGCTCAACGAAGAGCTGAGGAGGACCTTTACTTTGCTCAAAGGGCTCCAGTCGAGGTTGATGCGTCCGCTGGTGCGGTCGTAGCTGTTGCCGAGGAGGAAGCTTTGGTTGTTATCCTTGGAGAATCCTGCGTACAGATTGTATTTGTCGCCCCCTTGTCTTACGCCAAAATTCACAGCATTCTTGTTGCCGACGCCAATGGTCTGATCGACCCAATCGGTGTTCGTCTCCATGGCCCTGAGGTAGGCTTCTCGCCGGGTGGCGGGGTCATCTGCTGCCGAGCTCATATTCGGCAACCAGACGTATCCGGTGCCGCCGTCGTTTTCCCAAGCCTCTTGGCGCAGGGCCAAGTAGGTTTCCGTGTCCATCATATTGGGACGCGTAGCAGCGGCGCCGATGCCAGCGCGCGTGCTAAATTCGAACGACGTGCCCTTCTTTCCGCGCTTGGTCGTGATGAGGATGACGCCGTTGGCGCCGCGCGAACCGTAAATTCCAGTAGCCGCCGCGTCCTTGAGGATTTCAACGGATTCGATGTCGTTGGGGTTGATGGCGGCCAGCGGATTGTTGTTGAGGGCGCCGCTGTTGCCGCGGAGGAAGTACTCCTGGGTGATGGGGATGCCATCGACAACGTACAGCGGATCTCCAGCTGCTGATACCGAGGCCACCCCACGAACGCGAATGAGGGAAGGTGCGCCGGCGACACCCGATGATTGGCTGACTTGAACACCCGCCGCTTGTCCTTGAAGCGCTGCCTCAAATGACGGTGTTTGCACCCCAGTGATTTGCTTCGAATCGACTTTGACAATGCTGCCCGTGACTTCCTTTTTGCGTTGAACGCCGTAGCCCACAACGACTACGTCTTCAATCAGGACTGCATCGTCGGCGAGGGAGACGTTCAATGTCTGGTCTTCGGTGCCCATGGTCACTTCCTTCGTTTGGCTGATGTAGCCGATGTAGGAAAATTGGACCGTGTGGGTGCCCGGTGATAGGCTTAAAACATACGCACCGTCAGCGTCTGCAAATTGCCCGTTGGTACCATCGGCAACGACGGATGCGCCGGGAAGTGGATTGCCTTGAGCATCTGAAATCGTACCGCGCAGGGACTGGGCCTGTAGCGTGCAGTACATGCCGAGAGTGGCAATCAGCGTAAGGGTGAATTTGGTCATCAGAAATGATTTAGTGGGTCGAAGGTAAGGTGTGGTAGGTGTATT
The DNA here is from genome assembly GCA_002863125.1 of Flavobacteriales bacterium. Classification (GTDB taxonomy): domain Bacteria; phylum Bacteroidota; class Bacteroidia; order Flavobacteriales_D; family Sanyastnellaceae; genus UA16. The sequence goes on from PKEB01000012.1 coordinate 43,010, forward strand.
TTCAACACGAAGTGCTTCGGTAGTTGTCAACGGTTGTTTGAAAGCACCACGCGGGCAGTGAATTGTTGTTTTTCGGAACGGACCTGTACGGTGTACACGCCTTCCGATAACGTGTTGTTAACGAATTGAATAACATGTTCTTGGTGCTGGGAAGCAAGTGCGAATCCAGCTGTTACCTCGCGGCCATTCAGGTCAAAGATTTGCACAGAATTCAGGTCCACTTTCTCGGGGAATTCAATAGCAAACAGTCCCGCTGAGGGATTGGGATACGCCGCGGCATTTGACCGAACGATTGTTGGCTCAGCGATGGCAGAGGGGAAATTCACAGGTTGGTCCACGTACACGTGGTATTCACCAGGGGCAAACGACATGAAGGCGCTTACGTCGGTTACCTCAATCGCCTCGCCTGTGAAGTAATCGTACCACGTCCCCGTGTGCTGGAATCCGGGAATCATGCTGAGTTCACTTACGCGGAAATTGGCGACCACCACGGCGTCCATGCTGCTGCCGTTGAGGTGCAGGCGCTTGCCATAGCCGCCTACATCCCAATTGTAATTGGTGCCTTGGAAAGGATCGGGGTAGTCCATTTTGAGTTGGCACAGGCCGGCAATGACTTGGTGGATGCGGTACCGATTGGGGTTGTCGCGGTAATCCCAGCGCACGGGTTTGGCTTGCGTACGGCAGTCGTCGCTGATGGTCACGCCGTCACTGCAAGTGTTGATGCTGTAATCGTACCCGAGTTCTTCAAATTGCCAGAGCAACTTGGGACCGGGCAGCAGAATGTTGAAGCATTGAATGGCTTCTTGGCGTGCAAGGGCCGTGTTGAGGTCGGTCACTTGGTAGGAGCCTTCGCCATTGCCGTATTGCAAAGCCTTGTACATCAGGCGTTCTTCGTCATGGCTCTCCGGGTAGGAGACGACGCCCGGGTTCGACATGCTTTGGTTTTGGTAGCTCGCCCAGGCAAAATCGGATGGGTACCCCATGGAGGCTTCGTTGTACTCGTGCGTCACATTCGCCCACACCATGAATCCATCGTTGACCAGGGTTTGGTTTTCGGACAGGTCTACCCAGTGTTCCAGCACCATGTAGACGTCGGATTCATCTTGCCAGAGGTGGTTGGCGTATTCATTGAGCAAATTGATGCGAGCTTGGTCGTAGCCCCACACGTTGCCCGGGGTTTGGGTCATGCCTTTGGAAAAGTCGAGGCGGTAGCCGTCGATGTGGTATTCATCAACCCAATATTTCAAGGCGCGTTTCATGAAATACTTCGTGGCGGGACTGTCGTGGTTCCAATCGAAGAACCATGTTTCCGGACTGGGCGAAACTTCATTGAACCACGGGTTGTTCGCAGCAGGCTGGAAGGACGAAGCATTCCAGTACATCTTCAAAAACGGATTCGGGTAATCGGCATGGTTGAGCACCACATCGAGGAGCACTGCAATGCCGCGTTCGTGGCAAGCATTGACCAGTTGCTTGAACGTTGATTTGTCCCCGTATGCCTTGTCGAGCGCAAGGTAGAAGGTGGGGTTGTATCCCCAACTGTCGTTGCCGTTGAACTCATTGACAGGCATAAATTCAATTGCGTTGATGCCCAAGCGATCGAGGTAATCAAGGGTGTCAAGGATGGTCTGGTAGTTGCGCTCGTCGGTGAAATCGCGCACCAGCAATTCGTAAATCACCAGCGACGATTTGGCCGGTCGCTCAAAGTCCTGATCGGTCCAATTAAAATCCGGCGCGCCGGGTTGAAGGACGGACACCGGTGTGTTTTCAGTGAGCATGTTGGGGAATGCCGGCATGTCGGGGTATGTCTCCTCGGGGATCCATTGGTCGTTCCAGGGATCAATGACCAATTCCGTGTAGGGATCTGCCACGCGCATGTCGTCGGGCATGATGTGGTAATGGAAACGGTATTCAGTTCCGGCTTCCAAGCCATCAATTTCAATCCAGTGCTTGTTGCCATCCGGAGTTTGGGTCATGAGGTAATCAAAACTCAATTGCCAGTCGTTGAAGTCACCCACCACGAAAACGAATTCCTTGCCCGGTGCGTGCAACTGCAAGAAGGTGCTCGTACTCGATGGGTAATGAATCCCGTCCTCAGAACCCGCGGGTGGCCATCCGGTGATGGGGGAGTCGGGCAACACAGTAATGCTGGCTTCATCCGACGCGGAACCCGCATCGGTCGTGCCGACTAAGGCGATGTTGAATTGTCCGGCGTCGTTGGCTTCGAAATCGTATGACAGGGACGTGCCCGTCACGGTGGTGACTACCTCTCCGTTGATTTCCAAGCTGAGTTCGCAGGATTCGCTCGCTTGGCCGAGGATGGTGTAGCTGTCCCCGAGGTCGAGTACCGCGTATCCGTTCTCTGGAGTCTGCAACGATGTGCTGAACGATCCGCTACTGACTTCGTAAAAGATGTCGGAACCGTCTGCATTTCGTCCCACCAAAGTGCCGCTGCTGTTGCGGAAGACCATGGCCAAGCTCTCGACGGTTTCACCTTCGTCGAGTTGGTAGTAGTCGCTGAGGGTCAATCCATTGAAATCAAAAGTGTGGATTCCGTTTCCTTCCGGGTTCAGCAAAGCCAATGAGTCTGAAGTGCCCCAGGCGGTCTGCACGTTTTGCCAATCGCTCGGCCCGCTTGAATTGCTCGTGATGACCCCTGTGTGGATGTAAACGGGAATGACCCCTTGCAATTCACCATTCCCCAGCGCACTGTTGTAGTACAGTGTGACTTGATCGTCCACGGTCGGGAAGGCGGGTTCGGTCCACACCAATTGTCCGTGCAGCAAGCTTGGAATGAGGATGCACAATGAGATGAAAAAACAGCTGTTGAATGGGCGGTGCGTGTTCATCGCAGAAGGATTTTATGGGTTGTCGTGCCGGCAGGGGCTTCGGTGGTAAGCAGGTAGAGGCCTGCCGCATATCCATGGATTGAAATGACTGCATTTGGGAATTCTCCGACCACGTGTCCGCTCATGTCGCGCAAGGTGCCGTGAGCAGCGGGAGGGAGGGAAACCAAACACGGTTGATTGCAAAGGGTTGGGATCACCACGGTAGGGTTGATTTGATTGCCCAAATGCACCGCGGTTCCATTGGCGCCGTTGGGCGTTGGTGGGTTGGAGGAGTTGGGGTTGAACCACACCCATTCCGGTGCAGCGTCGGTCATGCGGCCGTAACTAAAATCACCGATGGCGTCGGTCCAGTCAATCGCATCAACACCCCGCCAAATTTCATCGTCCTGGATGAAGAGGTACACTTCATCTTCGCCGCCAGCCAGCGTGAAATTGGCGTGCAGCGGACCAGCCTCTGTGTTGTCGTCGCACCAGATGAGCAAGTGCTGCCCGGGCTCCAACGTGACACTTGGAAGCGGCCATCGCCAAGGTTCCATGCGCCGGTTGCTGAGAAACATTCCATTGCAATTGTAGGGTACGTCTCCAGCGTTAATGAGCTCGACCCAATCTCCATCGTTTCCGTTTTCATCCGTAGCGAATCCGTCGTTGATGGGCATCACTTCGTTGATTCGGATGGGGTGGTCGGCAAATGTGCTCCAGACCCGGGTCATCGCACAGGGCGAATGGTGGATCGCACCAGCAGGGTCTGTGATTGCGGCCTGCCAGAAGACATCTTCCGCGCCGTTGAGCGGGACGATGTGTGTCCAGCCATATCCGTGCAATCCACCACCTGCGGGATTGAGCGCAACGGTCTCGACGTTGCCGTCCTGATCGATGGTTGCCTCCACATTCCAACCGGTCGGCTCGGTCAATTCGTGTGCCCAGCATTCGATGCGCAGCGAATCATTGAAGACCGGCCCTTCTGCCCAGCACTGCACGATTGGAACGACGTCGGTCGGGATGGGGTCGGACTGGATTTCGGCCCAAAAAATTCGAGAATTCGCATAGTCCAGCGGAGAATGTGCCACGTGGTTGCCCCAGGCATCCATGATGGAATTTTCGAAATCTGCAGCATCAAAACCGTAGCTCTGCGGGTAGTATTCGTCATCCTGCACCGCGGCGATCAACAGGTCAACCAGCCATGTTCCACGCGCCTCGATCCAATCGGCGGTGTAGTAGGCATCCATCCACCAATGGATGTACCATGTAAACCGGTCGCGGTACGACTCCACTTCCAAGAGGCGCGTGTACAGCGCACGGTCGTTTTCGGTCGTCCAGCTGTAAATGTCCTGGTCGGTCCACTCGCCAAACCACTGAATGCCCGCAGTGTTGTCCATGTCGTACGGGATGTACATCAGCCGTCCGTCCGTGGTGCGTTCATAGAGGTAGAAGTTGTTTTTGTTGCCGATGTAATTGTCCCAGTGTCCAAACAGGATTTCACCTGCGGCCGCTTTGAGGTAGGCGTCCACATCAAAAATTGCTTCCAACGCACATGGCAGTTCGTCCAAAGGCGAATTGTTCAGTACATCGATGAACTCGGCGAGGCTGCTGTAATCGTCATTGACTTGGTTGGTCTTCAATTCGTAGACGCGTTGGTCGGACCAGCTGGGGGTGAATTTGTAGGCGTCCGGGTTGTCGCTCACGAAAGCGAGGTTGGCCGGATACGTGCATTTCCACAAGTTGCCGTGTGCATGGTCGAACCGCTTTTCCAACCATTCGCCATCGATGTGCTCCGTGTTGGAATACAGCCCGAAATAGTCGCCGTTGATGAAGAGCTTGACATGGGTGCTGCGGGAGACGGGAACCCCAGCGTCACGCAGGCATTCCCAAGCCAGCCGAGCGCGCATGGCGCTTGGGTCGTTGTGCTCCCCGTTGAGGTTCATCTTCTTCAATTCTTCCCACGTTTGATCGGGGTCGAAGGTGTTGAAGGAGATTTTGTACGACTTTTTGGGGGCGGCGCGCGAAGTATTTCCACGCAGGCGAAAACCGACGTTTTCAATGGTGTCTGTCCCGAGGGGGCTGACGTACACAAACACTGCGGGGTGCTCGACGTTGGAGTACCAGTTTTCTTGCTCGAGCATCCAATCCAATTGATCACACGTCACGTGGACCTCCGGCAGGGCTTCGCTTAGGTAGGCTGTGCCGTCCAGTGGATGCCAGTTGATTCCAATTTCCTGAGCGGACGCAGCAAGAGCGCCGCACAGGCCAAGCAACACCCCAAGCCACTGTTGCGTGCCTTTATGCATTTTCAATCTGATCGGGATTGAAGCTGAACAGCTGGGCAGGCTTGTGCATGACGCCTTGTTGCTTCTCGTCGAGCGGAACCACGTGGCTCATTTTCTTGACGTTTTTCCGGAAATTCCGCTTGTCGAACTTTTTGTCCAGCACGGTTTCATACAAGTCTTGGAGTTGGCTCAAGGTGAATTTCTTCGGGAGCAATTCAAAACTGATGTGGTGGGTTTCCAATTGGGTTTGCAGCGCTTCGATGGCTCCATTTAAAATGCTGTTGTGGTCAAATGCGAGGGGACCGACTTCGTTGACATCGACCCAGCTGACCCCACCCGCGAAAGAGGCAGGTTGCGGAGAATGGTCATGGAGGCTCACGAGTCCGAAGTAGCCTACCGTAATGACGCGCTGATCGGGTAGAGTACGCACAGATCGAAGCCAAGTTCTATCCTTGTGGTCTTTCACGCGGTCGGGGTCTCCATAGGCATGGAATTGTTTCAAATACACGCCGTTGACTTGGGTCAGCTCGAACAGCACCCGCTCGGCAGCGGCCTCCAGCCCTTCGTCAATCAGGATGAGGTCGCCCGGAAGCTGCGACATGGGACGTCCCTGTGCATGGGCATAGGTGTCTTCTTTTTGATTGATCAACAGGACCTTAAGGCCATCGTCATCGTACCCGAAAAGAACACAATCGACGGAAAGGTGCAAGGACTCATTTGGTTGCATAGTGTCAAAAGTACAATAAACCCCATTGGGAATAAAGGTGTATTTTCAACACTTAGTATGGGATTGTGTCATTTCAGGTGTTAACTTCGCGGCCGTTCCGTACAAAACCGGAACATGAGACTAGAGCGTTCAAATGAAGAAAATCGCAGTATTAACGTCGGGCGGTGATGCACCTGGAATGAATGCTGCCATTCGCGCAGTGGTGCGGACAGCAGTTTATCATGGATGCGAGGCGGTGGGTGTTTTCCAAGGGTATCAAGGATTGATTGATGGCGACTTCAAGCGGCTGCATGTACGTTCGGTTGCCAAGATCCTCGGTCGAGGCGGCACCATCTTGAAGTCTGCGCGTTGTGAAACATTTAGAACCGAAGAGGGCCGCCGCAAGGCGCACCAAGCGTTGCTTGAGAATGAAGTGGATGCGTTGGTGGTCATTGGAGGAAACGGAACGTTCACAGGGGCCATGCTGTTGGCAAGAGAAACGGGCTTCCCCATCATCGGCTTGCCGGGAACCATTGACAATGATTTGTCCGGTACGGATTTCACCATCGGCTTTGACACGGCGACCAATACGGTTGTCGAGGCGGTCGACAAAATCCGCGACACGGCCGACAGCCATAACCGGTTGTTTTTTGTTGAGGTCATGGGCCGAGACAGTGGCTTTATTGCGTTGAATACAGGCATTGCAACGGGTGCTGTAGCGGTCATGACGCCGGAATCAGGATTGTCCATTCAAGACTTGGTGGACATTCTAAATTTGGGCCAAGCATCGAATAAGACGTCGAGCATTGTCATTGTCGCAGAAGGTCACCCGGAAGGCGGCGCATTTGAAATCGCAACCAAGGTGCATGCCATTGACAACAAATACGAGACACGTGTCACCGTTCTGGGGCACTTGCAACGCGGCGGGGACCCCAGTTGTGCGGACCGCGTGTTGGCATCGCGCATGGGTGTCGCAGCTGTCGAAGGATTGCTCTCCGGTAAAAAGTCCGTCATGGCGGGGGTGGTGAACGACCAATTGGTGTACTACCCGTTCGAAGAAGCTGTGATCAACAAAACGGCCACCTTGGAAGACGAGGTCCGCATTGCAAAAATACTCTCCATCTAACCGAATAGAATTTAACCCTACTATGAAAAAAATTGCCATCAATGGTTTTGGCCGAATCGGCCGACTGGCCTTCCGTCAAATGTTGGACCGCAGCGACCTCGCGGTTGTTGCCATTAATGACTTGACTGATGTCGACACCCTTGCGCACTTGCTGAAGTTTGACAGCATCCACGGACGATTCAACGGAACGGTTGAAGTCGCCGGTGGAAACCTGGTTGTCAACGGTTCGACCATCAACATTTCGGCTGAGCGCGATCCGTCGAACCTCCCATGGGGTTCCCTCGGCATCGATGTGGTTGTGGAATCGACCGGTGTGTTTACGAGCAAGGAGAAGGCGGGCTTGCACCTCGAAGCCGGTGCAGGCAAGGTGGTCATCTCTGCACCTGCGAAGGGTGAACTCAAGACCGTGGTATTGGGTGTGAACGACGACATTTTGACCGCCGACGACCGCATTGTTTCCAATGCCTCATGCACTACGAATTGCTTGGCGCCGATGGCCAAGGTGTTGGACGATGAGTTTGGTGTGGAGCATGGCTTGATTACCACCATCCACGCCTACACAGCAGACCAGCGCATTCAGGATGCACCGCACAAGGACTTGCGCCGAGCGCGGGCCGCTGCGTTGAGCATGATTCCAACGTCAACCGGTGCGGCTAAGGCAGTCGGATTGGTATTGCCGCAGTTGGCCGGCAAGTTGGATGGCCTTGCGGTGCGTGTTCCCACGCCCACGGGTTCGGTCACGGATTTGACGGTGATCCTCAAGCAGGAAGTCACTGCAGAGCAAGTCAATGCTGCAATGCAGCGCGCCTCATCAGGTGCGATGAAAGGGGTGCTCGAATACTCCACGGATCCGCTCGTTTCGGTGGACATCGTCGGTAACCCACACAGCTGCATCTTCGACTCAGGTCTCACGAAGGCCATGGGCAAGACGGTCAAAGTCTTTGGCTGGTACGATAATGAGGCCGGCTATGCCACCCGTGTAGCTGACTTGGTAGAGCGACTGTAATCTTTCAGACTAAACCCTACGGTTTTGAAAATCTTAATAGCAGACAGCGGTTCCACCAAGTGCGACTGGATGGTGATCGATGAGCAGGGGAATGCCCTGTCGGAATTTCACACCATGGGATTCAATCCCTATTTCCACAATGCGGACTTGGTGGAATCTAAAATGCGCGAAACCAATGAAGCGATGGCCCTCGCACCAGACGTGTCGAAGGTGTACTTCTATGGAGCTGGTAGCAGCTCTGAAGCGTTGTGTGCCATCATTCGGGAAGGATTGGAACGCGTTTTTACCGCAGCAGATGTGCATGTCGGGCACGACCTCGACGGAGCTGCATACAGCACGTATGCTGGGGATCCGGCAATTACATGCATCATCGGGACAGGCTCGAACTCTTGCTATTTCGATGGGAAGGTGACTTCCGAAAAAGTTCCCGCGTTGGCTTACATTCTCGGCGATGAGGCTAGCGGTTCGTGGTTCGGTAAGCGATTGTTGGCCCTCCACCTCTACCACAAGTTGGATCCAACCGTGGATGCGGATTTTGTGAGCACGTTTGGTTTCAGCAAGGACGACATTGTCAATCGGGTGTACCAGGAACCAAACGCCAACGTATTCTTGGCGTCTTTCATGACGTTCATTGGTCGTCACCAAGAGGTGCCACAGATTATCTCCTTGCTGGAGGAAGGTTTCCAAGCCTTCATCGACGTGCACGTCAAGTGTTACCCCAATTACCGTGAAGTCCCGGTTCACTTTGTCGGTTCCGTCGCGTACCATTTTCAGCCTGTGCTCCGCCATGTTTGCGAGCGAGAAGGCATCGAGGTTGGGCAGATCATCAAGCGCCCAATTGACGGCTTGGCGGACTACCATGTCAAGTACATTTTGAACGATTGACCAATGAGGGACATTCACGCATGCATTTTCGATTTAGATGGTGTGATTGTCGATACGGCATCCCATCACTTTGTTGCATGGCGTCGCCTGGCCGATGAGCTCGGTGTTCCCTTTTCATCGGAAGACAATGAAGCCCTGAAAGGAGTTTCAAGGGTGGATAGCCTCGAGTACATCCTGAACAAAGGGGGATTGGTGCTCGATCCGGCCACTAAGGTGCGCCTGATGGACCGCAAAAATGCCCACTACCTTAAACTCGCGGGTAAGACTTCGCCAGCAGATGCGCTGCCCGGCGTTGTGGAATTGATTGATAGCCTGAAGGAGCAGGGCTTGAAAGTGGCCTTAGGATCTTCGTCAAAAAACGCCGAAATGATCCTGACCCGGTTGAATTTGATTGATCGCTTTGACGCGTTGGTCGATGGCAACCACATCACCCTTTCGAAGCCCGATCCGGAGGTATTCATCAGTGGAGCGAAAGCCTTGGGCATCCCGCCTGAGCATTGCCTTGTTTTTGAAGATGCGCAGTCCGGCATCGATGCCGCCAACGCAGGCGGATTCCCGGTCATCGGAATTGGAAACACGGAAGCTCTGACGAAGGCCGTAGCGGTGATTCCCGGATTTGGCGACTACACATGGGACAGCATCTGTGCCCTTTTGTAACCAGCATTTGATTGACATGGCAGGCACGGTAGACCATTGGGAATTGGGACTCTCCACGTGGGATCCATCATGGGTCCAAGGCTTCGAGTCCATTTTGTCCATTGGAAACGGGCGCATCGGCCAACGGGCCAACTTTGAAGAGGCCTACTCCGGTGGTTCGCTGCAAGGCTCATACCTCGCAGGCGTTTACTACCCGGACAAGACGAAAGTGGGGTGGTGGAAAAACGGATATCCCGAGTACTTCGCCAAGGTGTTGAATTCCACGAATTGGATTGGCATCGATGTGAAAGTGGATGGGGAGCCCTTGGACTTGGCCAAAGCCCAATCCGTCGACCAATTCGTCTGGGGGCTGAATATGCAGGATGGGATCCTGAAGCGCAGCTTTTCGTGTACCATGCAGAATGGCGCTGCCATTCAAGTTGTAGTGGAACGATTCTGTTCCATGCACAATCCCGAATTGGGTTGCCTTCGGTACCGCGTGGAGGCGGGTGGTCACCTCGTTGAAGTCATGCCATACCTTGACGCAGGTGTGACCAATGCGGATTCCAATTGGAACGATGCCTTCTGGTCCATTCACGAGGTAACGCACCAAGGACCCGGAAAAGCGTGCGTTCGTGCGGAAACGAACAAAACCCACTTCGGTGCGGCATTTGCGATGAATGCGTTGGTCCACGTAACGGATTCTTTGGGGCAGCGTGAACTCGCGCAAACTCACTTGGACTCCGACGCCTCGCGCGTGGGCATTGGATTTCAGGCTCAGTTGTTAAGCGGAGAGACGCTGACCCTCGAAAAGTATGTAGGCATATGCACCACCCTCCAGCATGAAGCGCAGGAGTTGGTCGACGCAGCTTCAACACACAGTGATGCAGCTGCTGCGTCCGGTTGGGAATCACTCGTTGAAAGCCACCAAAAAGCGTGGGCAAGCATTTGGAGCCAAGCGGACATCGAGATTGCCGGAGATGTGGCTTCACAGCAAGCCATCCGGTTCAATATTTTTCACCTGAATCAGACCTACCGCGGCGATGATGCTCGATTGAACATCGGTCCCAAAGGATTTACCGGTGAGAAATATGGGGGAGCCAGTTATTGGGACACCGAAGCCTACTGCATCCCATTTTACCTCGCGGGTCATCCTGAACACGTGGCGCGCCAGTTGTTAGTCTACCGCTTCAATCATTTGGAAAAGGCCATCGAGAACGCCGAAAAATTAGGCTTCTCGGACGGCGCGGCGTTGTACCCCATGGTGACCATGAATGGGGAGGAGTGCCACAACGAGTGGGAAATTACATTCGAGGAAATCCATCGCAACGGCGCGATGTCGTATGCCATTTGGAATTACGTCAATTACACCGGCGACCGAGATTACCTCAGAACGCACGGTTTTGCCGTTTTGCTCGGTGTAGCCCGGTTTTGGCAACAACGGGTGCAATGGTCAGCTGATAAGAACGCTTATGTCATCTTGGGCGTAACCGGTCCCAATGAATACGAGAATAACGTCAACAACAATTGGTACACCAATTACCTCGCGGCGTGGTGCATGCGGTATGCGCTGGAAGTGGCCCAATGGCTCAAATCGGAGCATCCGAGCGACTGGTCCAGGTTGACGTCGGAATACACGATTTCCGAAGCACCGACGTTTGAGGTGTGGTCCCAGATTCCCGACCAAATGTACCTGCCGCAATTGGAAGGTACCGAAGTCCGATTGCAGCAAGACGGCTTTATGGACAAGGAGCAACTTTCAGTGGATGATTTGAGCGAGGAGCAACGTCCAATCAACCAGAAATGGAGTTGGGATCGGATCTTGCGTTCCATCTTCATCAAGCAGGCTGATGTGCTGCAAGGACTCTACTTCTTCTGGGATGATTTCTCGCTGGAAACCCACCGTGTGAATTACGAATTCTACGAGCCGAAAACGGTCCACGAATCGAGCCTTTCACCCTGTGTTCACTCCATCATTGCTTCGCGCCTGGATCGGATGGATGATGCGTACAAGCACTACCTCCGGACGTCACGCCTTGACCTTGATGATTACAACAAAGAAGTGCACGAAGGCCTCCACATTACTTCAATGGCCGGTACCTGGTTGTCTGTAGTTGAAGGGTTTGGCGGCTTTGATGTCAGAGATGGCATGCCCCGTTTCAGTGGTAAACTCCCAGCAGCTTGGCAAGGCCTGCGTTTTAAGATCAACTTTCGAAACCGATTGCTGGACGTGGTTGTGTCGGAGGAAGGAACCAGTGTTGCATTGATTGCCGGTCAGCCGATTGACGTGGAAGTCAATGGTCAAGTAAAGCGATTGGACGCGCAGGGGCACTGAAGCCATTGCCTCATTCGGAATCGGAGAGGCCCCAAGCGCTGTTGGCCGCCCCGGGGGTACCTCCAAACAACAAAGAAAAGGTCCATGAATCCGCAGCGTCGTTGGCCAGGCCGACGTCGAACCATTCCAAACTCGGACCTTGGCCATCCGGTGCTGTGGACCATCCGTCATCGTCTTCGTAAGCTACAGCTATTTGGATGGCAGCATCCGGAGATCGGAGTTCAACGGTCTCGCCCGTATTGTTGAGGCCTTCACCGCTGTTCCACTCAGCACAGTGCGCGCCATTGGGCAAAACCGTTAACAGGGAATCCAAGTTGCGGGCAACCGTGAAGAATCCGAGGCCGGGAATGGTGTCGTTGGTTTGGAACGTCAGGGCCACGGCATTGGCCAATTGCCAGCCCTCCAGCGCGACCGATTCGACGTTGGGATTGTAGAGTTCCAGAAATTCCCAGTCGCTGTCGTTTCCTTGTGCGGAATTCGGGTTGTAATGAATCTCCGACACGTTCAATTGGGGGTAGGAGGTGCTCAGGATTTCGCAGCTATCGCCATAGTGAACAAGCAGGGTCAATAAATCGTGCAAATCAACGGTCTGATCGTTGTTCAAATCACCCGTGCACTGTGCGTGTAGCGATTGCGTCGTGGCCAAGATTGCAAGGGCGGCCAACCCCATAACGTTTCTCCTCATGCGTTCTGTTTTGTGGGAACAAATCAAGAACAGGAAGAGGCGGCAGTTTTTAAGACCTTATCGGCGGGGGTTGGTCTTTTACAGGCGGCTTCAGGCGTTGAGCTCCAACGAGACGGGGCAGTGGTCTGAGCCGAATACCGCGGTGTGGATGGCGGGGTTGTTGATGCTGGAAGTCAATCGCTCGCTCACGAGAACGTAATCCAATCGCCATCCGACGTTTTTCTCACGGGCACCACCTCGATAACTCCACCAGGAATAACCAATTTCATTGGGATGCGCGTCCCTCCATGTATCGCGCAGGTTCGCTTGTTCGAGCAAATTGCTCATGCCATCAATCTCGTCCTGGGTGTACCCTGGAGTCTTGTTGTAATTGGCATCGGGCCGGGCGAGGTCAATGGCGTTGTGGGCCACGTTGAGATCTCCGGTTACCACGACGGGCTTTTGCGCATCGAGCCGTTGGATGTATTCGAGAAAGGCCTGATCCCATTGCTTCCGGAACGGGAGCCGTTTGAGGCCAGATGAAGAATTCGGCGTGTACACCGTTACGAAAAAGAAGGTGTCGAACTCTGCACACAATACACGGCCCTCTTGGTCCAATTCTTCGACCCCAATTCCAGCTTGGACGGAGAGGGGAGTGGTTTTGGTCAAAATGGCGGTTCCTGAGTATCCTTTCTTGACGGCTGAGCTGGAATAAACCTCATACCCTGCCGTGCCATCGAGGCCGAAAAGTGCTTCTCGAACCTGGTCGTCTTGGGCCTTGGTCTCTTGGAGCCCCAATACGTCGGGGTCCAACGCTTTGAGGATTTCTCCAAAATCCTTTTTCACCACGGCACGGATGCCATTCACGTTCCACGAATACAGTTTCATGCGGGCGGAATTTTATCGGTTCGGGTGGACCAAAATTGAATGTGTCGCAGCATTTCTGTGAGGTTGCCCTCCGCAATGGGCACGCCGTATTCCATCAGGTGCGTGAGGTACGTTTGGTGATCGCCGAATTCCCGGGCTTGTTCCATGTTGATGAAATGTTGTTCATCTGGGCACGGATTGATGTGAGAAAGGATGTAGCTGTCACGCTCTGCACAGTAACCAATGGCGCACATGCCATCGAGGTCGTGTCCGAGTTCCAGGATCCACGGCAGATGCAAGAACCGATCTTTCCAAAGCGGCATGTAGCCCATGCTGAAATAGGGGTAGTACCAGGTTATGGCCGGAATGTTCTCTTCCCGCAGTGCACTGGCGAGTTGGTGCATGGCCGTGCGAAGGCGATGGGCAACGCTTTGCTCCTTATTGAAATTGGCGTACTTGCCCCACCGCTTGTTCGGTGTGTAGTACTCCATTTCGCCAAGTTTCAATTTGTAGTCGAATGCGGAAGGCAAATCGAGCACGTATCCTGGATAGTACCACTTTCGCCCGGTGTGTTGGCCGAACTCAACTTCCTTCAGCATCGTGTACATGCCCAAGCTGTATTCGCTGTATTCCTCATCGTACAGCGCAAGCAAGGAAGCCATGGACCGGTCCCCGAGGTCGAAAAATGATACGGCGATCAGGCGGTCGCCATCGTAAACACAGACCTCTTGGGTATCAAACACCGTTGAATGAAAACCGGCGTGCAGGTATTCGTCCAACGTGTCGTGGATGAAACCTTTGAAGCGGACCTTGTGCGCCGTGTAGAGCCGTTGCCGGCTCTGGCTGATTTTGGCTGGGCCGATGGCCACGGTGAACCGCTTCTCAACCTTTCGCTTGATTTTGCGCTGTGACTTACTGAGCGTGTGCTTGCGCAGGTCGAGGCGGATGTTGACGACTGAATATACCCGTGCATCAATGCACAACAGGTCCATTTTGTACAACATAACCGATCCCCGGAACCACCCCGACGCGAGGTACTGATCGTACCGCGTATGGGTCAGTTTTCGGGGGAAGTGGGTTTGTACGAGCACGCTTGGGCGGATTAGTCAGACGTAGCGTTCATCAATTCCTTCAAACCACCCACACTGCTCATCAAGCCGCTTGCTTCGTAGGGCATGAAGACGGTTTTGCTTCCAGCTCCGCCTTCCTTCAACACTTCTTCAATTGTCTCAATGTATTTCACCGCAATCAGGTACTGCGTGGGGTCGGCCTTGGTGTCGGCCACGGCCGCAGCAATTTTCTGAATGGCTTCGGCCTCGGCTTGAGCAACGGCCAAGCGGGCAGTGGCCTCGCCTTCCGCCTTCAAGATTCGGGCTTGCTTTTCGCCTTCGGCTTGGTTGATGTCTGCGCCCTTCTGTCCCTCTGCTTCCAAAATGGCCGCGCGCTTTGTCCCTTCAGCTTCAATGATTTGGGCGCGGCGCGTGCGTTCAGCGCGCATCTGCTTCTCCATGGCCTCCTTGATGTCCACGGGCGGGTTGATGTCCTGCAATTCGACTCGGTTCACCTTGACCCCCCACTTATTGGTCGCTTCATCCAAAATGGAACGCAGTTTCATGTTGATGGTGTCGCGGGAAGTCAAGCATTCATCCAGTTCCAACTCACCGATGACGTTCCGCAAGGTGGTTTGAGTCAGCTTCTCAATGGCATTGGGCAGGTTGTTGATTTCATAGACCGCCTTGACCGGGTCTGTGATTTGGAAGTAAATCAGCGCATTGATTTCGGTGACCACATTGTCCTTCGTGATGACCCCTTGTTTGGGGAAATCAAAAACAGTTTCGCGCAAGTCCACGCGGTCTTTCAGTTTGTACTGCACCACCTTCTGCCCATTGGGCCGTTCGGCGATGACACGCCATGCGATGTTACGTGGTCGGTCAATGATGGGGATGATGACGTTGATGCCAGCAGTGAGGGTGGTTCGATACTTACCAAGGCGCTCAATGACCATGGATTCGCTTTGGCGAACGATCCGAACGCCTTTGACGATGATGACCGTGGCTAATAGAAAAAATAACGTAGCGAGGACGGTTCCAGCTGTCATGTCGAGGAAGGTTTCAATGAGACAATAAGGGTGTTGCTTTCGACTTTGTTGATGACCGCGATTTTACCCGAAGTAGCACGGCTGGCTTCTTCCCGAGCGAGCAGTTCGGCGCGCCAGTCGTCGCCGTCTACCTTGCATCGGCCCATTCCGGACGACGGGTCAAATGCTTGGGTAATGATGCATTCTCTTCCCAGCAGCGCATCCACGCCAGAGAGGCGTTCGTTGCCAGAGAACCCCATTTTGAGGGCAAATGGACGCAAGAAAACAAAAGCCAACAAGGCAGTCAGCGCGGAAACCACCAGTTGCATTTCAAACGATACGTTCAACGCGGCTGCAACAGCTCCTCCCAAACTCCCCAAACCAAGGCACGCCAAGACGAATCCTGGCACGAATACCTCAAGCACCATAAGGCCGAGTCCGACCGCAATCCAGATTTGCCACGCTTCCCATACCATGCTTCGAAAGTTAAGGCATTTTGCGGTCACGTGAAGCATGGGTATCGACCAGTTTCTTGTGCAGGTCGAGCACCTGGCGCAGCAGGTGGTTATCATCTGCGTTGTCCACCACAAAATGTGCATGTTCCCTCCGTGCTTCATCCGAAAGCTGCTGCTGCATTCGTTGTTCGATTTGAGAAGGATCGGTGTCCAGCCGTTCCGAAGCTCGGGCCAAACGCACAGCTTGAGGAGCTTGGACGACTGCAACCGAGTCGCATTGTTTGTGCCCCCCAGTTTCGATTAGAATGGCCGCTTCGCGAACGACATAAGGCGCATTGGACTGCTTCGATTGGAAGGCATGCCAGTCTAGGAAATCCCGGGCGACGGCCGGGTGGACGACTGCGTTCAATTCTGCGAGTGCCTCGGAATTGGAAAACACGATATCTGCCAGCGCCTTGCGGTCAATGTCAATGAGTCGACCATCTTGATAGCATCCGCATGTTTCTCCGAATCGGTCCACAACCCACGCACGCAAATCAGCATGGCGTTGGTAGAGCGACTTGGCCCGAGCATCGGCGTCGAAAACAGGAATGCCAAGGCTCTCCAAAATTCCCGCAACAGTGGTTTTTCCGCTACCAATCCCCCCCGTCAAGCCCACAACAGGCAAAAGGTGGGATGAGGATGTGGAAAAATCGTGCATGCAGCAAAGGTCGATCAATTCATTCAATGCCTGACCTTTGCACCATGGGACACCTTTTAGCACCTTCGATTCTGGCAGCGGACTTTGCCAATTTGCAACGTGATGTCGAGACCGTCAACGCGTCGGAGGCGGACTGGTTTCATTTGGATGTCATGGACGGCGTGTTCGTTCCCAACATCAGCTTTGGCATACCGGTGATCAAAGCCATTGCCAAACACGCCAAAAAGCCGCTGGATGTGCACCTCATGATCGTCGATCCCGATCGGTACATCGATGCGTTTCATGACTTGGGAGCCGACGTGTTGACCGTGCATTATGAGGCGTGCCCCCACCTTCACCGCACCCTCCAGGCCATCCGGGCCAAGGGGATGAAAGCAGGGGTCGCCTTGAATCCGCATACACCGGTATCCCTGCTGCAGGATGTCATAGGGGAGTTCGATCTGGTCTGCTTGATGTCGGTCAATCCGGGATTCGGAGGGCAGAAATTCATCGAGCGTACGTACCAGAAAGTCCGCGAATTGCGGGGGATGATAAACGAAGCAGGTACATCTGCGATGATCGAAATCGATGGGGGCGTCGGGTCCAACAACTGGGCAAAACTCGTCGACGCGGGAGCGGATGTCTTGGTTGCGGGATCATCGACATTCAATGCACCCGTCCCGGCCGATGCGATCCGCGAGATGAAAGGATTGCCCGTTGAGGCTTAAGCTTCGATTTCGGCCGTTAAATCCGCATTTAACAGCTTCGTGCACTTGGGTTCGAGCTCGTCGTACGTGCCACTCAGAACCGTGCACTTTCCCTTGAAGTGAACCAGCAAGGCACATTGTTCGGCCTGCGTGGGATTGTGACCGCACACCGAAATCAACATGTCGATGACGTGGTCAAACGTGTTGTGTTCGTCGTTGTACAAGACCAGATTGAAACCGGCTGTTTCCACCGTTTCCAAAACGGGGTCCACAGCCACCTCTTCCAAGGTGCTGGAATGCACAGTGCTGAATGTTTGTGTCGTGGAAATACGGTCCTGTGACTTCATTATTGACAAAAATAGACCAATGTGAGTAGGTTGTCGGTTTTTGGAGAACAAACATCACATCAGGGGGTTCTAATGATATGAGTAAAGCCAAGGTGTTGTTTATCACTCCAGCCATTGCGAAATCTGGACACGGCGTTTCCCAAGTACTAACGGATTTGGGTTACGAAGTGAGCAGCGCTTCTACACCGGAAGAAACGGTGTTGACGGCAATGGAACTAGATCCTCAAGTCATTATTTGGCCAGACGCCTTGAATGGCGAAAATGCCTGGAGCCGGGTGAAGAACATCCTCGAATCCAAAAACCCGCTTATTTCATTGGCCAATGATTTCAATGCGGCAGCGTTGGAGGACGATGCAGCAGCGGTGCAAACCAACGAAACTCCTGGAGCAGTAAATGTACCGTTGGCAACGATGAATGCCTTAGTCGAGCAACTGGAACAAATCGGTGCACACGGAACGGGTAATCACCAGTTTTACACGAAAGTGGGCAACAAGTTGCGACGGATTGAGCTGGATGAAATCCGATACATCCAGGTAGAAGGCAAGTACAGCGCCATTCAATTGGAATCGCGGCAGTACCATGTAAAAGCCTCGTTGAAAGACCTGCTGCTGATTCTCGCGTCCGATGAATTTGTCCGCGTCAGCCGAAACTTCGTGGTGAACTTAAAGCACATCGATCACATTGATGTCTACCAGAGCACCGTTCACGTCGCAGGCGAGGATGTCCCAGTGAGCCGAACGTACAAGGACAACTTGATGAAAAACGTTCGACTTCTTTGAGTCGAACCTGCGCCATTCCCAAGGTTAGAGCGTTACCTTTGCACCATGTCGAATACGTCCATGGAAAGCGAGGACTCAGCACGCTCACTGAACTTTATCGAGCAGAAGATTGAGGCAGACATAGCCGCCGGCAAACACGGCGGGCAAGTTCACACCCGATTTCCACCGGAACCCAACGGCTACTTGCACATCGGTCATGCCAAAGCCATCTGTGTGAGCTTCGGACTTGCGCAGAAATACAGCGGCAAGACCAACTTGCGTTTCGACGATACCAATCCGGAAAAGGAAAGCGTCGAATACGTCAATGCCATCCGAGAAGACATTGCTTGGTTAGGGTTTGAATGGAACGGTGGGGAGTTCTACACCAGCGATTATTTCCAGCAGCTCTTTGAATACGCCTGTGACTTGATTAAGAAGAGCTTGGCTTACGTCGATGACCAAAGTGCAGAACAGATCGCCTCGCAAAAAGGCGCCCCTGGCACTCCGGGCACCAACAGCCCTTTCCGGGAGCGAACGCCCGAGGAAAACCTTCGCCTGTTCGAGGAAATGAAAGCTGGCCAATGCCAAGAAGGTGAGCGTGTGCTGCGTGCCAAGATTGACATGGCCCATGACAACATGCTCATGCGCGACCCGGTTATTTATCGGGTGAAGTTTGTCGAGCACCACCGAACGGGAAAGGATTGGGTGATCTACCCGATGTATGATTTTGCGCACGGCCAATCGGATTCCATTGAACGCATTTCGCACAGCCTGTGTTCGTTGGAGTTTGAAAACCACCGGCCCCTGTACAACTGGTTCATTCAAGCATTGGATATCTACCCCAGCGAACAGACGGAATTCGCCCGGCTCAATTTGAATTATACCATCATGTCGAAGCGCAAGTTGCTGCGTCTGGTTGAGGAAGGGGTGGTAGACGGCTGGGACGATCCCCGCATGCCGACCATTTCCGGATTGCGACGGCGCGGGTACACCCCGGAGAGCATTCGTGTATTCGCAGAACGCGTAGGTGTCGCGAAGCGCAACAGTACCATCGATGTGAGTTTGTTGGAATGGTCGCTGAGGGACGATTTGAACCGCCGCGCACCACGCGTCATGGCGGTGTTGAACCCCATTCGTCTGGTTGTGCTGAATTACCCCGAAGGCCAAATGGAGATGCTGACAACCGTCAACAATCCAGAGGACGAGTCGGCGGGCACGCGTGAAATTCCGTTCGGGCGTGAGCTATGGATGGAAGCTGATGATTTCCGTGTGGATGTCAACAAGAAGTGGTTCCGGTTAGCACCAGGGCGAACGGTGCGTTTGAAATCCGCCTACATCGTTGAATACGCAGACCACATCGAGGATGAACACGGCAACGTGACCGAGGTTCATGTGAACTACATTCCGAACAGCCGCAGTGGCCAAGACACGTCGGGTGTAAAGCCGAAGGGCACGCTCCACTGGGTTGCCGCGGACCAAGCTGAGGATGCGGAGGTGCGGTTGTACGACCGGCTGTTCCGCGAGGCTTCGCCAGAAGCCGATGGGGATTTCATGGACGCCTTGAATCCCAACAGCTTGGAAATTCTCAAAGGGTGCAAAGTGGAGCCTTCCTTGGCCCATGCCGAAGTGGGGACGGTCTTCCAATTCACTCGGTTGGGTTATTTCACCTTAGATTCGAAATACAGCACCCCGGGGTCACCCGTGTTCAACCGAGCCGTGACCCTCAAGGACGGCTGGAAAGGTTAGGCAGCACTGTTATTTTGGGGACAGGCCCATTTTGGCCGCCAACTCGAGCATGAGTTCTTTGGCCGGTCCCGGCTCATTGGGAATCTCTCCGTCCAAAATGGCCTCCTTGATGGCGTTTTTCAAGTCGCCAATTGGCTTGCTCGGTGGAATACCGAAGGTTTCCATGATTTCTTCACCGGAGATGGGCGGCTGGAAATTGCGCAAGTGATCTTTCTCCTCGACGTCTTTCAATTTTTGTACCACGATGTCATAGTTGGCGAGGTAACGCTTGACGCGCGCTTCGTTTTTGGAGGTGATGTCCGCGCGGCACAGGATCATCAGGGCGTCTATGTCATCGCCTGCATCGAATAGCAATCGGCGTACTGCGCTGTCGGTGATTTGATTTTTGGTGAGCGCAATGGGCCGCAGGTGCAATAGCACAAGCTTTTGGACAAACTTCATTTTGTGGTCCAAAGGCAACTTCATTCGCTTGAAGATTTTGGGCACCATGCGGGCGCCCTTGTCCTCGTGTCCGTGAAATGTCCAGCCTTGGTTGCGTTGAAAGCGTTTGGTGGCAGGCTTCGCAATGTCATGAAGGATGGCCGCCCAACGCAACCAAAGGTCGTTGGAGACTTTCGCCACGTTGTCCAACACTTCCAGCGTGTGGTAGAAGTTGTCTTTATGCCCAACACCATCGCGCCATTCCACGCCTTTGAGTGCCTCCATCTCGGGGAAGATGATGCCCAGCAATCCGCACTTGTCGAGCAACTTGAATCCAATCGAAGGCCGTGGGCTCAGGATGATCTTGTGCAGCTCGGTGTGGATCCGCTCTTGGCTGATGATCTCCATGCGGTTGGCATTTCGCTGAATGGAAGCGACGTTGGAGTCGGTGATGCGGAAGTGCAGCTGGGTGGCAAACCGGATGGCCCGCAGCATCCGCAGCGGATCATCGCTGAACGTAATGTCCGGATCAAGTGGTGTCTGGATGCATTCATTCTCCAGGTCGCGTACGCCTCCAAAGGGGTCGACGAGGTCGCCGAACGTCCCTTCATTCAAGCTGATGGCGAGGGCATTGATGGTGAAGTCCCGTCGGTTTTGGTCGTCTTCGATGGTGCCGTCCTCCACGATGGGCTTGCGGCTGCCGCGTTCGTATGATTCTTTTCGAGCCCCGACGAATTCGACCTCCCAGTCGCGGTAGCGGAACATGGCCGTACCAAAGTTTTTGAAGACCGTGACTTTGCCGGCGTTCAGGGCGTTGGAGGCTTTCTTGGCCAATTCTATGCCGCTGCCTTCAACCACGATGTCGATGTCTTTGCATCGGCGTTGAAGCAAGAGGTCCCGCACGAAGCCACCAATGGCGTAGGCTGACTTTCCTTCCTCGTCCGCAATTTTTCCAATGGTCTTGAACAGCGGATGGTTCAGGTGGGCCGAGTAGTTCATGGCTTCTGCGGACATGGGTTCAAAGGTACGCGGATAGCTGTTAGCTCCTCAAAATGCGCATGCGCCCCGCGTCGTCGAAGTGGACGAGCATGGAGGATTGACTTGAATTCAGATCGGCTCGGCGGTAATGAGCATTGAAGTCCACGGAATTGGTGACCCGCTCGTCAACTTCATTGAAGGTTTGTGGGGTGGGTTGCTTGGCCAGGTTGGCGCTGGTGGAAGCGAGGGGGCATCCGATTCCCTGAATCAGAAAACTCAGGTAGGGGTCGGATACGAGGCGAACCGCAATGGATCCATCTTCTCGTACCATGCCAGGAGCAAAGGTGTGGCGCACCTGGCCGCCGAGCGTACCCACGAGGGTGACAGGCCGGTCACTCACTTCCAGCAGTTCCCACGCTGCTTCCGGCAAATTGGGAAGCAATTGCTCCAGTGCCTGTTCCGAATCCACGAGCATGAGCAAGGTCTCGGATGTGGCGCGCTGCTTGATGTCAAAAATGCGCTGCACCCCCGTCGTGGACGTTGCGTCTGCTGCAAGTCCCCAAACGGTATCGGTGGGATGGGAAATGACGCCGTCGTTCCGCAACGCCCGCACCGCTGCGAGGGCATCTTCGTGCCAGTGCGGACGCTTCTTACCCATGGGTGTTGGCTGCAATCCAATCGGCCACGGCCACTTCGATGTCGCGCTCCAAATGTTCTGAGACCGTGCGTTCGAAGGGTTGTCCGGTGACCTGTTCGTAGAGCCCGACGTACCGATCGGTGACCTCATTGATGAAGGAGTCCGGCATGTCCGGAACCGTTTGGCCTTCAAGGCCCATGAAGTCATTCGCCATGAGCCATTCGCGAACGAATTCTTTGCTGAGTTGCTTCTGCTGCTCGCCTCGGTCTTGCCGCTCTTGGTAACCTTCTGCAATGAAATACCGGGAGCTATCCGGCGTGTGGATCTCGTCGATTAAAAACAACTTTCCATCCCGCAATCCAAATTCGTATTTGGTGTCCACCAGAATCAACCCTTGTTCGCGGGCCATTTCAGTGCCGCGCTGGAACAGTGCCCGGGTCACCCGTTCGAGCTCGCTGTACAATTCGGGTGAGACGATGTTGCGCTTCAGAATGTCTTCTTTGCTGATGTCTTCGTCGTGGCCTTCTTCCGCTTTCGTCGCCGGTGTGATGATGGGCTCCGGGAAGCGATCGTGTTCTTTCATGCCTTCTGGCAGGGCCACTCCACACAGGACCCGCTTGCCTGACTTGTAGGTCCGCCAGGCGTGGCCTGTCAAGTACCCACGGATGACCATCTCGAGGCGGATGGGCTCACACGCATGTCCAATGGTCACTTGTGGATGGGGCGTGTCCACTTTCCATGTGGGGACGATGTCGGAAACGGCGTCGAGGAAGTAGCTCGCGATGCCATTGAGCACCTGGCCTTTATAAGGTATGGGCTTGGGCAGGATGACATCAAATGCACTGATGCGGTCGGAGACTACAGCGACCATCAAGTCGTCAGCGATGGAATACATGTCGCGGACCTTTCCGTGGTACGCACGGGTTTGGGTGGGGAATTGGAAGCGCGACGCGTGAAGGGATTGGCTCATGCTTTGGTGGGTGGGGTTTCTTCGGACTTTTCAAATGCTTGAATGACGGCTTTGACCAACCTGTGTCGTATGACATCGGAACCGTCCAATTCGATGAACGAAATGCCATCGATGTTAGGGAGCACGCGCTTCGCATACTTCAGCCCAGAGGCTTGCTTGTGGGGGAGGTCGATTTGTGAGGCATCGCCGGTGACGACAAATTTGGCCTCTTTGCCCATGCGGGTGAGGAACATCTTGATTTGAGCAACCGTGGTGTTTTGGGCTTCATCCAAAATCACAAACGCTTTGTCGAGCGTCCGTCCGCGCATGAAGGCAAGCGGTGCAATCTCGATGACCCCTTTTTCGAGGTAATCCGCCACCTTGTCGTACGGCAGCATGTCGGTCAGGGCGTCGTACAACGGCTGCAAGTAGGGATCCAGCTTTTCTTTCAAGTCGCCGGGCAAGAAACCGAGGTTTTCGCCGGCTTCAACGGCGGGTCGTGTCAAGATGATTTTCTTGACGCGTTTGTCCTTCAAGGCTGCAACCGCCATGGCAACAGCGGTGTACGTCTTGCCGGTGCCGGCGGGACCGATGGCGAAGACCATGTCGTCTTTGCGGATGGCGTCCACCAAGCGCTGCTGGTTGCGGGTGCGGGCCGCGATGCGGTTGCCATTCGGGCCGTAGACCAGCGTATCGTCCTTTTTGGACTGGGTTAACACCTGAGATTCATCCGCTCCGATGAGACGGTGAATATCGTCTTCGCCCAATGCGTTGTACCGTTCGATGTGCCAGAGGATTATGCGCAACACTTCATCAAACCGCCCTACATCCTCCGTTGCTCCTTGTGCGAAAACGGTATCGCCGCGTGTGATCAGATGCAACTTTGGAAACGCCGACTTGAGGATGCGCCAGTTGTTATTTTCTGGGCCCAAGAGCAACAAGGGATCAACACCTTCGATGGATATCTCTTTCTTTTGCATGTGCGGACACAAAAATACGTTCCCCACCTTTGTAAAATGCCAATCGTGACCCTTACATCTGACTTTGGTCTGGACAGCCACTACACGGCCGTCATCAAAGGGGCGTTGCACAAGCGTGTAGAGGATGTGCGGATCGTGGATATATCGCATCGGATTCGAAAATTCGATGCCGTAGAGGCTGCGTTTGTGCTTCGGTCGGTATACCGTGAATTTCCTGAGGGGAGCATCCATTTAATCTGCGTTCGCAGTGCTGAGACGCCTGAGAGTCCCCACCGACTGGTGCGGTTGGATGGGCATTACTTTCTTGGAGCGGATACGGGTGTTTTCCGGCTGTTATCCGATAAACAACCCGAAGGCGTATTCGACTTTTCAGGGCTGAATTTGGATGTTTCTGCGCCCACCTTTCCCGAGCGGGAAGTCTTTGTCCCGGCCGCGGCTCACTTGGCGCGTGGAGGAAAGGAGGACCTCATCGGTCGCTCCACGGGTGGACTCAAAGAAGCCCAGCCGCGTCGCTTGAGTTATGACGATGACACATTGATTGGCCATGTGGTGTACATCGACGATTACGGCAACGTCATCACGAACATCAGCCGCACAGCGTTCAAGGAATTTGGAAAGGGGCGGCCGTTTGAAATTCAATTGCGCACCAGCAGAATGTCCATTCGCAAGGTGTCAGAGCACTACGAGGACGTACAAGTCGGTAAAGAAGTGGCCGTGTTTAATTACGCTGGATTGCTCGAGATTGCCATGAATAACCACAGCGCTCCGGGTGATCGAGGCGGTGCAGATGCGTTGCTCGGACTCAAGCGCGACCAAGTGGTGCGTGTCCAATTTGAATCCGGAACCCTGTTGTGATGCTTCTCCGCATTGTGAAAATGGAGTTCGATCCCGCTCAAGTGGAGGCATTCGATGACTTGTTTGCTCGCGCCCAAGCCCGCATTGAGGCGATGCCCGGTTGTCACCAAGTCCGTCTTCTGAAAGGGCACGGGGACAAGCCGATTCGCACGACGTTGAGCTGGTGGGAGCGTGAATCCGATCTGCAGGCCTACCGAAAGTCCCAGCTGTTTGGCGAGGTTTGGCCAAAAACGAAGGCCATGTTCAGCGCACCGCCGGTGGCCTGGTCTTCCGATTGGCCCGCAGATGAGCCGATTCCAGGTGTGGCTGAATGATGGCAAAGCCTTAACTTCGTCGCTACGATGTTCGCACTGGTTCGCAAGGAATTTCAAGCCTTTTTCAGCACCCTTTTGGGCTACGTGGTGGTATCCATGTTTCTCCTGCTGAACGGTTTGTTTCTGTGGGTTTTCCCGGGTGAAACCAACGTGTTTGATGCGGGGCAGGCGTCGCTGGAGTCGTTTTTCATCATCGCCCCGTGGGTGTTGATGATTGTCGTGCCGGCGATCACCATGCGGTCCTTTTCGGAAGAGTACAGGACCGGTACGATGGAGCTCCTCGCGACGCGTCCCATCCGTCCCTTGGAAATTGTTGGGGCCAAATTTCTCGGATCGTTTTCGGTGTTGGTTTTCGCCTTGTTGCCCACGTTGTTGTTCATCCCGGTGATTGGCTTATTGGGTCAGCCGCAGTGGAATTTTGATGCGGGCGCCATCAAAGGCAGTTACCTTGGGTTGGCATTGTTGTGTGGAGCGTTTACATCCATTGGCATCGCCATTTCAGCATTGTCCAAAAACCCGCTCATTGCCTTCTTGACCACCATGGTCCTGCTGGTGTTCGGTTTCATCGGTTTTCAGGCGCTGGCGAGCTTTGACAGCCTCGGCACGTGGGATTTGGCATTCAGCCAATTGGGTATGAGTGCACACTACCAAGCGCTGAGCCGGGGCTTGATTGGTTCGGGCGATTTGGTGTATTTCCTTTTGGTCGTGGCGGTCTTCCTTCTTTTTGCTCGCTTCGCTTTTACATTCCAACGATTGCGCGGTCGCGAGCAGGTAATTGAATGGGTGTTGAGTACGGCGATTGCCGGAGTGGTGGCATGGGGGTGTTCATTTGCTTCATTCCAACTTGATTTTACAGAGGAGAAGCGATTCACGATGACCGAGGCGACACAATCGCTGCTCGAATCACTGGAGGATGAAGTCTTCGTAACCTGTTACTTGACGGGCGACTATCCGGCACAATGGAAGCGACTTGAACGGGCCATCCGCTACCAATTGGAGGACATGGCCGCTTGGTCGGGAGGCAACTTGCGGTTTCAATTCGTAGACATCTACGAAATCGATGACCGACAGACCATCGGCCAAAACGAAGAGAAGCTGGTGGAGCAGGGGCTGAACTATTCGCGCATCGCCTTCACGGAATCAGGTGCCCAGGCCTTTAAGACGATTTGGCCAGCCGCATTGATTTCATACCAGGGAAAAACGGAGCCGGTGCAGTTTTTCCGCTCAGAAATACCGGAACCGACGGAGTCCATGATTCAGGGGTCCATCAACTCGTTGGAATACGAGGTGTCCCGGGCCATGAGGAAACTGATTGCGCAGGAGCGACCACGCATTGCACTCATCCAAGGCCATGGGGAATTGGGTCAGGCGGAAACCGCGGACTTTGTGATGGACTTGGAGACGGACTACGATGTGTTCGACGTCCGAATTGATGGACAATTGAATATGCTGTCGGAGAAGATTGAGGGCATGGCCCGGCGTGTGAACCGCTTTGACTTGGCCATCATTGCGAAGCCGGATTCGCTGTTTGACTCCAAAGATCAGGTCATCATCGACCAATTCATCATGAACGGTGGACGTGTCATGTGGCTTGTGGATCCGATTGCCATTGATTTGGACAGTTTGGCGCGCAACTCATTCACGATGGGCGTGACCAACGAATTGGGCATTTACGACCAACTGTTTCAATACGGGGTGCGCTTCAACCGCAACGTGGTCATCGATTTGCAATGCGCGCCGATTGTCATGGGAGCGGGGCCTTTGGGCAATCAGCAAAACATGCAGCTCTTCAACTGGTACTATGCGCCTGTCGCTATGCCACTCGGTACGAGCCACCCCATCACGACCAATTTGGACCCGGTGAAGTTCGACTTTGCCTCGCGCTTGGACACGGTGGAGGTCGGAGGCGATTTGCGCAAGCACGTGTTGCTGGCTTCTTCTGAAATGTCACGAGAATACAAGGCTCCTGTTCGAATTTCGAGCAATGTTGTGGAATTGACGCCTGAGTATTTCACGCAAAATGCGTTGCCCAATCAGCCGCTGGCGGTATTGATCGAAGGTACTTTCGAATCGGCCTTCCAGCACCGCTTACCGGATACCTTAAAAACCGATGAGGATTTCGCCTTCCAATCCTCCAGCGTGCCAACGGCCCAAATCATGGTTGGAGACGGAGATCTGATGCGCAATCAGGTCAAGGATGGCCCCAATGGTCCGATGATTTTGCCCCTCGGTTATGACCGCAATGCACGCCGGGTGGTGTATGACAATAAAGAGTTTTTACGCAACGCGGTCAGCTACCTGCTGAACGAAACAGCCTCCATTTCCGTGCGGTCACGTGCCATTGCGTTGCGTCCGTTGAATGCGGATAAGCTTCGTGCGGAACGCTTAGGCTGGCAGGCCGTTGCGTTGGCGTTGCCCATTGGCCTTGTCTTGGGATTGGGATGGGCTTTTACCGTCCGTCGACG
The DNA here is from genome assembly GCA_002863125.1 of Flavobacteriales bacterium. Classification (GTDB taxonomy): domain Bacteria; phylum Bacteroidota; class Bacteroidia; order Flavobacteriales_D; family Sanyastnellaceae; genus UA16. The sequence continues at coordinate 70,715 of PKEB01000012.1, forward strand.
CCGGCGATATGCCAAACAATTGTCTTCGGCGGCATAAATTTGAATACATGCACAAGAACCTCCGACTGTTTTATTTTTTGCTCCTCGTTACTGCCATCGCTGCAGGAGTGCGCTACATGGACACCCAGGAAGCTGCTGAGATTTCTAAAGCGGCGAACGCGGCAGACTTTACCATAGCTGATACGGCAGCAGTCGATAAGATTTTCATTGCGGACAAAGACGGCAATCAAGCATTGCTTGAGCGGTCTTCAGGCCGCTACTGGAAACTCAATGGCACCCATCTTGCTCGGAAGGATGCGGTGGATTTGCTGCTTAAAACCTTCCTTCGTGCGCGGGTTCAACGGCCTGTTCCGCAGGGTGAATTGAGCACCGTGAACCGTTTGCTTGCGGGCCGAGGCAAGAAGGTGGAAATCTACCAAGGCGGCGAAACCCCGGTGAAAACATGGTACATCGGCACGTCGACCCAAAACCACACAGGAACGTACATGGTGCTTGCCGATGCCAACGGTCAACTTGCGGAGGAGCCTTTCATCGTGCACATGGAAGGATTTACCGGATTTTTGTCAACGCGATTTTTCACCGACGAACGCGAATGGCGTTACACGGGCATGTTTGACTACCCGGGCAATTCGCTGCGTCGTGTCGAAGTTGAACTGACAGAAGCCGGTGGACGCCTGTATGCTATGGAAGTGGACAGTGTGGGAACACTGCGGGTGGAGGGAGCACCTTTGTCCAGCCGTGCGGATACGCTGTTCTGGCAGGACCGCTTCAATCGATTTCGCAAGGTCCACTTGGAAACATACAACAATCACCTCACGGCAAACGCTGAAGACAGTTTGCTGAACCGCGCAGAGCCGGCTTTCCGCCTCCGAGCATGGGGCCAAGACGAGGATGTTCCCAACGAAATTGAGTTGTATTGGAAGGCGCCAATTTCCGACACCTATGACGACAACGGAGAGCTCAACGAATGGGATGGATCGCGGATGTACGCCGTCTACAAGGACGAAGCCGTGCTCGTGCAGCGATTCGTATTCGACCCGTTGCTCGCGGGGTTACGCTGACAGGCATTGTTGGGCAAAAGCAGCCCAAGCGAAGCGGGCGTTCCAAGTGGCTATGCTCGCCGCTTCAACCGGTTCAGCGCTCAAGGCCGAGCGGATGGCTTCTGTCAAAGCATGTACATTCCTCGGCGCACAGATGTGACCGATTGGATTTCCATCGAAATACTCCTTCAATCCACCCACATCCGTGGCCACTACGGGTTTGTGGTAATGCATCGCGATGGCTGTGACGCCACTTTGAGAAGCCGCAGCATAGGGTAGGCAAACGAGGTCAGCAGCTGAAAAGAACACGTGCACGTCTTCTTTGGGGATGAACTTCAGGTAGGTGTAAAAACGCTCTGGGGCTGGCGAAGCATCAATAATGTGCTGGTAGGGTTCCCAATCGGTATACGGCTCGCCGGCAATGCAGAAAAACACGTCTTCTCCGTTCTTGTGCAGTTCCGTTGCTGCCTTCAGGAGCCATTCCAACCCTTTGTACGGCCGAATGAGGCCGAAGAACAAGACCAGCTTCGGTGAAACCGGCATGTCCAATTGTCCCCGGGCCTCTTCCCGCGAAATCAACGGATCGAAGTGTTCATACAAAGGATGAAACGCCGTGGTGATGGGCAGTTCCTCGCGTCGCGTCTTCAACTGCTTGGATACATCTTCGGACAACGTCCACGCTTCATCGATGCTACGGACCAATCGCTGCGTAAGCGCCTTTTCCCAAGGCTTGGCGTCGTGTGAATTCGCGTTGTGGAACAATCCGACAATACGCGCTGACGGATGCAGGGCTTTCACTCGACGGGCCACCGTCGCAAGCGCTGGCGCCAAAAAGGCGGTCCAGAATGGAACGATGACCACATCAGGCTGTTCTTTCCCAATCAGACGGGCACAGCGGTACCACGTCTTGGGGTTGACGGAATCAACGGCCTCGGTGCGCACGAATTGGGACTGGAGGCCGTCCTCGTATTGATTGGTTCCAGGGAAAAGCAGGCTTGGGTATTGCCGGCTAAAATTGAAGCCAATGCATTCGTGCCCTGCTGCAGTGAAGGCCTTGGCCATCGCTTCGTTGAATTGCGCAATTCCTCCGCGGTACGGGAGGAACACCGAGACGATGGCGATTTTCATACGGCAAAATACCATGGTTTTGCAGAGGGCCTTGTCCGCAGACGGCTATCTTTGACCAGACCAGCGTGAATAATATGGATGCATACATAACCGACGGAGTTAGGACTCCCATTGGAAATTTTGGTGGTACGCTCGCACCAGTACGTACGGACGATTTAGCCGCTTTGGTACTTGAAGAATTGCTCAAGCGCAATGAGCAGTTGGATGCTGCGGCCATTGGAGATGTACTGATGGGATGTGCCAATCAGGCCGGTGAAGACAACCGCAACGTCGCACGCATGGCGTTGCTGCTCGCGGGCTACCCCCACACGGTTCCTGGAGAAACGGTGAATCGACTTTGTGCTTCTGGGATGGCTGCAGCGGTGAATGGGGCACGCATGTTGGCATGCGGGGACGCGGAAGTGGTGGTCGCAGGTGGGGTCGAGCACATGACGCGCGGTCCGTGGGTCATGTCAAAAGCCTCCAAGGCGTTCGGTCGCGACAGCCAATTGCACGACACCAGTTTTGGGTGGCGCTTTGTCAATCCTCGGCTGGATGAAGTTTACGGCACAGATGGAATGGGAGAGACCGCTGAAAACCTCGTTGATCAATACGGAATCAGCCGGGAGGACCAAGATGCCTTTGCTGCGTGGTCCCAGCAGAAAGCTGCCCAGTCCGCAGCCGAACGGGGAGAAGAATGTATCTCGGTCTCCATTCCTCGGCGCAAGCAAGACCCGCTGGTATTCAGTGAAGACGAATTCGTCAAACCACAAACCAGTGCGGAAGGCCTGAGTCGTTTGCGGCCGGCCTTTCGTCCCAACGGCACGGTCACCGCAGGTAATGCATCAGGGCTCAATGACGGAGCAGCAGCGCTGCTTTTGGCCTCTGAATCCGGACTGGCAAAACACGGCCTCACGGCCATGACACGCATTTGCTCGTCAGCCGTCGTCGGTGTTGAACCGCGCATCATGGGCATTGGCCCGGTTGGGGCGTCGCGCTTGGCGTTGGAACGAGCAGGTCTAATGCTGAGCGACATGGACCTGATTGAACTCAACGAAGCCTTCGCCGCGCAGGCGCTGGCCTGTACCCGCACGTTGGGTTTGGATGATTTTGATCCCCGCGTCAACCCGCAAGGCGGAGCGATTGCGTTGGGGCACCCACTGGGCATGACCGGTGCCCGCCTGCTGTTGACTGCTTCCAAGCAGTTGGTGCGCGCGAACAAGCGCTATGCCCTCGTGACCCTGTGCATCGGTGTCGGGCAGGGTTATGCGGTGGTATTGGAAAACATGCAGCGCTGAGGCTTCCATGATCCAGTCCTTTAAAAACATGGTGCCTGTTGTCGACCCTTCATCGTACGTTCATCCAATGGCCGTGGTTATCGGTCACGTAACCATCGGGCCGGACTGTTACATTGGCCCGGGCGCCGTATTGCGCGGAGACTGGGGGAAGATCACGTTGGAGCGAGGGTGCAACGTGCAGGAGAACGCCGTGCTGCACATGTTTCCCAAAGATGAAGTGCGTCTCAAAGAAGGGGCACACATTGGACACGGCGCGATGATCCATGGTGCGACCATCGGTGTTCAGGCCATGGTCGGTATGAATGCTGTGGTTCTGGACCACGCGGAGATTGGTGACGGTTGCATCGTCGGGGCGTTGGCGTTGGTCAAAGCACGGTCCAAGTGGGAGGGAAGAAGCCTCATCGTTGGCAATCCCGCGCAAAAGGTTGGCGATGTTTCGGATGAGATGTTCGCGCACAAGGTGGAGGGTACGGCGTTGTACCAGCAACTCCCGCAGGACATGCAGCTCTACGCGAGGGAAGTAGCCGCCATCGACGCAGATCCGGGCAATCGCATTGAGGATTTCCCTGAATTTGAGACGTGGCAGCAGCGCCGCCGAAAAAACACTTAAACTGTGGGCAGATCCGGCAGGAGAAAGGTGGTCTTCAAGCAATTCGAAGTGCACGATGCAGACTGCGCCATGAAGGTGGGGACCGATGCCCTGTTGTTGGGGTCGTGGTCCGATGTGTCGGACGCTCGACAGATCATTGATGTAGGCACGGGAAGTGGCATTGTGGCCTTGATGGCAGCCCAGCGTGCACCGCGTGCCGAAGTCACTGGCGTGGAATTGGAGCCGAACGCCGTCGCAGAGGCACAAGCCAATAGCAATAGAAGCCCATGGTCAGATCGCGTGCGAATTGTTGAAGATTCCATTCAGGCCTTTGCGACAAAGTCTGAGAATCAAGGAGCATTCGACGCATTTCTGATCAACCCGCCGTTTTTCCACGGGAAGCCCAAATCAACGGATGAGGCGCGCAACCTCGCTCGGCACGATGACGCTTTGCCGTATGAAGCATTCCTCGACGCCGCCTGGAACCTGTTAAATTCGAATGGAACGTTGCAGGTGGTGTGGCCCTGGGACCGTTGGGCAGAATTGAAAAATGGTGCTGAAAACTACGGATTCCATTTGCGTCGGCAGGCCGACGTCTGCGGCCGAGAAGGTCATGAACCGCGTCGGGTGCTGAGTCATTGGGTCAAGCTCCCGACTACAGTGGCGCCTCAACACGAGGTGATTTGCATTGAACTTGGAGAACGGGTCGAAGGCCGACCGCAATTGAGCAATCGATACACGGACTTGCTGAGTCCGTATGTGTTGACTTGGCCTGAGCCTTAGGCGCCCAGCACTTGCTTCAAGCGATCGACTTGAGCGGCCCACAATTCCTTGGCATCGTCGATTTCGTCTTCTTCTGCAAAGTCCGTGATGACCAGTGCTGTGTCGCCTGTGAGGTCATCGATTTTGATGCGAAACTCAAAGAAGCTATTGATGCCCTCTTCCTCATCTTCCAACCAACGGAACTTGGCAAATTCGTCACGCTTCTTGGAGATCAGGCGCGCACTTTCTTCGCTGCCATCCCAAATGAAGATGTGAATGTCTTTCTTGATGTTGACATCATCGCAGAACCATTCGGACAATCCGCTGGGTGTGCTGAATATATTGAACAGCACGCCCTTCGAACTGTTAATTGGAATTTCAATTTGAAATTTTTCTTTCTCCATCCTGTACCGCTAAATCGGAGAAGAGCAATATAAGCCGAATTGCGCGAACCGTGGGCCCCTTTTGGGATTTTTGTGGCAGCCATCGATATTCCTATTCTCTGAACTATATTTGCGCCCGCTTGGCGGGATAGCTCAGCCGGTTAGAGCGCAGGATTCATAATCCTGAGGTCGAGAGTTCGAGTCTCTCTCCCGCTACGATGGAAAGCCACTGACGGTTGTCGGTGGCTTTTTCATTGACACAATGCACAGGTCTCCACTTTTCATGTTGGTAAATACCGCGTACAATTGACACAACAAGAGGGAATCGAAATGTTCTATTTCTCTGCCTTTGACGAAGGCTGGAAGGTAGGAGCGGAGGGGAGTGTGGGTGCGTTTTGGGGGCTATGGGATGCTAACGAGCAACGCAAGTTTTAGGGCGCCAAGCATCGTTGAAACTACAGCATGAAAAAAGGGGGCTCAACGGCCCCCTTTTCTAATTTGATTGATCGAATTCACGAACGACGTTCGCGGGATTCGCTTTCGTTGCAACGGATTGCTCGGCCCATCAATTCTTTCCCTTCCATGGCTTCGAGTGCCGCTTCGGCTTCTGCTTGGTTCGGCATTTCAACAAAACCAAAACCTCGGCTTCGGCCCGTTTCACGGTCGTGGATGACTTTGGCTCGTTCGACCTCTCCATGAGCCTCGAACGCTTCTCTCAGGGCAAAGTCATCAACTCCCCAAGCAAGGTTTCCTACAAATATGTTCACGAGTACTGAATTAAAGGTCAAAAGTAAGCGCTAGAGCGGCTACTTCAACTTTTTTGGTCGTAAGTGTAACCTATTGCTCATGAATCACGTAACAGACCGCGTTAGATAATCTTCAGAATTTAATGTCCATGAAATATTCATTCATTTTTGCACTCATTGGATTGGTGCTTTCAACCACAGGGTCAATAGCTCAGGGCAATTGCTCAACCACGGATCTACAGTATATCTGTCAAAACACTGAATTTGTCCAGAACATTGCTTTTCAATGCGGCGTAGATTGTATGGCTGAAGACTCCGACTGTCTTGAACAATGCATGTTGGAGGCGTTGGAACTGAGCGTGCCGTGCATAGGATGCTTCGGGGAACAGGTGATATGTATTGTGCAAAATTGTTCCACAGCTTGCTTTTCTGGAACAGAAGCAGAATGCGCCGAGTGTGCGCTTCAAAATTGTGAAGCAGACTTTAATGTTTGTGCCGGAATCGTGGATGAGGACGACGACTCTTGGACGAATCTGTGTGATTGTGACGATTCCAATCCGGTCATCTACCCAGGTGCTGATGGCACTAACCAAGGGCTTGATAACGATTGTAACGGTTTAATCACAAATGATGAATTGACAACGTGCACGGCCGACATAAATGGCGACAACATTACCGGCACATCAGATCTTCTGCATTTCCTCAGCTTATTTAATTGTGTTGGGGATTGTGCCGATTTAGAGACTGGAGACTTTTCAGGTGATGGCGTGGTAGGCACCGCTGACTTATTAATTTTGCTCTCCGAGTTTGGATTGTATTGCGACTGATTTTTATCGACAGAGTCATTCACTCAGACCAACTTAACCAACCACAGAAAAGGCCTGCTTATGTGGGCCTTTCTCATTCGTATAATTTGAGCGCATTCAATAGGGAATGCCTTTGCGTTCCATTTCCTCGAGACGGCCGAGGATGTCGCCCATCTGTTCAGCTCCGATTTGCTTACCGATGATTTTTTTGTTCTTGTCAAGTAAGAAAACCTTCGGCGTAGCAAACACATCGAAGGTGGTGCGGAAATTGAGACTCTTCAACGTCGTTACGCCGCCATAAATCAAGGCAGAGGCACTGTCTTGGGCATTGATGAGGGGATTGTCGCTAACGTTGATCCAGTCCGTGTATTCCTGTTCTTCGACGAATTCTTGCCAAGGCTCGGGCTCAAAGTCGTTGCCAATGGCATAAATTTCCAGGCCTTTGGGGTGCCATTCCTTGTACAATTCCTTGTACTTCGGGAGTTCCTTCTTGCAATGTCCGCAGGTGCTTTCCCAAATCAGCACGGCAGTGAACTTGGCTTCAACATCGTACAAAGACATCCATGTCTTTTGGTCAAGGCCGGGCAGGATGATGTTGGGAATGATGCTGCCGCACTGGCTGTCGCGTAATTCGCCTGCACGGTCCATGACCTTTTTGAGTTGCTCCTCATTCATCCACGTCGCTTGACCGGTGGCGTAGTACGTGTCGATCATGTGGACGAAGATTTTATCCATGCACATAACCTGAGAAGACTCCGAATTGAAGGTGATGTAATGCGTGATGTACTTGAACATCTCATCATTGCCGGCGGCCCTTGCAATCAAGCGGTCCGCTGAATTCAACAACGTGTCAGGCACTTGAGGCAGGACTCGGGTCCAATACGTGTCGAGAATCTGGTGGAAGCTCCCGTCGTGCACCAAGCGAGGATCGTCGAAGTCGACGCGGTCCCAGTAATGGTCCAAATACCAGCGGTATTGCAATTCTTGTGCATTGGCGATGTTTTTTGGAGCCTCCGGTATGGTGGGTTCCAACACCATGTTCAAATATTTAGCGAAAAGCTTGTCCGCGTGGACATCCAGGATGCGCTGCTGTTCTGCTCCAACTTCTTCTCCCAGATCTGTCAATACTTGGCGAGCTTCTTGAATTTGAGCTTCAGTTGCGGTTGAATCACCCAAGGTTCGTTCATAGGGCGCGGCGATGGCGCGACGTTCACCAATGAACCCCAAGAACTCATAAAACACCTTGTTTTCGTCGCTCTCGATGACGTTGACATTGGCAGTCGGATCTGCGGCGTTGGTCTCAATCACGATGTCCTCCGTGACGGCCATGAATTCGAAGTACTTCGGTCCTGGAATTACGATGGCGTGCTTGCCACATTGTTCGTAGGGTCGGCCAGGGAAGGTCAAGCGGCCTTCAGCATCCGTAACCGTGGTATCGGAGTAATAAAGCTTGTTCCCATAGTAATTCGCCAAGTAAACGGTGTCTTGGTTCAACCCATCGACTTGAACTTGAATGGTGTGAGGCGCTTGCGCTTGGCACACCATCGTTCCAGTGACCATCATTAGGGTGAATAAACCCGTGACTAAGCATTGACTGATTCTCTTCATTGCTTCCTGATTCTGTTATCTGGATAAAATTACTTCTCCGCACCGGCACGTGTTCCGGATTCCTGTTGCCCTTTCTCAACAGCTTGGTGGCAATAACCGTACCGTGCTGAGTCCAGGGATTTTGTGACATAAAAAAAGCCCGCAATTGCGGGCTTTTCCAATTCAATATTCTAAATAAGCTTAACGCTGCACAACCAATCGTTGTGTAGATCGCTTTTCACCGGAATTCACTTCCAAGAAGTAGATGCCGTTGTCAAGGTCCAATTCTATGGTCTCACCTTGGTTCATGTTGTTCACGAGCTGTTCATGGACCAACTGACCATTCAACGCGTGGATGCGTACCATGGCGTTGTCAGGCTGCCCTTGCAGGTTGATGTACGTGGCCGCTGGGTTCGGTCCGAATGTAAAGGCGATGTCCTCAGATACTTCACCAATGCTGGCAGGAACAGAAAGGCTGATGTCGTCGACGTAGTAGTTGCCGACCGTCGTGCCGTCGCCGTAGCCGAAGAAGTTCACACCACCGAACGGGGAGTCGAACGTGAAGGTTCCAACCTCAACCCCCGCAATCGTAACGGTGATCATGTCGTTGTCCAAGTCTAAATCATGGCGGACTTCGAACCATTCACCGATGGGGTAGGTACCTGACCCGACGGTCATGCCGTCCATCACGATTTGCAAGTCACCTGTAAAGGCGAAGGTGACGTCAAACGCCCAACCCACGCCAGGTGCCTGGTCCTCTTGAACATTGTAGTAAGCAGAGTTGCCGTCCGTTACGTACATCATCCACGACCCAACGTATACGCCTTCATTGAGGCCCGCGAGCATCACGACGTCCAGGGGTCCGCCTGCAGCAGAAGTGGCATAGATGTGCAGTGAATTGTCACCGGTATTTGCGTAATCGCTGCTGATTTGAGCGTCGCCATCGGTGCCTTCTTGACCGGCTCCCCATGTAATCCACATCGGGTGATCAGAAATGTAATCGCCGGCTGCGAAGTCTTCAAATCCTTCTTCGTAAAGGGCTTGGCCAAATGCTGTGAATGAAAATGCAAGGCCGAGTAAGAGTAGAGTGTTCTTCATGCGTTTGTGTTTCGTCAATGCAATTTAATGAATTTCACCGAGAAAACCGCAGCGCCGCAAGCCGCATTACCTTCGCATCATGCAATGGGAAGGAAATTTGCGCAAGCTGGAAACTTCAGCTCAAGCCAATGAACACGGCCAAGTAGCCTATTCATTGCGGGGTGCAGACGTACTCCAAGCACTTCCGCCTGAAGAGATTAACGCGTGGGTGGGGGAGCGGCTTCAGATCCATTTCGGGGGCCAAATTCATTGCCGCGTGTCTGGACAGGTTCTCCGAAAAACCTACGGGGAGGGAATGTCTTACCAGGCTTGGTCGGAGCATCCGTCTGCAGTGGAAAGCGTATTGCGTCCTGAATTGAGTCGGATTCACGAGGGCATTGCTCTGCGCGACTTTGAATGGGAACAAAAGCACCACAACCAGCCCCATTACGTTTACATCAGCCAGACAGGCGCCTTCAAGGTGGGGGTGACCCGGACCACCAATCGGCCGTACCGTTGGCACGACCAAGGTGCTGTGGCTGCGGTTGCGATCGCGGAAACGCCGTACCGTCAGCTGGCTGGCGAAATGGAGGTCGCCCTGAAGGAGATTCTATCGGATAAGACCAACTTCCGCAAAATGCTCGCGAATGTGGATGTGGATATCCCTGCACTAGAGGACTGGAAGGAGGAGTGCTTCGAGCACTTGGGCCCGGTTTATGAGCCGTTTTTCATCGATGAGTCGCCTGAAACATTTGCCTATCCCGTGCTGAGTTATCCGGAAAAAGTGAAATCGTTGACTTTGGACAAGGTGCCGCACATCGAGGGTACGCTCGAAGGCATCAAAGGCCAATACTTACTGTTCGATGGGGGCCGGGTAATGAACGTGCGCAGGCACAGCGGTTACCGCGTTCGCATCGATGTCGGATGAAAGGTCAGTTCATGGACGGGTCCATCGGAGCGTTCGCGATGTGGTCGAACCCTTCACCCATCTCCGTGATCAACGACTTCCACAAGGTTTCATCCTCTGATTCGGTGCTCATGATGGTGTCGACATCGGCGTTCGTAACGAACCACGATCGGCTCTTGATTTCGTCCTCAAGTTGCCCAGGTGTCCATCCAGCATAACCGATGAAAAAGCGGAGTTTGCCTTCAAGTTTAACCCCCGCATCAAGCAGCGACCGCACCCAATCAAAATCACCGCCCATGAATAGGCCGGGTTTCACTGTGATGGCATCCGGGGCACCTTCAATGGTGTGAAGGTAGTATAGGTTCGAATTTTTTACAGGTCCGCCCAAGCTGAGCCGGCATTCCACGGCAGGCAGGTCGTCCAGCAATTCGTTCAGGCCCACTTCAATGAAGTTGTTCAACACAAACCCAAAGGAACCTTCTTCGTTGTGCTCACACAGCAAAATGGCTTTTCGACCAAAGTGCGGATCCGCCATAAAAGGCTCAGCGAGCAGGACCTTGCCTGGCTCCGGAATACCATTGGATGACGGTGTGAAACGAATCATACGCCAAAGTTCTGATTTTTGCAGAAGAATAAAAACCGGAACATGCCCTTAATTCCCCGCCTTCAGCTCGTCTTCTTGTGCACCATGCTTCTGTTGGTTGATGCGAGCTTCGGCCAGCAACACCAAGCATCCGACCCGCTCATTGTTGCCGATGATAACCGAACGCCCACTTGGGGAGAGACCCTGGCGGTTTTTGAGGAACTGGCCGGTGGTTGTGAAGAGGCGTTCCTCATCGAAATCGGCACGAGCGATATCGGTCGGCCCATCCATGCGTTTATCATGACACGTGCGGGGATGACAAGCGAAGACTTGGCGGGAGTTCGCACCATCCGGAAAGGGGACAAACTGGGGTTGTTGATTAACAATGCCATTCACCCGGGAGAACCCTGTGGAGTGGATGCATCGGTGGCTTGGATTCGGGAATTGTTGGCCGATGATCAAGCGCGACGTGCGGTCCTCGAGGCGATGGACATTGCCGTCATCCCCATGTACAATGTGGGTGGTGCGCTGAACCGCAATTGCTGCACGCGGACGAACCAGGATGGACCCGAAGAATATGGGTTTCGCGGAAATGCGCGCAACCTCGACCTCAACCGGGATTTCATCAAAATGGACAGCCGGAATGCCGAGGCGTTTGTGGATCTATTTCATGCATTTTCGCCCGACGTTTTCATCGATACGCACACCACCAATGGGGCGGATTACCCGTATGAGATGACCTTGATTGCAACCCAGCCGGACAAGGCCGGACCGGTGTTGGGGACGTTCATCCGGGAAACCATGGAACCCGCCTTGTATGCGTCCATGGAACAGCGGGGGGTGCCAACCAGTCCCTATGTGTATTCGAGTGGTGAGACACCGGAAGAGGGCATTGTTGGATTTTTGGAAACGCCTCGTTACAGCACGGGATATGCAGCGCTGTTCGGGTGCATTGGCTTCACGGCGGAAGCGCACATGCTGAAGCCGTTTCCGGTGCGTGTGCAAGCGACGAAAGCCTTCATCGAGAGCACCGTGCAGTTCATGGCCGAGCGCAGTGAAGAACTCAAGGCCATCCGGTCGGCAGAGGCCGCCCGCTGGGAGAACATGGCAACGGTTCCCGTTCGTTGGAAGCGCATTGAACAGTTCACCCCTCTGTGGTTTGATGGGTTTGAATCCCGCAAGGAAATCAGTCCAGTGACGGGGGAGTTGCGGCTCAAATACGACCGCTCGAAGCGCTGGAGCAAGGAAATCCACTTCTACAACCATTACGCACCTGTGGCTGAAACCGAAGTTCCGGAGTATTGGGTCATTCCGCAGGCATGGCGGCATGTTGTGGCACGCATGCAACGCAATGGAGTGGCCATGAGACCAATTGAAAAGGACACGACAATGCTCCTGCGCGCCGGGGACATCCAAGGATTTACATCTTCACCGCGTCCCTATGAGGGGCACCACATGAACGGATTGGATTCCGTTGCGTGGTCGGTGGTCCCGATCCGGTTGTTTGAAGGCGATTGGGTGATTTCATCGAGCCAACCCAACCTCCGCTACATCTGTGAAGTCTTGGCTCCCCATGGCCACGACTCCTTTTTTACGTGGAATTTCTTCGACAGTGCGATGCAGCAGAAGGAACACTTCAGCGGGTATGTTTTCGAAGAAACGGCGGCGGCGTTGTTGGCTTCCGATTCGTTGTTGCGCACATCGTTTGAACAAGCCAAAGCGAGCAATCCCAAGTTGCGCGAAGACGCTCGAGCTCAATTGAACTGGCTGTACCGGGCCTCTCCCCATTACGAGGGGACCGCCAACCGGTACCCGGTATTTAAATCCGTTGCCAACCGCCGATGAAACCAAAGCGCGTCACCGATATGCTCTGGTCCTTTCCGGAGCGGTTTCTTCGCGTGAGCCACCAGTTTGGGCGGGTGGTACGACGCGATGTCGTAGGAATGACGCCGGAGCAGATTCGCGCATCGTTGGACGGGTTGGCGCGGCTGTACCCAGGCCACTTCAACGTAGCGTTTGAACGCACAACCCTTCAAGGTGTCCCGTGTGCGAAGTTATATCCGCGCCATAGGGCCCGTGGGAGTGCGGGGCAAGATTCACCGGTGCTGGTCTTGGCGCACGGCGGTGGATTCGCCTTCGGCAGTGCCTTGACGCACCGGGCCTTCGCCTCAGCCTTGGTGGTAGAACTGCAATGTGAGGTCTGGATTCCTGAATACCGATTGGCCCCCGAACATCCATTTCCGGCACCTCTGGAAGATGTCATCACGGTCTTGAACGGCCTTTCGTCCAAATCGGAAGCACTCTGGATTCTCGGTGACTCGGCTGGAGGGAACCTGGCCCTTGCGGCAGGGATGGAGTGGATGAATCGCACCGGCGGACGTATTCAAGGAATCGGGCTTTTTTCGCCGTGGCTGGACCTGGGCTCAAATTCTGCAAGCAACCGAATTAACCAGACGGATCACAGTCCGTTCGAACGCCTCGATTTGGTGGAGTACGCCGCGCATTACTTGCGGGATTTCCCTGCAGGCGACCCACTGGTTGCGCCGCTGAATGGCGATTTGACGGCTGCACCACCGATTTACATTGAGGCGTCCAAGGCGGAGTACCTGCATCCGGATTTCAAGCAGGCGTGTGCTGTTTTTGAAGAACGTGGAGTGACCTTCACTGCGCGGGAAGAAAAGGGCGCGCTTCACGGCTGGCAGCTTTTTCCAGACGTTTTACCTGAAGCCAAACGGAGCGTTCGGGCCTTCAGTTCATTCATCGAAGGCGTTCGTGCTTAGGCGTGGGCCTGTTCGATGCACGCAATGAGGGTGTCGAGCGCCTCGTTCAGATCAACATCGTTGATGTTCAAAGGCGGGGCGATTCGAAACGCCTGCGGTGTGCTGAGGAAATAGAAAACCAATACACCTCGCTGCATCGCGGTCTGGACCACTTCGTTCACCGTTTCCGAGGATTCCAATTCTACAGCGATGTAAAGCCCGATTCGACGAACTTCCCGCACGCGGGCGCATCCACGCATCGCCGCTTCAATGGTCTGACCGACCTGCTCAACACGATTCCAGTCTGTTGATTGCAGTAGAGCGCTGGCTGCTGCCGAAGCAGCACAAGGAACGGGGTGGCCACCGAACGTCGTGATGTGACCCAAGGATGGAGAATGCGCAAATTGCTGCAAATGCTCCTTACTCGAAACAAGTGCACCCATTGGCATGCCGCCTCCCAATGCTTTGCCCAAACACAGGTGGTCGGGCTCAACTCCGAAATGCTCAAAGGCAAACGGGCGTCCGGATCTTCCAAACCCACATTGTATTTCATCGAGCACCAAATGCGCTCCCGTTTGCGTGCATTTATCCCGGATGGTACGCAGCCATTCCGGGTTGGGAATGCGAATTCCGGCGTCCCCCTGAACGGTCTCCAAGATGATGCCGGCCACGGAAGCATCGATGGCCTCAAGGCCTTCCATGTCATTCCACGGAATCAATTCTATGTCGCCGACAAGGGGAGCGAATGGCGCTTTGCGTTCGGCATTTGAACTCACTGAAAGTGCGCCAAACGTATTCCCGTGGTAACCGCCTTCGACGGCGAGGATTTTGCTGCGATGCGTAACGCGCCGAACGAGCTTCATTGCGGCATCAATCGCCTCCGCTCCAGAATTGACAAAGTAGACAGCGTCCAGCGTTTCGGGCAGCAACGTGAGCAACCGGACAGCAGCCACATCCTGCGCGGTTTGACGCATTTCGCCATAAACCATCACGTGCAAGTGCTTGTCGACCTGTTCGTGGATGGCGCTGAGGATGTTCGGATGGCCGTGTCCAAAAGAGCTGGCGCCTATCCCAGAGATAAAGTCGATGATTTCCTTCCCGTTTTCCAGCGTCAGCCGGGAGCCCTTTGCATGCTCAACCCGCAGTCCGAGTGGATGCAGGGTGGTTTGCGCCAATCCGTCCCGCAGCAGTTCTTCGTTCATGGCCGATTGATTTGGAGGGATACCTCGTCCATAAACACCCAACTCGGGTTCCCAGCACCGAGGTGTCCTTCGGGAAGCAGCCCGTGGTTCTCCACCTCAAAACGAACATAGCGCGCCATGGAACGTCCGTCGATTCGGAAGGTGTGGCGGATGGGGGCTTCATCGTCTTGGTCAATGGCGTGGCTGGCCTGACCAAAACGAGACCATTTCCTGCCGTCGAGGCTGCACGAAATGGAGATGTGCTTGGGCAGGTAAATCCACGGCCGAATGTCCCGCAAAGCTCCGATGCTAACACCGGTGAGTTCAACGGAATTCTTGAGGTCAATGGTTCCTGTGATGTCCGTTCCCCAGTACCCTTGCCAATCGCCCGTCTGGTATTGGTTGCCTCCTTCGATGCCGTCAATCAGGGCTTGGTCACCACCCGCCGCATACTGGTTGCTCAAAGGCGTATCCATCACAAGGGTATAGGGGTGGTTGACTTGCTTCAAGGCATGATGAACAGCACTGGAAGCCCGCGCACCTTGGACCGTGCGGGCATGGATGACGGTTGACGCATTTACCTCAAACGGTCCGCCGTATTCAACCCAATTTGAAGGCTCCGGAGAACCGCTTTCCATCGGCACCAGAGCGTATTCGATGGTGAAAGCATCGAGGCTTTCGGTTGAGATGGAGACAGAGCACGTGCTTTTGAAGGTGCGCGGGGCGTGAATGACCGGAACGGGGATGAATCCATCTGCATTCCATTGCTCCATGGGCCAGCGATTTTCATCTTCACCAAATGCAGTCCGTTCGTCCTGGCAGGCATAGTTCAACGATCCTCCTTGAAGCAGTTGCTCTTTGCGGATGAAAGCAGGCAGGAGACTGGATTGGAAGGAGGCGCTTCGGACGTATTTCCCTTCGCCTTGTTTGGCAATCCGGACCGCTTGGCCAGCGTCTGCGCCAGCACGTGGAGTAACGCGAACCTCGTCGAACATCGGTGTACCGAGGATCAGCTGGTTGCTCCCTGGCGTAACCGGGTACATGCCCAAAGCGCTCCAGACATACCAGGCACTCATTTGACCGCAATCCTCGTTGCCGGACAAACCATCGGGCAGGGGAGAGTACAAGGTGTGGCGAATGCTGTCGACCAACTCGGCTGTCCGGTGGTGTTTGCCCACAAATGGATACAGGTAAGCCATGTGGTGGCTGGGCTCATTCCCATGTGCATATTGGCCAATCAGGCCGGTGATGTCGGCTTGATTGCGGCCGGTGGTTTCGCTGCTCGATGTGAACATGGCGTCCAACTTGGCTGCATAAGCGGTAGCACCGCCGAGGAGCTCAACATGGCCATTGACGTCGTGAGGAACAAAAAAGTTGTACTGCCATCCGTTGGCTTCGGTGTAATTGAAGTTCACCTCCCTTGGATCAAATGCCTCGAGCCATGCGGCCGACCGTTTGGGCTGGAAGAACCCACTTTCCTTATTGAAAAGGTTGCGGTAGTTCAACGCACGCATCCGAAACCGGTCCACGAGCTCAGCATCGGTGCTGTGCTTGACAGCAAATGCGGAGATGCAGGCATCGTCAAAAGCATATTCCAAGGTTTTGGAAACCGATTCGTGTTCTTCATTCAAAGGGATGTACCCCAACGCAACGTAGGGTTCAAGCCCGAGATGGGCGCTGTCAGCAGCTTGCACCATTGCATCAACGGCCAAATTCACATCAAAACCGCCAATGCCCCACGCATCGGCATCAGCGATGACCGGCACGCTGTGGTAACCGATCATGCACCCGGTGTAATTGCCAGCCAATTCCCAAACGGGCAACTGACCGCCTTGTTCATACATGCGCAGCATGGTGCGAACGAAGTCCCGAGAGCGTTCGGGTTCGATCCAGTTGAGCAAGGGATGCAAGGCACGGAAGGTGTCCCAAAGGGAAAAAACGGTGTAATGATCGCCTTCATCCGCCGAGAGCTGGTGAACCATCAAGTCCGTCCCTCGGTATTGCCCGTCGACGTCGTTGGCCAGGTTGGGCGCTGTAAAACAATGGTAAAGCGCGCTGTAAAACGTTTCAACCTCGTTTTCTGATCCGCCTTCCACGGCAATCCTGCTGAGCTGCTCATACCATGCGCGTTCTGCGGACATTCGATACGCTTCAAACGAGCCCTTGACGGCTTCGGCCTCCAAGTTCTTCAACGCCCCGTCGATGCTGACAAAACTCAATGCCACTTCTGCGTTGAGTTCGGACACTTCACCAAAATCTGCTTGAAATACGGGTACATACTCAACTTCTTGGAGCAGCTCCCCAGAATCGCCCATTCCCACCGTGCGAACTTCCGTAAGCTGATCGCGCCATGCAAAGGGTCGGTCAAATCGAGCCGCAAAGTAGACGTGCTGCTCCCGTGCCCAATTGTCTGAAACACGGTGGCCGACCAGCAGGGTGTCGCCAATCGGATAAATGCTGTAGTTGACCAGTTCATCTCGGTGTTGCATGTCGATGATCAACGACAGGGTGTCCGGTTCCTCCAACCGGTACCGATGAATGCCGACTCGTTCCGTGGCCGTCAGTTCGACGTTGATCTTTTGATCATCGAGGTAAACTTGGTAGTACCCGGCATGGGCTTCTTCGTTTTCGTGTGAAAAATGACTGGCGTATCGATCGGACCACTGCGTAGCACCTTCGTTGAACTGCGTGCAGGGTGCAAAAAGAATGTCCCCATAATCGGATACGCCGGTTCCTTGCAAATGCGTATGACTGAACCCATAAATAACGCTGTCGCTGTAGTGGTATCCGCCACAACCATCCCAGCCAGTGAGTCGGGAGTCCGGGCTCAACTGGACCATTCCAAATGGGGCCGTCGCACCAGGGTACGTGTGACCGTGCCCTCCCGTTCCTACGAAGGGGTTTACAAGGCGATGCAAGGGGGGAGGAGTGTCATTGCACCCGATCAAACCAACGAGCGCAAGGACAAGGCTCGTACACGCAGAGAATCGCAGTAGGTTGGTCATGGCTAAGGCTGATGGTTGTGGTTTACCCAATTTAAAGCGGCATCCAGTACGGGGTCCGTGCCGTTCTGAATGTCTGCGGCATCGGGTGTTACAGGGCGGTCCACCAGAAGCGGTCGGGCCTCCCAACGGACAGGGGTTTGGGTGAAATACCGTGCGGACGCTACATGTACTACCAAGCCGGTTTCGGGCAACACCAGCCGAACGGGATTGCCAAACGTCCCGCTGACGCTGCCCATTGGAGGCTCACCGAAGGTTGTGCCCCGACCTGACCGGACAAACCAGGAAGCAATCGATACGGTAGCCGACGCCGAGAGTCCGTCAAGAAGTAGGACGGTGGCGCCAGTGTACGCCAAGCGCCGCCGGGGTTGTATGGGTCGCTTGAAAGGGACATAAGCGATGGAATCGTTGTCAATTTTGTTCAGAGTAGTTTTCAAGACCTGTAAGTTCTTGAGGTAGCTGTTCCTTCCGACGAGGCCGAATTGACCGGTTCCCCATCGGTCCTTCGCTGCTCGACTGGCTTTGATTTGCACCCCGGCTGGAAGATCAATCGGCGTCGATGTGAGGTACGGAAGCAGTTCAGCCATGATGGCTATGTGGCCGCCTGAGTTGCTGCGCAGATCTAAAATGAGACCTGCAAAGGGTAGGCTTTGGTTGGCCGATTGAAGGGATCGGATGCGGCTGAAGCAATCGCGGAGTTCCTGGCGAAAAGACCGCACGTTTTCAGGATGGAAATGCCGGATTGTCAAGACCACGGAAATGACGCCATCGGTCTGAACCTCGCGCCATGATATGGGGGCGACTTCATTCTGAGAAGCATGCCAGCGTTTGATGGATTCATTGTCAAGCACGGGCAAGTGCTCAGTCACACCCGAGGCATATTCCACCTCGATGGAATCGGCAATGCTCGCGCCAACCGAGAAGGGGACGATGTCGTTCCAAAGCTTTTCCGACATCCGGAGGCGAGCCAATGCGGCATCTCCTTCTTGAGAAATCAAGGCCAGCCCTCCACCAAGCACAGACCGAACGGAAACGCCATTGATGCGTACAATTTCTGAACCAACCATCGCAGAATCACCGGCGGTAGCAGTGACGATGAGTCGGTTTTCTACGGTTTGTATTTCAAGGGGGAGGTGCCCATAGGTCGCTCCGAGTTGCTCTGAAAAGGATTGAAGCGCCACACCGGTGTGGCTGTCCTTTAGCACGTTGCACACCTTGGCAGCCATCTGCGCGGCGCCATAGAGTGTCCCACCTCCCGCAAAGGTTGTTTTGGCGGATTCCACGGCATCATTGAACTCGATGGAAGAGCAATGCACGAAAGGGGAAGGGTGGATGGTCAAAATCCACTCCGCAAGTGAATCCAAATCGCGTTGGATTTGTTCGCCGGTGAACCTGTCCGCTTGCCCTTGTGCGTCGACGGAGGTCGAAAGCAAGGCGGAGAGGATGGCGCAGGTTGCGAATAAGCGTCGAAACAATGGCTTCATACCTATTGATCGCGGAATTTCACCATGGTTAGGATGGTCGCGACCGCCACGCTTTCGCCGGTCTGATCGTACATGTCTACTCTGAATTTGACAATGCCTTTGCGAATGTCCTCTGCATCGCGCTTTTCCTGCTCGATTTTATCCTCCACGGTGAGGCGAACGCCGACGGTCGCACCAGGGTATACGGGTTTTGTAAAACGAGCCTGTTCGACCCCATAGTTGAGCAAGACCGGCCCTTTCTTGGCGTCTACAAAAAGCCCGGCTGCTTTGCTCAAGAGGTAGTACCCATGGGCCACCCGGCCTTCGAAAATGGTGCCGTCTAAGCTGGTTTCATCAACGTGGGCATAGAAATGGTCGCCGCTCACGTTCGCAAAATTGACGATGTCGGCCTCAGTGACCGTATGCTTGGCAGTGGTTACGGTGTGACCAATGACCAAGTCTTCGAAGTATTGCTGAAATAAGTGGGGCTGCGCCTCTGTTTGCTGGCCGCCGGGTTGATACTTCTGTGCAATAGCGGTCAAGGCCGTGGGCGATCCTTGCACCGCCGTTCGCTGCATGTAGTGATGCACACCGCGGACACCGCCCATTTCCTCTCCACCACCTGCGCGCCCGGGACCGCCGTGTGTAAGCAAGGGCAGTGGGGAGCCGTGGCCGGTTGACTCCTTGGCGCACGCTCGATCCAGCACGAGAATCCGTCCGTGCATCGTCGCTGCACCTGCGACAAATGCCCGAGCTTCCCCAGCGTTGTGGCTCACCAGCGAACAGCACAGCGAACCTTTGCCCATTTTGGTTAAGCCAATCGCTTCTTCCAAAGAATCGTAGGGCATGAGGGTGGCAACGGGTCCAAACGCCTCGACTTCATGGCAATGTTGCGCATTCAGTGGGTTGTCGTTGCGCAGCAGTTGTGGGCCCAAGAACGCGTCCTCAACAACTTCACCACCAACCAATTCTAGCGGGTGGGCATATACACTTTCAGCCTCGGACTTCAATACGTCCAATTTGGCGAGGACATCTTGCTTTTGCTCTTTGTGCACCAAAGCCCCCATGCGTACACCTTCTTCTTGCGGGTCGCCTATGACGGCTTTTGACAGTGCTTGTGTGAGTGCTTCTTGGACGTTGTCCATTTGGCCACTTGGAACAAATATGCGACGAACAGCCGTGCATTTTTGCCCTGACTTCACCGTCATTTCTTTGCGCACTTCTTTTATGAACAGTTCGAATTCAGGGTCACCCGGAACTACGTGCTCTCCGAGAACCGCTGAATTCAATGAATCCGCTTCCATGTTGAACGGCACCGCATGGGCGAGAAGGTTTGGATGCGAACGTAATTTCAATCCCGTAGAGGCTGAGCCGGTGAACGTCACAACATCGCGTTCATCTACATGATCAAGTAGGGTCCGAGCAGGTCCGCATATCAATTGAAGGGCTCCTTCGGGTAAAATGCCAGATTGGATGATCTCCTGCGCAACGACAGAGGTTAAGTAGCTGGTCGCTGAAGCAGGCTTCACTACGGCGGGCATCCCCGCTAACCAATTCACGGCTACCTTTTCCAACATGCCCCAGACTGGGAAGTTGTATGCGTTGATGTGAACCGCAACGCCTTCCTTAGGTGTGAGGATGTGCTGTGCGCCGAACGTCCCTTGTTTACTCAATGGAATGTAATCGCCGTCCAACGCGAACGGTTGGTCACCAAACTGACGTCGGAGGCTGGCATAGCTAAACAAGTTGCCAATGCCACCTTCAATGTCAATCCAAGCATCGGATCGTGTGGCGCCGGTAGCCCAACTGGCTTCGTAGAAGGCCTCCTTGTGTTTTAATAAGTGCAAGGCCAGGCGTTTCAGCATCAGGCCGCGTTGTTGGAACGTAAGGCGCCGAAGGTTGGTGTTTCCGACGGTGCGTCCATAAGCGAGGATGGATTCAAAGTCCAGTGCTTCATTGCCTACGTGCGCAACGACCTTTCCGTTTATGGCGTGAAGGAGAGGGGTTGCATCGGAAGCTGAAGGACTGTGCCATGCTCCGTTTATATAATGCGCAATGGTCGAGGTGCTCATGGTAAATCGCTTTGGAAGCGAAAATACGCACGAACACCTGCTGAGTTGAAGGATAACCGAGATTCGATGTTTTTTGCAATTCCACGTGTGTTCTCTATATTCGATTTGTCGGTGAGATATCGGGATACGTCTATGAATTTTTTATTAACTTCGACGAAGAAAGTTTGGGAATAATGATGAATTACCTTATCTTAGCTCCTACTGACATCAAATCTTGACCAGAAACATCAAATAATTCATTCAAATGAAGAACCTTTTCACACTGGCTGCGGCCTCTTTCCTCGCCTT
>PKEB01000006.1 GCA_002863125.1 Flavobacteriales bacterium
GAGCTTAAGCAAGCAACTCGAAATTAAGCATTCATCTTACAAAACCTCAATTTCACAGAGGTTTTTCTCATGAACCAGGTGGTTTTATCGTAAAATGTATTGCTTATTGAATGTATTTTCCTTAATCAAAAACAATCAAAAAACGCCCCGTTTGGAGCGTTTTTGATATGGAGTGGCGTGGCGATTTTGCGAAGAACCGCGTCGGCTTGTGAATCGTATTTCATCGGCTGCGGCCGATGGGCAATGAAATCTATCGTACCTGGGTTTACGGGAAAATTCGCGATAAGGTTGCGGAGCGGCGCGGCAGTTCGTTTCTTGTCCCCATGATCACACGCCTCGCCATCGCATGCTGCCTCTTCCTCGGATTCGGGCTTGTCGCTGATGCGCAATTTCAACAAACCTTTGAATACGGCGGCGTAGAGCGCACCTACTACCTAGACCTCCCCGCCGATCTGGCCGCGGGGGCGCCTCTGGTATTCGTTTTGCACGGCTACACGAGCAGCGCGTGGGTCATCCGCAACTACTCCGGCTGGTCCACCATTGCAGCTAACGAAAGCGTGGCAGTATGCTACCCGCAAGGAACCCTCGACAACAACGGCATATCCCACTGGAACGCCAACCTAGGCATCAGTACGACAGATGACCACGGCTTCCTAGTCGCGCTCGCTCAGCACTTGCAAGCAACCTACAGCCTCAGCGCAGAGTGTACCTATTCTTGCGGCATGTCAAACGGCGGGTACATGAGCTACTCGCTGGCCTGCAATCACCCCGATGTATTCCGAGCGGTGGGGTCGGTCACAGGCGCCATGAGCAATTACGACTACAACAACTGCAACCCGGATGAGGTGGTGCCGGTCATCCACCTTCATGGCACGGCCGACTACATCGTAAGTTATTACAATGGCGTCGGTGGAGGCACCTGGGGCAACACGGGCGTTCCCGAGATCATCGACCTATGGACGGGAATGATGGGCACCACAGAAGAAAGTGAGACCGACCTCCCCAACCTCGAGCTCTTTGACTTCTCGTCGGTCGAATTCTTCCGATACTACGGTGCGCCGGACGGACAGGAATTTCACCATTATCGCGTGAGTGGTGGCGGCCACGACTGGTTCGGCGCATGGGGCAACCAAGACATCGAGAGCACCGAACTCCTCTGGGAATTCTTCCAATCGCACTGTGCCGGGGAGTTTACTTCAGTCGAAGAGGCGCCGCAGGCGAAAGCTGAACTTGTGGAGTTGACAGGCGAAGGATTGCGCGTGTTGAATCGTTGCCACGTGCGGGTTTTTGACTTGCAAGGCCGCTTGGTGCAGAATTGGCATAATGCATCAGCCGGGCTCGTGCTGCCCCGAGCTCAGCTGATTGGCAGCCCCTTGATTCAAGCGATTGCGCCGAACGGCGCGGTGCAAGTCGTTCGCGTCCAGTAATTCTCCATTCCGGTCGGGGTGCAGCTCATGCACCTCTGAAAACCTTTGCCTGTTGCGAACGGTTTAAATGGCATGTTCCGCATTGCATGCCTTCTTCTTGTCGTGGCCAGCTCAGCACCCGTTTGGAGTCAATCGGATGAACCCGCCGTCCAAACGTGGAACGAAATCCTGCTCGAGGCCATTCGCAATGACCTCGCCCGCCCCAACGTGCACGCCCGCAACCTGCACCACTTCAGCACCGGCCAGTATGCGCTTCAGTTGCTGTCTGAAGGCTTGGACGGTACCGCCGTCGATGCTGCGGTCGCCTGGCCGGATGCACCTGACGGGATTGGCACCTGGTCGCCAGGTACGATTGGACACCGGGACATGATGGCCGCCTACGCCTTCCGCTTCATTTCACTGCGGTACGCTGCTTCGCCGGACTGGGGCGAAACCCTTGGGCTGCTGGTCAATGCATTCATCGATGCCACCGGCACCATCCCCAACAATTTGCTCAACAACTCTGAAGCTGCGGCCTACGGAAACAGCGTGGCGGAGGCCATCAATGCTGCTTACCTCGCGGACGGCGCCAACCAGCAAGGCAACTACGCCAACACCTGTTACGAACCGGTCAACGATCCGCTCGATGTCACAGAAGAGGGCCAGTGCAACTTCACGCTCGAAGACCCCAACCGCTGGCAGCCCCTCTCCTTCGGTGGCAGCTTCGTGGACCAAGCCGGCAACGAGACCTTCCAGGACGTCGTACCATTCAGCGGCGCCAATTGGGGCAACGTCGCCCCTTTTGCCCTCCAGGCGAGCGATGCGAGTTACCTCGAGCGCGACGGCTGTACGTACCCCGTGTACTTCGATCCCGGCCCGCCTTCGTTGTTGGGTGAGGCGGACGAGAGTTTGTACAACTGGCAAAACGGTTTTGCCCTCGTCGCCCGCTGGCAAACCCAACTCAACATGGAAGACGGCGTCACGGTCGACATCAGCCCGCGCAGCATCGGCAACCTCAACGCTGATCCCGATTTCCCCGACTACCTCTACAACCAAGTCGAGGGCGGCGATATCGGCCCCGGCCACGCCTTCAACCCCGTGACGGGCATGCCATACGAGCCGGAACAGGTTTTGCGTGGCGACTTCACCCGGGTGCTGGCCGAGTTCTGGGCAGACGGCCCGGATTCCGAAACGCCACCCGGCCACTGGTTCACCATCCTGAACGAAGCGACGGCTCACCCTGATTTTGATTGGCGGTGGAACGGCCGCGGGGAGCCGCTCAGCCACGACGCGTGGTTGGCGCGGGCGTATCGGCTGCTCGGTGGCGCGATGCACGATGCGGCGATTGCCACGTGGAGCATTAAGGGGTACTACGATTTCGTGCGGCCGATTTCGGCGATTCGGTTCATGCTGACCAAAGGCCAGTGCTCAGATCCGGCGCTGGGGAATTTTGACCCGCAGGGCGTGCCGCTCATCGAAAACGTCTTTGAAATCATCGAGGCAGGTGACCCCATTTTGGCCGAAGAACCCCAAGCGCTCGGCATGGTCAAGGTGCACCAGTGGGTGCCCAATCCCGATACGGGCGTCCCGGCTTTCGAATGGCGCACGGGCTGCTCGTGGTGGCCGTACCAGCGACCGACATTTGTAACGCCGCCGTTTGCCGGCTATGTGAGCGGCCACTCGACCTACTCGCGGGCCGCGGCCGAAGTCTTGGCGCACGCCACCGGCTCGGCGTATTTCCCCGGTGGCCTTGGTACATTCGAAGTGGAAGCCAACAACTTCCTAGCGTTTGAATCGGGTCCCTCCGAATCGTTCACCTTGCAGTGGGCCACCTACCGCGATGCGGCCGACCAATGTGCCCTCAGCCGCATCTGGGGCGGCATCCACCCGCCCATGGACGACATCCGCGCCCGGGTCATTGGCTCGCAAGTTGCCGACCTCGCCATTGCGGCGTACGAGGAAGAAGCGGCATCGCTGCTCAACCCCGTATTCTGCGCCGAAGACATCGATGCCAACGGCAACGTGGGCACAGGCGACCTCCTCCTCCTGCTATCGAAGTACGGGGAGGATTGCGAGGAATGACCTCGGCCTAAATGAGTGCCTGGTCTAGAGGCAGGTATCCCCGAACGCCGCCAGCAATTGAAGCAAGTCATTGACGGTGACCACACCGTCATCGTCCAAGTCGCCGGCACAACCGTCATCGACGATGATGTTGCAGCTGCCATCGTCCATGGTCGCTAACGGGTTGTAGTTCGACGCGCCCGAATACGTGCAGCCCAATACATCTTCCTCATCGCAGATGCCGTTGTTGTTGAAGTCGTGCTCGCACACGTCATCGCCACCGCCGCCGTTATCGCCGCCACCGCCTGAACCGGGACAGGCATCGCAGCTGTTGTAGCAGACCACGCCGATGTCGGCGTTGCCGCTGGCTGGCACTTCGAAATAGCGGTTGGTGAATTCGCCCGTCGTCAGCGTGCATGCGGCATCAGCGACCGGATCGAACAATTCCCCGAACGCCCAGTCGCCGTTCACAAACTTGTACTCAATCGAACCCGGTGCCAAATCCAACACCACTTCATAGACGCCGTCACCGTCGTCATCGCTCATGGGCGTGCACGTACCACACCACCCGTCGATGCTTCCGCCCGTCACATATACGCCGCCTTGGAGCGTTTCCTGGGACATGTCCACTTCAAAGCGCACGCCGTCCACAGTTGTGCCGCCGCCGTCATCACCACCGCCGTCTCCGCCACCGCCGCCGCCGCTTCCACCGAGCGCCTCCTCGATGCCCGGCCGCGTAGCGAGCCAGTACAAGGTGTTCGTCTCCGAATTGCCATCGTCGTAGCCGGTGAGGGTTTGGCATTCGTTCCAACCCGCCGCCGGATCTATCACGGCATGGGCCATGTACACAAAGCCTTTCCAACCTTCACCAATACTCGGATTGTCCAAGGCTGTCACGAGCACCGGGTACTCCTCCTCTACCCATGCCGGCTCGAGCAGTTCCTCCGTGATGGGCGTAAACGGTAGCATCTGGATGCAGTGGATGAACTCTGTGTTAGCGCCAAAGAACGTCCCGTAATCAACCTTGGTGCTCCACAACACCCCAACCACCTTGTTCGAGGCGAAGGGCTCATCGTAGATGCCGTCGTTGGAATCCACCTGCCAGTATTGCTGGGTGGAGCGGATTTCAGTGGCCAGCATCAACCGGCCTAAATCCCGCAAGCGATCGTTGCCCGTGGCCAAACCATACAGGTACACGCTATACCAGGCATTGACCGCTTCTGAGGTGCTCTCTTGGTTGCGTCCGTCGCCAAACTCGAAGAGGCCCGATGCCCACGAATGGCCCACAAACCAGTCCTTGTTGCGCATGAAGGTGTAATGCGGATCGGACGCGGCGGGATTGGCCAAATTGCGCACGAGGTGCATGACCTCATCGCCCCACTGCGCCACCCACGTGGGGTTGTCTTTGGCCATGCACGCCGCAGCATACAGGAAGTAGCCGTAGTGGAAGTGGTGGTCGTTGTATACTCCTTGATCAAAGCTACCACCGGACGTCGTGATGACGCCGCCCCACGTTTCGTCGTAGCGCAGCGGGTCGCTATTGGTGGCGTTGAGCCACGGGTGCAGAGCGTTGCCGAGGTTGGTTCGGTAATTAGCGGCCAGCGCAGTTTCGTTGAGCTCGTCGGCAATGACGGCCATGCGGCCCACTGCGGCGAGTTGCTTGGCCCCGAAGTACGTGTCGTTGGCGTTGATGGGCCAATTGGCATCGGCCGCCAAAGCGTCCCGGACGTCTTGTTCCAATGAAGGTGCGATGCCACTAGGCGACTCGAAGCCGATGGTCGTGAGCGCCTCGGTCATGTGCCACGCGCCCCCGAGCACAAGGGGCAAGTTGCCCTTGATTGTGGGGTACGCCGTTCCGGCCTCGGGCGTTTCCTGCAAGACCGGCAGGTGATGCGGCAAGGCGCACTGCAATGCCTGCGTCGCCGACCCTCCACTCATGCTCGCGAGCTCCCAATCAAACACCAATTCGGCTTGATCGCCAGTGGCCGTGGCGCTCACCGTTCCTCCCGTGGGATAGGCATCGGAATGCGCATCGAGCAAAGTGGTCGAAGTGGCCACGTTGTTCCCGCCAACCACGGCCATGCGCAGCACACCGTTCCACTGGCTCGGACCCTGCAACGTGTTGTTGCCGGTGTAGGTCAATGCGATAGGTTCTGAAGCGTACAGCACCCACGTCTGGCCGTTGTTGAGCACCAGTTCAAACCGGCTATCTGTAATGCTCGCATTGGGGCTGGCACCGTTGATGCTCAAGATGGCGTGAATGGTGCTTACCTCCGGGGTTAGTCCGGAGTACACGGTGGTCAGGTAGGGCATGCCGCGAACGATGGGTGCTTGCAACGTTCCGGCACCGGCGCTCCACTCCACAGTCACCGAAAGCGGATCGTAGTCAACCACCTGGTGCGCCGCGAGAGATTCGCTGGTACCGAGTGTCCAATTCGACACGAATGAAGAAATCACGAACGTCTCGCTGGTTACCATGCCCGGCATGCACCCGCTCAACCCGTCGGTCGAGCACTTGACGATGTACGGCAGCGAATTGGCTACACCCGTTCCTTCGTTGAGCACGAAATTCTCCCACCACGCATTGGTCGGCAAAGGTGCATCGGTGGAGGCCCAACGGGCCGTAGGCGCTTGCACTGAAGTGATGAGGGCAAACGGCGGCGCTTGGGTACTCAGCGGCACATCATCCAACAACGCAATGGGCTGTTGGGCTCGTGTGTTTTGGAAAACGAAACATAAAGCCGTTACGGCTAAAACAAGGCGAATTTGGTGGAGCATCATGCTGTAATATACCTGAAATGCCGATACCCTGCTTAACTTCAACTCATGACCCTAGCCTTTCGCCTTCTCTGTGCTACCGCATGTGCACTTTTCATCGTCTGCACGAGTGCACTTGCTAAGGCGCCGCACGCCTTTCCACTCCACTACACCCTCCATGCGATGCACGCGGACATCATTCCGCTTTCGGAGGGTGAGAAGGCCGCGCTGGCCGATGCCATCATCGAAGGTGAGGTCGTCGCCACCCAATCGTTTTGGAAAAACAACCGCATCGTTTCCACCCTCACCATCGCCTCCGAAACCGTTCCGTACCAGGTCGAACTGATCGGCGGCGCCTTCGAAGACGTGGGCTCCTTCTGCACGGGCGAGATGTACCTCAACACCGGCGCCAAGGGCACCTTCTACTTGAGTGGCAGCCACGCTGAAGGCTGGAAACCGGCGTGCGGGGTGCAATCCTACGAACCGCTGCAGCGCGACGTTTTGACCATGGGATTCGACCGCAGCACCGTCGAATTGAGCACGGACTGGGCCGCCGGCAACGGCATGGAAATGCTGACCATCACCGGCACAGGGTTCGGGTCGGTGCAAGGCAGCGGCTACGTCACCTTCGAGACCGGCGGCGGCTATTATGACGCAGACGCCGCGGCCAATTTTAACTACACCGATTGGTCGAATACCTCCATCACGATCGAAATACCGCAGGCCCAATCCAACCGCATCCGGGTCATCACCAACGATGGCACCACGCTCGAGTCGGCCGACTCCTTGCACATCCGGTACAACCTCGACTCGGAGCCATTCAGCCACTACGGTTACACCCACCTCTACAACAACTACGGCGACGGCAGCTACCTCTTCCACGTCAATGAAGCCATCTTCAACGAACCCGAACGGCTTGAAGCTGTGGAGCGGACATTGGACGATTTTGTCTGCAAGACCGGTGTGAATTTTCAACTCAACGAAACGCCAACATCTTTAGGATGGGACCTCGGCGACGGGCAAAACACCATCTCCTTCGACACCTCGGACAACCCACTCTCTCCAGGCACGGTTGGCTACTGCCATACGCTGTGGTGGAGCTGCATCCTCGGTGACGTCACTTTCTACGTCGCGGGCGAGATCGACGTGGTGCTCAACGCAAACTTCGATTACGACTACGGAACCGGTGACCTTACCGACGGCAACGCCAAGTTTGCGTACGTGCTGATTCACGAGCTCGGGCACGCCATGCGCCTCGGTCATGTCAACGAATGGGGCGAAAGCATGTACCCGTCCGTCACGGATTGGCCTTCTCAGAATTGGTTTGAACGCGACACGATTTCCACCAACGACCGGCTGGGCGTGTCACACGCTGTGGACATCGCTTCGACGTTTACGTTCAGTGCCTGCGGCATTTCCGTGATGGAGCCGCTCGACATCGACTGCGAGCCGGTTGTACAAGTGGCGGAGGTCGAAGGGGCTGCGGCGCCCGCGCCTTATCCCAATCCGTTCGAGGACTTCATCACCTTGCCAAGTACAGGCGTTTGGACGCTGACGGACATCACCGGCAAAGTGGTGCAGCGCGCAGCCAACTCCAGCGCAGCCATGGCAACCGAAGGACTACCAGCGGGCTACTACCTGCTCCGATGTGAGGGCATTCCCGAGCCCCGGAACTACCGGATGATCAAGGATTAAGAGAAGGAATCACCAACGCATCGGCACCTCCATCAGGAGAATCCGGGCGTCTTCTGACGCGGCAATGTCGATGCTGGACGTGTTCCATACACCGAGGCCGTCGCGGCGACCGAGCGTGCGGCCGTCAATGGTCACGGAGCCTTCGAGCACAAAGGCATAGACGCCTTGGCCGTCTCCGTGCAGCGCATACGATTGCGTGTGCCCCGCATCCCAGGAGCCGAGGTTGAACCACGCGTTTTGGTGGATCTCCACACCTTCTGCACCGTCGGGGCTGACGACGGTCAGGAGGTTGTTGCGTTCGGCGCTTGCGTCAAAGGCTTGTTGGTCGTAGCTGGGCTCCAGATCCCGGGCGTTCGGGAACATCCAGATTTGCAACAGCCGCACCGGCTTAGTGGCGTTGGGATTCTTCTCGGAGTGCAAAACGCCTGTTCCAGCGGACATGATTTGGACTTCGCCGTGGCGAATCACAGACGTATTCCCCATGCTGTCTTGATGTTCCAAGTCCCCTTCAAGCGGAATGGTGACGATCTCCATGTTGTCGTGCGGATGGGTATTGAACCCAGCACCCGCACCAATGAAGTCATCGTTCAACACGCGCAAGGCGCCGAAGTGCATGCGCTCGGGGTTGTGCCAACTGGAAAAACTGAACGAATGGTAGGTGTCGAGCCAACCGTGGTCGGCGTGGCCGCGCGTATCCGCAGCGTGGTAAACGTATTGGGCTTGATTTTCCATGTAAAAAGGGCGAAAGGCAGCTGTACTGAAAGGGACAACTACACCAAGGAATAGAATGTTCCGAATGGTCATGACTTTACGAACTGTGCCGAGGGCTTTATTGTTTCGAGCGCCCTAAAATTAATGCGGGCAAATTTTGAATTTTTAAAGGAAAACCCAACCTTGCAATTCATTCAAAATCAACCCAATGAACGCCTACCTAACCCCATTAAAGGCTGCGGCCTTCGCCCTGTGCATCGCGCTTTTTGCATGCAACGCTCCCACCGAATCCACCTTGCCCACTTCCAGCGGCTTCTCGCCTGAAGGCGGTCCCGTGTACTTCGGAAGCGAGGCTTCCGTGCAACTCGTCAAGGACATCGATGCCGCCTGGGCAGCCGAAGACATGGAACAGCTGGCTTCGTTTTTCGCCGATACCTGCGTCTTTGATTGGCACGATGGCAACCGCTACGAAGGACCAGAAGCGTTCATCGGTCGCATCATGGCCGACACCCTCGACCACGATTGGACATTCAACTGGGCGTATGCCGTTGACGCCAACTTGGAAGAGGCCGGAGATTGGGTCCACGCCGGATTTGACGTCAAGAGCACCCAAGACAGTGTACTCGTGGAGCACGCTTGGTTCCAAGAGTGGTACTACATCGAAGGAGGAAAGGTCCTCTACTGGTACAACATGAAGGGCACCCGGCCCAACTAGAGGACCACGGCCAACACGGCCCATCCAACCAAGAAGCCGCCAGCTACGAGTCCGCCCAGTGCGTGGATGAGTAGGCTGGCGCGCTTTTTTTCCAGCTGCTGCATTTTGACCAGCTGCGCCTTGGCGAGGTTGCGGAAATTCGCCTGTTTGCGCGCCGTATCGGCATCGCGCGAACGCCGCACAAAATCGTACACCAAGGCCCGGCATCGGTCGATGCTGCCTTGGAACGGGTCGTACTCCGCAAAGAGCACCCATTGGATGGCGTGAAATACCAGCTTGATGCGTTGTTGTGCAGGCATGCCTGCTTCAACGCAAAATCAGCCCGCAAGGTTACATCCGCGCGATGCGAAGAACCGCCACGCACCGGCCGCGCTCGGTCGTTGCCACAACCTGCACAACATACGACTGCGGACCATTCGGCAGATCGGCGCCGAGATCGAAGGTGTGCGCACCCGCCGGTAAATGCCCAAAGTCGCGTTCCCACACCCGCTTGCCGTTGAGGTCGAACACGGTCACGTGCACAGCCGCCGGCTGAAGCAATTCCAACGGCAAGGCAGTCGAGGCGGAAAACGGGTTGGGGTAATTGGCGCCCAACGCCATCACCTCTGCGGTGCGGCGTTCCTCGTAGCCGATGCCGACCGTGCCCTCGCCCTCTACGGTCACTTCGTATTCGGAAACGTATTCGCCGTTGGCGGCGTCCCATTCGAGCGACGCCAATTGCAGGTCGTAGCCATCGCTGAACGCGAAGTCCTGTTCCGGCGTCAAGGGGTCCGGTCCTTCGGGGTACAGTTCGGCGTGGGTCTGCACCGCATCCACCACCGCTGCGTGCGGCCACGTCCACTGGGATACGGCGCTGTACTGCGTGCTAACGTGCACCTGGAAGTGCATGTGCGTCACGCGCCCTGGGTACCATCCCGGCACGATGGTAATGAATTCGCACTCCCCGTTTTCGTCGGTGATCTGGTAGCCGCGGCAGTACGTCAGCCCCTCTTCCGAGTTATACCCCGAGTAGTTACCGTCGCGATCGCAGTGCCAAATGTTGACGCGCACGCCCGGCATGGGCTGGCAGTTGCCCGCTCCGATGACGCGAACCTTTTGGCGCATCTGCACCCCGACCCGGTCTTCGCGAATGTCCTGGCGGAAAAAGTATTCATTGGCCGTCAAATCCAACGGAAAGGGGCCCGCGGTCTCGCTGGGCACCAGGATGCAATTGCTCCCGCCACCAGGAGGCGATTGGGCGTGGAGTTTGGGCACAAAAGGCAGCAGCGAAAGGCCGCCGAGGGATTTGAGGAAATGTCCGCGTTTCACGCAGACAAGGTAGCGCCTACTTGCGCTCTTTGGTGCGGAAGGGCAGCGACATTTGGTAGGCCAAATCGTTCCCGCGGCTGTCGTCCGCCACGTCCAAGCCGTATTTCACCTCGGTGATATCCCCCTCCATGTACGTGCCGAACAGCCGGTCCCAGATGCTCAGCATGTTGCCGTAGTTGCGATTGGTCCACGGCGCCTCGAAGTGGTGATGGAATTTGTGCATGTTGGGCGTCACAAACACGTAGCTCATGACCCGCTCCAAACGCTCTGGCAGCTGCACGTTGGCGTGCGTCATGTAGGTGAAAAAGATGGTCAGCGTGCGGTAAAAAATGTAGTACGCAACAGGAGCTCCCGTCACCACCAAGGCGATGGCTGAAAACAGTTCCCGGAATATGAAATCAATCGGATGGTGCCGCGTGCCGGTGGTCACGTCCACGTGCGTATCGCTGTGGTGCACCATATGCAGGTTCCAGAGCAGCGGCAAATTATGCATGATGTAGTGAACACCATACTGGGCAATCAAGTCAAACAGCACAACGGTCGCCAGCAAACCCAGCCAAGCCGGCATCGCTACCCAGTGAACCAGTCCAATTCCCTCCAGCGCCGTCCACTGAACAATGCCCACGGCCAACGCGCTGAAGATGATGCTAATCAACATGGTCGTGCCCAATAAAGCCAGATTGGTCCGGGTGTGCCGCCAGCTTCTAAACCCGCCGGCAAACAGCGGACGGATGCCCTCGATAATGACATTCAGGGTCATACAAATCATAATCCAGATTAATTTTTGCGAGGATGGCATCCCTTCAAAAAAGGCCAGAAACTGTTCCATAGGGGTTCATTTGACGTGTTCCCAAGGTAATCCGAAACCAGGTAATATGTTCGCCTGAATCCACGCGTGTGCTCCATTTCGTTACCTTTATAATATGTCACGCCTACGGCACTTATTGCAGCACTACTTCTCGTCACAGGCTTTAATGCTCAGTCTCCGTGCGATTGGTTCGACCACGACGGCGACGGCTTGATTGGCGGTAACACCATGTTGTACGCCTTGGGCAATTACGGCGTCGTCGGAGGCCCGATGGATCCTGATAGCTCGGGCGTGCAAGACCTGTCAGGCTTTCGTAAGAAGGGCACGGAACACCTCAGTTCACCCCCCAGCGGTCACTGACCAAGGTGCCCTCTCCCATGGACTCAATCGATTCACAAGCGTCCACCATGACTTCACGGGCGTTGGCCGCCTGCACCGGCAACTGAGCATTCACCAGGGCTTCCTTGCTCGGCCAAAGTGCGTGCGCCCAATACATGGTCTCCGATGCGCGGTACAACCGCGAGCCACCGCTGCCATTGGCCTTACGAATTTCATCGGTCACGGCTTCCCACGCTTCCTCAAAATCCGCTTGGCGATCGGGCTTGACTTGGAAGACGTACAACACGGCGTATTGAAATTCTTTCATGATGGGCGAAGTTTGTGGCACAAACATAGCACGCTCTACTATGGCCCTCACACCCACCACCTCCATTCCGCTCGGTTTCCAAGCCCCGCCATTCACGCTTCCGGATGCCCGCACGGGTGACGCATTGAACAGCGGCGAGCTAATGCAAGGAGGACCGTCGGTGGTGGTGTTTATGTGCAATCACTGCCCGTTTGTGGTGCATTTGGTGGATTCGCTGGTCGATTTCGCCGCGGAGTACCAAGCGCGAGGTTTGAATTTCATCGCCATTTCGAGCAACGACGTGGAGAATTACCCCCAAGATGGCTTCGAGCAGATGCGCGAATTGGCGACCGAAAAAGACTTCACGTTCCCTTACCTCTACGACGAATCCCAGGACGTGGCGCGCTCCTACGATGCGGCGTGCACGCCCGACTTCAGCGTGTTCGACGCCAATGGAAAGTGCGTGTATCGCGGTCAATATGATGGGTCACGGCCCAGCAACGATATACCCGTGAACGGTGAAGATTTGCGCCGCGTCTGCGATGCCCTGCTTGCCGGCGAATCAGTGCCAGCGGAAGGCCAAGTCCCGTCCATCGGGTGCAACATTAAGTGGAAGTCATGAGCGTGTAACGTGCAGGTTGTCAAATCGTTATTTCTCTGCCCATGGCAGGGTCAGACCCATGATCTTAGTCATTCATTAATAATAATTTGATGTCTATTCTGTTGGAAAATTGGTGCAATCACCCTGATAACCCTGTCCTGAGGAAATGGAATTTACGCTGTTGACCCTCCTAATTTTGGACCACTAAATCATCAGATTCACATTTTGAGAATGAGACACCTTATCCACCTCGCCCTAATAGGCGTTTTCTGCGCAACGGCCTCGATTTCGTTTGCACAAATCACAGGTAGAGTCACCGACGCCTCCACAGGCGGCGCACTGCCTGGAGCAACTGTAATGGTCGAAGGCAGCGGCAGCGGTGTCGCCACCGGACCCGACGGCACGTTTAGCCTGAATGGAGCAGCTGACGGTAACATCGTCGTCTCCTTCATCGGCTACGAAACCCGGACCCTCGCTGCGAAAACAGACATGGGCAGCATCAGCCTTGAACCCAAGGCTCTTGGCTTGGGCGCAGCGTCCATCATCGCCAACGTCGTGGACATCGCGATCGCACGGGAAACGCCGGTAGCGGTATCAACCATCTCCCCTGCGGAAATCGCGCAGAAGGTGGGCAACATGGAATTCCCGGAAATCATGAACCGCACGCCCGGTGTGTACGCCACGAAACAAGGCGGTGGTTATGGCGACTCGCGCATCAGCCTCCGCGGTTTTGACCAGCGCAATACGTCATTCCTAATCAACGGCCAGCCGGTCAATGACATGGAAAACGGCTGGGTATACTGGTCAAACTGGCAAGGCTTGACAGACGTAGCTTCCGGCATCCAAATCCAGCGTGGCTTGGGTGCTTCTCGATTGGCGGTTCCATCAGTAGGTGGTACCGTTTCTATTTTCACCAAAGCGGCGCAGATGGAGCAGGGCGGTTCGATTTCAGAAACCATTGGTAACGACGGTTACATGAAGACATCAATCAGCTACAACACCGGCAAAAACGACAACGGATGGGCTTCTTCTTTCTTGCTCAGTCAATGGTCCGGCGAAGGCTACGTCAACAATACCCAAGGCGCAGGTTGGACCTACTTCGCAGCCATCGGCTATGAACCAGAAGGCTCTAAGCACGCCATGAACTTGAGCGTTTTGGGCGCCGGACAATGGCACCACCAGCGTGATGTTGAGGTCAGCATCCGCGACTACGACTATTTCGGTGAAGGCGGTCAGGAACTCAACGACGGCAAAATCGATCGCCGCTGGAACAGCAATGGCGGCATGCTCGACGGAGCGGAATTCAGCATGCGCCGCAACTTCTACAACAAGCCGCTGGCGACGTTTAATTGGGATTGGACCATCACGGAGAACTTAACGTTGAACACGTCGCTGTACGGTTCAGCCGGTCGTGGTGGCGGAACAGGACCACGCGGTCGCAACTATGATGTCCTTCCTTACCAACAGGATTTGTACTCCTTCATGGTCGAGGACAGCACGACGCAGTTCCGTACGGAAGACGGCCGAGTCAATTATGACGCCATCATCGCGGACAACCAAGCCGGTGCTACTCCGCACGACGGGAGCGTCAATGGCAACTACGAGGGTGCACTCATCGGTTCCAACCAGTGGGGCATTGAGGCCGACACTTCTGGAACGATTTACACTGGAGGTGGCATGATTCGCCGCGCGTCCATGAACTCACACGACTGGGTTGGCGCCATCTCCAATTTGGAGTACAACTCAGGCAACTTGCGGGTTTCTGCAGGTATTGACTTGCGTCGCTACAAGGGGTACCACTACCGCGCCTTGAACCACTTGATGGGCTTTGATGCATACTACTCAGGTGGCAATCGCAATAACAACGGCCAGATCATCGAGACGACCATCGAAGCGAGCCCGTTCAACAACACCAGCCTCAACGGTCCGAAGATCGACTACTACAACGTGGGCAACGTCAACTGGGCTGGCTTGAACGGTTTGGCGGAATACAAGGCCGACGGCTTCACAGCGGTTGTTCAAGCCGGTCTCTCTGCTCAGACCTACCAGCGCGAAGACTACTTCGACCAGCCCGGCAATGCCATATCTGAAATTGCCACACGCAACGGTGGTTACGTAAAGGGCGGCGCGAACTACAACATCGATGAATCATCCAACGTATTCTTCAACGCCGGATTGATCTCGCGTCAACCGAATTTCGACGGCATCTTCCCAGGCTACGCCAACAACATCAACGAGGACCTCGAAAACGAGGAAATCCAATCGTTGGAATTGGGCTACGGCTGCGTCGGCGACAAGGTGACCGTTAACGCAAACGTGTACTCCACCAACTGGGGTAATCGCTTCATCTCTCAAGGCGTGGGCATCGTTGTAAACGATTCCGTGACCGTAGACGGCTCTGCGCAGTTCAGTGGCATCAACGTTCAGCACACCGGCTTCGAATTGGAAATGAACTACTACCCCATGGACGGCTTGAAGGTCATCGGCATGCTCTCTTTGGGTGACTGGCGCTACACCTCCAACTTCGAGGCGGCTGTATTCGATGACCAAAACAATCCCGTTGCTGGTCAAGAGTTCACCCTCTACACCGAAGGTGAAAAGGTGGGTGACGCTGCTCAGACGGTCGCCAACCTCGGCCTGGATTACCAGATCAACCCCATGATTTCTGTGGACTTGGGTGCACGCTACGTCGACAACCTCTACGCCGACTACAGCATCGCAAACTCGGCGTTCTTGAGCGAGGACAACCTCGGTGCAGTGAAGCTGCCATCGTACAGCCTCATCGACCTCGGAACCACTGCGCGTTTCGAGTTGATGGGCATGGACGCTAGCTTCCGCATCAACGTCAACAACTTGCTCGATACCGAGTACATCGCGGAATCAAACTCGAACATCCACGCGGAAGACGGCTCCGACACCTGGAACGGTGTGGACACCCGCAACTTCGTGTGGTTCGGTTTCGGCCGCACATGGAACGCTTCTTTGAAGTTTAACTTCTAAGATTTCGTACAACATTTTGGAAACGGGAGGCTTCGGTCTCCCGTTTTTTTGTGCTGTATTTTTAGGGCATGAAGCATGTGATGATGTGGGCGGCAGCCACGGTATTCCTATTAAGTTGTGGAGAAAGCGAACCCGATTTTTCAGGCAAAGACTTTTCGCAGGAATTCAAAGAGGGCTACGTCAAGAGTTGCCAAACGCAAGCCCGCGGCATGAGCGCATCAGACGCCAAAAAATACTGCAAGTGCTCCCTGAACCAGCTAATGACGTTTTGGGACAGCGAGGAAGCGGCAGGGTTGGACATGCAAGGCATGGCTCCGTACGAGATTCAGCGGATCCTCGTCACTCCATGCATGAAATAAGCGGGGTCGCTTAACATTTTTCTGTCCTCTCATACGAACCTTTTCGGAGGTTGATTGGTCATCTGTGTGCAAGATGTTTGAAACCATGCACCACCTCACACGAGCGAGGCACATCCTCGCGACCCTTTTGGCCGGTATGGCCTGCACCCTCTCCGTGGCCCAGTATGGAGATTTCGGTTTGGCCGAACAACCCGCGGACACAGCAGCCGTAGACGACATCATCTACTACGGCGATTATATGGATATGTCCGGCGGATATAACGTCGGCGACACCGTTTTCGACTTCACCGCTTACGACTTCGATGGCAACCCCATCAACCTCTACGACCAGTTAGCCGGAGAACGGCCAGTGGTTCTGGTGAGCGGCAGTGTCTCGTGCATTCGCTTCCGGAATGTCTTCGACCCATTGGTTCCTGGACAAGAGGTGTGGGCAGCCCGTACGTTCATCTACGACCATCAAGACGACTTCAATTGGATTTTTATCTACGGCGTCGAAGCCCATCCCACTGACGGCAACTGCCCCAGCAACTGCCCCCCTACCATCAACACAGACACGGCAGTGGTCCAGCCAGCGGTATACTCCGAGCGTCGGTGGGCCATGCACAACTGGGAAAACTCAACGGAGCATGACATGCCGTTTACCATGTACGCCGACAATCCAGATAATTCCATTTACAATAACTTCTTCCAACGCCCCTTTGGCCTCCTCGCATTGAACTGCGACGGCACGGTCGGTATCCGAGCAGACTGGGTAACGTCTTTCTTCTTGGATATCAGTAACGAGGAGGAATTGATGATGTTCCGAGAGAGCTACACATCCTGTCAAATCGATTGGGAGCCCGAAGAGGATGAGGATGAGGATGAGGAAGAGCAGGACGACACTGAGGACGACACCGAGGATGACACTGAGGACGATGACACCACAGGAGGAGACGACGACTCGGACGACGACGAGCCGGTAGACTACGACGGACCCGACCATGCCCTCGAAGGACACGCCGGGAACGGAACGGCGTCCGACCTTTCAGAACAAGCGCCAACAGGAGCAGCCCTGCGCGTGTTTCCCAATCCGGCTCAATCGACACTCACCGTGGTTTCCGATGCCCAAATCAATTCACTGCAGTTGACCGACTTGCGCGGACGCACAGTGGCCCAGTGGACCGCGGTTGATCGGATTCTTAAGTTGCCAGTAGCGAATCTTCCGCGCGGCCAGTACGTGTTGATTGGGCACACACCAGACGGAGCCATCAGCCACCGCCGGGTCATTTTGCACTGAACAGTCAGTCGATCAAACGCATCCGCATGGTGACGTCCTCCACGGGTCGGTCGCCCCGAGCTGTGCGCACCGCAGCGATGGAATCAATGATGTCAAGGCGGTCGATGACCTGGCCAAAGACCGTGTATTCCATGTCCAAAAACGGCGTGCCGCCGTCCGCGGCATAAGCAGCTTTTTGCTCCTCAGTGTAGGCAAACCCCGGGTAATTGCGCTGCATCCGTGATTCAAAGTTGGCCAGCTGATCGCCGGTATAGGTCTTGCCTTGGACGAGGTAAAACTGGCTTCCGGACGAACGCTTTTCGGGATTGACCTGGTCCCCTTGACGGGCGGCACTCAGGGCGCCCTTGAGGTGCATGTGTGTCGAATCCATTTCGGCTTCGATGGTGTAACCGGGTCCGCCAGTGCCCAGCCGCGCCCCCGGTGCAGCACCTCGGCTGTTGGGGTCACCGCCCTGCACCATGAAGTCTTTGATGACCCGGTGGAACAGCAAATCGTTGTAGAACCCTTCCTCTACAAGCTTGATGAAATTGTCCCGGTGCGCCGGGGTATCATCAAACAACTCGATGGTCATGGTACCGAAGCGCGTCTCCAGCGCGACACGGGTAGGCCCGTCTTTCGTTCGGCCAGCGGATTGGCTCGCTGCGCAACCGGCAAGGAACAGGGCGAATGCACTCGCCCATAGGGTCAATTTCAATTTCTGCATGGTCTAATTCTTCCCGACCAATTTACCACAATCCCACACGCCTCAGCCCCACAGGTCGTGCGCAATTCGAAACGTATTGCAGTGGGCCTCCACGATGTGCCAAA
Source organism: Flavobacteriales bacterium (assembly GCA_002863125.1). Taxonomy (GTDB): domain Bacteria; phylum Bacteroidota; class Bacteroidia; order Flavobacteriales_D; family Sanyastnellaceae; genus UA16. The sequence goes on from PKEB01000006.1 coordinate 18,130, forward strand.
TGTCCGGGGAATAGCCGCCACCCATGCTGCACACCACCGGGACCCCATCGGTGTGGCATCGCTCCAAGATACGGCGGTCGCGTTCCCCACAACCCGCCGAAGAGACGCCCAAGCGGCCTAATTTGTCCGTCTCCAGAATGTCCACCCCACATTGGTAAAACACTATGTCCGGTTCCACCTCATCGAGCAACCGCGGCCAGTGCGCGTCAAGCAGTTGCAGGTAATGGCGGTCATCGATGCCATCGGGCAAGCCCACGTCGAGGTCGCTGGTCTCCTTGTGCATCGGATAGTTCCCCGCGCCGTGCATCGAAAACGTGAACACCCGGGAGTCGTTCTCAAAAATCTTGGCGGTTCCGTTGCCTTGGTGAACGTCCAAATCCACAATCAATGCCCGCTCAATTCGACCCTCGTCGAGGAGAGCGGCGGCCGCAAGCGCAAAATCGTTGAGCAGGCAAAATCCCTCGCCCCGGTCACGGTAGGCGTGGTGGGTACCGCCGGCAATGTTAAGGGCCACGCCCGATTCGAAGGCGTGCCGGGCACATTCAACCGTCCCTCCCATGATCATCACCTCGCGCTGGACCAACGCCTCTGACCACGGAAATCCGGTCCGGCGTTCCTCCTTGTGCGAGAGCTCGCCGGCCTTCAGTTTCGCCCAGTACTCCGGGTCGTGCACCTGGTGGACCGCTTCATCGCCCAACGGTATCGGCGAAAAAAACTGAGATTCGGACAGCGTGCCTTCGTGAACCAATTGCTCGGGCACCAACTCGTATTTCTCCATAGGAAAGCGATGCCCCTCGGGCAACGCGTGCGCGTAATCGGCGTTCCACGCCACTCGGATCATGTTGCTATCTATTCGAGGATGAACAGTTGATGAACAGCAGGGAATCCGTTTTGTTGCGCTTGAATCACATACATGCCACGGGCCAACCCTTGCACATTCAATTGGGCGTCGGCGCGTTGCGTGGTATGCTCCAATATCACCTGACCATCCAGCCGTACAACCCGAAACAAAACAGGTACCGCGGGATTCCATCCACGCACTTGCACGCGGTCGGAAGCGGGGTTTGGGGCGACCTGAAGCTGAGGTACTTCCCATTCACTTACGCTGCTGGTTTCGCACGGTCCGGGGGTCCACTGGGCAATGCCTCCTGCGTACCAAGCCGTGCAGGCGTTGGAATACGTAATGCTGTCGCAACCGCACACGGGGTTGTAATTGAATGGACAAGGGGCCGTCGCATCGATGCGGTCCTCGTCGTAGCAGTCGCCTGGGCAAGCACCTGGCTCAAACGCACTCACAAAATCCACATAGGTCGCCACGCAATCATTGAAATGGCTCAGGCTGTCGCAACCGCATACTGGTGTGGGGTCCACGGTGTTGCAATCCACGCTGGGATCCGCAAGCGATGGATCGAGGCATTCGGATGTTTCAGGGCAACTGGCTTGGCAGTCTTCCATGCTCGCAAACGAATACACGCTATAATCCACCTCATCCACTTCCCAACCACACCCGGACAAATACGTACAGCTGCCGTTGTACATCACAATGCCCATGGCCATGTCACAAAGTCCGAAGTCCACGCCTCCCAAATCCACACAGTCCGTCGCCGTTCCGGTGCACTCGCCGTCCACCCATGACGTCACACCGCCGTAATTCGTCGCCCAGCAATCGTTGCTATACGTCATCCCATCGCAGCCGCATACCGGTGCCCACAGGGCCAGGCACATCACCGTGGGGTCAATGAGCGTAGAATCGACGCAGGTCTGGGCGGGAAGTTGAGCCGCCAGCGCAGCGGTCATGAGGGCAAAGAGTGCATGTTTCATGGAGAATCAGATGAGGGAATTTTGTTTTCATCAAGCAAATCGTGTGCCATGGCTTCGATGGCCAACTGGGCCTTTTCAGTGATGACATCGATGCTGGTTTCAGCAGGAAACGACAGGGGATCTCCCATCACCAGCGTACCGCCGAAGGGGACAATCAACGTGCGGCCCTTGGGCAAGGTTCGGTACAGCCCGTCCAGGTAAACGGGAATGACCGGAATGTCCGGATGCCGTGACGCCAAGTGGCCGACGCCGCGCTTGAAATCCGCCATCACTCCCGGCACCCCACGGGTTCCCTCTGGAAAGAGAATCAAGCTATGCCCTTGCCGAAGCATGGCGTCAAGCAATTCAATGGGATCAACGTCCCGCTCCTCCTTGGTTCGTGAGATGAGTACGGCGTTGACCAGGTTTTTCATGGACCAACTGCGGAAGCCCGAACGGCCAAAAAAGTCTTGGGCCGCTACCGAGTGCGTCAAATGAATCCGGTGCGAGGGTACGATGGTCATCAGCGACATGGCATCGAGGTGGCTGTTATGGTTAGCGATGTAAATGACCGGCCCGTCGGGGTGAGGTGCTTTGGCCCACACGTAACGCAAGCCGATGACGACCCCAAATACGGTGCGCCACAGCACCTTGTACAGAAACCACAGCAACCAGCGACGTCCACTGGGGACGCGCGCATTGAACAACTCAGCATCGATGCTTCCGGGGGACATGCCGGCAAGTTAGCCCGCGGTCGTCACTCCGAAAAAATAGATGAGGTGAAAAAACGGGGCTGCCGCCGCTGAAAAACCGTCCAACCGGTCCAGGTAGCCCCCGTGCCCGGGGATGGCATTGCCAGAGTTTTTGATGCCCAAATCGCGTTTGATTCCCGAGGCGATCGCATCCCCCATGAAGCCCGCCAAGGCTACGCAGAATCCCGTGAAGGCGGCCTCCCACGCTTCAAGCGGCGTCAGGAATCGGAGCGCCACCGCAATGAGCGTAACCGACAACACCCCGCCGATGAGACCCTCCCACGTCTTGTTGGGGCTGACTTTCGGAAGCACGGCGCGCTGCCCGATTGTTTTGCCCCAGCCGAACTGAAGAACATCGTTAATGCCCACGAGGAAAATCAAGTACAGCAAAAGGCCCTGTGGACCAGCGGTGAAGCTCGGGATTTCCGGCAGGTGAAACAGCAATGCCAAGTGACTCATGCCGTAGACCCAAGCCACCAGCGAATAAGGCATCAGCCCGATCGACCGCACGATTCCCTGCGTCTCCCCGCGGATCACCAGCATAAACGGGATGACCACAAACATGAACACCGGGATGAACGCCAAGAACAGCGTCGTCATCCCCAAGTAGGCCAAGGCGTATTGGACGGGGATGACCGCATAGCAAAGCATGACCACATTGCGTTCGCGTTGGTCCAACTTAAGCAACGGGTACATTTCACGAAGCAAGGCAAAACTCAAAAAAGCAAGTCCGATGTGCGTCACCAGCGGATGCGCCAAGGTGGTGACGATGAAACACGCGCACATGATCCACCACGAGCGGGTACGGACCAGCAGCTCTTTAACCAATTTGCCCGGCTTAAAAAAGTTCCAGGTGTTCCAGGCTACGGACGAAAACACCAGGATGCACAGGATGATGAGAATCACCCACTGCACTTCGGCATTGACGCTCCACGCTTCGATCAGTTTATTCATGGCTTGAGGGTTTTGTGAACGCGGCGTACAGTGCTCCACAGCAGCCCAATGAGCACGGCATACACGCCGTACATAGCATACGGTTCAACAGCGACTCCAGCGCCCATCAGGAGGCAAAAAACACCCCACACGAGCGTGCGGTCGCTTTTGCCCATGGGGCCTTCATATCGGCGTTCGCCGGAGACGGATGCCCCCAGGACGCCGGCGTATTCATTGACGGCCGTGAGCCACAACAACGCCGCAACCCACCCGACATGCACTCCGGGGACCAAGGCCAACGGCCACATCACCAAGGCATCGCTGACGACATCCCCTAATTCATTCAACACCGCGCCGCCCCTGGAGGTCAGGTTGAAGGTGCGGGCCATCATGCCATCCAAAGCGTTCAAGGCCATCCGCACGAGCAATCCACCAGCTACCGCAAAAAACCAATACCGGTTCGCAAGGCCAAGTACGAACGCGTAGCCAAGTCCACCAGACAAGACGATGGCCAGCCAAGTCAGTACATTGGGCGTCACACCCGCATTGCGCAGCCGCTGCATCAAGGGCGTCAACATCCGCTGAAACGCCGGCTTCAGATCATAGGTCGTCGGCACGTTCATTCAGGCACGGGGTATCTGGCATCAAAAGGCCGGTTGTGGATGCGCTTACGAGGCAGGCCTTCTGGGAATTGGCCGTGTTCGAAGAAGTACCGCATCGGCTCGCCGAGCACATCCCATCGTACGTACATCATGTCGTGGTCCAAGGCCACGTGAAAGGCATCGTGCGCGGTAGAATCGATGGCACGCCAATCGTACACCAACGGCCCTATCGCTTTCGCCTCTTCCTGCAAAAACCGCATCAGCCGAGTCGCGCGGTTTTCGATGATGAGGCCTTTGTGGAGGGGATCACCGGTGGGAACGGGTGGCCAGTCGACCTCGCTGAGGTCACGCAGTACCCGTCCTAACTTCAGCATGCCGAGCTTAGGGATGCGCTCCATCGCGGCTGCCGGTGCGCGCTCTTGTGTCGGGCTCCGGTCGTACACGATGGCTGTCAGGTTGGGCATTGGCGTCGCCAGTACCTGCGTGTTCAGGAGGTAGGCACCGGCGATGTAGCAAATGGCTTTGATTTCACCGTATTCCGCCAATTCATACTCCTCGACAAAGTCCGCCAAGGCTTCGGTGCTTGCCGCAAGGGATTTTCTCAGCAGCACATCCGGGATGTACACGTCCATGCCGGAATCCTCCCAATACGCCATCTGGGCCTTGCATCCCCCGCGCGTTCCGCCGAATCCATTCAGGATGAGCAACGCCGTTTTTTCCGATTTCGGCGCGTCCGAATCCACGTGAATCCAGTGCCTGGCTTCGCCATCCTGCGGGAGGGCAACAAAAACGAATAACAACAAGGTGTACAGCCTCAGCATGGGGCAAAATACGACTTTTGTGAAATGGGTGAATCGAACTAACTTCCTATCTTTTTCGGAGAATTCGATGGCATGAAGCACGTTCTTCCATTCCCAATCCTCCTAGCCGGGCTATTAGCAACAGCCACAGCCCAATTGGATGTCGTCCATTGGGTGCCGCCGCTTCATAGCCGGGACAACGGCCAGATCAACGACCACTACCTCTACCTATCCACGCCAGAAACCTCACCCGTTACCGTCAACCTGCACGATGGCAGCGGTGCCACGTTTGGAGATTCGCCGTACACCATTTCAAACGGCAGTCCCGTGGCCATTGAAATTGGAAATGGGCAAACGTCGGGGAGCAAGCTGATGGTCAGCCAAGGTGAATTGAACGAGACGCTGACCAACCGCGGCATCAAAGTGGAGGCGAGTGCGCCCATTTTTTGCAATGCACGGTACCGGTCCTCTTGGCAAGCCGAAGCGCTCACATCCAAAGGTGCGCAAGCCCAAGGCCAGGCATTTCGCTTGGGCGGCATGCCCATCACCTACCAAGGGGGAATCCGCTCCTATGTTTTTGGCATCATGGCCACAGAAGACAACGTACAGGTGCAAATTTCCGGGTATGACAACAATGTTGTTTTTGCCGGAACGCCGACCGTCAACGATGACTTCCTCGCCTTCACCCTCAACGAAGGCGTGCGCATGCAGGTCGTCAACCGCTGGGGCACCCTGCTTTTCTCGGATTTGGACTTCGGTGGCAGCGCCGGCTGGGACCCCCGCGATGACGCCTCGGAAGGTACCTATTACTTCATCCTTGACATTCCAATCACCACCGAAGAATTGACCGTCACCACGGTCGAAGGAACCGAAATTCTCGAAGGCCCCACGACGGCCACCTACCACGGCCATTTCACGTTGGTCCGTTAATCCCTCGCTCCATGAAAACACGCCTTCTTCTCATTGCTTCATTTTTCTTGAACAGCTGCGCTGCGCAAACCTTTTCCGAGGCCATGGACGAAGCCATGGAAACGCATGGCGTGATGGGCATGTCGGCCCTTATTATTTGCGATGGGGAAATCGGGGAGGCGTATTACGGTGGACTCCGGAATTACGAGAACGACTGGCCGGTTGATGAAGCGACGCGCTACCGCATTGCCTCCATTTCCAAAAGCGTCACCGCCATGGGGTGCATGAAACTCGTGGAATCGTCGGTGCTCGATCTGGATCTTGACATCTCGGAATACCTGCCGTTTGACGTCAACAACCCCAACCATCCGGATGCCACGATCACGCTTCGAATGCTGCTCAGCCACACGTCCAGCGTACAGGACGGCGACGGCTACAGCCCGTTTCTAACGGCAACCTACCAAAGCACGAACAACCTGCCATCGCTCGGTGAATTGCTGGAACCCACCGGAACATGGTACACCTCAAACATGTACCGCACGGAGGTCCCCGGGACTTATTATGCCTACAGCAACTTGAATTTTGGCTTGGTCGCTACAGTTATGGAGGCTGCTGCCGGACTGCGGTTTGATGTGCTCATGGACGAGCTGATTTTCCAACCCATGGGACTCGGGTGTTCGTACGATGTCGGCGCGCTGGAAGGGATTGAAAACCTGGCCGCGCTCTACCGCAACCAAGGCGGATGGGTGGCCCAAGCCGATCAATACAACGGCGTGAGTCCCGGCTCGCCTGAATTGGCCGCATACACTCCCGGCAGCAACGGTTCGCGATTCGCCCCACAAGGCGGGCTGCGCGCCAGTGCGGCGGAACTCTACGAATTGATGGCGGTCCTATTCAACAGCGGCATCGCCTCAAACGGCACCGCGGTGCTGGCCCCCGAAACCGTGGAGGCCATGCTCACCGAGCACTGGACCTATGACGGCAGCAACGGCAACAATTACTACAACCTGTTCAACAGCTGGGGGCTGGGGATCCAGCGCGTCACCAACACCGCCATGGGCGACATCGTCTTCCCGGAATTACAGATGTGGGGGCACCCAGGCGAGGCGTACGGACTGATCAGCGATTGGTACTTCGACCCGGTTGCCAAGGACGGCGTCATTTTCTTGACCAACGGCGCCTGGAATGGGTACAGCTTCGGAAACAGCTCTGCGTTCTACACCTTGGAAGAGGATGTATTCGACGCTGGGGAAGAAGCGCTGGATTGCACGGCGGATGTGGCAACGGCTGCAGTCACTTCAGCGCCGGTTGTGCCGAATTTCGGGCGCCCTGGGGAGGCCATTGCGTGCCACGGCACCGGCGCCATGCTGTGGCAAGACGCACTGGGCAAAACCGTTGCACAAACCCCCGCTCAGCGCAGCAGCGTCATCCCAACGTTGCCTGCAGGGAGCTACTTTATTAGGATGGAAGGGCAAAAACCTGTGCGGTTCACGGTGCTGTGATCAGTTGACCGTGTAAATCCACATGGGCGGCAGGTTGCGGAACACTGAACGCACCCGACGGAACGCAAACCGGCGGTAATGCCGTTCCATCATCCGGGGAAAATACGTAAACCACCGGTACACCGCCCCGGCATCCGTGCGCTTTTGCAAGGTCGCCATTAACGGCTGCATCACCGGGCTGGGCAGGGTAAACGGCAAGCCGGATACGATCAAATCAATCCGCGGCCAACCGCGTTCTTCCACATACGCATCCAAATCCGCAGCGCTGCCTTGAATGATTTCAAACCGGTCCCCATACGCTGAACGCAAGTGCGGGATGTAATCGGGATTCAATTCGATGACGATGACGTTGCACGACTCCGGAACGTTCGCGAAGAGCTCGCGCGTGAAGCAACCGGTCCCCGGCCCCAACTCCACCACATACGCCTGTTGGCTCAGGTCGATGCCCTCGAACATGGCCCGGCTGGCACAGCGACTGCTGGGAATCAAACTCGCATTCCGCCGAGGATTGCGAAGGAAATTCCAGATGAACGTGCGCGTGGTGTGCGAGCGAGGCATGTTCCAATGTACGGGGATTTTGACGGAGAGGTTGCGACCAGCGGTGGCGTGGACTACCTTTTCGCCCATGCTTGAATCGCTGCTCAATCGGTACACCCGCGGCTTCCAGCGCTACATGCCCACGCCGCTGTCCATCGCTGTGCTCCTCACACTGGTGGCGGGAGCCTTGGCCATGCGTGGCGCCACACCACTCGAAGTCATGGGCGCCTGGGTCAACGGCATGTGGAGCGCGGGGCTGATTCGGTTTGGCTTTCAAGCGATGTTCATGCTCGTACTGGGCCACGTACTAGCCCTCGCACCTCCCGTGCGGCGCGGCTTGGACAAAGCCGTCGTATGGGTCGTTTCGAACCCGCGATGGGCCGCTGCCAAAACCGCCCTCCTCGCCATGGCCCTCGGTTGGCTGAATTGGGGGTTGGGCTTGGTCGGCGGGGCAATTCTGGTGCGCGGCGTTATGGACATGATGCGCCAACAGGGGCGGCAAGGTGAAGTGAACTTCGGCGTCATCGGCGCCGCCGGTTACGCCTCCATGCTCGTCTGGCACGGCGGACTCAGCGGTTCCGCGCCACTCAAAGTAGCCGAGGCAGGCCACCTCCAGGAATTGGTGGGTGGAGCCGATTGGGCCACCGCGCTGCCCGAGGCCATTGGATTGCGGGAAACCGTCTTCAGCAGTTGGAGCCTCGCGCTCACCGCAGCCGTCGCTTTGGCCGCCGTCGCGGTATTCGCTTGGTTGGGTCGCACCGTTCAGGCGGCACCCGACGACGCAGCTCGCGCTGAACCCGCACAGGCTGCTCCGGAGTCCGCACCGAAAACCCCCGCGGACCAATTGGACCAGCGCCGCGGGCTTTCGTTGCTGGCGGGCGCGTTATGCTTCGCAGGGGCCATCTGGTGGGCCCAGCAAGGACCACCGGTAAGCCAACTCCGCTTCATCACCCCGGACTGGATCAACCTGTTGCTTTTGGGACTCGCCTTGATGGCCCATCCGTCCATGCGCGCGTTTTTGAACGCCTTGGACGAGGCCATCTCCGGCGCCTCCGGCATCCTCGTGCAATTCCCGATTTACTTCGGCATCATGGGCATGGTCACAGGGACCGAATTGGGAACGTGGTTGGCCGATGGCTTGGTGGGGGCTACCTCACGTGCTTGGCTACCCGTTGCCTTGTTCACCTCGTCGGGCGTCCTCAACGTCTTCGTGCCCAGCGGTGGCGGCCAGTGGGCCGTGCAAGGACCGCTCGTACTGGAGTCCTGCCAGGCCTTGGGATTGGACTTGCCCCGCGGCATCATGGCCATGGCGTACGGCGACCAATTGACCAACATGCTCCAGCCCTTTTGGGCGCTGCCCCTCCTCGGAATTACCGGACTAAAGGCCCGGGACATCTTGCCCTATACCCTCCTGTTGATGGTGATTGCCGGAGCGGTGATGTTGGCGGGCATGCTCATGTGGGGCGCTGGATAAAATGCTGCGATGAAATCCAAACCCCACATCCCCGTCTTCCGCGTAGACGCCTTCGTAGCGAAAGGCTTCTTAGGCAACGTGGCGTGTGTCATGCCGCTGACGGAGTGGTTGGACGACGAAGAACTGCTGCGCATTGCCGCAGACAACGGCGTTCCGGAGACCGCTTATACGGTCAAATCTGGGAGCGAGTACCAATTGCGCTGGTTCACCCCCGACATCGAAATGGACCTGTGCGGCCACGCGACCCTCGCCGCAGGCCACATCGTCCTCACCGAATTGGAACCCGACAGCGACTTTGTGGCATTTTCATCCGTCAGCGGCCCGCTGAAAGTAAGCCGGAAAGACGGCAAATACGCCATGCGCCTTCCCTTGCGTGACCCGCAGCCCGCGGAGCTCCCGGATGCCATCCGCGATGCGCTGAACATCCAACCGTTGGAGGTGCTGAAGGCCCGGGATTATGTCCTCGTCTACGATAACCAAGAGGACGTCACCAACATCGCCATCGACCGGCCCGTCTTCGATCAAATCAACCTAGGGACCGGAGGTGTCATCGTAACGGCACCCGGGGTTTCCTGCGACTTTGTATCTCGGTTTTTCACCCCCCAAGCGACCATCCTCGAGGACCCCGTTACGGGCTCAGCTCATTGCTCCCTCGCCCCCTATTGGGCCAAGCACATAGGCCACGACCACCTGCACGCCCGGCAACTTTCGGCGGAAGGCGGCGAACTCCATTGCTCGATCCGAGGAGAAACGGTCGAAATCGTGGGCGCGGCCCAAACGTCACAGCGCGGCCACCTCGCGGTGAACTAACCCCGGTGTGCCGTGTTCTTTTGGCATGGCAGCACTCCTCTCCTCCTGGCCGTTGGCCATCGCTACATTTTTGGTCTCCGCCCTGATGATTGGCACCGCGTGTTCAACGCCATCGGCCGAATCAAAATTCCTCCCGCTGGTCATTGATTTCACGACCGATGCCAGTTGGCGACCGCTGAACGACGGCGTCATGGGCGGGCTTTCCGAAGGCCGCGTCACCTGGGATGAAGGCATGCATTGGGTGGGACAAACGCGGTTGGAAAACAACGGGGGATTCAGTTCCGTGCGCGCCGCCTGGGGCGAATACAACCTCGACGGACTCAGCTCCATCACGATCCGATGCAAAGGCGAAGGCGGCCCGTTCAAGCTCACCATGGAAATGTCTCAACGCTGGTGGATGCCCTACGCGTATGGTTCGTTCGAACCGACGGCGGACTGGCAAGACATCACCATTGACGCCAAAGACCTGACGTGGAGCCAAGCCTTCACCGGCGACATGGAAACGCTGCCCCTCAAGCAAGCGCTCGGCAGCGTCATCCGAGTGGGTTTCATGAAATACGACGGAACCGCCCAAGCCTTCGACCTTGAGGTCGCTTCCATCCGGTTCGAGTAGCCTTCCGCTACCCTACCGAAAGCTTGCCTGCAACTTCCTTGGCTTTGGCCACCAAACCGTGCGCATCCGAATCCAACGGACCGTGCGCCAATCCCACGGCCATGCGGCGGTAAGGCCGCACACTGGGTTTGCCGAAAATCCGGAAGTCCGTGTCGGGCAGAACGGCATCGGCAGCCACGCGCACGACGGGTGAGGCATCCGCTTGCACCCCTTCAGGCGCCAGCACCACGGCACTCGCTCCATTGCGCACGTGGTCAATGGACAACACCGGAATGCCCAGCACGGCGCGGGCGTGCAATTCGAATTCGGTGAAATTTTGGGTGCCGGCCAAGGTCACCATTCCGGTGTCGTGCGGACGCGGCGACAATTCCGAGAAGTACACCGTGCCCTCGCTTTCAACAGTCGGGTTTTGGATGAAAAACTCCACCCCCCAGATGCCGGCGCCACGGAGCGAAGCCGTCACGGACTCAGCCATGCGCTGGGCCTCTTCCAGCAGGTGGGGTTCCATGGGCATGGGCTGCCAGCTCTCTTGGTAATCGCCGCGTTCTTGTCGGTGGCCGATGGGCGGACAAAACAACGTCGGCCCATCCTGTTGGGTGAGGGTCAACAGGGTGATTTCGTAATCGAAGTCGATGAAGGATTCAACGATGACCTCGGCCAAGTCTCCCCGGGAACCGCTGAGCGCGTAGTCCCAAGCGCGTTGGATGTCGTCCTCGGTGCGGATGACTGATTGGCCTTTGCCCGAACTCGACATGAGCGGTTTCACCACACAGGGCATGCCGACGGCCTCGACACCCGCCGCCAATGCTGCATACGACGTGGCGTAGCGGTAGGGCGCCGTTTTCAAGCCCAACTCCGCCGCCGCCAAATCACGGATGGCCTTGCGATTCATCGTGAAGTTGGCCGCACGGGCAGATGGCACCACATGGATTCCGCGCTCCTCGTAGTCGTAAAAACGCTCGGTTCGGATCGACTCCACCTCTGGCACAATGATGTCCGGTTGGTGCTTCGCGACCACCGCATCCAACGCCTCCCCATCCAGCATGTTGATGACCTCGCAGCTATCAGCCACCTGCATGGCTGGCGCCCCTTTGTAGGCGTCGACAGCGATGACCGTTTGGCCGTAACGTTGGAGGGCGATGACCACTTCTTTGCCGAGTTCGCCCGAGCCGAGGAGGAGGATTTTCTTGTGCATGCCGAAAGTTAACCCTGCTGGGCACGCTTTTCAGCATTTTTGCGACATTCGCCTTATGAAAAAAGTTCTCTGGATAGTCTTGGCCTTGGTCGCCCTCGTTTTCGGTTTTCTCATTTCCCAAGGCCTCTACCGCACCGTTGAAGTGGAGCAAGGTGAGCAAGGTGGATTCATCCTGGTCGGCGTGGAGCACGTAGGACCTTACATGGAAATCGGTGGGGCGTTTGCTAGGGTCAAAACCCAATTCCCCGACGGCGAACTCGCGGGCATCTACTACGACAACCCCGAGTTCGTTCCTGAAGATTCCTTGCGGTCCTTTGCTGGAGTGAAGGTCTCGGCCACAGAAGGATTGGAGGCGATCGCTGCCCACCCTGAATTCCGTTTGGTGGAGATCGAAAAAGGACCTGTTCTGTACACGGAATGGTCCGGAGGTTCCGGAGTAGTGAGCATGATCCTCGGCACCATGAAGGCCTACCCGGCCCTCAAAGCAGCCTGCGAAGAAACCGGCTTGTGCACGGAAAACAGCATCGCCTTCGAAGAATACAGCAACACCGGTACGCGGTACGTGATGAAGCTCTGAAGCTTAACGTTCGAAGTAAATCAATCGGGTGACATCGCCTTCATGCGCCTGAACCCGCACGACGTGGTAGCCTGCTGAATAAACGCTGGTAGGCAATTCAAACGGTTGGCCGCATTGGATGCGTTGGGTCGCCACCAACCGTCCGGACAGGTCCGAAACGCTCACTGTGACCGTTTCGTTGGTGTCTACTCCGAGGATGTTCAGCACGCCCGATGAAGGATTGGGCACGACCTTGATCTCAAAGGACGCATCGAGTTCCGGTTGGCTCATGCTCAGCTCCCCAAATGCTTGGATTTCCCACAGTGAATGGCCCCATTCGGTCGCCCGTTCAATGCCTTCCACTTGGATGTAGCGGGCGTCGACAGCCGGGTAGAACAAATCGTTCCCGCCGTCGGCCTCCGTCTCGTGAACGAGCATCGTCCAATTGACCCCGTCGAGCGACACGCGCAGCTTGTACTCGCTGGAGTAGGCGGTTTCCCATGCCAATGCAATGACATCCAAGGTGTAGACATCGAGCAAATCCACCGTGATGGTTTGCGGGTCCGAAAAGGCCGAACTCCACCGCGTAGCGAAGTTACCGTCCACCGCCTTGGCGGCTGGGTATTCCCAGCTCTCGGCACTCGTTGCCGTGACAGGCTTCAGGTAACACAGGTTGGGCACTAATTCCGACGGGTCTTCGACATCCACATCCACCTCGAGGCTGTTGTTGGTTTCGATCAGTTCGTCCCACGCACCTTCACCGTCAACGGTCGCTTGAACGGTGAAGCTGTCATATGACCCCGGTACCCAGAATGGCGAACCATCGGGGCCCTCGGTTGCACCGAGCAAGATGCACCCGCCCGCACGCAGCGTATCTGTCAAGGTGGACGTGCTGCTCACTTGAACGCCGTTCACCGCAAACGTCAATTCCAACGGTGTGCCGGGAAGCGCGTCGCCAGTGCCCGCGTTTTTGACCAACCCGAGGAACAGGACCGAGTCCGTTGGCATAGGGAAGCGGGGGTAATGGTAAATCCGCGTCACCTCAAAGTCCGGCGCCGGCGCTACTTCTTCCAATGTGAATGCCACATTCAGCTCCAAGGCATCGGAGGCACCCCCAACGTGGGCCACGTAATCACCCGTTGCTACTGCATAGGCTGCAGTCGCTTCATCGTAGTAGAACAGGTCGTTGGCCGTGAGTTCAAAGTTGACCGTGGCGGTCTCGCCTGGCTGCAGTTCCACTTTCTCGAAGCCTTTCAACTCCTTTTTGGGCATCCACACATCGGTGGCATTGTTCTCCATATACAACTGCACCACTTCCTCGCCCATGACGTCACCCGTGTTGGTGACGTCCACGCTGAATTGCACTGGTTCGCCCACCGGGAGCGCCGGCCCGTTGACCGTGAAATTGCTGTAGGCAAACGTGGTGTAGCTGAGACCAAATCCAAAGGCAAACTGCGGCGTCAGGTCCAATTCGTCATAGTACCGGTAGCCGCAATTGTAATCGTCCGAGAAACTGTCGTTCCACGCTGGCATTTGCGCGTCATCCACCGGCATGGTCACCGGCAGCTTTCCGCTGGGGTTGTATTCGCCGTAGAGCACGTCGGCAATGGCGTTGCCTCCTTCCATCCCAGGGTAGAAGGCGTACAAAAAGCCGCGAGCATTGTCAATAGCCGAAGGGATGGAACAAATGCCACCGCTCTTCAACACGACAACGACGTTGGAATTCTCTTCAGCCAAGGCGTTGATCAAATCCTGTTGGACACCGGGCAATTCCACGGAATCATTCGTGCGGTCCACCGGTCCGGGCGGATAGTTTTCCCCTTCTTGGGTTTGATCCAGTCCCCCAACGAAAATTACATAGTCGGCTGCTGCAGCGACGTCACGTGCCGCTTGAAAGCCTGAGGTATCCGTGCTGTTGATATCGCAGCCGTTCGCCCAGAGCACTTGCTGAGCTCCGATGCGATTGACCAATCCCACATAAGGACTTACGGCGTACGGCGGGTCCACCCAACTGCTGCCGAATCCGTCGAGCTGTGCCACTTGGGTGCTCGGTCCGACCAACGCCACGGTCATGCCATCATCTGACAACGGCAGGATGTCGCCCTCGTTTTTGAGCAAGACAATGGCCTCCCGGCCTGCTTCGCGTGCGAGCTGCTGGTGCTCGGGGACGTTGGCGCCCGTGAAGGGATTTCCGACCGGGAAATTGTCCATCATGCCGACCATGTACTTGGTCCGCAGCACGGGGCGCACCGCGGCATCCAAATCCGCATCGGTGATGTCGCCCGAAGCATACAACTCCTCGAGGTGGGCTTCGTACTCCGATTCATCGACGTCCATTTCCAAGTCGCAGCCGGCCTTGAGGGCCTTTTCCGCATCCCAGACCGAACCCCAATCCGACACCACATAGAACGGATAACCCCAGTGGTCCCGCAAGATTTCGGTGAGCAGTTCCGTACTCTCCGCGCTCTTGTTCCCGTTCACCAAGTTGTAGGCATTCATAACCGATAACGCACCTGCGTCTTGCATCACGCGACGGAAATTGTACCCGTAATGCTCCATCAACTGGCGCGTGCTCATGAGGTGATTCACCGCGTGACGATTTTCCTGCTTGTTGACGCCGTTGAAGTGCTTGATTGTCGCCACGACCGGTTCGGTCTGAATACCGCGCACCAGCGGGATGTTCATGTGCGCGCACAGGAAAGGGTCCTCCCCACCTGTCTCCGGGCTGCGCCCATTGCGCGGATCGCGGCACAAGTCCAAAGCGGGACCGAGCTGCTGGTGTTTGCCGTAGGCGTGAAACTCCCGTCCCATGGCCCGGCCGATGTCGAACATCATCTCCTTGTTCCAAGACGCGGCCATCGCAATACCCGTCGGAAAAGAAGTCGCATCCACAAACCGCACCCCATGCGGACCGTCCGACATCACGAATCCCGGGATGCCAAGCACCTCGTTGTCCGATGTCGTCCAGAAGGAATTCCGTCGAATCTGGTTCATTTTCTGGAGGTGGGACATCTGGTCGATCTTCTCCTGAATCAGGTCTTCGAGCGCATTTTGTCCGTTCAATGGAAGGCACATCATGAGGCCCGCAAGGGCTAGAAGGGAAAAACGAAGCATGGGTTAATTTTTGGTCAGTCGAATATAATTTACTCCTCCGCAAGCAGCGCATGAATCGAGCGGACATTGAGGCCCACGAAACGGCACGTGCGCACTTCGGTTTCGCAGATGCGGAGGACGAGGTTCATGGGCGCAGGTTTTCACCGGCAAGGTAATGCGACGAAGGCGCCCAAACGAAATGAATCTAAATCGATTTTTCGGCACACCCTGTCGCAGTTACACACCTCATTTTTACATGCATTACCCGCCCTGTGCAACCTGGGTTCCTTTTGTCATCGAAATCGTGTACTTTCGCCCAAATTGTGGTTAAGCGCAGCTCAATGAAGAGGCCGCCACACCTTCTAACCCAAATCCCATGCTTCCGAAACTCATTCGAATGCAATCCAGTGTCCTGGCGGTATTGGCATTGCTATTGCTCGGCGGATTGACCCCGCTGATTGCCCAGGTTGACATCACCGGCTCCATCACCGATGGCGCGACCGGTGAGCCGCTCATCGGCGCGACCGTGATTCAAAAAGGAACCACGAACGGCACTAACGCCGGTGTCGATGGTTCGTTCACGTTGACCGTAGAATCGCTTCCCACAGAAGTGATTTTCAGCTTCGTCGGTTACGAGGCGCAAATCAAAGAGATTACCAACACGCAGCCCTTGGCGATTGTGCTGGTGGAAGACGCCGAACTCGTCGGCGAAGTGGTCGTCGTAGGGTATGGCCGACAGAAGAAACGAGTCTCGACGGGATCCATTGCCAAAGTCACTGCGGAAGACATCGAGGGCATTCCCGTGCCGGACGTCATTTCGACGCTGGAAGGCCAAACTTCCGGTTTGCTTGTCAATGAATCGAGCGGACAACCCGGTGCTGGCAAGTCCATACTCGTTCGCGGTATTAGCACGAATGGTGACAACTCGCCACTTTTCATCGTAGATGGACTGCAACTTGGCAACATCGACAACATCAACCCTGCCGACATCGAGTCTATTGATGTATTGAAGGATGCGGCCTCCAGTGCCATCTACGGTGCCCGTGCAGCAAACGGGGTCGTCATCATCACCACCAAGAACGGCAGCGGTAAGGACGAAGGAACCATCAGCTACCAGACGAGCTACTTGAATTCTCAGCCGTGGAAGCTCCCCGAGATGCTCGGTGCGGAAGATTACGTCATGCTCATCCGAGAAAAGTTTGCCAACAGCAACCAGACCTCTGCACTCGATGTACTGGGTTTCCCCAACATGGGCGACGAATTGACGGCCAACACGAACTGGATGGATGAAATCTTCAATCCAGCAACCGTGGTGAATCACCGTTTGACGGCCACCACCAAGAACTCCTACCTCTCGGTCGATTACTGGGACCAGACGGGAGTCATTGGTGGGGAGAAGTCCAACTACACACGTTACTCGGTGCGCTATAACAGCTCCAAGAAGTACAAGGACTTCATCACCATCGGCCAAAATCTCAACCTCAACCGTACCGACAACAACAATATCGGAACGAACAGCGCGTTCGGCGGGGTACAATCTGATGCCTTTGCCTACGATCCCCTGACGCCGGTCTACGATGATGTCGGGCAATACGGCTTCGCACAGTCCCCATGGGTGCAAAAGGAATACATCAATCCTCTCAGCCGATTGTGGCTAATTAATGGCGATGGCAAATCGGACCAAATGATCGGAAACTTCTTCCTCGAAGCCGAACTCTTTGACGGTTTCAGTGTCAAAACGGACATCGGCTTTGACCTGAACTGGTGGGATTACCGAAGCTTCACCCCGACCTATGAATTCCACCCTGCCGCGCAAAACCTGACCAACGACGTGAGCCAAGGTTCTGGAAACTTCCAAGGCATCCAGTGGGAAAACACGGCGCACTACACACGCTCCAAGGACAAGCACAATTTTGATCTCCTCGCCGGCACATCGTACCGGGCCAACGACTTCCGACAAGTCGGCGGCTCAACTTCAGAACTACCGATTGACAATCAGTTCGACCCCAACTTCCAGTACCTTGATGCTGGCCAAGACACCTTAGACAATACTTTCGGCGGAGCGAACGTACACTACGCGCTGATAAGCACGTTCGGACGTGTGCTGTACAACTACGATGAGAAATACCTCTTCTCTGCAACGCTTCGCCGCGATGGCTCGTCAAACTTCGGCCCGGGCAACCAGTTCGGTGTATTCCCTTCCGCCTCGGTCGGTTGGGTTGCCTCCAAAGAAGGGTTCATGGAAACCATCGAGCCGGTTAGCTTCCTGAAGCTGCGCGCTTCATGGGGGATCAATGGCTCGGACCGCATCTCGCCGCTGAGCTACGTTAGCCGCATTGAACGCGTATTCACCTACGCCTTCGGTTCGGAAAGCCAAACCCTGAACACCGGTACGGCCCTCGCCACGCCGCCCAACCCCAATGTGAAATGGGAGGAGAGTGAGCAAATCGATATCGGTGTCGAACTCGGAATGTTTGACGACAAACTCACCGTTGAAGCGGACTTCTACCGAAAGACCACCAAAGACCTGCTCATGACGCAGCAGATTCCGGGCTACATCGGTGCCACCAACAACCCAACTTCCAATCTCGGTGAGATTCGCAACCAAGGGATTGACCTGGTCTTGGGCTACCGCGCCGGTCAAGGCGATTTGAAGTGGAACACCCAGCTGACTTACACCCACTTCAAGAATGAAGTGATCAGCGTCGCCGGTGAAACCGGTTACCTCAACGGTTGGGGCTGGCCCGTTCGCAACACGGCCATTACACGTATGACCGAAGGGTACGAAGTAGGCCACTTCGTGGGGTACCAAGCGGACGGTATTTTCCAAAACCAAGGCGAAATCTTCAGCCACGTAAACGCCGAAGGTAGCCTCCTCCAGCCCAATGCTGCTCCTGGGGACATCCGATTCCTCGATACCAACGGCGACGGCACCATCAACTCCGATGACATCGCGGACATCGGCAGCCCTTGGCCCAAGCACATCATCGGCTTGAGCGCCAGCGTCACATACAAAGACTTCTACGCAAGCGCCATCTTCAACGCCCAAATCGGCCACGAGATCTACCGCACGTACGAGCGTTCAGACGTCACGTTCTCCAACTACCAGAGCTTCTGGTTGGGCCGTTGGACGCCGGAAAACCCCAGCACGGAGTTGCCGCGTTTGACATCAACGGACCCCAACAACAACCAGCGTCCTTCGGATTTCTACCTCGAAAACGGAAACTTCCTCCGCCTGCGCAACCTGCAAATCGGCTGGAACGTTCCCGCGAACATCTTGGAGAAATTCAACATGAAGGAGGCCAAAATTTACCTCACGGGTACCAACCTCTTCACCTTAACCAAGTACCGCGGATTTGACCCCGACATCGGGACCAGTGGCTGGATCTTGGATACCGGCATCGACAAAGGTTTCTACCCGAACAACCGCTCCATCGGTGCGGGCCTCAACGTTTCATTCTAAAGCTCAGAACTCATGATTAAGCACCTACGCAAAGTAACGCTCCTTCTCGCCCTCGCTTTGAGCTTTGGAGCCTGTAACAAAGATCGACTCCAAGTGGACCCTGTGAACCAGGTCCTGTCAAGCACCTACTACCAAACGGAACTGCACGTGTCCGAAGCACTCATTGGTGCCTACGACCCGGTCGGTTGGACCATGGCCTATGGGCAGTGGATTTCCCCTGTGATGTTTGGTGAGATTCGCTCGGATAATGCCAACGCCGGTGGCGACCCCTCCAACAACGACCAGCCCGGATGGCAGGAATTCGATGATTTCACGGAAACCAATACCAACACCGTACTTCACCCCCTCTACCGCCGCAGCTACATCGGAATCAACCGGGTGAACAGCCTGTTGAGCAACACGGACACAAGTGACCCCGCGTTGTCTTCCGATGCAGTGCAATTGTACCTCGCGGAGGCAAAATTCCTACGGGCGTTTTACCACTTTGAAGTGTTCCGTCATTTCGGTCCCATCCCGGTTATCACCGAGGAATTGGCCCCCGACGAAGTGAGTTTGCAGCGCAATACCCTCTCCGAGGTGATGCAGCAAATCATCGATGACTGCGAGGATGCGGCAGCGTTACTTCCCGTCATGCCGGTTTCAGGCCAGGAAGGACGTGCCACGAAAGGTGCCGCCTTGGCACTGATGGGCAAGGCCTACCTCTACTGGGCAGACCTAAGCGGCGACGATGCCACGAAATTTGATGCTGCAGCATCGGCGCTGCAAGAAGTGGTGGACTTGGGCGCGTACGAATTGGTGGACGATTTGGAATCGCTTTACACCCAAGGCACACGCAACACCACCGAAGCCGTTTTTGAAATACAGCACAACCCCCTCTACACCAGTGATTGGGGTTGGTTTGAAGGAATCGACGGCAACGGTATTATTCAATTGTGCGGCATCCGCGGCTTGTGCGCAGATCACCCTACCTTGGAAGCGGGCTGGGGATTCCTGTCTGTTACAGAAGGATTGTACAACCATTTCTTGGATGACGATCATTTCCGCCGGGACGTGGCTATTTCGTCGGAGGCTACATTGGAGCAAGACATGATCGATGCAGGACTTTCCTGTGACCCCATCGTCGACGCGACCCAGAATAACCCCATCGACTACACGGGCTACTTCCAAGCCAAGTACCAAAACTTCAAAGCGTTTGCCGGTACCAACATCAACGGCGGCAACGAGCACTTGACGAAGGCGCAGAACACGCATTACATCCGGTACGCTGATGTCCTGCTGATGCTGGCTGAGGCCTTGCACCGCGGGTCGGGCGACGACGGCTCTGCCATGGCTCACATTGATGCCGTCCGCGAGCGGGCTGCTGGACCGGGCGACAATGCCGGAACATTCCGTACCGCATCGCAGTTGATGGCAGATGAGGGCATGAGCCTGCTCGACGTCATTTGGTACGAACGCCGTGCGGAGTTCGCTTGCGAAGGCGACCGCTGGACCGACCTCGTGCGCTCAGGACGCGCGGAATCTAGCCTGTTCGTTGGCGACGGTGACAAAGAAGGTAATTTCGACGACGAGAGCCTCTGGCTTCCCGTTGCACTGGAAGAGACTGTCATCGCCAACGGCATGACCACGTACCCGGATGCTTCCCTTTTTGATTGATTATAACAACCATTCATAATTCTAATCCAATGAACCTTAACAAATTCATTTACGGTCTCGGACTCACCCTGTTGGGCGGTCTCGTTTTGACCGGATGCCGGAAGGACGATCCGGAGGAACCCGGCGATACCGTCGCAACGTTCCAATACGAAATCAGCGCAGGCAACTGGGCCGAGGTCACCTTCACCAACTACTCGCAAAACGCAAGCTCGTACGCTTGGGACTTCGGCGATGGCAACACCAGCACTGAAGAGAGCCCCGTGCACACGTACGCAGCGGGTGGTACTTATAATGTCACACTTACGGCTACAGGCGCTGCAGGTTCGGCCTCACGTACAGAGACCATCAACATCGTTGACCCCAACACCGCTGGGATGTTCTTGTCAGGCGCAGAGGGTAAGACATGGTACCTCGACCGAGAAGCGATTGCCATGGGCATCGGCCCCGGACCGGGTGATGTTTCTTGGTGGTCTTTCGGTGGCGTAACCCCCTTGGGTGAGCGTCCGTGCATCCTCGATGATGCATACACCTTCAATCCCGACGGAACGTGGGAAAAGAACACCGGCGGAACCTTGTTTGTCGATTCAGATGCCAACGGCGGATGGCTCGGAAACAGCTTCGAAACATGCTACGACGAGACCACGCCTGACCTCTTTGTTGGTCCCAATGGCGAGGACTTGAGCGCCTTTGCAGACGGAGGTGACTACACTTACAGCTTCGACCCAGCTCAAGGCATGATCTCCATCGAGGGATTCGGCGCCTACATTGGACTGGCTCAGAAGACGAACGACGGCGACAGCTACATCCCCGTTTCAACGAAGATGTACACCGTCCTCAACATGGAGACAGGTGCGAATTCAGATCGTATGGAAATCGCTTTGGTCATGCCTGACGGCGCGGCTTGGACGTTCTACCTCGTGCACTATCACGATGCCAACGACCTTCCTCCCATTCCGATCGCAGGTCCTGCAGCGAGCTTCAGCTACGTCAAAGAAGGAACCACAGTGACTTTCACCAACACGTCGAATAACGCTACATCTGCGAACTGGGACTTTGGTGATGGCAACTTCAGCACCGACTACAACGCGGTTCACACCTACGCGGCGGACGGCGATTACACGGTGACCTTGACGGTCAGTGACGACAACTTCGCCACCGATGAAGCCACAGAAACCATCTCTATCAGTTCAGCCGTATTCACTGCTGCAGACCTCTCAAGTGCAGAGGGCAAGGTGTGGCGATTGGACGGTGAAGGCTCCTACATCGTCGGACCTGCTCAAGGAAGCGGCGAATGGTGGGGCGGTTTGGACGCTGCCGGCGTCGTGGAGCGCTACTGCCAGATGGATGATGAATTCATCTTCTACGACGATGGAACCTTCGTTATCGATACACAAGGCGACGTGTGGGCGGAAAGCTACATGGGCGGCAACAACGAATGCCTGACCGATGAGTCATTGGTCGCTCCGTTTGACGTCTTTGGATCGGGAACGCACGCGTTCACAACAACCGGTGCAGAAATCACCGTCAACGGCCTTGGTGCATACATCGGTTTCAACAAAGCCTCGAACGAAGGTGAATTACCAAACGAAGGAACCGGTACGCCAGCGTCAACAATCACCTACGAGGTTTACGAGTACAGCAACAACGATGCTGAGCGCTTGACCATCACCGTGGATTACGGTGAGAACCCAGGTGAAGCCTACTGGACCATTCGTTTGATTGCTGAATAATCAAGCACATCCCTCCACGAGAAAAGGGAATCGGCCATGCGCCGGTTCCCTTTTTTCTTTCCTTGAGTTCCGAGTGGATTTGCAACTGATTCCCTTCCTGCTTACCCACCTATTTGCCCAAAACAAAAAAGGGAACTCGTAAGACACCAGTTCCCTTTCTTTTCAAAATGAGTCCCCGCTTATTCGGGAATCTTGATGAACCGCCCGACGTCCACCGTTTCGTCTTCGCGCAGGATGAACACGTTGTACAAGCCGGCGGCCCAATCGCTTACAACGATGCGTTCTTGGATGGTGGAAACGTCGCGGAAGACCTTTCCGTAAACCGGACGGCCGCGGTTGTCGTAAATGCTCAAGGTCAAGTCTTGACGGAAGAACAGACCGAAAGCGATGTTGACCTCGTTCACCGTAGGGTTCGGGTAGGCAACCACGGTTTGGTATGGGAATTCAAACACGGTGTCGTCGTCGATATCACCGAGGTACTTGAATTCAATCCAGTTCAAATTGAACGGAGCCGCGGTCACGAGGACGCGCAACTGGTATTCGCCGGACGCATTGAGGGTAACCGTCTCCGTGGTGGTCTGCCACGTCTGCCACCCGCCAGTGGACGGGAATTCAGCTTCGCACACATACGTATTGATGCCACTGTCGTGCAGCAATACCAGCTCGACCCCACCTGCGCTTTGTGACGCCGTGCGGAACGAAACGTCGTAATCGCCGCTGTACAGGACATTGACATCGTACAGCATGTAGTCACCCGGATCGAGGTAGCCGATGTTCAGGCCGCCCCCAACGTCTGTGGTGCTCTCAATCTCAACGCCTTCGGCTTCAACAAAATTCTCAACCTCAATCCAACCGGGAATCGGGTAGACGAAATCCAGGGTGTTGTCAACCGGCTCTTGCGTGAACTGCTGCAGA
Organism: Flavobacteriales bacterium; assembly: GCA_002863125.1. Lineage (GTDB taxonomy): Bacteria > Bacteroidota > Bacteroidia > Flavobacteriales_D > Sanyastnellaceae > UA16. The sequence goes on from PKEB01000006.1 coordinate 41,467, forward strand.
CTGCTTCCATCAGCAGCGGTAATACCAGAACCCGTGTAGGAGATGGTCAAGTCTTGCGTAGCCAAGAGTAGCTCATCCATATCGAAGACAATGGTTTGGTCATTTTCAGTACTCATACTCAAGGTATTGAAGGCAAGCGGCAGACCGTTGTCGAAGATTTGGAAATCCGACACCTCGGCATTGAGTGGTTGGCTGATCGGCTTGTTCAACGTCAAGGCAATCTGGTTGGCATTCAGCGTACGCGCCGTCAAATACGCCATGTCTACCTCATCAGCGGGGATGCCGGTAAACGTAAAGTCGAAGCTGCCGACGTTGAATCCCGATTGGTCCGCTTGGAAGCGCACCGTCTGCACACCTTCCATCAGCAGTACGTCCTCGATGGTCAGGGTGGACCAATTGCTGGTACCGCCTGTCGTCTGTACGTTGATCGACGAAGTGACTTGGACACCGTCGACGTCTAGGTGGAAAATGCCATTCGAGCCGTCCGCCGCCACGCGCAGATCGATGTCATACAAGCCAGAGGTCGCCACATCCACCGTGTAGTCCATCCATTCGTCCATGGAAATCCACCCCACGTTGTAGCCGTTGGAATTCAACTGGTCCGTTGAAAATTCAATGTCAACACCATCGTTGCGGTATTGCCAACCGTTGTTCCACGCCGTGAACTCACCGGTCGTCACATGGAACGTGGCCACCTGTTCATCATTGTAGGCGTAGCCTTGGCGGCCCAAGTCAAAATCCGATGCGTACACCAAACCGGGCACGGGATGTGGCTCTCCGTGAAAGGGCTTGGTCTCGTCCGTGGCGACTTGCCGGAACATAGCATCGGGGACATTGGTCTGGATGACGCAATTCTCAGTTTTCAATCCCTCGGCTAATTCCATCAACGAAGCCGTGGCGACTTCCACCGAAGGCTGCAATGCATTGCCGTTCCAGTAGTCGAGCAAATCCTGGTAGCCATCTGTCTTGGCGATGGACATGGGGCAAGAGATGCTTTCGATTTTCTTCAGTGGCCACCACGCCCAGCCCATGTTCAAGTCTTCGAGCAAGTGGATGGCATCCCGGAACCAAGCGTTACCGTTTTCACCGCTTTCTCCCACGTAAAGCGGCACGTTGTGTTCATCGCGGAGGGAGGTCACAAACTCCATATCCACCGGCTCGTTCTTACTCCAGTATTTGTGTGGAGAGTATACCAGTTGATCATCCCACGGCGGGGTCAAACCCGTGAAGTCGTTGGCAAACCAGTTGCCCTCGATGAAAATGATATGGTCCGGGTCGACCGTGCGGATGCTGTCTGTGCACTGCATGTACAGGCTACGCAAAGCGGATCCATTCGGAAGGTTCCAGTTGGGTTCGTTGAGCAAGTCGTACCCGGCGACCCATTGTTCGCCTACGTAGTGCTCGGCAATGCGCTTCCAAAGCGCCACCATTTTGTTCTTGTTTTCGATGCTCTCCCACAGGGAAGGATTCGCCGGATTGTAGTCCGAGATCTCCTGCGCATAGCCCTGACCGCCGGGAGCTGCGTGCAGGTCCAAGATGACGTACATCTCGTTGGCGGCGCACCAAGCCACCAAACTGTCGGTCAATTCAAACCCGGTGTCGATCCAGGTGTTTTCGCCGGCTACCGGCTCGTCCTCAATGGGGAGTGTCCAGAGGTTGTAGTGCATGGGGAGGCGCACGGAGTTGAATCCCCACGCCTTCAGCGAGTCGATGTCCGACTTCTGGACGTGGTTGTGCAACCAGGCGTCATACCACGCGTCGGTGTTTTCGACCCCAATGAGGTCTTCAATCATGGCGCGGATCTCGTACTGCGGCCCGGCAAACCCGCTGGTTTGCATCATATAGCCCTCTTGCACCATCCAACCGCCCAAGCCCATTCCACGAAGCAACATCGGCTCGCCAGCCTCATTCACAATGTTTTGGCCATCAACACTCAAAAAATGCTGGGCACTGATCGGCCCGAGGCCGAGAAAAACAAGCAAAACAATGAATACGCACCTCATGTCCTTATGATTAAGTTCGCTAAATTTATGCGTGTGAAAAATACAACCTTTTGCGATACCCAAAAGCCTTAATGGTGTTGCAAATCATTGTTTCAAAACGCCCTTAAACTCATGCCCAAATTTTCTGTGCTTGCACTCCTTTTCATCGCTGTCGTCTGCGTCCAATGTGGCAAGGATGATGCCCCAAGCGTGGTGCCCAACGTGTACTTCCCCATCGATGTGAGCGCACTGGAATCCCCCGAAAATTCAACCTTCGACTTTCCTCTGGTGCTGGACCGAAGCACCGATCGTGCGGTGACGGTTGTGTACGAGACACGCCCGTGGACCGCAACGGAAGGAGAGGACTTCGTTCCTGCATCGGGCTCCATTACGTTTGCCCCGGGCGAGACGTCTGCCACCATTTCGGTGGAAATTGTCATTGACGAGTACCTCGAAGATGACGAGCAGTTCCGCGTCGTTTTGGTCGAGTCGCAGAATGGGCTGTTCCTCGACGGCATTCAGCAAGCCATCGGCACCATCCGCAACGACGATACCGCCATTCAGGTCACGACGGAAGGATATGTTTCTGCCGACAGCTACGCCGGTAAGACCCTCGTGTGGTCAGACGAATTCGAAGGAGACCAAATCGACCTCAGCAACTGGACCTACGATTTGGGTGCACATGGCTGGGGCAACCAAGAGCTTCAACTCTACACCTCGAGCAGCGAAAATTCTTACGTCCACGATGGCAATCTGATGATCGTTGCGAAAGAGCAAGGCGCCATGTATACCTCTGCTCGCATGAAGTCGATTGACTTACAGGAATTTCAATACGGCCGCATCGACGTGCGGGCCGTGTTGCCGAAAGGCCAAGGCATCTGGCCGGCCATCTGGATGCTCGGCGCCAACTTCCCAACCGCAGGTTGGCCGGCATGCGGTGAAATCGACATCATGGAACTGATCGGTTCATCCCCCAATTATGTGCACGGCACCGTACACTATGGCAACGACTACACGCAGCATCAGTTCACGGGCCAGGGAACGGGGATTCCATTTGGCGAAACCTTCTCGGACGAATTCCATGTTTTCTCCATCGATTGGAACGCGCAGGGCATCACGTGGTACTTGGACGATGTGGAATTCTTCAGCATTGACCAGTCGGTGAGTGGCAGTCAGAACTATCCGTTCGACAATCCGTTCTTCTTCATCTTGAACGTTGCCGTCGGCGGACAGTGGCCCGGCTACCCGGACGAAACCACGGAATTCCCGCAGTACATGGCGGTGGACTACGTGCGGGTCTTCCAGTAATTTCGCTGGCATGAAGTTTCATGCCGCCTACTAAGCCGCGACCAAGCAGCGCCAAGCCCCGTTGCAGCTGTAAAAAATCCCCGCCTCCACAGCAGGAGACGGGGACTGAGATGCGCGGAAATACGGTTAGTCGTTGGTGCCCGCTGGGATACGGTCGGTGGTCATCAAGAACACCCCCACCAAAGGGAGCACGGCGAGAATGCCGTGGTAGGCGGCCGCGATGCTTTTGGTGGTTTCGGTCAATTCCAAGCTCGCTGGCATCGCCTGAATGAGGATCACACCAAACAAGTTGACGGCGCTCAGCGACAAAAAGACCTTGACACCAAACGACTTGAACACCTTCGTGCCATCATAATTCAAGCGATTTGGGAAGGCCAACACCGCTTGCACCCCCCACAGGAACGCGTACGCCAAGTGTGCAACCTCTCCGGTAGCGTTGTAAGTCATGATTTCGTTGGGAACAACGATCAGGGCGTAAAGGAAATAGCCCGTGAGAAAAAACATGCGGTTCTTGCGGATAACGCCGAACAACGCGAGCGCCGTCGGAATGCCCGCGACAATTACCAATGGATCCATGATGTAAAGAATTAAGGGTTAGATGACGGCAACTTAGTCCAGCGCCCAATGTGATTCACATCACATCGATTCAGCTATGAACGATGAGCATGTGCAAAACGCCTCAGGCATCCGCCTTTCCGGGGCGGTGGCGCTCGTTGTGCAGGCGACGACGCGAAGTCATTTGCTCAAGCTCTTCTCCCCATTCATTCAGATCCTCCGGGTCTTCGGGGTTGTATGAAGGGGGGCGCTTGGCGTGCACATTTTTCAAATCGCGTTTCCGGCCCATACACTCCCAACACCCACCATCATCGCTATGTTCAAGCCCATCGTGCTGGAAAATTGGGTACCTTAGAGCATGCATCGCATTCAACCCATGCTTCTCGCGCTTGTCCTCTTCAGTTGGGCTTTTCCGGCTATTTCTCACGGCCAGGGCATCCACCACTGGGAGCCGGCAATCGAAAACAGGGCAGCACCGAATGCCGTGCTGCGCGCAATGTGGAGGATCTTCTTCATGCTTCGAAGGTACTGCAGGTTTGGGCGAGGCTCAGTGATTTCGAGCACCAAGGCGAAAAAGCGTATTTTGAGGTCATGAAGGAAGTGAAAACATTAAATCTTGTTGCCCAAGCCGCGTCGTTCTGTGTTGGCGTTTTGATGACCTTTTCACTCGATGCGCAATCCGAAATCATCATGGATGGCGTTTTTGACGATTGGGCGAATATCCCCAGTGTCATGGATGGCGATGACCCCGGTGTGATGGATTTGTTGGAAATGAAAGTCGCCAATGACGAGACGTACCTCTACGTGTACCTCCGGGTGGCTGAGGAAATCAAATTGGTCGAAGCGCTCATCCCCCACAGCATCTACCTTCAAATTGACACCGATGTGGACGCTGCAACGGGCTATGAAGTGCAAGAAGGCTTTGGGTCGGAATTGGGCATTGATTTCGCGGATCACTTCGCCTACTTCAATGTCGATCCCAATGTGGTCGTGAATTTCTACGACATCGGATTCCATCCAGCACCCACCGTGACAAGCGCAGCGTTCGAATTGGCCATCCGCCGCGATGCTGTCCCCGACGGTGTGCACCCGCTGTTCCCGAACAACGAAATTCGCATGCTGTTCCGAGAGACCGTCGGTGGGGATCAACTGCCCAATCTGGGGCAAGAATTCATTTATGCGTTTACGGAAGACGTTGCGGCCATCGAGCCCATTGCTTTGGCTAAAATGAATCCGATTTCGGTTCGAACATGCGCGTACAATGTGCTTGCCAATGGATTGACGGATGCCAACCGGCAGCCGCATTTTGAACGGATACTGAAGGCCATTGATGCCGAGGTTTTTCTGTTCAATGAATGCAGCGGGATTGCAGCCGCAACCCTGAAAAATCTCCTGGATGCGTGGTTACCCACGGGTACGGCGAGCGGATGGCACACCGTCAAAGACGGCGGCCGCATCACGGCATCCATTTGGCCCATCCTCACTACCTGGTATGGCATCAGCCGGCAGACGCCTTCCCTCATCGACGTACCGGGCGAACGCGGCGGTCCGATGCTATTCATCAACAGCCACCTGTCGTGCTGCGGGGCAAACGGCGCCCGGCAAGACCAAGTGGACCAGATGGCCGCTTGGATTACACAAGAAACCGCTGCCGACGGAGACGTACCGTACAACACACCTCTGGTGTATGGCGGCGACTTGAATTTAGTCGGATACGCCCAACAGCTGACGACGCTGCTCACCGGTGAGGTTCAGGACGAAGCCACCTATGGTGCAGGCGCCCCCCCTGACTGGGATGGTACCGACTGGGCCGATGCACTTCCGCGCCACACCCACGCCCCTCTCTCCTACACATGGCTCAACGAAGCAGAAGGGGACTGGCCACCGGGACGGCTGGACTACCTGCTTTACAGCGATGCCGTAATCACCGCTGAACACTCCTTTGTCCTTTACACGGAAGGGTTGCCTGCGGATGCATTGGCCACACATGGTTTGCAGGCCAACGACACCGAATCCGCTTCGGATCACCTGCCGGTCGTTACCGATTTTGTAGCCAACGCCCTCCTCAGTACCGACAGCGACGGCGACGGCGTGAACAATGACGACGAATGGAACGCCGGTACGGACCCCTACAACGCCGACACCGACGGCGACGGATTGACGGACGGACTCGAATTGACCATGGGTGTGACCGATCCGCTGAACGCCGACTCGAACAACAACGGATGCCCCGATGGCGAAGAAGCACTTGGGGGATGCGACGATGCGTGCGTGGGCGATTTGAACCTCAACGGAATCGTGGATGTGGGCGACGTGCTCCTGCTATTGGGCAACTTCGGGGTTACCTGTCTGTGACCTCGCCTTGGGGTTCAATCGGTTAGGGCTTAAGTTTGAGTCAAGTAAGTCTGTAGCCATGCACCGTTTTTCCCTCCTTGCCCTCGCCCTTCTTTGCGCCGCTCACCCGCTCTTCAGCCAAGATGCGCGGGTGCTCATCATCGGTTTGGACGGATTGCGATCGGACTGCCTCGAGGCTGCGGAAACGCCAGCGCTGGATGGCCTCATCGAGAACGGCGTCTTCAGCCCCGATGCGCTGAACAACGACATCACGTACAGCGGCCCCGGTTGGTCGGCGATGGTATGCGGCGCTTGGTCCGATGCCCACGGCGTCACCAACAACGATTTCACCGGGAGCAACTACGCGACCTACCCCTCCTTCTTGGATCGATTGGAAACCATCAATCCGGAGCTGAATACCTACTCTATATGCCACTGGTCCCCCATCAACGACTACATCCAGGGCGACGTAGTTGATGAATCCATCAACACGACGAGTGACCAAGCCGTTGCCGACGCGGCTGGCGCCATCTTGGGCGGGGGCAACCCGCACGCCATGTTCTTGCACTTCGACGACGTGGACCTCGCCGGCCACAGCTACGGGTTCAGTCCCAATGTGCCCGCCTACATCGACGCCATCGAAACCGTTGACGCGCATGTAGCCGAAGTCCTCTCCGCTTTGACGAGTCGCCCCAATTATGAGGAAGAAAATTGGCTCATCCTCACCTCAACCGACCACGGTGGCATTGGTTACGGACACGGCGGGGAATCCATCGATGAGCAAATCATCTTTTTCAGTGCCAGCGGGCCGTCGGTCGATCCCGAACTCGTGGTCAAGGACACCCTCGAAATCCTGCCACCACCCGAGAACTGCGTGGCACTCGGCGCTGCCGAACTGCAATTTGAAGGGAACGGCGACGCGGTGCACATCGCAGAGAATCCCCTGCTCTCCCTCGGTTCGGACCAAGATTTCACGATCGAAGTGCGCATCCGTACAGAAGCCTCCCCCGACGTCGCCATCGTTGGAAACAAGGACTGGGATTCCGGGCTCAACCCCGGATTTGTCTTCTCCTTCGAATACCCCAACGGACCGGCTTGGAAAGTCAACATTGGGGACGGAGACAACCGAGCCGATGCCAACGGAGCCGCTGGGGTTTCGGACGGCCAATGGCACACGCTGTCGTGTTCGTACGACCGAGACGGTTCTATGCGCCTCTACACCGACGGCGTCTTCTCCGCAGAAGAAGACATCAGCGGCATCGGAAACCTCGATGTGGGGGAAGGCTGGTATTTCGGCTCGGACATCGACGGCGGGTACAGCTACACGGGCGCCATTGCGGAAGTGCGCTTCTGGCACGGGGTTTTGGACGATGCCACCATCCTCGACTGGCACTGCAGCGCGATAACCGAAGCCCACCCCGCTTGGGAGGCGCTTCAAGGGCATTGGCAGCTCACCGAGGGCGCTGGCACGGACATCGGCTCTGCAGCAAACGCAGAACTCTCGGGTACAGCAGACGGAACGTTGTGGCAGGTCCCGGAATCGTTGATTGTCTTCGACTACAGCAACACCCCGCGCATCGTTGACGTGGCCGTGACGGCGTTGGACCACATGTGTGTGACCATCGACCCCACCTGGAACCTCGCCGGCATTTCGTGGGTGGACGGGTGCAACAGCGCCGACGTTTTTGACACCGACCGGTGCTTCATCGATGCGCGGATTTTCCCCAACCCCGGCTCCGACTCCTTTCAGATCACCGGCATCACCCCCGGTACGGATGTGGAGGTGTATCACCCGAACGGCAAGTGCATCCACAAATCCCGACCCGGAGCCACCTCAGGTCACATTGCACCCGGCGGCGCTGAGTCCGGCATGTACCTCATCCACGTGATCGATGGCGAGCAGCGCCGCACGCTCCGGTGGATTCGTCAAAATTGAGCCACACGTGAATGGAGTGCCACCTCGTACCGTGGAGTAGAACTTTGGTACCGGTCCATTGCGTGAACTTGGTGATTTCAACGACCTTTGGAACGAAGCCTTTACCATGAACTACGCTGTCCTCAAAGCACTTCATATCATTTTTGTGGTCACCTGGTTTGCAGGGCTGTTTTACATCGTTAGGCTCTTGATTTACATCCAAGAAGGCAATCAACGCAATGATGCAGAACGTGACATCCTTGTGCCCCAACTCAAATTGATGAGCCGCCGCTTGTGGATGGGCATTACGTGGCCATCGGCCATTATCACTGCTCTGCTCGGAACGAGTTTGGTGTGGCAGATACCAGGCTTTCTCCAGCAACCCTGGATGCATATGAAGCTCGCTCTCGTTTTATTGCTTTATGCATACCACGGATACACTCACCGCTTGGTGAGTCAATGCTTGAACGACACATGCCGAATGTCTTCCTATGGGCTCCGGATGTGGAATGAACTGGCTACACTTTTCCTGTTCGGAATTGTTTTTTTGGTCGTTTTGAAAACAACAACCAACTGGGTGTGGTTCGGTAGCGGGTTATTGTTATTGACAGTTGGATTAGCTTATGCCATAGCACGGTACAAGAAATACCGTCAAAAAAACGAGAACGACTGAGTCAATCTCAGACCGTCATTGAAAACACCTTGGTCGTCGGTGCCTTTCGAAGCAATTCTAGGTCTAGGGCCATGCAAACGTTGCGAACAAAAGGGCGTCCTTTCGGTGTGACGGTTAATTGAAAGCCATCACGCTGGACCAACCCATCTTTTTCCATCTCGTCTAGTTTCTCAAGGCAATTATGCATATCAGGGAAACGGTCCACCTCGGATTCGAATGAAGTTTGGAACTGACACATGAGTTGCAAGATGTGTTTACGAATTACGAGGTCCTCATTGCTCAACATATGACCTCGAAATACTGGTATTTCATTCTTTAAGGCCTGATTCTCATATGCGGCAACAGTTTTCACATTCTGAGCGAATCCCCCCCATGAATCGCTGATTGATGACATCCCCAACCCAACCATCAATCGCGTTTTTCCTGAAGTATACCCCATGAAATTCCGGTGCAATGAACCCGAGTGATAAGCCTTGGCCAGGGAGTCTTCTGGCAAGGCAAAATGGTCCATGCCTATCTCCTCATAGCCCAGGGCCAGAAACCGCTCTTTTCCGATTTCATAGAGCTTCCGTTTCCCCTCATTAGACGGCAAATCTTTTTCATCATAGCCTCGCTGGCCGGTCCCCTTGATCCAGGGAACATGAGCATAGCTGTAAAAGGCGATGCGATCTGGTCGCAATTCAGCAGTCAAATCAATTGTGCGCTGCATGGCAGACTCCGATTGGTGTGGAAGACCAAACACCAGATCATGGCTGACAGACTGATACCCTACTTCACGGCTCATCTCAGTAACCGCGCGTACGTCTTCGAAAGACTGAATGCGGTTGATGGCCTTTTGTACAACAGGATCATAATCCTGGATACCGAAACTATTTCGGGTAAATCCAAGTGCATGCAAAACTTCAAGGTGAGCGCGCGTAGTGTTGTTCGGGTGGGCCTCAAAACTGTAGAGCGGTGCCTCACATGGGTCCGCGTGTTCAAACAAACCCTCAATCAAATCACGCAAATGATCTGGCGAAAAGAAAGTAGGTGTACCTCCGCCTAAGTGCAACTCCTTGATGCGGGGTCTGGCGCCGAAAACACGCAGATAACTCTTCCATTCAGCCAGCACAGCTTTGACATATGGAGACTCCACGGAATGACGTTTGGTAATGTGCTTGTGGCACCCACAAAAAGTACACAGTGATTCACAGAATGGCAGGTGGATATAAACACTGATGCCTTCTTCTTCATTGGATTCAGTAAACGCCGTCGCCACGCTTGCCAACCACTTATCCGTATCGAACGTATCGCTTTTCCAATAAGGTACAGTCGGGTAGCTCGTATAGCGGGGGCCCGGAACATTGTACTTGCGAATCAAATGTTTTTCAAAGGCCATCAGTGCTCCATTTGTGCAAAATCCAAACCGAAATAAGTCGCAATGAGGTCGGCACCCGCACGCTTGAAGGACAACAATGACTCCAATATGGCAGCCTCTTCGTTAACCCATCCCTGAGCAGCCGCAGCCTTGATCATAGCGTATTCTCCGCTAACCTGATAAGCCGCGACTGGGACGGATGAGATTTCTTTGACCTCACATAATACATCCAAATAGGGTAAGCCTGGCTTGACCATGACAATATCCGCGCCTTCTTCAATATCAAGCGAAACTTCGCGCAATGCTTCCCGACCGTTCGCAGGATCCATCTGATACGTTCGTTTGTCTCCAAAGCCAGGCGCAGAATCGAGGGCGTCACGGAAGGGACCGTAAAAACATGAAGCATACTTGGCGCTGTAACTCAAAATTCCGACATCGTGGAAACCTGTACCATCTAGACCCGCTCGAATAGCACCCACACGGCCATCCATCATATCGCTGGGAGCAACAAAATCAACGCCTGCTTGAGCATGACTGATTGCCATGGCCGTTAAGACCTCAACAGTTGGGTCATTCACGATTTCACCCTCTCGGACAATGCCGTCGTGACCAAATGAAGAATAGGGGTCAAGAGCGACATCTGTCATCAAAATGACATCAGGAACAGCACGTTTCAAGGCCCTGACGGCCTCTTGCATCAATCCGTCTGGATTCAAAGCCTCTGCGCCTGTATTGTCCTTAAGCCCGTCGTCCACCTGAACAAAAAGCAGCAGGCATTTGAGACCACAGTCGCGAAGGAGCTTCGCATGCTCTACGGTAAGATCCAAACTGCGCTTGAAATAACCCGGCATTGAAGAAATTTCAACTTCGATACCGCTGCCTGCAGTGATGAACAATGGCGTGATGAAGTCATTCACCGTCACGCGGTTTTCTGCGACCAGTTCTCGCAAGAAACCAGACTTCCGAAGTCTACGGGGACGTTCCGTTAAATTCATGCTGGAGGCGTGTAAGATTTGACTGCTTCAACAAATGCCTGAACGTGAGGAACAGGAATATTTGGAAGTATCCCATGGCCGAGGTTCACAATGTACCGATCCTTACCGAACGCATCAATCATTTCTTTGACCATACGCTGTATTAATTGCGGACTCGACATTAACCTTACTGGATCAAAATTACCTTGTAAGGTGATAGCGTTGCCCGCTTTTAAACGGGCCTCTTCGGGCGTGATGGTCCAGTCCAAGCCCAATGCTTTCGCGCCCCAATCACGCATTTCAGTGAGGGAATGCCCACAACCTTTAGCGAACACGATAACGGGTGCGTCATCTTTCAACGCTGCGACAATTTGACGCATGTAGCGACCCGAATACACCTCCCAGTCCGCTGGGGAAAGCACCCCGCCCCAAGAATCGAATAGCTGTACCGCATCAACACCGTTTCGAACTTTTGCTTTGAGGTAAGCAATGGTCGTATCCGTTATCTTTTGCAAAAGCACGTGAGCCGCTTCAGCTTCGGTGTAAGCAAAAGACTTGGCAAGGTCAAAGTTTCGACTCCCTTGACCTTGAACAGAATAACAGAAGATTGTCCAGGGTGAGCCGGCAAATCCAATCAATGGGACACGGTCATTCAATGCCTTTTTCGTCATGCGAATGGCGTCCATGACATAAGACAATTCAGACTCAACATCCGGCACAGGAACCGCTGAAACATGCGCAGCACTGCGAACCGGATTTGCCAAATACGGACCCTGTCCAGGTTTCATTTCAAATAGAAGCCCCATGGCCTGGGGAACAACGAGGATATCTGAAAATAAAATAGCTGCATCGGTACCGATCTGATCAATGGGCATGACCGTTATTTCCGTCGCCAACTCAGGGGTCTGACACCGAGTGAAGAAATCATATTTCGCCTTGAGCTTCATGAAGTCTGGCAAGTACCGTCCCGCTTGGCGCATAATCCAAACAGGGGGTCTCTCTACAGATTCACCTTCTAGTGCTTTCAAAAACAGGTGGTTCATGGTCGTAGTGTTGCGATTACGAGGTCAACAACGCGTTCTCGTGTGGGATGTGTAACAAACAAGGCTTCGTGGCCAAAAGTTCGAGCCGCTTCGGCCGTTGTCGGGCCAATGCAAAAGGCCCTTGGCTGGCTGGAATTCACGGCATGGAAACTCCTCACACCGGAAGGACTGAAAAACATAACAGCATCTGCATCTGGCTTCACTCTGATCCCATTCAATAAGGTGTCATAGACTTCAACAATTTGCAAGGAACGTCCAACCTTCGCAAACCCATTCTCTATGGTCGGCATCCGAGTCGACCCACAAATGAAGGTACATGGCAGGTCAAGGCGTAAGGCATCACACATGAGTGAGTTGGCATCGGTGTGGATCGAGTGCACTTGGGCTCCACGTTTGCTCAATTGCTCCGCAGTGCCTTCACCAACGCAAAGGACAGTGCGCCCTACCCAGTCGCAACCATGCAGCGCATTCTGGCTGGTGACTAGAACCGTTTCGTGCTGTACAGGGTCAAACTGCTTTCTGGGCGCAATACGAACAAAATCATGGGCTGAGCAATCCATCCCAGCATCCGATAGCTTTTGGATTGATTCAGCGGATAATGTTTTAGTCGACACCACACTAATCCGATCCATGCTCATTGGCTTTGATGGCTTCGATGATTGCACGCCCCCCATTGTTCAATAATTCTTGTGCCCACAGACTCCCCAATTCCGGGCGTGCACAATCATCCGACCGCTCAATCCGTATTTCTTGAGAACCGTCCAGTGCAGTCAAGCATCCAGTAAATTGGACTTCTTGTCCCTCTACCCTCGCGTGAGCTCCAATCGGAGCAGAACATCCGCCCTCAAGTGCAAACAAAAACGCACGCTCAATGGATGTTGCCAATTGAGAAGGTGCATGGTTCAGGTGAGCGACCTGTTGCTTTATCTCCTCGTTCCCTTTGCGCCCGATTACGACAATTGCTCCTTGTGCGGGCGCAGCCACCATCCAATCCAAATCCACGACTTCACGCTCGTCTCCGCGCAACTGCAACCGTTCTAAACCCGCAGCAGCAAGCACGCCCCCTCTCCACGGGTTACTGGCGACCCGTGCTAACCGCGTCTCCACATTCCCTCGAAGCCCCACGATTTGATGATGCGGATGGCGGTGTAACCATTGCGCTTTTCTCCGAATACTGCCGGTAGCAACTATATTCGAATCAACGTCATTGCCAACCAAGACATCATGGTGAGTGCCTCTTTCGAGAACAGCAAAAATTTCCAAATCTGGCAAAAGTTGCGTAGGTACATCTTTCATGCTGTGCACAGCTACATCCACCTCGCCCGATATCAATGCATCATCCAATGCCTTAGTGAAGATTCCCGTGCCCATGGCCTGCAAGGACCGGTCTTGAATTCGATCGCCCTTCGTTTGAATGACGCGAATCTCTGTGTCGACTCCTATCAAATGCAACGCATTGGCCACCGTGCGCGCTTGGAATAACGCGAGGTTGCTTCCACGCGATCCGATTCGCACCATCATGCTGTTTCGTTTTGGCTATCGAACACCCGTTGGAGCACATCCATGTCGTCTTCTACTGAGCCACTCTGGTTGCGTAAATACGATGCTACTTGATTGGTTACTTTCTGTATCAGTCTATCCGTCAAATGAACCACAGAATCCGTCTCTATGTCCCTCTCACTCTGCATCCGACTCAATTCAATATCACGGTAACTCTTTAAATTCTGAGCCACCATGCCCAACAACGGCGCGACGTTTTGTGTCTGCACCCACGTGTCAAAACTGGTGAATTCTTCTTCTACGATTGCATTAGCCTGGGGAATGTGGTCTCGGCGCGCTGCAAGCTGCTGTTTCGCATATGCACTGATTTCATCAACGTTCAATAAGGTGACACCCGGTAAATGTCCCACTTCTGGATCCACATTTCTTGGCATACTCATGTCCAAGATCAATAATTCCTGTTGCTCACCTACCATTTCGCGTGGCACGGTATAACCCTGTGCGCCTGTTGCCACAATCAAAACCCGAGCGCCTCGAACGGCGGCTTCCAAGCTGTCAATGGAACGACTCCGAAAACCGTGTTCCGCAGCAGCTGAATCTGATTTGCTTTCATCCCGATTGATGACTGTAATGGAAGCGCTACGAGCATGTTTCGCCAAATTCTTGCACGTATTTCGGCCCAACTTACCTAGGCCAAACAACACAACATTGACCGCTTCGAGATTGGATAATTCAGACCGCAAGTAATGGATGGCACTGAATGCTACAGAAGTCGCGCCGGAACTGATTCCCGTTTCTGCCTTCACTCTCTTACCGGCTTTCAGCGCGGATGAGACCACTCGGTCTAGAAAGGGGATAGGCGTTCCTAATTGTTGCGTGCGTCTGAATGCCACCTTGAGCTGACCTGTTATTTCTGTGTCTCCGACGATTTGGGATTCCAAAGCGCAAGCAACGCGAAACAGGTGTTTTACAGCTGCTGGGCCAGACATGTGCCGGCACGATGACTTCCAAACGTTTTGTTTTACATCAATGAATTCACGTAAAATTGATTCTACCTCTTTCTTCGCGAGGTATGTCCAGTAGCATTCCACACGGTTGCATGTCGCAAGAATCATCACATCGCGTGCCCCAGCCTTTGTCAATGTTGATATGATGCTAGACTGATCAGGCTCAGACAAACTGAACTTTTCACGGGTCTCAAAGTTCGCTTTGTGAAACGCAATGCTAATTGCTTCAAAGCGAGAAATAGCCTCTTCAATCCTTCGCATAATCAAAAATACCGCCAGTCCTCGCCAACCTTCTATTTCAATCGTAACGAAAGTGTCACAGGTGCATAAAATGCACGTGAACAATGGCTCGATTACAGTGGTTTCATTTCTTTTGCCTCGTGCAGAAGAAATAAACACCAAAATCGCATGAAAAAAGGGGTTTTTCTCATCAACCTAGGTTCACCCAAAAGTCCAACGAAAGAAGATGTGCGGGTTTACCTCGATGAATTCCTCATGGACCCACGTGTGGTTGACCTACCACAACCCCTTCGTTCCATTCTCGTGCGCGGAATCATCCTAAATACCCGCCCGAAAAAATCAGCAGCAGCCTATGCCAAGGTATGGACCGACGAAGGTTCTCCCTTGATTGTGTTTTCCGAACGGGTGAAATCCAAACTTGAAGTTAGGCTCGACGGTATTCCCGTGGCTTTGGGCATGCGCTATGGCGAACCAAGCATTGAACGCGGCTTGAATGAGCTTGCCGCATTGGGTGTCGATGACGTCCTTGTTGTTCCATTGTACCCCCAGTACGCTATGTCAACAACGGAGACTGTGGTTGAAAAAGTGCGAGAGGTCATAGCACAGAAGCACGAGGGAATCCGAGTGCAAGGGGTTGCGCCATTTTACAAGGACGAAAGTTACATCGCTGCCATGGCTGCATCTGCTCAGAAGGCTGCGAACCACGAAGCATATGACCGCATTCTATTTTCGTACCATGGTGTTCCAGAACGCCATATCCGCAAATCCGATCTTACGGGCTCACACTGCAAAATCGATGGCACATGCTGCCATACTCCCAGCAAGGCTCACGAAGAGTGCTACCGTCATCAGTGCTTCGAAACGACCAAGCTTGTGGCGGAGGCGTTAAATATTCCGCTCGAAAAGTGCTTGAGTACCTTTCAAAGTCGACTGGGTATCGATCCTTGGTTGAAACCGTACACTGCAGACACACTGGAAAAGTTGCCAGACAACGGAATCACTAAATTGGCTGTTTTAACGCCCTCTTTTGTGTCGGATTGTCTCGAAACGATTGAAGAGATGGATATGGAAAATCGCGAAATTTTTGAAGAGGCAGGCGGTGTAGTGTACGATTTCATCCCCTGCCTGAACGACAGTGATCCATGGGTAGACGCGCTCGAAAAATGGGTGAACGATTGGTGCATCAATCAACTCCCAACGCAGCACATCGCGTGATGAGATACGAACGCTCCTCTTCACTATTTGCCAGTGCCCAAAATAGCATTCCCGGAGGCGTTAACTCACCGGTGAGGGCATTCAAGTCTGTTGGTGGACATCCCATTTTTATGCGCAGCGCCAAGGGTGCATACCTTACCGACGTCGATGGAAACTCGTACATCGATTACATCAACTCGTGGGGGCCACAAATTCTCGGTCACGCCTATTCTCCCGTGATTGAAGCCATCCAAAAAGCAGCGGAGAAGGGCACGTCTTTTGGGACACCTACCGAACTGGAAACCCAAATTGCTGAGCTCGTATGTACCATGGTGCCGTATGTGGAGCAAGTTCGAATGGTGAGTTCAGGAACGGAAGCATGCATGAGTGCCGTTCGTCTCGCACGCGGGTATAACGGGAAGGAAAAAATCATCAAATTCGCCGGTTGCTACCATGGCCACTCCGACTCTTTCTTGATTCAAGCTGGCAGTGGAGCAGTGACTTTCGGCACCCCAAGTTCTCCCGGTGTAACCCAAGGCACTGCCAAGGATACGTTACTGGCTGAGTACAATGACCTTGCCTCTACATCGGCAATACTCGAATCAAGTGCTGGTGAAGTGGCCGCAATCATCGTCGAACCTGTTGCAGGCAACATGGGATGTATTCCCCCGAAACCGGGATTTTTGAAAGGGCTCCGTAAGCTCGCCACTGAGCATAATACTCTGCTCATTTTTGACGAGGTCATGACCGGTTTCCGATTGTCAAAAGGCGGTGCCGCTGCATTGTACGGCGTCACCCCCGACCTGGTGTGTTTCGGAAAAGTCATCGGGGGAGGATTGCCGGTTGGTGCCTTCGCGGGACCACGGAAAATCATGTCGCACTTAGCTCCGACGGGCCCTGTGTACCAGGCGGGAACGTTATCTGGCAACCCCCTGGCAATGTCTGCAGGCTATGCATTGTTGTCGGAATTGAATGAAAATCCAGAAATCTACGGCCAGCTGGAGGCACACGGCCGAGGCCTTGTTCAAGACATCGCCACAGTTCTCTGCGAGCTCTCCATCGCACACCAGATCAATCACGTCGGATCGATGCTCTCGGTCCACTTGTGCGAGGAGCCCGTTACGGACTTCGATTCAGCCAAATCTGGTGATAACGATGATTTCAAGGCGTTGTTCCATCACATGCTATCCCAAGGGATTTACTTGCCACCATCGGCGTATGAATCATGGTTCCTATGCGCTTGCCTGGATGACTCCACCCACAACCGAACCATCGAAGCCTTCCGCTCTTTCCGATGATTTGAGCTTTACGGGATCAATGCCCTTCAATGGCTTTTACCTTCGTAGTATGCTAAGCAGGATTATCTTCTTGCTTCTTGCAGCCCTCAATCTTCACGAAAGTGCTGCCCAAACAGTGACCAGCTACAAGAGTTTTTAATACTGTGAACAACAAGCTCATATCGAAAAAGAAGGTGCCCTTCCCGGTCACGCCGTCGCTGCAAGTGTACTTGGATGCACACGGCCGTTCGATTGAGATTCCGGTATCGTACGACGACCTGTTGCGCTTCGAGGGCAGCGTGCCCATCCTCGACGGGAACGATGAGGACACGCTGTGGGTCGATTGCCTGTACAGCATGTCGGACCGGGACGAGCTCGTCCTCAATTTGAAGCGGCTGTACTCCATCCTGCACGCCGACGGAAGCGATACCATCCTGCCGTTTATCACGGTGGACAGCATCGCGTTTTGCACTTTTGGCAACACCAAGCCGTTCCGGGTGAAGGTTCGGAACGTCATCAACGACAACTACATTTTTCTGTACATCAAGAAATGCGACGCTTCCCGCATCTACGGGTTGGAATTGGAGCAACTTCTGTCGCCGAACCGCATCAATTTCTTGGTTTACCGGAACACCCTCATCGAGGAACACATCGTCGGCATCCCGGGCGACGTCTTCATCAACCAACGCCTGGAATCGCTGTCCATGCAGGACAAACGCGCGCTAGCCAAAGAGTACGTCAAATTCAACGAACGCTGCTTCCTCCGATTACTGGGCGACATGCGATCGTACAACTACGTGGTGGTCATCACGCAGGATTTTGACCGCATCCAATACCGCCTGCGCGCCATCGACTTTGACCAGCAGAGCTACGAGGGGGACGCGCGGGTCTACAAGCCGGAATGCCTTCCCGAGAACGACGTGTTGACGAAGATGACACGCGACGTGCTCCCAGAGGAATCGGTCGACCAATACGTCAAGGAAGAGCGTTCATTGCTGGCTAAACGCGCGGCGAGCGAGAGCCAACGTCTGCACGATCTGCTGGCCTGCATGAAGGAGGATCACATCTCCGCGGAGGGCAAAATCGACGAGCTCAAAGGCGAGCTTTTCAGCCTGACTGGGGATATTAACTTCAAGAAGGCCCCTAACATGGGCGCAGTCTTGCAGGCAGCATTGGACTTTGTCCGCCGCAATTACAAAACGGAAAACCCGTTCATGCGGTGACCTGACCCGCGGCATATCACTCGATGACAACCCGCTTCCAGAACCGTCCAGCCGCGCCTTCCAGCTCAACCAAATAAAGCCCTTGGGCCAAGTCTAAGTCGACGGTCGTGACGCCTGAATCTGCCACGCGACCGAAAGCCACTCGTTGGCCGGAGGCCGCGTACATGGACCATCGCTCCAGTCCGAGTTCGAAGCGCCATGCAATAGAGAAGGCGCCTCGGTTGGGATTGGGGAAAATGAGGATATCGTCCGCCAGCGGCTCTTCAATTCCAAGGCCAATGCCTTCGCCGCACCCCATCACCATGAGTGTGTCCGAAGACACGCAAGGCACCGTGGCAGACACGATGTAGGTACCGGCCTCGAAGGCGGTGAAAAATGGCCCTGTAGTACCGTCGTTCCACACGTAATCGTTGTAGCCAATGCCGGCGTCCAACACAGCGATTTCACCGTTGCAAAGCTCGATATCCGGCCCCAGGTCAATGGGCGTCACCTCGGTCGTCAGCACCTCGACCTCATCTGTCACGGCGCAAATCGCCGTTTCCGCCGTCACCGCGTACAGCCCGGGTGCGGAGACCTCGAGCATCTGGGTGTCCTCGCCCGTGCTCCAGGCGTAGGACAAAAATCCAGGACCGGCATCCAAAAGATGAGTCGCCCCGTCGTTGCAAAGCCCGAAATCCGCCCCCAAATCCAACCCGGGATCGGGCGCGACCTCCACTTCCATCGTCCCGGAAACCACGCCGCATGCCAAGGCCATGTTCGCCGTGATGACCGCCGTCCCCGATGCTGGAAAATCGACGAAGATCTCTCCGTTGGCCAGTTCAGTGAAGCCCGCTCCTTCGATCGTCCACTCAACGCTCCCTTCCAAGCATTCGCTTCCGTAGACGTTGTAAGGCTGCGGCGATCCCGCGCACACCGTGGTGGCTCCTTCCAAGAAGAGGGATTCCCCGTGCACGTAGCGGTGGAAGTAATTGCCGAAGCTGTTGATCAATGCTTGGAAATTGGCGAAGGCCGGCTCGAACTGGGCTTGACCTGCGGGTAAATTCGGCGCCACGATGCGCGCAATTTCGCCGCCGAACGCATTCTCGATGTAGATGTTTCCATCGGGAGCGCGCTGCGGGTAGAAGTAGACGATTCCGCTTGGCTGATTGATTAGCGCTGCACCGGCCATGAGGTCCGATTCGTCCATACCATCCAGGTCCACCTGGTAAATGCTTGTGCCAAACTCGCCCGTGAACAGGTACAGGTATTGTCCACTTCCGCTGAATTCCCACCCCACCAAATCGCTCAGACCGAAATCAACGGCCAGGGACAGGGCCCCGGAGGAAGCGTCAAAATCCATGAGGTAGTTCCCGTGCATGATGCGATCGCCTTTGGCCGTCGGCGTCAGCGGCAACGTAAAGAAAACGTCCTGAGACAACTCCGACACCACCGGATCCGATGCGACGCCCTCTTGTGTCACCAGCCAGGCCAGATAGCGCCCTTCCAGCTGGTCGTACGTGAGCAACCAAAAGTCCACAAGGTTGCAATGGCGCACACAGGTCAACGCCTCTTGTCCGTGGGTCCCCAAGAATTGGTTTTTCAAGGTTACATCCCCCAATCCGTCCTCCAACGTTTCATCGATCAAGGAGTAGTACAAACCACCCTCCTCGGCATCTTCAGGCAAAGACGAGTGAAAGACAAAGTACGCATCGGGGTCGCCCGGTCGCTGCACGATCATGGAGCCATAATGACTGGATGTATTGCCGAGGAGTTCACCCCCGTTGGGCATCACTTCATAATTGCGGTTGAGCACTTCGGTGCCGGTACACAAGAACAACACATCGCCTGACGCGTCACACAAGGTGGTTTTGCAGTGATCAGCGTTGGGCGGCAGGTTGTTTTCGAGCACCGGAGCAGGCGGGTCCACATTGAAATCCAAGCCGTAGGCCGATCCGAATGAATTGAAAAACAACCACTGGTTTGCTTCATTGCCCGAGGCACAGGTTCCCACGGACAGATTCAACGGCTCCGACCAATCCGAACACGTCGGTCCCTCGGCAAAGAGTTGAAGCGTGTAGGCACCTGAGGCCTCAAACTCGAAGAGGGGGTTCTCCTCCTCAGAGACCGGTTCGCCGTCGATGTACCAGGTGTAGGCCGTCGCTCCGATGGTGGTGTTCTCGACCTCCAATGCCCCGCCCGTTTCGAACTGCACGGAACTGCTCGTGAAAGTGGCCTCAACGGGACAGGTCACCGCCACATCAAAGGCGACCGTCTCGGTGCAGCCGGGTGCTTGTCCGTCCATGACCACCGAAACCACATACGATCCCTGCTCCTCCGGAACAAAGATGAAATCCACCGTTGTCGCTTGGGAGGCGCCATCAACAAACCACTCGTACCCAACTGCGTTGGCAGAAACATTGGTGAACGCGACGGTGCCGCCCACCTCCAATTCCAGGGCAGTGGACGCGACGTTCACCTCGATGGGCAAGTCACACGGACCCGTGCAGCGGTCCCCTTCCAACAACGACATTCGCACTTCGAGCAACACCGCTTGCATGCGGTTTGCTTGTCCCTCGGTGAACCGTTCAAAGCAGGCCAAGTTGGCGTAGTCCATGAAATTGGTTTGCATGTCCAATTGATCGCCCAATCCACCGAGCGCGACGCTGCGAAACGGATTGTTGATGCTGGCGTCGTCTTCGTCCGTGGCACAGCTGTTGGTGCCATCGAAGCACAAGGTGTTGAACGCAGCCGCATCCGGCGGGGTATCGCACACCAGATCGCCCGAGGTGAAGCAATCATCGTTCGGACAACCGCCTTGAAAGGTGTGGTACAAGCCCAAATAATGCCCCACCTCGTGTGCCACCACAGCGGTCGCCGATGGCGACGCCCCCATGGCCGTGGATTCGACCACGATTCCGTCGAGCGCTTCGCCGTGCATTGTCGGAAAGGTCGCAAACCCTACGACCGCCTCATTGTCCTCCTCGCGCGTGATCGCCTCCACCACCCAAATGTTCAGGTACTGCGTCGCGTCCCAATGGCTCAGGGACTTCAAATCCGCTTCCTGTGCCGGCACAAGTACATCCGTCAATTCCGATTCCACCCGCTCAATCCCCGAGCAGAAAGTGCCTTCCGGATCCTCGGCGGCCAAGCAAAACTGAATGCCTGTCTGCACGCCCAATTCGTTTTGGTAGTATCCGTTGTTGGAGAAGGCATCGTTCAAGAATTCGATGGCATCGATGACGAGAGCGTCTTCGATGTTCTCCGGTCCGTTGTTGTGAATGATGTGGACCACGACAGGAACAGTGAGCGTTTCTCCCGTACGCTCAAAATTTCCAGATAAACACTCAAAAACGCGGTCATTGCAGGCCGCCTCGTCTCCACGGTGCAGGGCATGCAGGGCATCAAAGCCACAAAAATGTTGGGCCAACGCCCCCTGCGCACACCCAAGTGCGACCATCAGGAAAAGGGTATTCAACTTCATCGAAGCAGGTGTGAATCGGATTGCCTACACTCAAAACACATCTTTTCGCGAGAAGTTGCGCGGTGGATGTCAACTTCAATAAGGTATTCATTTGGGAATAGTCCCGAGGTGGACTTCTGCAGGCGCCTTGTGGAAGGGTGCGAGTGAGAATTTGCGCAGTTTCGAAAGCGCACATTTTTACATTTGCATTAGCCTTGATTTACTTCCCTTACTAAATGACGGAGTCCACCCCAAACCAAGCCATCCTCAAGGGTTCGAAAACACTTGCACAGGTTCGCATGGCATTCATTATGCTTACCCTGTTTGTCTTGGTCCTCCTCAGCCTGCTGTTAAGGTTGGTGTTTTTCCTTTTTCCGAGGCACCTCTTCCTTCGGTTCAACGTTCGATTTATCATTTACCCATTCTCTCGGTTGCTCATGTGGATTGTGGGAGTGAAGCTGGTAGTGAAAGGTAAAATGCCTTCTTCCCAGCACCTCATCGTAAGCAACCACCAGGGGATTTTAGACTCATTGCTCCACATGGCCATCAGTCCCTGCATGGTGATCTCGAACATGCTCATTCGCAACATGAAGGTCATTGGCTCGGTGATGGAACTTCTGGGCTTCGTGTTTGTGGACAGGAGCAGACGCATGTCGATTGTGGAACTGCTGCAGCCTGCTACCAGCATGATTACGCAATCGAAGGTCAACATGAGTTTCTTCCCCGAGGGCAAGTCAAACAATGGCGTTGAGCTGCTTCCTTTTCATGCACCTTTCTTCAAAATCGCGATCGATTCGGGTTCAGGAGTTCAGCCGATAGCATTCAGATGGACACACGCCAATGGCCAAGAATTGAGCAAAGAGCAGCGGATTACATTCACCTACCTCGTGAAGCATGGGTCCATCGTTCAGCACCTGTCCAATCTATTGGGTTTGCGAAAAAAGCGGCTGGTGGTCAAGGTGCTCGCACCCATCTCTGCCGCAGAAATAGCCGAAAAGAACTGGAGCCGGAAAGAAGTTTGTCAGCAGTCCGAGGGCATGATCCGGAGAACGCTTGAAGACGATACGACCTGGTAAAATGCCGTGTCCGCATTCACCGGACGCGCAAGGGTCACGGTCATAAAAAATCCCCGCTGCCGTTACCGGAGCGGGGATTTCTTGTTGTAGCCCGTAGGGGAATCGAACCCCTGTTTCCAGGATGAAAACCTGGCGTCCTAACCCCTGGACGAACGGGCCAAATGGGGCGCAAATATACTGCAGAGATTGCAATCGGCAAACCTCCGCAAACTTTTTAGCCCAAATACGCGCGGTACATCCAGACGGTCTTTTCCTGCTCGCGGATGTAGTCACTCATCAGCGCATTGGTGCCTTCGTCGCCGGCCTCGCCGGTGAGCTGGAGCAATGCGCGTTCGCGCAGCAACAACACGCTGAATGCAGCCACACAGTGCTTCAAAGCTTCGGGGCCGTTGGAGATGTCCTTCACGGCGTGCACATCGGTCGCCGCGAGGTAAGCCTCGTAGGTGTGCAACGGACGGCCGCCGAGGGTTAGGATGCGTTCGGCGACCTCGTCGATTTTGAGCTGGAGATCCGTGTAGAGTTCCTCGAATTTGGCGTGCAACTCGAAGAATTCAGATCCGCGGATGTTCCAGTGGAAGCCGCGGACGTTCTGATAAAAAATCTGCAAGTCCGCCAACAGGCTGTTCAAGCCTTCTACCGTCTCAGCAGTCACCTGGGGATTGAGTCCGATGGGAGTGTTTTCCATGGTTGATTGATTAGTACGCACGGGCAAAGACCACGCGCCGCTCCGAGGGAGCTCCTGTGCGAATGCAGGTGCCTGCCTCGCCGTCGTCTTCTAATGGAATGCAACGGATGGTGGCCTTGGTTTCTTGCTTGATGAGGTCTTCCGTTTCGGATGAGCCGTCCCAATGGGCTTCGACGAATCCGCCGGCGTCGAGGGCGGCCTTGAATTCGTCCCAGGTGTCCACGCGCGTGGTGGTTTCTTTCGTACGCTTCGCGGCGCGGTCGAACAGGGCCGTTTGGATTTCCTCGAGCAATCCCTGCACGTGCGCCACAATGCCTGCAGCTTCGACAATTTCCTTGGACTGGGTGTCGCGGCGCGCCACTTCGATGGTTCCTCCGGCGAGGTCGCGGGGGCCCATGGCCAAACGCACCGGCACTCCCTTCAATTCGTACTCGGCGAACTTCCAACCGCTGCGCTTCGTGTCGTCGTCGTCGACCTTGACGCGCACGCCGGCTGCCTTCAATTCATCGGCGATGCCGTTGAGCGCTCCGACGATTTCCGCCATTTGGTCTTCGCCCTTGTAAATGGGTACAAGTACAACTTCAATTGGGGCCAACTTCGGAGGTAGAACGAGTCCTGCATCATCCGAGTGCGTCATGATCAAGGCGCCCATTAAGCGGGTGGACACGCCCCAAGACGTGGCCCACACCAATTCCTGCTTGCCTTCGCGCGTCGCGAACTTCACATCGAATGCGCGGGCGAAGTTTTGGCCGAGGAAGTGCGAGGTACCTGCCTGCAACGCCTTGCCGTCTTGCATCATCGCTTCAATGCAGTAGGTGTCAAGGGCGCCGGCAAACCGTTCGTTCGCCGTTTTGATGCCCTTCAGCACGGGCATGGCCATCCAGCCTTCCGCAAAGTCGGCGTATACCTCCAGCATCTTACGCGCTTCCGCCACCGCTTCTTCGGAGGTTTCGTGGGCCGTGTGGCCCTCTTGCCAGAGGAATTCAGCGGTGCGCAAGAACAAACGCGTGCGCATTTCCCAGCGGACCACATTGGCCCACTGATTCACCAACAACGGCAAATCGCGGTAACTCTGGATCCAATTCTTGTAGGTGTTCCAAATGATGGTCTCGGACGTAGGGCGCACGATGAGTTCCTCCTCCAACTTCGCATCAGGGTCGACCACAACACCGCTGCCGTCTTCCGCATTCTTGAGGCGATAGTGTGTCACGACTGCGCATTCCTTTGCGAAGCCTTCCACATGGTCCGCCTCCTTCGAGAGGTAGCTCTTCGGAATGAAAAGCGGGAAGTACGCATTGACGTGGCCGGTGTCCTTGAACATCTGATCGAGCACGTCCTTCATGTGCTCCCAAATGGCAAACCCGTATGGCTTGATGACCATGCAGCCCTTGACGTCGCTGTGTTGAGCGAGGTCGGCTTGCACCACCAGTTCGTTGTACCACTTGCTGTAATCCGCCTCGCGGGAAGTCAATTTTGAAGCCATGAAATTGCGCTGTCAGTTTGGTATGGTTTGTGCGGTAGAGGGTCTGTGGACCTTCCGCTCCGCAAAAGTACCCAATTTCGTACCTTTCTACCATTAAACCCCGCCCCCATGGCACGTTTATCTTCTCTCCCGTTCGGTTCGCCCAGCACTTGGCTCTCTGCCGTGCTCGGCACCTTGTTTTTGGCCGGCTGCGCTTCGACCCCGGATTTCTCAGCGCTCGAAGATGACGAATTGTACCTGCGACGCGGCGAAGAATTTGTGACCGACGCTGCCTACTTAGCGTTCGCTTACGAAAACACCACTGACGAAGCTGATGGGGACGACTACTACGATCCCACACGCGCGGACTTCAGCCCGGGCTACATGAACAGCTACGGCATGCCGGGCTACCAGCCGAGTTACTACAACCGCTACCGACCTTTTGGCGGAGGCTTTGGCAACGGGTTCGGGACCCAGTGGGGCTTGGCTTCGTACATGAACCCCTACGCCGCCGGCGGATTTGGCATGGGCTACGGCTTGGGCGGTTACGACCCGTTCTATGGCGGATGGGGCAACCCCTACAGCATGGGGTACGGAAGCGGGTTCGGCTATGGAAACCCTTATGCCTGGAATGGCGGATGGGGCAACGGCTGGAACAACCCCTACGGCTATACCAATTGGGGCAACAACAATATCAATTACGGCGGCTGGACAGGGACCGGCTCCAATGACAGTTTCACCAGTGTTACGGGGCGCACCCGCACGCCCATCATGAGCTACACCGGCAACGGCAGCAACTACGACGGCAACGGCATCTTGGTACGCCCCAAAGTGGAAGCCCAACGCCCCAACGAAGTTCCGGCCGCAACACCCGCACGCACGGAAGAAGCATCCCCTACCTACGTGTCACCAAAGCAATCGCGCCGGGAACGCGGATGGATGCAACCGAACAACTCGTCACGAGAACGCAGTAATTCGTCGCGTTCGTGGAGTTCGCCTTCCAACAACTCGAACAACTCCTCACGCAGTCGCTCGAATTCCTTCAGTTCCCCTTCGAACAACAGCGGATCACGTTCCGGAGGCAACTCCAGCGGTAACTCGCGCTCCAACGGTTCTTCACGCTCTTCACGCGGAGGCGGTCGATGAAGACGCGCACCCTCCTGCAGACTGCCGCAGCGGGCCTTTTGCTCGCGGCTGTGGGACCGCACACGGCTTACGCTCAAAACGAAATTGACATCTTGCGCTACAGCTACCAAGAGGCCTTGGGGAGCACGCGCACCATGGCCATGGGCGGTGCCTTCGGAGCGCTTGGTGCAGACCTCGCATCGCTCAATGGAAACCCTGCCGGAATTGGCATGTACCGCCGCGGCGATGCCAGCCTCACTACGGGTTTCGCATCAATAAAGGCCAAGGTCAACATCAACGGGCAAATCGGCAACGCCAACCAACTCGCTGGTTCGACGACCAATTTGGGGATCGCGTTGAGCTACCCATCGGTGAACCCCGATTGGCCGGTGACCACCCTTGCCATCACCAGTACGCGCCGTGCGAATTTCAACGAAAAAATTGAAATTGAGGACGCCTCCCTGGATGCGTCTCTGCTCGATGCATTCCTTGCAGCGGCCATGGGAACCGTACCGCCTGATTTGTACGATCGGGCACCATTCACCAGCAACCTAGCATGGGAGACCTACCTCCTCGACCCCCATCCCAACAACGACCCGACAGCCTACATTTCTGCCATACCTGAGGGCGGCGCGTACGCCACCAAAACCATTGAGCGCTCGGGCCGCCTCAACGAAACCAACGTCGGCTTGGGCTCTGGCCTGAACGAACGGCTCTACATCGGAGCCAGCATCGGCATTGTCAGTGTGGAGTTTGAAGAGACCAGCATCCACAAAGAGCGCCCGCGTCTGGATACCCTCGCACTCAACGAATGGGAATTCCAAGAAATGCTCGCCGTTGAAGGCAGCGGCATCAACCTCAAAGTCGGCGCTACGCTTGCGGTCACGGATTGGCTCCGCGCTGGACTGGCTTACCATACGCGAAGCCGCATCACCCTGACCGATGAGTACTCCACGACGGTGCGAAGCGCCTTCAATACCGGTGAAACGTACGATTACAATTCACCCTTCAACCGACTCGAGTACGTCGTCCACACCCCGTCCCGCCTCATCGCTTCAGCCGCCTTCATCATGGGCAAGGCAGGCATTGTGAGCGCGGATTACGAGCGGGTCGATTACGGCACCGGCACCTTGAACGCCTCGGCCTTCTCTGGTCCCAGCGCTTACGATTTCGCTTCAGAAAACGCGGCCGCCGCCGAACTCTACGGCACATCGCACATCGCCCGCGTCGGCTGTGAATTTCGTGTGCAGCGGGCTTGGCGCGTGCGAGCAGGGGCTTCCTTTGAAACTTCGCCCTTCACCCCCGCCGCTGATGTTGTGGCCGACGCCAACCGCTACACCGGTAACTTTGGTTTTGGGCACCGCACCGAAAACTGGTATTTCGCGGGCACCTACCGCCGCAGCGTCTACCAGAACGACATCTACCTCTTCTCCCCCGATCTCCTCGATGCCGGCCGGCTGCAAAAAACCCACGGAATGGTCGTAGCCACCGTGGGTTTTCGAATGTGAGTCAAGTGAGCGGTCAGTCCGCCCGGCCTGAAATTACTTCTTGGCTTTCGCGAGCGCCTTGCTGATTTGCGTCTCCATGCGTGCCATTTCCTCTTCCGCCAACTCCTTGTCGACGAGGATTCGTCCGCTGTGCTCATCAACGATGATGCGCTTGCGCTGGGCGATGTCGATTTGGCGCTGTGGTGGGATCTTGATGTACGAACCGGCTGACGCTTCGCGCTCGATTGGCACCACGGCCAATCCGTTTTTCGCTGCGCCGCGGATGCGCTGGTAGCTGGCGAGCAAACGCTCGTCAATGCCTTTGGCCATCTTAGCGCTCAAGGTGTTCAATACGTCCTCTTCCTGCTGTGTTTCAGCAACGATTTCAGACAGCTCGGTCTTCTTGCTTTCGAGGTCGGCCTCGCGCAGCTCCACTTTCTCCTTGCTATCGGTGACGACTTCACCCTTCTGCTCAGCTTGCGCCTGGCACTCGCGGATGCGCTTTTCGCACAACTCAATCTCGAGGGTTTGGTATTCGATTTCCTTATTCAAGGATTCAAATTCGCGGTTGTTGCGAACGTTGTTTTGCTGCTCGGTGTACTTCGCGATCAAGGCCTTGCTGTCCTCGATTTGAATTTTGTACGCTGAGATGCGCTGATTGACCAAGTCGAGGTCTTCTTCCAAGCGCTCCAAGCGGTTGCGCAAACCGGCAATCTCGTCTTCGAGGTCTTCCACCTCCAACGGCAATTCACCCCGAACGACGCGGATGCGGTCGATGCGGGAGTCAATCAATTGCAAGTCATACAGTGCGCGCAGCTTGTCTTCTGCAGTAGAGGCAGTGGTTTTCTTAGCCATAGTAGAGGTCAGCGATAGTGAATAGGATTCGGATTGGCCTTTGCCAAATGGAGGGCAAAATTAGGGAATTTTTCGTTTAGGCGCTTGAGAATCAGGTCCGTTGTTTGCCATTCACTCTCATAATGCCCCACGTCCGCTATCACGATGCGGCCATCGGCATCGAAAAACTCGTGGTATTTGAAGTCCGAAGTCACGAAAACATCGGCCCCGGCACGGATGGCGTCACCGAGCAAAAAGCTCCCCGATCCGCCGCACACGGCGACTTTTCGGACCGGTCGTCCAAGCAACTGGGTGTGCTTCACGGCTCCGCATCTGAGGGTTGCTTTCAACCGGTCGAGAAACGCTGCCTCGTCCATCGCTCCCGGCAATTCACCGACCATACCCGATCCAATGTTGCTCAACGTGTTTTCGAGGGGCCAAACGCTGTGAGCCACCTCCTCATAAGGATGGGCTGCTTTCATGGCGTGAAGAACCCCACCGAGCTTCCACGGTTCCACCACAACTTCCAACCGCACTTCAACGGCCTGTTCGCGTTCGCCGATCTGACCGGCAAAAGGTTGAGCGCCCGGCAACGGCCGAAACGTTCCTTGGCCCTGAACCGACCACCCGCATTCGTCGTAATTCCCAATGCGCCCCGCACCCGCATCGAAAACCGCTTGCTGCACCGCCTCTGCATGACCCTGCGGCACGTACACGACGACCTGCATCAGGACGCTGGCTTTGGGACGGAGGATGCGCTGGCTTTCAGTCGTGCAGCCCACGAGGCTCGCCAGACGCTGGTTCACACCGTCAGCTACGTTATCCAGGTTGGTGTGGATGGCATACAGCTGAATGCCCTGGCGAATGGCCGCCATGACCGTGCGCTCCACGTACGTCGACCCGGTGAACCGCTTCAACCCCTTGAATACGATGGGATGATGGGAAACAATCAGGTTGGCTCCGCACGCTGCGGCCTCGGCGACGACTTCCTCCGTGCAATCGAGCGACACCAACACCCCCGTGACCTCGGCATTCCAATCGCCGACGAGCAGTCCGGAATTGTCATAAGACTCCTGCAACGCGGGCGGTGCCCACGCTTCCAACTCCGCGATGACATCGCGCACTCGAAGGGGTTGATTGGCTTGCATAGCTCAAATGTAAGGGAGGTCCAAAACAACCCGTACTTTTAGAGCATGTTTCGCCGCGGAATCCAAGACGTCTTGGTGCGTACGCTCGGGTGGTTACCTGCCCAGCTGTACGGCTTGGTCGTCCGCGCCAGGCACCGGCTTTACGATGCTGGAATCCTGCCCTCTCAGGAAGGAGCACTGCCGACGCTGGTCCTGGGCAACCTGACCGTCGGCGGGACGGGCAAGACGCCCCTCACCGAACGGCTGGTGCTCGACCTCGAAAACATCCTCGGCAAAGGCTCCGTTGGCATCCTCAGCCGCGGGTACGGTCGAGACACGTCGGGGTTTCAATGGGTGACACCCCAGTCCACCACTGCCGAGGCGGGGGACGAACCGGTCATGCTCGCGCGGAAACTGCCTCACGCAGCCGTCGCCGTTTGCGAAGACCGACTCCAAGGCTTGGAGCGCATGCGGGACGAACGCCCCGAACTGCGTTGGGTGGTGTGCGACGATGCCTTTCAACACCGGGCTTTGAAGCCAACCCTCTCCATGCTCCTCATAGATAGCACCCAGCCCATCGCTTCGGATCGGTTGCTCCCCGCAGGCCGACTCCGCGATGTGCCCGAAAGGGCGCTGGCCGCGGACGCCATCGTCGTCACGCGTCTAGACGACGTACACGGGGATTTGCGCGCCACGTACGCCCCCGCTTTCCCAGCACACAAGCCCATTTTTGGCACCCACATGGAAACCGATCCGCTCCTCGCTTGGCCCGGCGATGTGCCGTGTGCCAACGGAGATGAAGACGCCTCGCCCGATCGCCGTGAACGCATCTTGGCCGTGGCAGGCATTTCGCGTCCCGAGCGGTTTATGGATCGGTTGGCCGGGCGTTTCCAAGTGGTGCGCCGCGAAGCCTTTTCGGACCACCAAGCATTCACCGCCAACGACTTCAAGCGATGGAAACGCATCGTGGATTCGGACCGGCTCCACGCGTTGGTTACCACGGAAAAAGACGTGGTGCGCATGCCCTTGGACGGCATTGAGGGGGTGTCGATTCGGTACGAACCCATGCACGCTGAATGGCAAGAACCGCATGAGTTAGAGCCTTGGCTTCGGGCACAAATTGAAGGACACCCCACCGATTCCGCCGGAACAAGCTGAAAATTCAAGATATTTGAATCATGAAGGTACTTGAGCAGATTGCCCCGCGATTTCCGCTGGGGATTCGGATGGCGTGGTTGGCCGTAGTTGCGATGAGCGCAGGACTAATGGCGGGATGCGGAGAAGCGACGAATGGCCCCAAAAACGCCATTTCCGGCGTTTTCACTGGTGAAAACGGGCTCGGTGTGGAGATGGACCTACGCCGTTGGGTTGCCGGCACGAATGGGCAGGTGGGCAAGTTCGAATCCATTGGAACTGCAACCAGTGACATGCAAGGCCATTTTCAGCTCATTCCCGACCGGGCCTTGGTCTTCGATTACTACCAACTCATGGTCAGCGGCATGACCCCCATGGTCGTCATCATGGACAGCACCATGCACGTGCACATCAAGGCTGAAATTCCAGACGGTGGCTTCATTGCAGATGCGACCATTTCCGGCTCCAAAGCCGCAGCTGAAGTGCACGAATACTATGCAAAAGCGATGCCGCTGCAAACCTCCCTGAGCATGCTGCGGGGAAGCATGCAGCGCACCAAGGATCGGAGCAAAATGCAAGAACTTTCCGACCGAGCCGCCCAAAAGAAGCTCGAGGCGGACAACTGGGCGAAGCAATTCATCCAAGACCATCCCGGCTCACCCGCTCTCTTGGGCCCGCTGGAACACCTCGAACCCCGTTCCAACGCTGCGCTGTTCGACCAAGTCTTGAAAGCGACTGAAGAGCAACTGCGAGATGGAGCATTCCACCAGGCAATTACCTCTGCCACCCGAAGCGCGCAAGTGACGCGTAATAACGCCCGCGACCGGGTGGTCAAGAAAGGCAACGGAGCCAACCCGCCCCGCCCCGCCAAAAACTCCCGTTACGGCGTCGGAGATGAAGCGCCCGACATCGCCATGCGCGATCCAGACGGAAACATCCGCCGGCTCAGCGATTTGCGCGGCAAGGTGGTCTTGGTCGATTTCTGGGCGTCGTGGTGTGGACCGTGCCGCAGGGAAAATCCGAACGTGGTCCGTGCATACGAGCAGTTCAATGCCGAGGGATTTGAGGTGTTCTCAGTCTCATTGGATCAAAATGCCGACCGCTGGAAGGCCGCCATCGCCATGGATGGTTTGAATTGGCCGAATCACGTGTGCGATTTGAAAGGCTGGCAAAACGAGGCCGCTCGGGCCTACGGCGTGAGCAGCATTCCCCATGCCTTGTTGGTGGACCAAAACGGCACCATCGCCGCCACCCACCTCCGTGGCCCCGCATTGGCGGCGAAACTGAACGAACTGCTTCGCTAACCCACCCCCTTGCACCGCGTTCACCTCGCCTCTGACTTGCACCTCGGTGCCCCCGATGCAGCCCACAGCCGCGAGCGCGAGTTGCGTTTTATCGGCTGGCTCGAAGACTCCGCGGCAGGCCGCAACCACGCGCAAGAAGGGCCCGCCTCCGAAATCCACTTGGTCGGAGACATCTTCGATTTTTGGCACGAGTACAAGCACGCCGTTCCCAAAGGCGGAACGCGCCTTCTCGGCGCCATAGCCCGTGTTGTAGATAGCGGTATTCCCGTGCATTACCACACCGGCAACCACGACCTGTGGACCTATGGATACCTCGAAGAAGAACTGGGCGTGCAATTGCACCGCGACCCCATCGTTCGCGATTTCGACGGCCTCACGTGCATGATCGGGCACGGCGACGGACTCGGGCCCGGTGATTACGGCTACAAACGCATCAAAAAAGTCTTCACTTCTCCCCTCTTGCAGTGGGCTTTCCGTTGGGTTCACCCCGACCTCGGCATCCCGTTGGCGGACTTCTTATCCAAGGACAGCCGTGCCAAGGGCGGCAAAGAAGACGCGACGTTCCAAGCACCCGAAAACGAATGGCTCTGGTCCTACAGCAAGGACATCCTGAACACCCAGGACATCGACTGCTTCATTTTTGGCCACCGCCACCTCCCTTTGGACCTCGAGGTACCACGCCCCGCAGGCGCCTCCTCAGCGGGCCCTGCGCGGTACATCAACCTGGGCGACTGGATCCAGCATTTCACCTGCGGGAAAATTGTTGACGGCACCGCGTCACTGCTTCACCTCTGATTCCCTTCGCTTCACCAGCGCAAAAAAATCCCCAGCCTTGCGGCCAGGGATTCTTCAATTCGTTTTTGACTCAATTAGTGGCGGACCAAGAGCTTCGCAGTTTCTTGGAACAGGCCATTGACCAAGCGCACAATGTACTGGCCATTCGGCAGCGCACTTGCGTCCACAACCAATGGACCACCCACGTAGCCAGTCACAGACTGGTCGACTGCCAAGCGCCCCATCAGGTCAAACACCTGCAACTGGAAGTCGCCTTTCATCGCGCCTGACTGAACCGTGAAGTTCGCGTCGCTGACCGGGTTCGGGTACACCAACAAGCCCTGTGCTTGCGCCGCTACGTCCTCGTCGATGTCCTCAACGTCCAAGAACAAGTCGGAGCGGAAGATGCCACGTCCGTGCGTCGCTGCGTAGATCGCTCCTTGGTTTGATGGATTAACCCAAGGTGCAGCACCGCGCCACTGCTGCTTCAAATCGAAGACTGGGGCGGTTGCTTGGTCAGGTGCCGAAGCCATGTTCTGGTTGGCCATGACCCAATCGTCGCCGCCGTTGTCCGTGGCGAAGATGCCGTATTCAGTTCCAATCAAGATGGTCTCACCGGAGGGGTCCATCGCGTCAATGATGACATCGTAGCAAGGCAATTTGCTCAATCCGCTCACGTTCCAGATGTTCATCCAGTTGACGTCGTCATCCAAGGCGTTGAATGTTTCTTGCACCTTGCCTGAAGAGACATTACCGTATCCGCCCACCGTGATGACCACGTGGTTCGGGTTGTTCGGATCGACAGAGATGCCAGTGATGGCCGCACCCACCGTTTGGATGAGCTTGCCCATATTCGACGGGACATCGTCTTGAGTGTAGATGTCCTCCATGCCGGAGAAGCGGTACAACTTACCATCCCAACCGCTTACGAACATGTGGTTACCGGCTTCTGGTTCGACGTTTACCGTGAACTCCACAGCCTTTGTCCCGGTTCCTGCAGGCGCGTTGCCCAAGCGAACCCAGTTCGGGGTCGTGTTGAAGTTCAATCCATCGCGTGTCATCCAGATGCCATTGCCGCCATTGAATCCGGCAATGGTCATGGTGGTGTACGGATCGCGCACCTTCAAGCGACCAGCTACATCGTACAACGTATCCGCAGCGTGGAAGTAAACGGTGTCGCATACTTCCATGACATCGTACACCTCTACTTCTGCAAAAGTGGTGTCGTAGCCAACGGTGTTGTACACCCACTCGTCCCAGTCCTCAATGTAAACCGAGTCAACGATTGGCGTGATGTCTGTAATGACGAGGTCGGTACCCGTCAAGGTGCTGTCCGAGTAGCATTCCAATTGGGCTTCCGCTTCCTGCGGATCCAACCAGAAGTAATCAGGATCTTCCGTCAGCGGCGCATCCAACACACGCTCCGGACGCTCCAACATATCGTAATAAGGAAGCTCAACACCTTCGGGCAGCGTGTATTCGAAATCCAAATTTTGGTTGGATGTCGACAAGGCGAAGGTGCTGTCCGTCACAGTCTCTCCGTATGGGTTGACCAAGATGATTTCGCGCTGTGTGTCGGGGTCATCGGTGTTTTCGTACAAACGAACCACCGAGTAGAATTGACCAATTTCACCTTCTTCATTAGCCAAATCAATGATGTTGGCATCCCAGAAGTCTCCGTAGTTGGCAACAGAGCCCGGTGCAACCGTTCCGCGTGACAAGCCACCGTTCTGCGAAGTAGCGTAGAAGGCATACTCATAGCCTACCGCTTCGGTAACCTGCGAAATGGCACAGTCGAAACCATCACCGCCCTGTACTTCTACCGCTTCCTGGTCACTCAAGAAGTAACCGCTCGCCGGGATGAACAAGGAACCGTTGTCCTGCGTACCACCCATGGCTGCGCTGCGAGCACTGTGGTCCATGCCGTAGAATTGCGTGACTGCGAGGTCTCGGTTGATATCGATGTAGGTTTCGCCTCCGTTAGTGCTCTTGTAAATACCGCCGTCGGTAGCAACGTACATGTTGCCGGAGGGGACGAACATCACTTCGTGCACGTCGGCGTGGACATCGATGTCTGTTCCGGCAAAGTCGAACGCATACGCCGCCAACTCAGCTTGCTGGTTGGGACCTGAGCGCCACAATTCGATACCACCTACGTAAGCCAAATCCGGCTGGCCTTGTGCAATGCCCAATGCCAAATCATAGATGCCTTGGTTCCGAGGAAGCGGCGTGGCTTCGAGGATATCGTTGGGCCAAACATTTGACCATGATTCTTCTTGACCTGCGTTGTACGAATGGTACAGACCGCCGAATGAGCCTCCGCTCGTTGCGAAAACCGCAAATGCGTGGTTGGGATCATCAATGCTGATGTCCACGCGCACGCGGCCGTTGCCCGACTGGGGAAGAACCGTATCGTCATTGTTCGAACCTGAAACGCTGTTGAATGACGTAAAGTCGTTGCCCTCACTGCGGAACACACGGCAGTTGCCCATACCAATCAACATGTAAGATCCGTCGTGGGCAACAGCGATGTCCGCTACGGCACCGTTGATGTCGTTGCTGGGGCTCATGGTCATCACGCCATTCTCGATGAAACCGAAACCAGCGTTACAACCGAACCAGACGCGGTCCTCATCATTGGGGTCCGCCACCATGGCGTCCACCGCAGCGAAGTTGCCTGAACCGAATTCACCGGGATCAGTGCCCTCCACCATTTCGAAGTTCTCGCCATCTGCAGACCAATAAATACCGCGGCCACGGAAGGAGCTTCCGCCTTCGCCGCCTCCACCTTCGAACAGGGAGCCTGAACCCACGTAGACGTGGCCGTTCTTGGTGATGCCAATGGAACCGATCATCATCTGATCGATGCCAAATACTTGGTTCCAGTCATTGCCTCCGTTGTCACTCTTCCACAATCCACCAGATACAGAACCTGCGTAGAGCACTTGCTCCTCGCTTCCGTCTTCCGGGATGATGGCCGCAATGGCACGAACACGGCCACCGATGTTATCGGGACCCATCTCGTTCCAGTAGTGCTCCGTCGCGCGGTTGTTGCTCGATTGGTTGGCGGCGAAACGCTCCACCTCGTGGCGGAGTTCGCGCAAACCGTCTTCGTTCATCTCTCCGGTCTCAATGTCGCCACGCAGCAATTTCTGGATTTCCCAAGCGCCTTCAGGCGACTGAGTAAGCTGAGCAGCGGTGCGCGGTGCGTAGGTCGCTTGATCCGAATCAGCAGCAACAGGGTCAGTGGAGTTGCTCATTTGCCATCCTGCGAAAGCTAGGACGGCAGCAGCAGAAGCAGTGAATACAGATTTCAATTGCATGGTCTGGGTTTTGTCAATCAGGAATTCGAAAGTTACAACAAACGAAGCGCCTGTCAACTCATTCTGTTCACGACTTCCGCACCAATTTCAGGCTGAGGGGAATAAGCGGCTTAAAATCGATGCGCAGTGGCACTGCAAGTCACGCTGCAGGGGCTACACCAAGTGCTTTTCAGCGTGGTAGCTGGAGCGCACCAACGGGCCGCTTTCCACGTAGCGGAAGCCCTTTTCCAAACCGATTTTCTTCAGTTCGGCGAACGTATCGGGATGGATGAACTCAACCACCGGGAGGTGCTTCGGGGTAGGCTGCAGGTATTGTCCCAAGGTGAGGATTTGGCAATCCACGCTGCGCAGGTCGTCCATGGTTTCGACGACTTCTTCGAACGACTCGCCCAAGCCGAGCATGACCCCCGACTTGGTCTTGATGCCCGCTTGGCGCAGGCGGCGCAGTACTTCGAGGCTGCGGTCGTATTTAGCCTGAATCCGAACCTCTTTGGTCAACCGGCGCACCGTTTCGAGGTTGTGCGACACGATTTCCGGCGCCACTTGGATGATGCGGGCGAGGTTTTCCCATTTGCCTGCAAAATCAGGAATGAGGGTCTCCAGCGTGGTACCCGGGCTCTGGTGACGGATGGCGCGCACCGTCTGGGCCCAAATTTCACTGCCGCCGTCCGGCAAATCATCCCGATCCACCGAGGTGATGACGGCATGCTTGACGTTCATCAACTTGACCGAATTCGCCACGCGGCCCGGCTCAAACGGATCGGCCTCGAGGGGCTTTCCGGTCGCCACGTTGCAAAATCCGCACGAGCGCGTGCAGATGTTGCCGAGGATCATGAACGTCGCTGTCCCCGCACC
The DNA here is from genome assembly GCA_002863125.1 of Flavobacteriales bacterium. Classification (GTDB taxonomy): domain Bacteria; phylum Bacteroidota; class Bacteroidia; order Flavobacteriales_D; family Sanyastnellaceae; genus UA16. The sequence continues at coordinate 78,674 of PKEB01000006.1, forward strand.
CCAGCATTCCCCCATGTTCGGGCAGTGGCCACTTTCGCAAATGGTGTGCAGCTTGTGCTCCGATACGATGTCCCGCACCTCCTTGTAAGCTTGACCCGTAGGCAGCTTCACCCGAAGCCACTTGGGCTTGGGAACGCGTTGAGGAGCGTTTTCAGGGGTGGGCGTCGATGGCGTAGTCATGGCTTACCGGGTCCAGTTTCTTCCGACTTCAAAGGTCGCAAATAAGGTGACAAACAAGCGGTTGTTCTGTTCAAAATTCGCAGCAAAGACCTCAGGTGCCACAAGGAAGGCGTCGACCGATACCCCGGTGGTCAGGGCTTTGGGAATGAACCGTTCGTCGCCATATTCGAATTCCAACCCGTACGTAACGTGCACACCGGGCACCACGGTCAACTCATCCAGCCCGTTGCTCCAATCGGCCCGGCCGTAAATGTTGTCCGAAAAATGCGCGTCGGGATCATACCGCTCTGTAGCAATGTAATCGTAGGGGATGTCCGGATAGCCGATTTCCAAGTAGACCGGTTTCAACACCGCCAACGCCGCTCCCGCCTTCCAAAATGTGCTGAATCGAACCGCGTCGCGCCGCAGTTTTTCGGAACGAAGTTTCTGCTTGCCGTACCACAACCGCAGGATCTGCAGCGTGTTCTGTTTGCCGTAGACGTACGGTCGTCCGTTTTCGTAAATGGGGTTGCTCGTCTGGATTTCCTTCGGGTGCTTGAAATAAGCCAAATCGACCCCGATGTTCCGCACGGCAAAGGCATTGCTGTAGAAGCCTCGGCGGGCCATGACGCCGATGCCTTGGGTGTGAAACAACACCCCTACTTGGTATTCATCCGTCAACGGAACATTTACCTTGCCATCGCGGTACACCGCTTGATCGCCCGTCAGAGGGGCATCCGTGCTCTGCGCTCGGACGCACTCAAACGGTCCGAAGCACCCCAAAGTGAGGGCAACTCCGACCAACAAGAATCCGAGACGCGAAACGGGCATGGTTCAAATTTAGCGCGGAAAGCGGTACTTCGTTGCACCTTTGCAAGCATTAAGAAAGTCCCCAACATGACGAGTACGACTCCACACTACACGCTTGCCTACCAAGGCCAATTGCGCACCGCGATGCAGCATTTGCAATCCAACAGCCAAGTCATCACAGACGCGCCGATCGACAACCGAGGGAAGGGTGAAGCCTTCTCACCGACCGACCTTGTCAGCGCAGGCCTCGCAAGTTGCGTCATGACCATCATGGCCATCAAAGCTGGAGACATGGGCCACGAAACCATTGATATGGAAGCGCGCGTTTGGAAAACCATGGCGTCCAATCCGCGGCGGATTGCCCGAATTCAAGTGGAGCTAGACCTGCACATCCCGGAGGTCACAAATCAGCAAAAGCTCATTTTAGAGCGCACAACGAAAGCGTGTCCTGTGGCGCGCTCTTTGCACCCGGACACGAAAAAGGAAGTCGTCTTCAATTGGCGGTGATTACTCGCATACCTCCACCTCAGCATACGCTGCACAAGCGGAGTAACTCGTCGCACAAGAAGCGAAGAGCGATGCGGCCAACACCAGGCCAATGGTCCATTGAAAAAACCGTTTCATCTTTCGGTTGTTAAAAGTTCAATATCCACTACGGGTCAACGCTTACGAAGGTTGCGTTTAGATGTATATTCCGCTCATGGAGTCGTCGCAACTTATCACCATCCTCATCTTAATACTCGCCCTGCTGACCGCCGGAATCCTTTTGCTGGCGCGGCAATTGGCGCGAAGAGGAAGTGACTCAATTGCCGCCGATCCCGAAGCGGAACGGGTGCGATTTGACCGCGACCAATTGCAGGCCGAGTTGGAACGAACCCGCGAGGAATTGTCCGGCACGCGCCAGGAACTGCAAGCGGCCATCCAGGCCCGGAGCAAGGCTGAGCAGCGCTACGAAGACCACGCGCAGGAAGCCGAGAACCGCAGAACCGAACTGAAGCGGGAGTTCGACCTGTTGGCGCGCGACATCATTGAAAAGAACGCCGAACGCCACCAGAAGCACCTCAGTGAAGGCGGCAAGGAGACGTTATCAGCCGTGGTCAAGCCCATTCAGGAAAAATTCATCGAGTTGCAAAACCAGATGAACAAGTTTTACGGCGACGAACGAGAGCAGTTAGGGCAACTGGACAAAGAACTCGAGAAGCTGTTCTCTCTCAATCAAAGCCTGCAGGCGGAAGCCAAGCACCTCACCAACGCCTTGAAGGGCGAATCGAAGGTGCAAGGCGACTGGGGCGAATACCAATTGGAGCGCATCCTTGAGCAGGTGGGCCTTGTAGAAGGCATTCACTATTCAAAGCAATCGTCACAGCGGGATGAGGCGGGCAAGCTGTACCGACCGGATTTCCTCATCTACCTCCCCGACGATAAAGTGCTCATCATCGACAGCAAGGTCAGTTTAACGGCGTACGAGCGCATGACCCAGGCTGACGACCCCACCATCATTGAACAAGAACGAACGGCGCACGCTGCGAGTGTTTCGGCACACATCAAAGGGTTGGGCAAAAAAAACTACGCCGAACTTTATGGCAAGAGCACGGACTATACCCTAATGTTCATGCCGGTGGAGGCATCGTGGGTGGCATTGGACCAACACCTCCTGCGGCTGCAAGAAGAGGCGCTGGGCCAAAACGTCCTGCTCGTTTCAACCAGCACCTTGATCGCGACCCTGCGCACCATCAGCTACGTCTGGCAGCAGGAAGAGCAAAAGGCGAACATCCAGAAAATCGCCGAGCGCGGCAGCAAGCTCTACCACCAGATCTATGCATTTCTAGACGAGTTCTCCAAAATCCGCACCCAGCTCACCCGGGCGCAGTCTTCCTACGACGACGCCCTCGTGAAACTGAAAGGGCGGCAAGGTGCGCTGTACCAAGCCGAGCAAATGCGCGAATTGGGTGTCAACGTCAAAGCGCGCATTCCGGAGGAATTCACAGCAGACCTCCCCGCTGCACCGCTTGAACTTCCCGAGGAACCCACCGAATCGGAACAGACCTGATGACGCTGCGGACGTCTATTATCTGGGGGGCCACCGGCCTGATCATCGCATCGCTCTCCGGCTGCGGAGCGTCGGGCACGTCATTGGGGAAATCCAACCAACGGCCATACGACTTTGAAGCCCACATCCTTCACCCCCGGTGCGCCGTGCTGCCAGTGGGCATCGACAGCGTGGACGTCTACCTCGATTGGTCGCGGGAAGAGGCCTTATTCCTTCGGAATTCACCGCAAAGTCCATTTACAGCCAGCCTCCAACTCAAAGCCGGTACGTTTGAGGTGACGTGGAGCGACACACTCGCGGATTTCGCCCCCCGGCGGGACCGGAAACAATGGCGCGTCTCGCTCGCAGAATTTGCCTCGGAATGGAACCAATCGACCAACCTCATTCCGATGCAGTTGAATGATGTGCACCGAAATGCCACCGCCACTTGGAGCGTACCGCTGCCGCAACCGGGCATTCCCCGAACGCCATTTCACAGCGATGGGTGGCCGGTGCACGACGGATTTGCCGTAGCTGGGGACACCCTCTTCTTCGAGAGTGCACCGGGCAGCCGGTGGCAACATGCAAGCATCGAAGTACCGAGGATTATGCCCGCTCCGCCGTTTTCACAAGTCAAAGATAAAAGTGACACCCTTCAACCGGCGATCCGTTCCGATTGGAATACGGACGACACCGGCTGGAGCGGCTACATTGTGCAGCCTGGAATCAACGTTGTCGGCCAGCCCACCTCGAGCGGCACGTTGCGCCTGGCGCACCGCATTGTCGGAACAACGGAAGACCACCCGTTGGTTCGGGACCTGCAGCTCATGATCCAATCCAGCCGCTACATCACGTCCCGCAAAGAGTACGAGCGCATGGTAAATGCCTCGGATCCTAAGGCAGCCCTCGATGCCTTCTGGCTGAGCTGCGGAAACGAAAAAGAAGCGTCGGCCACGTTGATTGCGACATATTACGGTCGCGTAGAAGAAGCCAACCGATACTTCTCCGGGGTGCACCCAGGGTGGCGTACTGACCGAGGCATGGTGCACATCGTGTTTGGGATTCCCAACAAAGTACGCCGAGGGCCGGACAGCGAATGGTGGATATACGGGGAAGAAGGCTCTGCCAATGCCCTCGTATTCCGCTTTCTGCATATCGAACACCCATGGGACAGCGAATTCTACGTCCTGAGCCGCAGCATTCAATTTCGATCGCCGTGGGACCGCATGGTCACAAATTGGCGCAACGGCCGCATCAAAGCGGATTGATTTGCCGGTACCTTTGGGCATGCCTTTTGACTTGCCCTCTCCCAAGCGGCCTTCGAACCGTTCCAACCGGTCCACATCGACTTCTGGACCCTATGGCCATAGCGCCCCGCGCAAGAAAGGACCATATACCGGCCCTAAACGTCCGCCAAAAGGCAGTTATGTCATGGGATGGCATCCGGTCATGGAAGCCCTCGACGCCGGCAAGGAGTTTCAAAAAGTCTTGATTCAACGGGACGAAAAAGGCGAGCGTACCACTGCCTTGGTCGCCCAATTGCGCGGGCTGAACATCCCCGTTCAGCGGGTACCCAAAGAGAAATTGAACCGGATCACCGTCAAAAACCACCAAGGCATCGTGGCCTTCCTCTCCCCCATCAGCTACCAGCCGTTGGAAGAATTGATTGCTCGGGCGTATGAAGCCGGAGAAACACCCCTGCTTGTCGCCCTGGACGGTGTGACCGATGTCCGCAATATTGGAGCCATCGCCCGCAGTGCTGAGTGCTTTGGAGCTACGGCACTGGTCATTCCGTCGTTTGGCGTGGCCCCCATTCAAGAAGATGCCATCAAATCGTCTTCTGGTGCCCTGCTGCGGCTGCCCGTAGCGCGCGTGTCCGATATGGCCCGCGCGATGGACGGGATCCAAGCCCAAGGCATTACCTGCATCGCCCTTGATGAAAAAGCCGAGAAATCCATTCACGCCCACCAAACGGACGGCCCCGTCTGCCTCGTCATGGGCGATGAAGGCACGGGTATATCAGAAGGAGTCGCCCGTAAATGCTCGCTCCAGCTGCGATTGCCAATGACGGGCAAAACCGGCAGCCTCAACGTTTCCGTCGCCGCGGGAATCGCATTATCTCATATTGCATTGTGGAAAGAAGCCGAACCGAATGCTGAAAATACCACGTCACAGCCGCTATAATTGTTTCGCGGGCTTCTTGTTGTGAGGCCCACCCTTTCGCTATGACTCGACCATGATGCAAACGCCGTTTCCCCGTTCAATGACCATCACCGCCGTCCTGGTATCTGGGATGGTCGTACTCAATTCCTGCGGTGCTCGCCATTTTTGGAAAGGACTCCGCCTATCTGAAAAGGAGCGCTACACGGACGCCGCCGCAAATTTGCACCGCGCATTGGCCAAATGGCCCAATGATACCATGAGTTATCGGTTGTTGGGACAAACCCAAATGCACCTCCTGGATTTTGCCGCGGCCGAGCGGACGTACGAGGAATTGGGTTACCGCACCGCGTTGACCACTGACGACCAGTTGAACTACGCCAAGTGCATGATGCATCAGGGTAAATACGCTGATGCAGCGGATGTATTGGAATGGCTAATGGTAAAGGACAATACCCCTGAGTATGTCCAGCGCGTGTGGGACCGCTGCACGGCACAGCTGCACGTGGACGAGGATGACCGGCACTGGCAGATCAGCCCGCTGCGCTTCCCCGGTCTCGAAACAGCATCCGCCCCACGCATCAGCGACAACCAGCTGTACTTCAGCAGCGAACCCTACCAGTGGGGCCAAGCCGATCAAACCACACGGCTCGACCGCAACGCAACGTGGTTCACGGACCTGGGACAAGGCAGCCCTTACATCATGCGGGCCAAGGAGGTGACCGCAATGGACGTACCTGACCACGACGGCATCGTCAGCCTGTCGCCCGACGGACGCTCCATCGCTTTTTCGAAGAAAACCAACAGCAGCATCGGATGGTTTGGCGACCCCATCGACGGCGGCTATCAGCTGTTGGTTGCCTCGCGCACAGCGACAGGTGAATGGAGCGAAGCACGCCCCTTCCCGTTCGTTGAGAAGGGCTACGTCTTCGCGCACCCCACGTGGTCGCCAGACGGCAACCGCCTGTATTTCGCTACGGACCTTCCCTCACCCGAAGCCCAAGGCGGCATGGACATCTGGGTGTCCGAGCGCAACGGCACGTTCTGGGAAGAACCCCTGAACCTCGGACCGGAAGTCAATTCTGCTGGAGACGAAGTATTCCCGGCATTTGACAGCAATGGCCGACTGTATTTTGCCTCCAATGGCCACCCCACCCTCGGCGGCCTGGACATCTTTTGGTCAGAGATCGACCCCACAGTTAAGCCCGAAGCACGCCACTGGCGGGACGGCGACGCGTGGAAAACGCCCGTTCGGATGGCTTTCCCCATCAACAGCCTAGCCGACGACTACGCGTTCGCCATGGAACCGGATGGGACCCACGGCTTCATCTGCTCCAACCGCGAAGGGTTCGATGAAATCTTCCGCGTCGAACACAACGAAGACGTCGCAGCGTTCAATGTGGTGGTCACCGATTACGCCACCGGCGAAGCCTTACCGCGCGTCCCCATCCGCTGGATCGACCTCAAGGACGGCTCAGCGTGGGACACCCGTACTTCCTTGGATGGCACACTCTCCATCGACCTCCCACCCAACCGCGGATTTCAGGTGGTCTGTGCACTGCCGGGCTATTTGGTGACCCGTAAATTCATCACCACCGACGCCACCGAACCGATCTGGGAGGTGGAACTGGCCAAAATCAAGACGCTGAACGACAAGCGTTTTGCCGATCGCTGGATGGGCGGCACGCCGTTCGAAATCGCAGGCTTGGAATGGGAAGCCGAAGCCCAACTAACCCGTGAAAGCGAGGTAAACCTCTACGACTTGGTGGACTTCCTCAAACTCAACCCGGAGGTCTTCTTGGAAATTCGCACACACGAAGACGCCTCGGCTTGGGACCTGTTTGACCAACCGACTAACCGCGTGTCAAAATTGCGGGCCATTGAAGTCGAGTCGTTCTTGCTCAAGGCCGGCGTTTCCACAAAGCAACTGATCAGCGTGGGCAAAGGCATTGATGAACTGCGCAACGGATGCCTGCCGGGAGAACCCTGTGCGTTCTACCACCACGAAGACAACGCCCGCACCGAATTCCGGATCTACGGGCTCTTAGAACAGACACCGGGCCAAATTGACCCGGTGCCGTTTATGAAATCCGATAAGTAAGCGCTGGAATCAGCCGCGGAAAGCATGGCCGCGGTACACGGCTGCCGCTCCCAGCTCCTCCTCAATGCGGAGCAACTGGTTGTATTTGGCGACACGGTCAGAGCGGCTCGCTGAGCCGGTTTTGATCTGGCCCGTATTCAAGGCTACAGCCAAATCTGCAATGGTCGTGTCTTCCGTCTCCCCACTGCGGTGGCTCATAACGCTGGTGTATCCGTTGCGGTGTGCCAAGCTGACCGCTTCAATGGTCTCCGTAAGGGTTCCAATCTGATTCACCTTCACCAAGATGGAGTTGGCAATGTCGTTCTCGATGCCACGCGCCAATCGGTGCGTGTTGGTCACGAACAAATCGTCACCGACCAACTGCACCTTGTCGCCAACGGCTTCGGTCATCAATTTCCATGCATCCCAATCATCCTCGGCCAGTCCGTCCTCGATGCTCACGATTGGGTACTTCTCCGTCCATCCTTTCCAGAAGTCCACCAACTCCCCACCAGTCATGCGATCGCCTGTGGATTCAAATACGTACTGGTTTGACTCTGCATTGTAGAACTCAGATGCAGCAGCATCCAAAGCAATCAGCAAGTCGTCACCCGGGCGGAAGCCCGCCTTTTCAATGGCCTCAATGACCACCTCAATGGCTTCCTGGTTGGAACCGAGGTTGGGGGCAAATCCGCCCTCATCGCCCACGTTGGTCGCGTGGCCGCGCTCCTTCAGCACCTTCTTCAACGTATGGAAGACTTCCGTACCCATGCGCAAACCGTCGGAGAACGTCTCCGCTCCTACTGGCATAATCATGAATTCTTGGATGTCAATCTTGTTGTCCGCGTGCGAACCGCCGTTAAGGATGTTCATCATGGGCACCGGCAACGTGTGGGCATTCACCCCACCGATGTACCGGTACAGGGGCTGCCCTGCACATTCCGCTGCGGCGTGGGCTGCGGCCAAGGAAACACCGAGGATGGCGTTTGCTCCAATCTTGCCTTTGTTGCTAGTGCCGTCGAGGTCAATCATGGCTTGGTCGATGGCACGCTGATCAAACACGTCGAAGCCCAAAAGCTCGTCCGCGAGCATATCGTTGACGTTGTCAACCGCTTGGGTCACGCCTTTGCCCATCCATTCAGAACCGCCATCGCGCAATTCAACGGCTTCATGAATGCCTGTCGATGCACCGGATGGTACTGCTGCACGGCCCATGCTACCGTCGCCCGTGACGACGTCTACTTCGAGGGTGGGATTGCCGCGCGAATCGAGGATTTGGCGGGCTTGGATTTGATCAATGTAACTCATGTCAATGATGAAAAGTGGATACGCACGCAGGCGCTGGGATTGGGGTCATTTCCAAATCCTGGTCGTAAAACCGCCGCGAAGTTACTGAATCAATAGGGAATCACGCAGGCACAGCCGCTTGTTCCATGTTCGCAACGAATTGGTCGAACAGGTATCGGCTATCGTGCGGTCCCGCTGAGGCCTCCGGATGGTACTGCACCGAGAAGACGGGGCGACCTTTCAATGCGATGCCTGCAACCGTGCTGTCATTGAGGTGGATGTGTGTGAGCTCCACGTCCGGGTGGGCATCCAAGGAATCGCGGTCCACGACGAATCCGTGGTTCTGCGATGTGATTTCGGCCTTGCCCGTAATGAGGTTCTTGATGGGGTGGTTCACGCCACGGTGGCCGTTGAACATCTTCACCGTCTTCAATCCTTGGCTCAACGCCAATACCTGGTGACCAAGGCAGATGCCAAATACGCTGCGGTCAGCTTCGACGAGTGCTTTGACCTTTTCGACCGTCTCCGGCATCGCACCGGGATCACCGGGGCCATTGGACAGCATGATGCCATCGGGATCGATGGCGAGCATTTCTTCCACCGAGGCATGCATCGGGAAAACGTGCACTTCACACCCGCGCTCCGTGAGGCATCGGACGATGTTCTTTTTGACGCCCAGGTCAAGCAGAGCCACCTTCAATCCCTTCTCCGTTCCGGCAGCCGGCGCGGCGACGTAAGGCTCTGAACACGTCACCTCACTGCTCAACTCGAGGCCCTCCATCGAAGGAACCTGGTCCAACTGGCGCTTGAGTTCGGCCTCATCCGTGCCGTCGCTGCAGATGATGGCGTTCATGGCTCCCTTTTGTCGGATGTGCCGCACCAGAGCACGGGTGTCCACATCGCAAATGCCAACCACACCGTCGCGGTCCATATAGTCTTGCAAAGTCCCGCTCCCGCCTACGCGGCTGGCAATGGAGGAAAAGTTTTTGGTCACCAATCCTGCGATTTGCACTCGGTCCGACTCGACTTCCGCGTCGTGCACACCGTAGTTCCCAACGTGGGCCGTGGCCATCACCAAAATTTGACGCAGGTAGCTGGGATCCGTGAAAATCTCTTGGTACCCGTAAATCCCAGTATTGAATGCAATCTCACCGGTCGTTGTCCCAATGGCGCCGGCCGATTTCCCTTCAAAGCGCGTACCGTCTGCCAGAATGAGGACAGCGGGTACTTTTTGCTCGCGTGATTGAACCATGGGGCAAAAGTACTCCCCCGCTTTCACCTCTTCAACCTCGAAGCCACTCGATTTTTCCTCAATCGGTTCACTACCGTGTGAAAAGACATAAAACAAAACGGGAGGCCTCGCAGCCTCCCGTTTCGTTATCATTGGTGAGAAGGGGGTTAGTCCTTCTTCTCTTCTTCTGCGTCGTCACCGGCTTCCTCAGCAGCAGGTGCTTCCTCAGCAGCGGCCTCAGCGGCAGGTGCTTCCTCAGCAGCGGCCTCAAC
>PKEB01000028.1 GCA_002863125.1 Flavobacteriales bacterium
ATGACGTCGATCTTGTTCTTCTTCATCAAAAACTGCACGCCCTTCGACATGCCGTCCGCGATGCCGCGGCTGCGCTTGACCATGCCGCCGAAGTCCGCCTTGGGCTTAGCGACCGAGATGCCGTAGTCTTCGGCGTGCTCGATGTACTCGAAAACGTTGGCGCTCTTGAGCAATGCTTTGGTGGGAATGCAACCCCAGTTCAAACAAATTCCGCCAAGGGCTTCCCGTTCAACAACCGCTGTCTTGAGTCCCAATTGGCTTGCGCGGATGGCCGTGACGTAGCCGCCAGGGCCGCTACCAAGTACAATGACGTCGTATTTCATGGTTAGTCTTCGAAGTAAATCAGAATGAGGCGCGAAGTTAACGCATCATTCCGAGTCTGACGTGCTTCAATGCCCTACCTTTGAACTCTCATTTTTGCGGACAATTGAAAGAGAGTAAGATGCTGAACATCATCCTTTTTGGACCTCCCGGAGCCGGCAAAGGCACCCAAAGCGCCTACTTGGTCGAGCAGTACGGATTGGTTCACTTGAGCACCGGCGACATCTTTCGGGCCAACATCAAAGGCGGTACCGAACTGGGCCAGCTCGCGCAATCCTACATGAATCAAGGCCAATTGGTGCCGGACGATGTGACCATCCGCATGCTGGAATCTGAGGTGGACAAACACCCGGAAGCCAAAGGATTCATCTTCGATGGCTTCCCCCGAACGACCGCTCAAGCCGAGGCGTTGGACGTATTCTTGAACGGCCGCGAAACGCCCGTCTCGTGCATGCTCGCTTTGGATGTGGCAGAGGAGGAGCTCAAGACGCGGCTCTTGGCCCGTGCTGAGACGAGTGGTCGTCCCGATGACGCGGACCCGGCGGTCATCCAAAAACGCATCGACGTGTACAACGCCGAGACCGCTCCGGTAGCGAGTCACTATGCCGCCCAAGGAAAATTCACGGGCGTCGACGGCATCGGCACCATTGAAGAAATTACGGAACGCTTGCAGGCAGCGATTCCAAACCACTGACCCCACGCATGTCGGGCGAAAACTTCGTTGATTACGTCAAGATTTGCTGCCGCTCTGGCAAGGGCGGCCCCGGTTCGTCGCATTTTATGCGCAACCGGATGACGGCGAAGGGCGGTCCCGACGGCGGTGACGGTGGACGAGGAGGGCACGTCATCGTCCGCGGCAATGCCCAGTATTGGACGCTGCTGCACCTCAAGTACGCCCGCCACGTCATCGCTGAGCACGGAGAACCCGGACGCGGTCAGCACAAGCACGGCGCCGACGGGAAGGACTCGTACATCGACGTGCCGCTTGGCACGGTTGTCAAAGATGCTGAGTCCGGTGAAGTCCTCGTTGAAATCCTCGATGACGGCCAGGAGGTCATCATCACCCCCGGCGGAAAGGGCGGCCTCGGAAATGACCATTTCAAGTCCTCCGTTCGCCAGTCGCCGACGTACGCACAACCCGGAGAAGAGGGCCTCGAAGAATGGAAAATCCTCGAACTCAAGTTGCTGGCCGACGTAGGCTTGGTCGGTTTCCCGAACGCCGGGAAGTCCACCTTGCTTTCGGTCGTGAGCGCAGCCAAGCCGGAAATCGCCAACTATCCATTTACCACGTTGAAGCCCAACCTCGGCATGATTGCCTATCGCGATGACCGCTCGTTCGTGATGGCGGACATTCCCGGAATCATCGAAGGCGCGGCGGAGGGCAAGGGGCTTGGTTTGCGGTTTTTGCGCCACATCGAGCGCAATCCGGTCTTGTTGTTTTTGGTCCCAGCGGACGCCAACGACATCCGCACCGAGTACGAGACCCTTATCAATGAATTGGAGAAATACAACCCCGATCTTTTGAAAAAGAACCGTCTGCTGGCAGTGTCCAAAGCCGACATGCTCGACGACGAGTTAGAGGAGGCGATGCGCGCTGAAATCGAAGACCTGGATCCCATATTTTTCTCCAGTGTCGCCCAGCAAGGCCTTCAACAGTTGAAAGACCGCATTTGGCAATCCATGGAAAGCGCCACCGTCTGGTAAACCAAAAAGCCATGGCCAACCCGCTCATCCACATCCACGCACCTGTTACGGAGGCCCTTCGAAACGGGGAGCCCGTCGTCGCTTTGGAGTCGACCATTGTGGCCCACGGGATGCCCCACCCGGCCAACCTCGAAACTGCCCAGACCCTCGAGTCGTTGGTGGAATCTGGGGGAGCGGTTCCGGCGACGGTCGCTGTCGCAAACGGTCAAATCCACGTCGGCTGCGCAGCGGACATGCTGCACGCTCTCGCCACGGAGGAGGGGGTGTGGAAAATTTCACGCCGCGACCTGCCTTTGGCGCTGGCCAAGCGCGTACTCGGCGCAACCACAGTGAGCGGCACGTTGATCGGAGCCGCGCGAGCGGGCGTGGCCGTCTTTGGGACGGGAGGCATCGGCGGCGTGCACCGAGGAGTGGCCTCCACGTGGGACGTTTCGGCGGACTTGGCAGAAATGGCGGCATCGGATGTTGCCGTCGTCAGCGCTGGCGCCAAGTCCATCCTCGATCTCCCCAAAACCCTGGAAGTGCTCGAGTCATCGGGCATCCCTGTAATCGGCTATGGCACCGACGAATTTCCGGCTTTCTTCACCCGCAAAAGCGGATTGGGCGTTCCCCACCGGTGCGACACCCCCGAAGAGGTGGCCGCGGCGATGCACGCCAAGTGGACACTGGGACTCCAAGGAGGATTCCTCGTAGCCAATCCCATCCCAGAGGCGGCAGCGGCGGATCCAACGGCCATCGAAGCGGCCATTGAAGCCGGACTCCGTTCAGCATCCGAACAAGGCGTCGAAGGCAAAGCGCTCACGCCGTTTTTGCTGCGCTTCATCAACGAGGCCACGGGGGGTGCCAGCCTTGCGGCGAACCGCCAACTCGTCGAGAACAACGTCCGCGTGGGCACCGAAATCGCGGTGGCTTACGCCGCATTGCGTTAACACGTACCCACTTGGTCGGAGTCTGCGTAAATTCGCGCCATGAAGCAGACGGACTCAATGGCATCAGTCGCGACGACGCAGGAAGATTTCCGAGCCTTGTTGTTGAACGATTACCGTCTTGCTTGCATCAGCCGTGAAGCTTCGTTGCTCGGCCGCAAAGAGGTGCTGGGAGGAAAGGCCAAGTTTGGCATTTTTGGGGATGGAAAAGAACTGGCGCAGATTGCCCTTGCCAAGGTGGTGCGCAACGGCGACTGGCGCTCGGGCTACTACCGCGATCAGACATTGATGATGGCCAAAGGGCTGTTGGATGTGCGCCAGTATTTCGCTGCGCTCTACGCCGATACCGACATCGAACGTGAACCCACCTCGGCGGGACGGCAAATGGGCGGTCATTTTGCCACGCGGTTTTTGACCGAAGACGGCGAATGGATGGACCACATGGCTCAATTCAACAGCTCCGCAGACATCAGCCCCACGGGTGGCCAGATGCCGAGGTTGCTCGGATTGGCGCAAGCATCCAAGCTCTACCGGCAACTGGATGAGGTGGCGCAGGCCAAATCGGGATTCACCGCAGGGGGCGATGAAATTGCCATCGGAACCATTGGCGATGCGAGCACATCGGAAGGCTTGTTCTGGGAAACCATGAACGCCGCAGGTGTCTTGCAGGTCCCCATGCTCATGAACGTGTGGGACGATGGATACGGCATCAGCGTCCCAAAGCAATACCAAACTACCAAGGCGTCCATTTCCCAAGCCTTGAGCGGAATGGAAATGGAAGAAGGAACGAACGGTCTGGTCATTTTCCGGGTCAAAGGATGGGACTATCCCTCGCTAATTGCGACCTACGAAACCGCCGCCCAGCGCTGCAGAGAGGAACATGTGCCGGTACTCGTCCACGTGGAAGAAGTCACCCAGCCTCAGGGCCACAGTACCTCGGGCTCGCACGAACGTTACAAGTCCGAAGAGCGCATGGCGTGGGCTGCCGAATACGATTGCATTGCTCAATTTGGCCAGTTCCTCGTGCTCGAAGGTGCTGCCACCCAAGAGGAGCTCGACGCCATCCGCAAGGAGGCCAAGAAAGAAGTTCGTCAAGAGCAAAAGGCAGCCTGGGTCGCTTTCCGTGCCCCGGTGGATGCCGAAATGGAAGAGGCCATCGCGGCCATTGAAGCCCTCGAGCCCGGAGCACCTGAGGTTGCCTCGTTGCGCGAAGGAATGTTCCCGGGTCGGGCGGAAGTGCACGGTGCGTTGCGCCAAGTGGCCGCGCGCCATGCCGGCAGCACAGCATCTACGAAAGCAGCAGTTGATGCGCTTTCCACACGGTTGCATGCCGAGAACCGCACCCGCTACAGCCGCCATTTGTACAGCGATGGCAAAGACTCCGTGATGGAAGTACCGGTTCGGCCGGCTGAATTCGCTGGCGAAGAGTGGGTGGACGGACGTCAGGTGCTGCAGAAAAATTTCGAGGCGCTGTTTGAGGCCTATCCGGAGGTGGTGACGTTTGGCGAAGACACCGGGAAAATTGGTGGGGTAAACCAAGCCATGGAGGGCATGCAGGAGAAGTTTGGTGAGTTGCGGGTCTCCGATACGGGCATCCGCGAGTGCACCATCGCAGGGCAAGGCATCGGACTTGCGATGCGCGGTTTCCGACCCATCGCCGAAATCCAGTACCTCGATTACCTGTTTTACGCGCTGCAGATTTTACGGGACGATGCCGCAACGGTCCGTTACCGTTCTGCCGGGGGCCAAAAGGCACCGGTCATCATCCGCACCCGCGGTCACCGGTTGGAGGGCATCTGGCACAGCGGCTCACCCATGGGAACGATTGTACACGCCCTGCGTGGCATGCACGTCTGTGTGCCGCGAAACATGACCCAAGCCGCGGGCATGTACAACACGCTGCTCCGTGCGGAGGAGCCCGCCCTCGTTGTGGAATGCCTCAACGGGTACCGCACCAAGGAGCGTATGCCCAGCAACCTCGGTGAATTCACGGTGCCGCTGGGCATTGCAGAGGTGGTAAAGCCCGGAGCTGACTTGACCATTGTGGGGTACGGATCCACGTTCAACCTTGCCGTGAAAGCTGCCGAGCGCTTGTCGGCCGTTGGCATTGAGGCGGAGTTGGTGGATATGCAGACCCTGTTGCCGCTGGACACCACGAATGTGGCGGGGGCTTCACTGGCCAAAACCAACCGATTGCTCGTCGTGGATGAAGATGTGCCGGGCGGAGCGAGTGCCTACATTTTGGAGGATATTTTGAATCGCCAGGGCGGTTGGAAGCACCTGGACGGAGCACCGGTTACGCTGGCCGCACAGCCGCACTTGCCGCCGTATGGATCCGATGGCGACTACTACAGCAAGCCCAGTGCAGATGACATCTTTGAGGCGGCGTACGGCATGATGTCCGAATTCAATCCGGTTCGTTTTCCCGATTGACATGCAGGAGGAGACTTTTGAGTTGCACTCGGACGTGATTGATTTGCTCCAGCTGCTAAAAGCTACCGGCTATGCGGCCACCGGTGGTGAAGCGAAGATGATGGTGGAAGACGAGTTGATTGTGGTCAATGGCGAAGTGGAAGGGCGCAAGCGCTGCAAACTGAGGGCCGGAGATGTGGTCGAAATCGACGGCCAAGTGCGCATTCAGTTGGCGTGAGGTGTTCGTAAGAATTGCCGGTTGAAAAACGCCGGCACAGGTTTTTTGCTTTATTTGAGTTTCAAAATCAAAAAGCCTTTCCGATGAAACATTGGATTTTTCTTTTCGTTTTAATGGCCGCGTCTGCATTGGCAGGAAGCGCTGTGGCTCAGGAAATGTTGCGCGGACGCGTCATCGACGCTGAACTTGGCGAACCCATTTTCTCCGCCAATGTCATTGTCGAAGGCACAACAAACGGGGCGACGACCGACTTTAATGGGCAGTTTTTGCTCCCGGTCTCCGCCTTTCCTGTCAAGCTGCAAGTCAGTTTCATCGGCTACAGCATGCAGACGGTCACGGTTCAAAACGCCAGCGACAAACTTACCGTCAAGTTGTCACCGGACCAGGTCTTGATTGACGCGGCCGAGGTCTTGGGTGACCGCATCAGCGAAAAGCAAAAACAAGCACCGCTCACCGTGGAATCCATGGATGTCCTCGCTATTAGGGAAGCTCCGAGTGGTTCCTTCTACGAGGGGTTGGGCAACCTCAAAGGTGTGGATGTTACGTCGGCGAGTTTGGGCTTCAAAATCATTAACACCCGCGGATTTAACTCAACCTCACCGGTGCGTTCATTGCAACTCATCGACGGCATTGACAACCAGAGCCCAGGGTTGAATTTCTCATTGGGGAATTTTCTCGGGGCGTCGGATTTGGACGTGAAAAGCGTAGACATTGTCGCGGGCGCGAGCTCGGCGTTCTACGGTCCAGGTGCTTTCAATGGTGTGGTCAGCATGGAAACCAAGTCGCCGTTCCAATTCCCCGGCATCACGGTGTCCACAAAAGTGGGAGAGCGCGAGTTAAACGAATTGGCCTTCCGTTATGCGGACTACACAACCGATGATGACGGAAACCCTGTGCTGGGCTTTAAGGTGAACGCCTACCGTTTTTCAGCCTACGATTGGGAAGCGACCAACTACGATCCGGTGGACGGTTCGCAGGTGGAGGTCTCCAACCCCGGTCGATACGATGCCGTAAACATTTATGGCGATGAATATCAAGCCTCTTATGACTTTTCTGGTGTCTCTTTTGCGAATGCCAGAGGTCTTGGGAATTTTTTTAGATCGGGTTATAAAGAAGTTGACCTTGTTGATTATGACACAGAAAATCTTAAGGTCAGCACGGCCATGCACTGGCGCATCAAGCCCGAGGATACTTACGATAGTCCCGAAATGGTCTATGGATTTAACAGTGGGTTTGGCACTACTGTATACCAGGGAGATAATCGATTCAGTTTGCGTGACATTGAATTTTACCAGCACAAATTGGAGCTTAGAAAGCCCGGGAAGTGGTTCATTCGTGCATATCGCACCATTGAAGATGCAGGTAATTCGTATGATCCTTATGCGACAGCATTGCGAATTCAGGATTCCATTCGGCCGGCTGAATTATACGCGAAAGTGTATTATAAATACTGGGCAGATAGTATTGCAAGTCAAATCGCCGAAACATATCCATCAGGAATTTTGGATCAGGATGAAAATGGGAATTGGACGCTCACATATGATCCTGATGAGATTTCAGCATGGTTCGATGCTAATGAGCAAAATTTAGTGGACTGGCACGCGCAAGTTTTAGACTGGACTAATGCAGGCTACGGGGGACTTTCGGAAGGAATCCAACATCCTGTAGGTTTCTTGCAACCTAGTTCAACGGAGTTTCAGTCAATTTTTGATTTCTATACTTCTAGAAAAAATAACGAGAATGGAGGCGGCACTCGATTCTTCGACGAATCGAGTTTAACACATGTGCACGGCGAGTACAAATTCGAGCCAACGTTTCTTGAAGAGTTCAAATTGGGAGCAAATTTCAGGCGATATACGCCATGGAGTGATGGCACTATATTTAGCGACACAACTGAGCGAATAATCAATCAAGAGTTTGGGTTTTATTCAGGGATCAAGCGGAGATTTCTTGAAGATAAGCTCATCACAACGCTGACAATTCGTGCTGATAAGAATCAAAATTTTGATTGGATTTATTCTCCAGCAGCTTCAATAGTATTTTCTCCTCGAAACCAAGATTATTTAAGGTTAAGTTTTAGTTCTGCGCTCCGCAACCCGACACTTTCGGATCAGTATCTGTGGTTGGATGTTGGTCCAGCGACTTTAGTGGGTAACCTGGCTGGGGCAGACAGCTTAATAACCCTTGAGAGCTTTAATGATTGGAGGAATAGTTCAGACGCCTCAATAGGCCAATACGGTATGAACCGGGATACGTTGGTCTATTTCAATATTGATCCGATTCGGCCAGAAAAAGTCAGAACATTGGAAATTGGTTATCGCGCGACGCTTGGAGAGAAGTTCTATGTTGATGGTGGATACTATTTCAGTGTTTATCAGGATTTTATAGGCTACAATATTGGGTTGAGGGCGCTTTTTCAAGGCACTGAACAAACCCCAAGAGCCGTCGATGTCTACCGTTATGCTGCGAATTCAATAAACGAAGTTCAAACGCAAGGGGCGTCGATCGGAGTGAACTACTACATTGACAACCAGTTCGTGATTTCTGGGAATTACAGCTGGAATGAATTGGTCAAGACAGATGAAGATGACCCGATTATTCCTGCGTTCAATACCCCGAAGCACAAGTACAATTTGGGCATCACCGCGCGGGATTTGAAATTGCACGGGAAGTCAACTTGGGGCTTTGGCATCAACTATAAATGGATTCAAGGCTTCTTGTTCGAAGGCTCGCCCCAATTCACCGGATTTGTCCCCACTTATGACTTGCTAGATGCACAAGTAAATGTTATCATAGAACCTTGGAATACAACGTTTAAAGTCGGTGGGTCCAACCTGCTTGAGAATATCCATATCGAGGCATATGGAGGTCCATTCGTGGGGCGGATGCTCTATGGCAGCTTAATCTATGAATTCAATCACGTGAAAGACCGAGGGGAACGGCGTCGCAGTCGCAAGCAATAGTAGTCCATCCTCCTGGTTCTTAAAAATCGCGCTGAAACTCGCTATTTGACCCTTTAAAAGAAGTATTTTCTTGATAAGCCTAGTGTATTGTGTACACAGATGTTATTTTTTGTTTATCTTTCACGCGATTCAAATTACCTGAAACCAGACTGTGATGAAAAAATTCATTTTGAGTGCGTTCATAATGTGCACGCTTGTATGTCAATTGGATGCTCAAACGAGATATTTAGATGATATTTTCGATGAAGTGTCGGTGACAACTGACGTTGTTTACGGTACAAACATTTCGATTTTGCCGGCTCTCTTCAATCAACCGCCTGCGCCGGAAGACCTACTTATGGACGTATACGAGCCTGTGGGAGATTCTGAAACGAACCGTCCCGTTTTCATGTTCTTTCACTCGGGCAACTTCTTACCCCAATTCGTGAATCAGGGAACGCAAGGAACACGTCAAGACAGTGTTGTAGTTGAAATGTGCGAGCGATTTGCTAGAATGGGATATGTCGCGATTGCGATGGATCATAGACTGGGATGGAACCCTGGAGCGGCGAGTCAGCAGGAAAGGACGACGCAACTTATCCAAGCTGCTTATCGCGGGGTGCAGGATAGTCGAACAGCAGTCCGTTTCTTGCGTAAGTCAGTTGCTGAAGATGGAAATCCGTTTGGTGTAGATGCTGAAAAAATCGCGATGGGAGGCGACGGAACAGGAGGTTACATAACGATGGCAACTTCGACTATTTCGTCATATGATGACATTGTTTTTGATGACAATGGCGACCCCATTTTAAAGTTTTGGTTTGACACAAACGGGGATGGCTCTTTAACTCCGGTTGTAATTGAAGCTATTCATGGTAATCCTGATGGCACAACAGATACACCTCTTTGCATGGCAAATCACGTGGGCTACTCCAGTGAGTTTCATTTTTCAATGAATATGGGTGGCGCAATGGGCGACTTAAATTGGTTAGACGAAGGAGACATGCCTATGGTTAGTTTCCACTGTCCGCATGATCCTTTTGCACCCTACGGAACTTCTATTGTTGTAGTTCCAACAACAGGCGACCCTGTAATCGAAGCCTCCGGTTCTTATGCTGTTCACACCGAGATTAACGGATATGAGACAAATAATAACGCTGTTTTCGCCGAGATCGGTTTAGACGATCCAGCAGTTGCTTTCGGTAATGAGGGAATGGATGGGCTTTATCCTGTCCTTAATAACTACAGTGAAGATGGCACACCTCTTGAGCCGGGTGACTCTTCGCCTTGGCAATGGTGGGATTATGACTATGTCGCAGCGGTAGATGCGGCGAGTGGAACAGATATCGCTGCCACGCAGCTTGCCCTTAACCCAACAATGGGTCCGGATGAAGCCATGTTTTGGATTGATCAAATTCAAGATTACCTGGCACCGAGGATGGCCGTTGCGTTAGGTGCAGTTGATTTGGGACCTGGCTGTAATGATGAAAATGCATGCAATTACAATGCGTTAGCCACTTCGGACGATGGCAGTTGTCAGTATGCAGAGGAAGGTTACGACTGTGATGGCAATTCATTAACAGTAGCGGGGTGTATGGATGTTATTGCCTGTAATTACAACGGTGAAGCAAATGAAGATGACGGCAGTTGTGACTACAATAGCAGTTCTTCAATCCTTACCGGTGCGGGAGAAACTTGGCTGGTTGGATTGACTTTAACCGGAACTGAAAATGAGTCTTTCGCTGCAGATTGCGAAGTAAATGGAGGTGTTAATCCAAATGTTGCTTTGTCAGGAACCTTCCCGGGGTCTGGAGAAGGTGAAGCAATGCACTTTGAAAATATAACAGACCTAACAGGCGGACTGCTTGCAGACTTGGTTCCACTGGCATCTTTGGCAGATATTTCATTCTGCGGGGATATCATTCGTTTCGTTAATCCGGCAACAGGAGGTATTGCCATACTTACCGAATCTGACGGAGTTTGGATGACACCCCTTGCAATTTTGGGGCCCAGTGCACTTTGGGTAGCGCCGATGTCAGCATTCAATCCAGGTTGCGGAGATCCAAATGCTTGTGGATTCACAGACTTCTGTGATTTGAGCGTGGCGTGTGACTACACTGACACGGATGGCGACGGCGTATTGGATTGCCAAGAGGTAGTCGGCTGCCAAGATGAGAGCGCAGACAACTACGACGAAAATGCAACCGATGCAGGCGACTGCAACTACAACGGATGCTTGGATCCTGACGCTCAGAACTACGAGCCAGGCGCCAACGTGGACGACGGTTCGTGCACGTACCTCGTTTCGTTCCGTGTAAATATGTCAAACGAAACCGTTTCTGCGGCAGGCGTTCACATCGCGGGTAGCTTCCAAGGCTGGGATCCCGGCGCGACCGACGTTCCATTCGTGGGATACGGCGTGCATGAAGTGGTCATCCAATTACAGCAGGGCACGTACGAGTACAAGTTCATCAACGGCGACGCCTGGGAAATGGACGAAAGCGTAGGCGATTGCGGCAACGGCGGCAACCGTGTCATCACCGTTTCAGGCAACACGTTGACTTCGGGCGCATGCTTCAACAGCTGCGACCAGTGCCCCGGTTGCACGGATCCAACGTACGCAGAGTATAACCCATTCAGCGCTTCAGCGGAGGGTTACTGCTTGACGCCAATGGCGATGGGTTGCACGTACGAAGATGCAGACAACTACGATCCAAGCGCTACCACCGATGACGGTTCATGCGAATTCGGTTCAGGCGGCTCTTGCCCAGGTGATTTAAACGGAGACGGTCAAGTCGGTACACCTGACTTGTTGCAGTTCTTGTCGGCCTTCGGCACCGGCTGCGATGAATAAGTCGAGAAAATTCTGAAAGAAAGGGGGAGGCCATGTGCCTCCCTTTTTTTGGCCCAGTTGTTGCCCTCCCTCGGGTGAAACTGTGAAATTCTATCAAAAACAAAAGGCCGTTCGCATGCTAGGTCCTTTGTGATTATCTTTAGGAACGAAAAATTAAAACGTTATGAAGCAACTTTTGACAGCATGTTTGCTCCTCGTGGGCATGGCGACAGCAACGGCGCAAGGCCCATCCATCTCTTTGGACAAAGACGTTCACGATTACGGAACCATCACCCAAGGTGCTGATGGAGGCTGCCAATTCACGGTTACCAACGACGGCACCGAGCCATTGATCATCTCTCGATGCAAAGGATCTTGCGGTTGCACAGTACCCAAGTGCGATAAGGATCCCATCATGCCAGGTGCGACCAGCGTCATCAACGTACGCTACGACACCAAGCGTATTGGCCCAATTAATAAGAGCGTAACGATCACCTCGAACGCCTCAAACGAGCCGACCAAGGTGATTCGCATCAAAGGCAAGGTAGAAGCAGCCGACGCTGGAAGCACTGGAGGTGCACCCGTCAAGCCTGCATCTGTTGGTGCGCCTTTGAACAAGCAATAAGCATTGACGGAGCTGCGGTGCAGTTCCCCACCAGACTTTAAGAAGTCGTTCTTCCTCATGGCGGAACGGCTTCTTTTTTATCCGAATTTTGCCCTCAGACAAACGGCGCGTTAGAAATGGAGATCCCGACGACTTACGATCCTGGTACCTGCGAAGAGAAGTGGTACGCTTACTGGTTGGAGCACGGCTTTTTCGAAAGCAAGCCCGACGACCGCGAGCCCTACACTGTGGTCATTCCCCCGCCGAATGTCACCGGTGTGCTGCACATGGGACACATGCTCAACAATACCATCCAGGACGTGTTGGTGCGCCGCGCGCGCATGATGGGCAAAAACGCCTGCTGGGTGCCGGGTACGGACCACGCATCCATCGCCACCGAAGCCAAAGTCGTGCGTCGGTTGCGTGAGAAGGGCATCAAGAAGTCGGACCTGTCGCGGGATGAATTCCTCGGACACGCATGGGATTGGACCCACGAGCACGGGGGCATCATCCTCGAACAATTGAAGAAGCTCGGTGCCAGTTGTGACTGGTCGCGCACCCGCTTCACAATGGATGAAAAGTACTACGATGGCGTCATCGATACCTTCATCGACCTTTACGAGAAAGGCCTCATCTATCGGGGTGAGCGCATGGTCCACTGGGACCCCGCTGCGCAAACGGCGTTGAGCGACGAAGAAGTCATCCACACCGAAGAGCACGGAAAACTCTACTACGTCCGGTATGAAGTCGTGGATGCCCCCGGCGAATACCTGACTATCGCGACTACCCGCCCGGAGACCATCATGGGCGACACAGCGATTTGCATCCACCCCGAAGACGAGCGCTTCACCCACCTCCACGGCAAACGCGCCCGGGTGCCCATGACCGATCGGGAGGTGCCCATCATCCTCGACGAATACGTCGACCGCGAATTCGGAACGGGTTGCTTGAAGGTCACCCCAGCGCACGACGTCAACGACTACAATTTGGGTCAAAAACACAACCTAGAGTCCATCAACATTTTCCACCCCGACGGCACGTTGAACGAGCATGGCGGAGCCTTCGCTGGCAAGGACCGGTTCGATGTGCGCAAGGAAGTGGAAGGGGTGCTTGAGACGTCCGGCCATTTGGTCAAGACCGAAGACTACACGAACAGCGTAGGCCGCTCTGAGCGCACCAACGCCGTCATTGAGCCGCGGTTGTCCTTGCAGTGGTTCCTCTCCATGGAAAAGCTGTCCAAGCCCGCCTTGGACCACGTGATGGACGATTCCATCCAGTTCCATCCGCCCAAATTCAAGAACAGCTACCGCCACTGGATGGAAAACGTCAAGGACTGGTGCGTGAGCCGGCAGTTGTGGTGGGGACACCGCATCCCCGCCTGGTTCTACGGGGCTGGCGAAGAGGATTTTGTGGTGGCGAAGACGTCGGATGCGGCGTTGGAAAAGGCCCGCGTCAAGGCCGGAAATCCTGACCTCACGGCGGATGCTTTGCGCCAAGACGAGGACGTCATGGATACGTGGTTCAGCAGCTGGCTGTGGCCCATCCAAGTGTTTGATGGCTTGAAGACGGAGGAAGAGGTGAGCTACTATTACCCGACCGCCGATCTCGTGACTGCACCCGAGATTATGTTCTTCTGGGTGGCGCGTATGATTATTGCCGGGTATGAGTACCGCGGGCAAGAGCCGTTCAAGAATGTCTACTACACGGGCATCGTTCGCGACAAACAAGGACGCAAGATGTCCAAGAGCCTCGGGAACAGCCCGGACCCCATCGAGCTCATGAACCAGTTCGGAGCAGACGGCGTGCGCGTGGGCATGTTGTTGACGTCACCGGCAGGCAACGATTTGCCGTTTGATGAGAAGCTCTGTGAGCAGGGCCGCAACTTTGCCAACAAGATTTGGAATGCCTTCCGCTTGACCCAAAGCTGGGAGGTAGACGCGAACCGCGAGCAACCGGAATCCGCAGAAGTTGCGGTGCGTTGGATGAATGCGCGCGTGCAGCGGGTGTTGGAGGAATTGGAGGGGCAATTTGCCGAGTTCCGCTTGAGCGAAGCCTTGATGAACCTCTACCGCCTCGTGTGGGACGACTTCTGCAGCTGGTACTTGGAATTGGTCAAGCCGCCCTACGGCGAACCCATCGATGCGCAGACCTTGGCCGAGACGAAGGCCATTTTCGGCGACCTGCTGAAGATGCTCCATCCGTTCATGCCTTTCCAGACCGAAGAACTTTGGCACTGGATGGAAAAGCGGGAAGGTCCTCAAGACGCCCTGTGCATTGCGGCATGGCCCGAGCGCGAGGCGTACGATGCGGCGTTGCTTACGCAGGCGGAGGCCTTCCAACAGATTGTCTCCGAAGTGCGGAACATCCGCAAAGAGAATCAAATTCCCAACCGCGAACAGCTCGAATTCAGCGTACAGCTCGGCGACGGCTATCCCGAGGCGTTTGAATCGGCCATCATCAAGTTGTCCAACGTGGACGGCGTGGCTCGGGTCGCAGACAAGGTCCCCAACGCCTTTGGCTTCATCGTAGGTACGAGCTCGTTCTTCATTCCTTTTGGAGACCAAGTGGACGTGGAGGCGGAGAAGGCCAAAATCCAGAAGGAAATGGACCACCTCAACGGCTTTTTGAAAGGCGTTCGCGGCAAGCTGTCCAACGAGCGTTTTGTGCAAAACGCGCCGCCTCAAGTGGTGGAGCTGGAGCGCAAAAAGGAAAGCGATGCCCTGGCGAAGCTTGAAGTGCTCCAAGGCAAATTGGAACAATTGGGCTGATTCCTTCGAACACCTTCCATACCCGCTTGTTGTAGGGGTATGTTGGGATTATTCAAAAAAGATCCGGTCAAAAAGCTGCAGCAACAACACGCGAAGCTGTTGGCCGAAGCACACCGCATGAGCACGGTGGACCGCACCAAGTCAGATGCCTTGATGGCCCAAGCGGCCGAGGTTGAGGATGAAATCGCCAAATTGATGAACAATGGCGGAAACTGAACAAGGTACGTTTGCCGTCATCGGTGATTCAGGTGGGATTGGCGAAGCCATCCGCAACCAACTCCTCGAGGCGGGCCACCACGTCATCGGCGTATCCCGCAAGGGCGTTTCCGAGCAGCGCTCCGGCTATCAGAGCCTGGTCTTCGATGCCGTTGCGCATCCGTGCGACTTGTCCAATTTCGCGGACCAGCTGGACGGATTGGTGTACTGCCCTGGAACCATTCGATTGAAGCCATTGAAGGGCGTCAAGCGTGAACACGCGTTCGAAGATTTTGAAGTGAATGCCTGGGGCGCTGTGCAGACCTTGCAGGCGAATGCCGCACTGCTGCAAAAGCCCCCGAATGCATCGGTGGTGCTGTTCAGCACGGTCGCGGTCCAAACGGGCATGCCCTACCACACGAGCATCGCCATGGCCAAAGGCGCCGTTGAAGGGTTGACCCGCACCTTGGCGGCGGAGTGGTCACCGGCCATTCGCGTCAATTGCATTGCGCCCTCCCTCACGGATACGCCCCTCGCTGCGCCGATGCTGTCGAGTGATGCCAAACGTGAGGCGGCTGCAGAGCGTCACCCGCTGAAGGCGGTCGGAAGTGCTGATGGCGTAGCTTCGCTGGCCACATGGCTGTTGGCCGGCGGTTCGGACTTTGTCACAGGACAAGTCTACACCGCGGACGGCGGCATGGGAAGCATCCGCAAATGAGCACCTACAAAACCCTCAACGACCTCGACTTGGAATTGATGCCGCGCCGCCAGCGTGGCCGACTCGTCAACGCGCTGAGCGGATTTAAAAGCGTCAATCTCGTCGGCACTATCAACGATGCCGGTGTCCACAACCTGAGCATTGTCAGCTCCGTAGTTCATCTGGGCTCCGATCCGGCCTTGCTCGGCATGGTCATGCGCCCTCCGGTGGACCGGGAGCGCGGCAGCCACACCTATTGGAACATCCGGGAAACCGGCTGCTACACCATCAACCACGTCCCGGCAACGCACACCGTTGAGGCTCACCAGGTGAGCGCCCGCTATCCGGAGGAGACCAGCGAGTTTGATGCGGTCGGATTCACGCCGCTCTACCGGTGCGGGTTTGATGCCCCCGCCGTGGAAGAAAGTCCGGTGCGCATCGGGCTGGAGCGGGTTGACGAATGGGAAATCCCCCAAAACCGTTGCCGCTTCATCGTTGGGCAAATCCGGTGGGTGGAATTCCCGGAAGAAGCCTGGGCGACAGACGGGTACTTGGACATCGAATCCCTTGGCGTCGCGGCGTTGAGTTCACTGGACGGTTACCACCGCACGGAAAAGGTGCACCGCCTCGCCTACGCCAAGCCGGAGTCCTACCCACCCGCGGCTATGGAGGATTTCAAAGCCGGGTGGAAGGACGATTGAGATTTTCGCCGAAATTTGTCCTTCATGCCTGAAATCAAACCCAAGCAAGACGTTAACGGCCACACGCTGTTGCACCACGAAGTCATCGCGGAGAATCCCGATGCGCCGTGGTTGGTGTTTGTGCATGGAGCAGGTGGCAGCATCCGCACGTGGAAGTTCCAGATTGATGCTTTTGCGCCGCACTTTCGCTTGCTGCTCATCGACCTCCGGGACCACGGCCACAGCAAGGACATCTTGCCCGAGTTCCCGGCGTATGATTTTGACATCGTTGCCAAGGATATCCTCGTTCTGACGGATCACCTCGGCATAGAGAAGGCGCATTTCATGAGCTTGAGCATCGGCAGCGTCATCCTGCAAAAAATCGACATCGAGCGGCCTGAATTGGTGGATCGCATGATCATGGCGGGTGCGATTTTTGATGGCAGCAAGGCTATGCATTGGTTTGTGCATTCGGGCAAATTCCTTTCGTACATCCTGCCGTACCGCGCACTGTATTGGCTGTTCAGCTTCATCGTGTTGCCACGCCGCAACCACCGCCTGAGCCGGTACATCTTCCGCCGCCAAAGCCGCCGCTTGACCACACGGGAATACATGAAGTGGATTGAGTTGTACAAACCGTTTTTCCACTTAATCCGCGATTACGTGAACCGCCCGGTGATGAAGAAAGGACTCGTGGTGATGGGCAGCCAGGATCACATTTTCTTCCGTTCGGCCAAGCGCTTCACGGAGCTTCAAAAAAACATGCGCCTCGCCGTGATTGAGAACTGCGGCCACGTCTGCAGCATCGAGGCGCCCGAGGTCTTCAATGACTTAGTGCTGCGCTTCCTGCAGGACCTCGATGTCCCGGATGCGGTGACCGCCAAACCGGTGCCGATGCGCTGGTCAGAATTGAAATCTCTGCAGAAGGGTTGAGGTGAAAACATCTCGTTGGTGACGTGGTTATACCCCCATGCGCCGAAGCCAATTTCCCCCGGACAAGACCTGCGTTGTTTGCCAACGGCCGTTCTCTTGGCGCAAGAAATGGGAGCGCTGCTGGGATGAGGTGAAATACTGCTCTGAACGGTGCAGAAAAACCAAGGCTTCATGAATTGGAACGAAACCATCGCCGTGTGCCGGGATACCCAGCCCGCCGAGGAAGTCGCACTGATTTGTGGCGATCAATTGAATGAACACCACAGTTGGATTGCGACCGGCCCCGTACCGACGCGGTTGTATGTGATGATGGAAATCCGCACGGAAACGGATTACGCTCGGCACCACATCCAGAAGGTCGTGGCCTTTTTTGGTGCCATGCGGCTGTTTGCCCAACGACTCCACGAGCTGGGGCATCGCGTCCATTACCTCGCGCTCGACAACCCGGATAACGAACAGTCCTTCGCCGCAAACGTCCACCATGTAGCTGCGCACGTAGGCGCCCGCCGCTTCATGTGGCAGAAGCCGGATGAGTACCGCTTGGATGAAGCCCTGAAGGCGCTGGCGGCCGAGTGCGAAGCAAAGGGCATGGAAACAGAATGCGCTGACACGGAGCATTTCTACACCCACCGAACGGAATTGGCCGATTTCTTCAAAGGCAAAAAGACGTACCGGCTGGAGAATTTTTACCGGGCAATGCGGGCCAAGCACACTGTGCTGATGGGTGCCCTCGGAGAACCGGAAGGCGGGCAATGGAATTTTGACGCCAACAACCGCCAGAAGCTGCCTAAGTACCACGTGATTCCGCCGCCCAAATTGTACCACCGAGACGTAGCCGCACTCCAGGCGATGCTCGAAGCCGGTGGTGTCGAGACGACCGGTCAGCTCGATGGGGCCTCATGGGGTTGGCCGCTGACACGGGAAGAGGGGTTGGATTTGCTCGATTATTTCGTCGATGTGTTGTTGCCGCATTTTGGGGATTACCAGGATGCCTTGACACCCGACAGTTGGAGCGTGTACCACAGCCGTCTGAGTTTTGTGATGAACACCAAACTGCTCAGTCCCGATGAGGTGAACCGGGCAGTGGAACAGGCGTGGCGCTCCAATCCCGAACGTGTCAGCATCTCCCAAGCGGAAGGATTCATTCGGCAGATCCTCGGATGGCGCGAGTACATGCGCGGCGTCTACTGGGCGCACATGCCCGAATACGCCGAGCTCAATTTCTTCGAACACACCCGGCCATTGCCGAATTGGTTCTGGACAGGGGAGACGAAGATGGCGTGCCTTTCGCATGCCGTTGAGCAAACCATGGAGCACGCGTATGCCCACCACATCCAACGCCTGATGGTCACAGGCAACTTCGCCTTACTGGCGGGCATTGATCCCGATGAGATCGACGGCTGGTACCTCGGGGTGTACATCGATGCGCTCGAATGGGTGGAAATCACGAATACCCGCGGCATGAGCCAATTTGCCGACGGCGGCATCGTGGGATCTAAGCCCTACGTGAGCAGCGCCCAGTACATCAAAAAAATGGGCCCGTACTGCAAAGGCTGCCATTACAAAGCCGATGTCAAGACCGGCGAGGAGGCCTGCCCGTTCAATGGGCTGTACTGGCATTTCCACGTGCGCAACCGCACCAAACTCGAGCGCAATCCGCGCATTGGTATGGCCTACCGCACGTGGGACAAGATGGCGCCGGAAAAGCAGCAAGCATTGCTGGAGACCGCCGAAATGAATCTGAACCGAATTGAAGAATTGTGATGCGAGCACTGTATTGGTTTCGAGAAGACTTGCGGCTGGAAGACAACCCTGCCTTGACGGCCCTCTGTGCGGATGCGGACGAGGCGGTTTTTGCCTTCGTGCAGCCGGACACGGCGGCTTGGAGCCGGAGCCCCGAGCGCATGGGCGGACACCGTTCGCGCTTCATGGCGGAGAGCGTGATGGCCTTGGACCAGGCGCTCAGGGAACACGGCAACCAGCTCGTGGTGCTGCACGGTGATCCGGACGCTGCTGTGGTGGAGGCTGTGCGGCAATGGGGCTGCCAAGCGGTGTATTCGCAGCGCTGCCACACGCATGAGGAGGAGGTTTCCGCGGCGAAAGTGGCCGATGCGCTGCCCCATTATACAGTCGAAGGTGCCACCTTGGTGCACCCCGACGATTTGCCTTTCGATGTGGAGGATTTGCCTGAAATTTTTACCCGCTTCCGCAAAAAGGTGGAAAAAGGTGGGCTGCGTGTCCGGGACCTCCAACCCGTTCCTGAAATCCCACCGCCTCCGAGCGATATGCCCGATGAGCCGCTGGATTTCGACATCCCGGAACGGATGGGCGGCTTGCCCAAGACCACGATGCACTTTGATGGCGGCGCGGAAGCCGGCATGAAGCGCTTGCGGCATTATTTCTGGGGAACGCGCGCGCTCAGTGAATACAAGAAGACCCGCAACGGCATGATGGGGTGGGATTACTCGAGCAAATTCAGTCCGTGGTTGGCATGGGGCTGTTTGAGCGCGCGAACAATCTACCACGCGGTGTTGGATTACGAGGACGACGTCGAGAGCAATGAGAGCACGTACTGGTTGATTTTTGAACTGTTGTGGCGCGACTACTTCCGGTTCATTGCGATGCAGCACGGAGACCGCATCTGGCATGAAACCGGCCTGAAAGATGCCCCGCGCAATCCGGTGACTCACCACCCGTTGCAGTGGAAGAATTGGTGCACTGGCAACACGAAGAGCGCCTACGTCAACGCGAACATGCACGAATTGCGGCTCACGGGCTTCATGTCCAACCGCGGCAGGCAAAACGTCGCCTCGTACGCCATCCACGATATGGGGTTGGACTGGCGCGCGTGCGCAGCGTGGTTTGAACGTTGGCTAATTGACTTCGACCCATGCAGCAACACGGGCAATTGGCTCTACGTGGCCGGCATCGGGAACGACCCCCGTCCGCAACGCAAATTCGATGTGGATTGGCAGGCTGAACGCTATGACCCGGACGGGGTATTCCAGCGCCACTGGAACCGGCTGGGCGAAAAATTTCCGTGCGATCCAGACGCCGTGTCATGATGTACTGGAACGTCACGTACAACGATCCGAATCGCTGGAAGGCGGTCTACGAGACGAGCGGCGGGCGACTGCCGCGGTGGCGTAGCGTACGCGAAACCTTCGCGGGATTGCCTGTTGGGTCCCCCAAGTTGGACTTGGTTCGCGTGGAGGGCATCACAGAATTACAGGAGTTGAGGAAGGACCTTTCCGAACGAACTGCCATCAACTTTTCGCGCACGGCTGCTGGATTGATTGCTTTCACCAAAGTCAGATTGGAGGTGTACGCCGTTCCTATGCGCTGGAGTGAGCAATTGATCTGTTCGCAGGAAGGGGCGCTGGTTGTGCAATTCCAACGCGGTGCCGAATCTGTACGGTTGCACATGCGAGGTTCTGCGTCGGCTGAGGCAAACTTCCGAGCGTGGTTTGCGCGCGCGGCGCAGTGAATTCCATGTGCAGCGTTTACCTTCGTTGCATGAACGCCGCAGCTCCTGAAATCCGCTACATCAACCGCGAATTGAGTTGGCTTGCGTTCAACCACCGCGTGCTGCAAGAGGCCGAACGGGACGACAATCCCTTGGTGGAGCGTGTGCACTTCCTGGGACTCTTCTCGAACAACATGGACGAATTTTTCCGCGTGCGGGTGGCCAACCTGCAGCGTGCCTTGCTGGTCGATGAAAAGTCCACCACGACGCTGGGGTTCGGTGTGCGCGAAACACTGAGCCAAGTGGGCCAGCATGTCTTGGAGTTGCAAATCCAATACAACGAGGCCTACGAAACGGTGCTGGATGCAATGCGCGAAGCCAAAATCCACATCTTAAACGAGGAAGAATACTCGGATGCGCAACGCGAGTTCGCCACGAATTACTTCAAGCAGCGCATCCGTGCGCACTTGGTGCCCATCATGATCAGCGAAGAGCGTCCCTTCCCGGATTTGAAGGACGGCGTTGTGTACTTCGTTGTCGCCTTGACGGTGGATGGTTCACGTGGACTGGAGACCCAGTATGCCTTAATCCAGCTTCCGCAGCATTTACCGCGGTTTGTCATTTTGCCCTCGGCAGGGGATGGGCACAACGTCACGTTCATCGACGACGTCATTCGGAATGAACTCGGCCGTGTGTTCAGCTTGTTCCGACCGGTGGAAGTGGTGGCACATACCATCAAGGTGACGCGTGACGCGGAAATCGACATGGACGATGACTTGGCCACCTCGCTGATGGACAAGATGTCCGCAGGCATTGCCGCCCGGAAAAAGGGAGATTTCGTGCGTGTGATTCACGACCGGGCGATGCCGGAAGCCATGTTGGAAGTGGTCAAACAACAACTCGAGTTGGGGGCTTCCGACAACCTAATTGCCGGCAGCCGTTATCACAACCGCAAGGACCTCATCAGTTTTCCAGAATTCGGACGCGAAGACGCCGTTTTCCAACGCAGAAAACGCGTCCAGCATCCCCTTTTGAAAGGCAAGAGCAGCCTGATCCAGCAGGTGCTGCGCAAGGACGTTTTGCTGAATTATCCCTACCACGATTTTGGGCATGTCGTGGATTTGATGCGCGAGGCGGCGATTGACCCGGCGGTCGAATCCATTCACATCAACCTCTACCGCGTTGCGTACAATTCGCGCATCATCAACGCCCTGGTCAACGCAGCACACAACGGCAAAAAGGTCGTGGCGGTCATTGAACTTTATGCTCGTTTTGACGAAAAGAACAACATCCGCGTGTCGAATGTCTTGCAGGAAGCCGGGATTCAGGTGGGTTTTGGGGTCACGGGATTGAAGGTGCACTCCAAGCTGTTTTTGATCACCCGCCGCCAAGGTGTCACGACCAACCGCGTCGCATACATCGGCACCGGCAATTTCCACGAGCAACGGGCCAAGGTGTTCTGCGACTTTGGTTACCTCACTTCCGAGGCGAGCATCACCCAGGAAGTAGCGGACCTCTTCAGTTTTTTTGCGCACAACTACGAGCGTCCTCGGTTCAAGCATTTGGTTGTGAGCCCGTACACGACGCGCACCCGCTTTGCCCAATTGGTTCGGCAGGAAATAAAGCACGTCAAAGCCGGACGAAAAGGTCGAATCATCCTGAAGCTCAACAACCTCGTGGATGCCGCGATGATCGAATTGTTCTATGGAGCGAGCCAGGCGGGGGTGAAAGTGGATTTGATTGTCCGAGGCATCTGCTCGCTGAAGCAGAGGGTGGAAGGATTGAGTGAAAACATCCGCGCGCGAAGCGTCGTTGGCCGCGACCTCGAACACGGACGGGTGCTGTACTTCGCCAACGACGGCGATTCGCTGTACTTCCTCAGTTCTGCCGATTGGATGAGCCGCAACCTCGATCGCCGCGTAGAGGTGAGCGTCCCCATTCGCGACCCGCAGTTGCAGGCGCAGGTTGGGGCCATGCTGGAGTTGCAGTTGAAGGACAACGTACGCGCCCGTAAATTGGACGTCCAACTCCGGAACAAGTTCGTCGCCGGTCGGTCCAAGCGCGTCAAGCTCGACTGCCAACAGGCACTGTATGAACGGTATTTGAACGAGAACTGACATGGACAAGTCGAAGTCATCCAACAGTAAGCGTTACGCCGCCATTGACGTCGGTTCCAACGCTGTCCGGCTGCTCGTCAAGGAATTGGTTTGGTCGGCGGGAAAGGTTGCGCATGAAGAAGTCGTCGCCTATTACCGAGTGCCGCTCCGATTGGGGGCCAAAGTGTTCAATTCTGGTCAGCTTTCCGAGGCGGCAATGGATGACCTGGCAAGGGTCATGCAAGCGTTCAAGCTGTTGATGGACGTGCAGGGTGTGGTCCGATTCCGGGCGTGTGCCACCAGTGCGCTGCGCACAGCGGAAAACCGGGACCGCGTCATCCAACAGGTGGCCGAGGTGTCAGGCATCGAGATTGAACTGATTCCCGGAAAAGAGGAGGCGGATTTGATCCTGAGCAACTTCGCGAACAACCGCTGGAGCGAAGAATCCAATTTACTGTGCATCGACGTGGGCGGTGGCTCAACCGAGCTTTCGGTATTGAGGCACGGGATGTGCACCGCGCGCAAGAGTTTCAAACTCGGCGCCGTTCGCATGCTCAAGGATGCCGTAGACGCTGACGAGTGGAAACGCCTCAAGAAGTTCATCGACAAACAGGTGGAGCGAAAAGACCTGACCGTGGTCGGTACCGGCGGCAACATCAACCGTTACCACAAGGTGGCCCGCATCAAAAAAAGCAAGCCATTGCCGCTCGAGACGCTCGAAAAGTGGGTTGAACGAATCAAAGAGGTGCCCGTACAGCAGCGCTCGCAAACGTTCGGATTCAAGCACAACCGGTCGGACGTAATTGTGCCCGCAGGCGTGATCTACCGCAGCATCATGAGCTTAGCCGGTGCACAGGAGATTTACGTCCCGAAGGTGGGGCTCTCTGACGGCATCATCCTTCAGTTGGCTGAAGCCGACCGGTGAAGCAGAAAGCGAGGGTTACTTCAGATTTTCCGAAAGGAACTTGTCCACTTGGAAGTAGCGCTTGGGCTTGAGGACAATTTGCCCCTCCTTGTCCAACAAGAAGTAGGTCGGAGTGGCCGTCACCTTGTATTCGGAGACGACCGGGCTGTTCCAAGCCTGCAATTGACTCACGTTGGGCCACGTCATGCCGTTGTCGTTGATCGCCTTCTCCCACGTATTGCGGACCTGGTCTAAACTGACGCCGACGATCTCAAACCCTTTGTAGCCGTACTTGGCGTAAACGGGACCGAGGTTGGGAATTTCCTGTTCACACTTGTGGCACCACGATGCCCAGAACATGAGCAGCGTGTACTCGTTTTGGGCGCACGTCTCGTATAAATCAAGGGTGCCACCGTCCCACTTGTCGATTTGGAAATTTGGTGGAGTCTTGCCCAGTTGCAAATTGATGATGCCTTGGGCCCGGATGCGGATGGCGTCGCTCAAGTCCGCGCCGCAGTCTTCATCGAAGATGTAGTTGTCCAAGATGTACTGGCAAATCGTCTCTTTGCCCGTATTGTAGAAGCCGTCCAACATGGTGTAGAGGACGCTTTCCAACGCCACCGGATTGGGCTCAAAGTGTGCCTTGACAATGTCGATGCAGGCGAGGAAGCCGCTGTCCGTCCCGCCGCTGAACGTGCGCATCATGTTCTGGACCCGGTCGCTGATGGCCAGCGAACGCACAGCGCTGTTGTCCAGCGGATCGATGTCCTCGAAGAACCGGCCTTGGTTGTTGGGGTATTTGGGGTTTTTCCAACCGAGGTACTTGGCCAAGTAGGTGCCGGGGTATTGGTCCATCAGTGCGTGTTGCTGATCGACCAACTCGGCCTGCTTCTGCTTGATTTGCTCTTCGATTCGGGCGCGGAAGGCGCCGGCGTCTTTGATGCTGCTGCGGAGTTTGCGTACCTCGCTGTTGTTGGTGTTCTCCATGGACTGGTAGGCAAACCATCCGGTGTTTTCCGTTGAGTTGCCGGCAGACTTATTGGCCGACAAACGAGACGAATTGAACGTCAGTTCCACGTCCGGCTCGTCGGGGTTGAGGATGATGTCGGTGGCGTTGGTCTCACCGTTGAGGCTGATTTTGTAAAACCCGCGGCTGACTTCGATTTCGCCAAAATCAAACGCGCGATTCGAGAGGCGGGTTTTGGCTACCTCAATCGTGTTTCGGCCCTCTGATTCGTACAATGTGACCTCACCGCCGGAAGGTTGATTGATGGTTCCGTGCACCCAAACCATGCCTGTCTTGTCGCCGCGGTTGGCGTCATTGATGCCGTCCTTGTAGAGGGGTGAAATGGCATCGGATTGCTGTGCTTCAGTCGCTGTCGGGGCCGCACTCGTTGTCGCCGCTGCCGGGGCTTTTTCAGCTTTGGGAGCGGCGTCTCCACAGGCATTAAGCGCGGCTCCAGTCATCAAAATCGTTGCAAACGAAATCATCTTCATCGGGTTTGAGGTTTTGCCTCAAATTTAACAAGGGAAAGCCAAGAAGCCGAGGGAGAAGTCCTTTGTTGACGTATCTTCACTTTTTGCAGAATTCGAGAAATGGACAAAGGAACGGCACTTACACTGCTCGGTTTGAACGACACCGTTGAGCAAGAGGAGATCATGGAACGACTCGATGCAGAGGCGTTTGCTGTGCGGGACCACTTCATGCGGCAGCCGGTCATCCCGACCTTGTTTCGCTCCCGCGTGAACCGGCTTGTGGAGCTGAGTGATGTCGGACGCGTGTTGGATGTGAAGCCCCTTGGGGCACCGGTTGATTTGCCCACGCTACTGGCTTCGGGCGAAAACTTTGTCCTGCTCGTGCGCAACCACGTTGAAAACATTCGCCGCCTGCGTACAGCCATGGCAGCCACGCTGGACCCGGATGTCTTGGTGCGGTTTGGCAACACCCTGTGCAACCTGCAAGTTCGGTACATGGAGCAATTCCTCGTGCTGTCCTTGGACGTCGCAGGCCAGGCCATTCACGAGGCCCCTGTGCCTGCGCGCGACGAAGCCGATTGGCAGCAGCTGCTCGAGTCGATTGGGTCGTCCGAAAAATGGGCCGAAGTCCTCATTGCGAAGGAGCGCGCCCGCATGGCGCAAATTCTCGAGCGCGAGGTCAGCTGATCATTCCCGTCCCAATGCTACAATGGGGTCGAGCCGTGCGGCTTGACGAGCAGGGTAGTACCCGCTGATGAGGCTCGTGACCAAGCTCAACGCCACACCGGTCATCATCCACCCCCACGGAACCACAAAAGGCGTGTCCATGGCGTAGGCTATGCCGTTGCCTGCGGCGACTCCGAGGGCGATTCCCACTGCGCCGCCAAGCTGCCCAATGATGATGACTTCAATCAGGAACTGCATCCGAATGGCCCGCGGCGAAGCACCCAGGGCTTTGCGGGTGCCGATTTCTCGCGTGCGCTCCGACACGCTCACGAGCATGATGTTCATGAGGCCAATCCCTGCACCAAATAAGGTAATGATGCCGATAATAGAAGCTGCAGCCGTGATGCCGCTGATGGCCTCCTCCAGCGTGGAAACCATGCTGTTGCTCATGGATAGGTTGAAGGAGTGGTCTTCCCCTGGGCGATCCCTCCGTACCACGCGCATGGCTCCCACAGCGGCCTCTGCCAATTCCATGACGTCTTCAGGCCGCGGGGATTTGCACACCACACGGTAGCTCCTCCGCTCGTCGGAGAATTGCTGGCGTACGCAGGGGATTGGGATGTAGCACTGGTTGTCTTGGGACATCCCGAACGCCTGGCCGCGCGCTTCGAGCACGCCAATGATGGTGTAGCGCTGGGCGCCGATGGAAAATTCAGCACCAACCGGCTCCTCCCATTCATTGAACAGTTCTTTGACGAGGTCTGCGCCGATGACCGTTAGGCGGTTCGCGGATTGAGCCTCTTGCCGGGTGAAATTTCGCCCGCGCTCAACGGAGTACCCGCTGACATCGAAGTAGTTTTCTTCGACGCCCAGCACCTGAATGTTGGGGTTGGTCCGCTCCGTGCCTCGGGTCAACGTCGCTTGGGAGGTGCCGAAGATGGAGTAGGCGACGGTCAATTCTTCGGGGGCCTCCTCAGCGAAAGCTTGCGCCTCTTCGTAAGAAATGGGCTCGCCAACAGTCACCCGTCGCCCACGGTTCACGCCGGTCTCGGTTTTCTGCGTGAAGGTTAAGACGTCCGTACCGAGGGAAGAGAACTGCTCCACCACATTGGCCTCCAATGAAGAGGTCGCCGTGGTCATGCTGATCAGGGCCATGATGCCCAGTCCGATGATGCCAATGGTCAGGCCGGTGCGCAGCCGATTTCCTCGGATTGAACGCACCGCGATTTGGGCCATTTCAATAAGCAGTTCTCGTTTCATGTATTGCGAAAGTACTGCTTACCTTTGCGCTTCACTGAAAATCCACACCATGACTTTTGATTTGGACATGATCCGCGCCCATTACGAGCGCATCCCCGGTAGAATTGAGGCGGCACGAGGTGCTACAGGCAAGGCGCTGACCTTGGCAGAAAAAATCCTGTACAGCCACCTGTGGGAAGGAGATGCCTCCGGCGCGTACCAGCGCGGAGCGGATTACGTGGATTTTGCACCCGACCGCGTCGCGATGCAGGATGCGACAGCACAGATGGCGTTGCTGCAGTTCATGCAGGCTGGGAAGAAAGCTGCTGCAGTGCCTTCAACGGTGCACTGCGACCACTTGATTCAAGCGAAAGTGCAGGCTGATTCGGATTTGCAAGAGGCCATCAACAAGAATAACGAGGTCTACAATTTCCTCGAGTCCGTTTCCAACAAATACGGCATCGGATTCTGGAAGCCCGGCGCGGGCATCATCCACCAGGTGGTCCTCGAGAACTACGCGTTCCCGGGCGGCATGATGATCGGTACGGATTCGCACACGGTGAATGCCGGTGGATTGGGCATGGTGGCCGTAGGTGTCGGCGGTGCCGACGCCGTGGACGTGATGGCCGGCATGCCATGGGAATTGAAGTTCCCCAAACTCATCGGAATCAAGCTCACAGGTCGTCTGTCCGGTTGGGCCTCTGCGAAAGACGTGATCTTGAAGGTGGCCGGCGTGTTGACCGTTAAAGGCGGCACCGGATGCATCGTCGAATACTTCGGCGACGGCGCTGAATCGTTGAGCTGCACAGGCAAAGGCACCATCTGCAACATGGGCGCTGAGATCGGGGCAACCACCTCGACCTTCGGCTACGATGCGAGCATGAAGCGCTACCTCGAAGCGACCGGCCGTGCGGACGTCGCGGCCTTGGCCGACGGCATCAAGGAACACTTGACCGGCGACGCCGAAGTGTACGCCAACCCAGAGCAGTACTTCGACCAAGTGATTGAAATCAACTTGAGCGAATTGGAGCCGCACCTCAATGGTCCATTCACCCCAGATTTGGCCACGCCCATCAGCGAGATGAAGGCCGCGGCCGAAGCCAACGGCTGGCCAACGGAATTGGAATACGGCCTCATCGGCTCGTGCACCAACTCCAGCTACGAAGACATCAGCCGCTCGGCGAGCATTGCCAAGCAGGCGATCGAAAAGGGCATCAAGGCCAAAGCCACATTGACCATCACGCCCGGTTCTGAGCAAGTGCGTTACACCATCGACCGCGACGGCTTCATTTCCATTTTCGAAGAGATGGGCGGCAGCGTGTTTGCCAATGCCTGCGGACCGTGCATCGGCCAATGGGCGCGTTCAGGCGCTGAAAAGAAAGAGAAGAACTCCATCGTTCACTCCTTCAACCGCAACTTCGCCAAGCGGGCGGACGGCAACCCGAACACCCACGCGTTCGTGGGGTCGCCTGAATTGGTAACAGCGCTCGCGATCGCTGGTGATTTGACGTTCAACCCGATGAAGGACAGCCTCCAACTCTCCGACGGCAGCGAAGTCATGCTCGAGGAGCCCACCGGTGACGAATTGCCAACTTCCGGTTTCGCCGTGGAGGATGCGGGTTACCTCGCTCCAGCGGAGGACGGAAGCGGCGTACAAGTCGTAGTGAACGAAGGCTCGGAGCGCTTGCAGCTCCTGACGCCTTTTGCCCCATGGAACGGCGAAAACATCCGCGACGCGCGCTTGCTCATCAAAGCGGCAGGCAAATGCACGACCGACCACATCAGCATGGCCGGTCCTTGGTTGCGCTACCGCGGTCACCTCGACAACATCTCGAACAACACCCTCACCGGTGCGGTGAACGCCTTCAACAACGAAACGAATTCGGTCAAAAACCAATTGACCGGCGAGTACGGTGAAGTACCAGCGGTTCAGCGTGAGTACAAGGCAGCCGGTGTCCCCACGGTCGTTGTAGGTGACTCCAACTACGGAGAGGGTAGCTCACGCGAGCACGCAGCGATGCAGCCCCGTTTCCTTGGTGTGACAGCAGTGTTGGTGAAGTCGTTTGCGCGCATCCACGAGACCAACCTGAAGAAGCAGGGCATGCTCGGTTTGACGTTTGCCAACGAAGGGGATTATGATTTGATCCAAGAGGACGATCGATTCCATTTCGTGGATTTGGATGCGTTTGCGCCTGGCAAGCCGCTGACCATTGAGGTGGAGCACGCGGACGGTAGTAAGGATACCATCGTCGCGAATCACACCTACAACGCCCAGCAGATTGATTGGTTCCGCGCGGGCTCTGCACTGAACTTGATCAAGCAGCAGCAGTAATTGGATCCGATGACCGAATCCGGTTGGGAGTTCCTCCCGGATCGGGCCATTTGGTGGCCTTCGGAGTCGACCTTGATTGTTTCGGACCTGCATTTGGGAAAGGCGGCTCATTTTCGTCGCCATGGCATTGCGGTGCCCAATGCGGTCAATGCCAACACCCTGGAGCGCCTCTCCGCAATCGTCTCAAGCCACCGGCCGCGTCGCTTGCTGGTTTTGGGCGACTTGTTCCACAGCGAGGAGAACAAAGAATGGTTGGAGTTTCAGGCGTGGTTGGAGGCCTTGAACGCCGAGCATTGGTTTGAGGAATTTCGGATGGTGCAAGGCAACCACGACATCTTGCACCCCTCAGCCTTTGAAGGGATGCGGTTGGAGCGCAGTGCGCAATGGTCGCTCGGAGCGTGGA
Source organism: Flavobacteriales bacterium (assembly GCA_002863125.1). GTDB lineage: Bacteria > Bacteroidota > Bacteroidia > Flavobacteriales_D > Sanyastnellaceae > UA16. Next base: position 29,833 of record PKEB01000028.1, read on the forward strand.
TTTTCGCTCACGACCCCGCTGATCTGGTAAACCTTCCCGATGGAATGCACGGCGTAGCCGGCCATTTGCATCCGGCGTTGAGCTTGGTGGGAAAGGGGCGGCAAAGCCTCAAATTGCCTTGCTGGTGGTACAGTGCAGAGCGCCGGACGCTCGTAGTTCCGACGTTCGGCACGTTCACAGGATCGGTTTCTGTGAAACCGAAGGGGGGAGATGCCTGTTGGGTGACGACAGGCGACGCCGTGGTGCCTGTACCCGTAAAGGGTATTACTCGATGATGCCGGTGAAGGTCCCGGTGAACGCGATGGGCAATCCCACAAGAATGCTGTCCACGGATTCACGAATGGACAGGTTGAATTCCACGGTTTCTTCTCCGCCGTTGTAGGCCGGGTTGATGACAATCGAACCGTCCGTAGCCTTGTAGTTGCGGATGGGGAAAATGTCGTCTCCGTGGTTGATTACTTGCACGAGGTGCTGGATGTCTTCTTGCTGGACGTAGGTCACCGTCTCCACTTCGGGGAAAGAGAAATGAAAGGTCAAATCGTGCGCAGGCACGTGCGCATCCACCTCTTCCGGAGTGCGGAGATCGGCCACGATGTGGTAGCTTCTGGACAATGGCTCCAAGCTGTCCGGGACCACGGCTTCCGCCATCTTCAAGTTGTACGAGCTGTCGCCAAAGGTTACCGACCCGCACTCGCAGGAGTAAACGGGGTTGATGAACTCAGGGGCCTTGTAGCAACCGGCCAACGCGCCAACCAGGGCGACGATGAGCAGGCTGAATTGAATGCGATTTGCGGTCATGGTCAAAAGGTTCGGAGGTGCAAGATACTGCGGAGGTGGAGTCTTTCAAACTGAACCCACTCAGGGAGCCAAGCGTTGCACGGGGTACAACAGGTACGGTTGGCGCAACGCATCAAACGCTCGCAATCCCTCGAGCCAGCTCGCAACAAATCCGCTCATTTCCGATTCACCGTTGATTACCTGTTCGAGTGATTCATCCCCGCTGAGCCGGGCCAACGAACTCGACGCGGTGATGAAAGGCTCCTCAGACACCGTGTTTCGCCACATCCGTGCATATTCCGGCAGGGCATTCCACGAAAAACCACTGGGGGATTGCATCCACTCCTCGCCCAGTCCATGCAGGTTTTGACCGAAACAGGTTACGCCATCGTGTTTGGGATGCGGGGCCGCTCCGGGAACCGGCTGGGGGGTGAAGGCAAACGAACCCAATGCACCTTGCGGCATGCCAACGCACTCAAACGGTGTTGAGGTGCCGCGTCCGACGCTGACCACCGTAGGTTCGAGCGGGCAGAGTGACGGGTACAGAGCGATGGACTCAGGCGTTGGTAAATTCGGCGACGGTGCAATATGCGGGTACCACGCATCGCTGTGGGCATACCCTTCGCACGGAATCACGATGAGGTCGCACTGTGCGCCCCCTTCCAACCACCCTTCGCCGTTGAACAACCGGGCCATTTCCCCGAGGGTCATACCGTGCAGCACCGGCACGGGTACTTGCCCTACGAATGACTTCCATTTTTCGGAGCGCACCGGGCCGGCGATCTGGTGTCCGTGTGGATTGGGACGATCCAGGACGATCACCACCTTGTCGTTTTCCGCGGCGGCTTCCATGACAAGGAAAAGTGAACTGAGGTAGGTGTAGAACCGCGCACCTACGTCTTGGATGTCAAAAATGATCACGCGAACATCGTCCAAGCTTTCATTGGTGGGTTTACGGTGCTTCCCGTGCAGGCTCAAAATGGGCAGGCCGGTTGTGGGGTCCACGCTGTCGTCGATGTTGGCTCCGTTGTGGGCGTCGCCGCGGAATCCGTGCTCCGGTGCGAAGACCTTGCGCACATCGATACCCAGTGTAAGCAAGGTATCCACGAGGTGCACTGATTCGCCTTTGCGGCCATCGCCAATGACCGAGGTTTGGTTGGCGACTACCGCTACCTGGGCGCGGCTGCAGGCCTCATACACTGCCTTGATGTTCTCGTTTCCCAGCTGCACAGGAAGGGGCGGAGCGGTGCGTTCGGCCACGTGGAGCACACCATTGAGTGAGTCCACGACCAAACTGTCTCGGGAAGCTGAAGCGGAGCAGGCGATGGCCAGTGCCATCGATATTGTGAGGATTTTCTTCACAGGACGAATGTACCAACGTAATTTGGCAACGCGTACACGATGCCCAACTTGACTTCCCTTTCCCGAAAAATTGCCACACGCCTCGGCGCCAAATCTTCGACGGCCTCATGGTCGCGGCCGGTGGTGCGCATTGCGACCGTCGGGGTGGCCATCGGCATGGCCTTGATTGTGGTGGCGACGTCCATTGTGCACGGATTCCAGCAAGAGGTCAAGGAATTGGTGGTGGGCTTCGGTTCTGACATTCAGGTGCTCAGCGCGGACTACGATGACAAAAAAATCGTTCGCCAGCCCGCCCTTGAATCCGCATTGTCCGGCCTCGACGGCGTCCGTGCTGTGCATCCGTTTTACACCCTCCCCGGCATCCTTGAGTCGCAGAGTGGGGTCAAAGGGGTGGTGGCCAAAGGGCTCAATGAAGAGACGACCCAGGCCTTCCTTGAACGGTTCATGGTCGATGGCAACGTGGACCTCGGGGAGGACGGCGCAGTCCTTTCGATGCACCAGGCGCAACGGTTGGAGCTTGAGACTGCCGACCGTTTCACAGTTTACCTGATTGGAGGTCCCAATGGCGTTCGTCCGCGCAACTTTCGATTGACGGGTACCTACCGAACGGGACTGCTGGAGTACGACCAAGAGTTCATGTTTCTGCCTGCGGCTTGGATTCAAGAGGCGGCGGGCTGGGGACTGGAAATGCAGGTGCTGACGGAGGGGCAAGCCGTAGAGTTGCGTTCTTTCGGTTCGAGGGCGGCTCCGGTGTATCAGTGGCACCAGCGCAACGATTCCGGAACATGGGAGCCCACTCGGGAGTTGGTGGGAGCAACAGCGTCACTGGTTCCTGAAGCCGGTGCCGAATTCATGGTCACGGCCGTAGGTCGGGACGCCAACGAACGCATCATCCCGGATTCTATCCGGCTGTTTGTGGCCGACGGTGCGTGGGCATGGGAGCGCTTGGGCGGCAGCTGGCAAGCGGCTTCCAGCGGGTTGGAGGTGTACGTTGAGCCCGGGGCGGAGTTGTGGGATGTGGAGGCGCAGGTATACGATGCGCTGCCAATCGGATGGCGAACCGAGACCGTGCTGCAGCAGGCGCCTGAGATGTTTACGTGGCTGGGCATGTTGGACTTGAATGTTGAAATCATCATCGGCCTGATGGTGCTCATCTCGGTCATCAACATGACTTCCGCTCTGCTGATCCTCATCTTGGAACGCCGGCCCATGGTGGGCATGTTGAAGGCCTTGGGCATGCCGGATGCGTCGGTCATGCGGGTGTTTTTCTGGCAGGCCGTCCGCATCATTGGCCGGGGCTTCCTCTGGGGAAACCTGGCAGGCCTTGGGTTGGTCGCATTGCAAGGCGCAACCGGTTGGGTGGCCCTGAACCCCGAGGCGTATTATTTGGATGTTGTGCCGGTGCGTGTGGATGCGGTGTATTTAGTCGGGATTGAGGTGCTGGCTTTCGCGGCGTGTGCGTTGATGATGGCGCTGCCGAGTTTGGCATCGCTGCGAATTCACCCGGCGGAGGCGCTGCGGATGAACCGTTGAATTTCCCGTGAAAAACAACGGGTGAATTGTCAAGAATTTTCAATTCATCCTCGGTTCGTCGCACTACCTTTGGGCGCGATGCAGGCAACCCGAAACGTACACTCCAACATCTTGTCGACCATTGGCAATACGCCAATGATCCAACTGCAAAATATCGTCGACGGATTTCCCTGTCCGGTCTACGCGAAGGTGGAGTATTTCAACCCGGGCCACAGCGTCAAGGACCGCATGGCTTTGCGCATGGTGGAAGATGCCGAAAAGCAAGGGCTCCTCAAGCCGGGCGGTACCGTCATCGAGTGCACCAGTGGAAACACCGGCATGGGATTGGCGTTGGCGTGTGCGGTGAAGGGATACAAGCTCATTTGCACCATGAGCGATAAGCAGTCGAAAGAAAAGATCGACATCCTCAAAGCGATGGGAGCGGAGGTGCATGTCTGCCCGACCAACGTCGAAGCAGACCATCCGGACAGTTACTACAGCGTGGCGAAGCGCTGCCAGGAAGCGGACCCGAATAGTTTCTGGTGCAATCAATACGACAACCTGTCCAACCAAGAAGCGCATTATGCTTCCACCGGTCCAGAAATTTGGGAACAAACTGAAGGGCGCATCACCCACTTTATTGTGGGCGTAGGCACCGGCGGCACCATCAGTGGGACCGGGCGCTACCTCAAGGAGCAAAACCCTGACGTGCAGATTTGGGGCATCGACTCGTACGGCAGCGTTTTGAAGAAGTACCACGAAACCGGCGAGTTCGACGAGAACGAAATCTATCCGTACATCACCGAAGGCGTGGGCGAGGACATCCTCCCAGAGAACGTGAATTTCGACACCATCGACCACTTCGAAAAGGTCACAGATAAAGACGGAGCGTTGGCGGCACGGGAACTCTCCCGGAAGGAAGGCCTATTCCTCGGGTACAGCTGTGGAAGCACCTTCCAAGGCTTGCGCCAGCTCAAGGACCGACTTAAGCCCACCGACCTCGTGGTGTGCTTGTTCCACGACCACGGTTCACGTTACGTCGGAAAGGTCTACAACGACGAGTGGATGGCCAGCCACGGCTGGCTGTAATTAGGCTTTCTTAAAATCCAGGACAGTCTTGCGGATGATGGCGATGCACTCATCCAGTTGCTCGCGCGTCAAGACCAGTGGAGGGGCAAAACGAATGATGTTGCCGTGGGTGGGTTTGGCTAGTAGTCCGTTCTCTTTCAAGGCCACGCACAGGTCCCAAGCCGTCGAACTGTTCGGGGTATCGTTGATAACCACAGCGTTGAGCAACCCTTTACCGCGCACGAGGGTGAGCAAATCGGATTCTGCAATCAAGTCGCGCATGGCAGCTCTAAATCGATCACCTAGGCGCAGTGCGTTATCGGCTAGATTTTCTTCGACAATCACCTCTAAAGCGGCTTTCGCTACGTGACAGGCTAATGGATTTCCGCCAAATGTACTTCCGTGTTCTCCTGGTCCAATGCATAACATGACTTCATCGTCTGCGAGAACTGCAGAAACCGGAAAAACGCCACCTGATAGGGCCTTGCCGAGGACTAAAATGTCGGGGCGAGCGTCTTCGTAATCTGTGGCCAATAATTTACCGGTTCGTCCGATTCCTGTCTGCACCTCGTCAGCTATGAACAAGACGTTGTGCTTCGTGCAGAGTCTACGGACGCCAGCGAGATAACCTTGGTCCGGAACTACTACACCTGCTTCCCCTTGAATTGGCTCGACCATGAATGCGCAAACGTTTGGGTCAGTCAATTCTGCCTCAAGGGCTTCCAAATCGTTATATGGAATTAGACTATACCCGGGCATGTAAGGACCGAATCCTGAATATGACAAAGGGTCATCAGAACTGGAAATTGCAGCCAATGTGCGTCCCCAAAAATTTCCATTTGCAAAAATAATCCGGGCTTGGTTTTCTGGGATACCTTTTTTCATGTAACCCCATTTCCGGGCCAATTTATTGGATGTTTCACCTCCCTCGACTCCTGTATTCATAGGAAGGACCTTGTCGTATCCAAAGAGATTTGTGATGAATTTTTCATAAGGGCCTAAGGAACTATTGTAGAAGGCTCTAGACGTCAAGGTTAAGGTTTTCGCTTGTTCAGTGAGCGCACGAATTATGCGGGGGTGGCAATGGCCTTGGTTGACAGCCGAGTACGCGCTGAGGAAGTCGAAGTACTGCTTGCCCTCGATGTCCCACACGTGCACCCCTTCGCCGCGGTCCAAAACAACCGGTAGGGGGTGGTAATTGTGTGCGCCGTGCGCATTCTCCATTTCCATCGCTTGCGCGGAACTCTGAGGGACGGTCAACTTCATGCCGCGAAGATACAATAGGCCGAGGGCTGGCGGGTGCCGTGAAGGCAATTCAATGCGGTAGATTTACCAAATCACATCGAATAAAGAATTGCGGAGTACTTTTGCATCGCAAAACAAACTGATACCATGGCTACAAACCGCACATTCACCATGATCAAGCCCGATGCCACTGGCGCGGGCCACACAGGCAAGATCATCGACCGCATCATCGGAGCTGGATTCTCCATCAAGGCGATGAAGTGGACGCAATTGAGCATTGACGATGCCAAAGCATTCTACGCCGTTCACGCCGAACGCCCATTCTTCGGTGAATTGACGGAGTACATGAGCAGCGGCCCCATCGTTGCAGCCATCCTCGAAAAGGACAACGCAGTGGCGGACTTTCGGCAGCTGATTGGTGCCACTAACCCGGCCGAAGCAGCGCCTGGAACGATCCGCGCCGATTTCGCCGAGAGCATTGCAGCCAATGCCGTGCACGGTTCGGACAGCGACGAGAATGCAGCCATCGAAGGCGCATTTTACTTCAGCGCCCGCGAGCTCGCATAAGCACCATCACACCCCATTGAAAAGCCTCCCACCGCGGAGGCTTTTTTTATTCAAAAAAATCGTCGGAGAAATTCAGCAGGGCCAATTCCGTTTGCGCCCGGGTAAAAGCCGTGTAGAGCCACCGGAGCCATTCGGTGTTCAGCGTGTCTTCTGTGACGTAGCCGGGGTCGATGATGACGGATTGCCATTGGCCGCCTTGAGCCTTGTGGCAGGTAAGCGACCAGGCAAATTTAACTTGCAGGGCTTGAAAGCATTCGTCGGCTTTGACGGCCTTGAGGATGGCGGATTTGGAGCCCAAATGAATGTAGTCTGCTGCAATCGCCTCTTGCAGGATCTGCACGTCGGCGTAAGGGATGGACGGCAGGTCGGATTCGAGAATGCTGAGGTTGACGGTTACCTCGAAAACACCCCAATCGGCGGCATCAGCGAACTCCACCTCGACGCGAGCGAATTGCACACCGTAGCGTTCGAAGCGCTTGAGTACTTTGGTCACCACCACCACATCGCCGTTGGCCAGGAGCGTGGTAGGCACGGTGTCCACCGAAGCGAGCCAGTGGTAGTTGTTTTTGACGACCATCAACCGGTCGCCGGCTTCGAGGCTTTCCTCGCGCCATAGGATGCGGTGGCGAATCTGCTGGTTGAACGCCTGGGCGCGCTTGTTGGACCGGGTGATGATGCCGACGTTGTCCTCCCCGTGCCGGTCAAACGCCGTTTCGATGTATTCCTGCAGGTCGTAGCCGTTGATCCGCCGGATGTCGCTCATGCCGTCGATCTTGAATTGCGGCCAACGCGCTTCTCCCGCCTCGATTTGCAGGCGCAAGCGGTGTGCATTGAAGAGGATGCCGCTGTCCATTTCCTGCCGCACCACGTCGGTCAGGCGCACGGTGGCCACGGTCAAAGCGAAATCGCGGCGCATCTGGTTTTCGTTCAAAGCCGGGCTTTCGGATTCACCCACCGGTGGCAATTGCGCGTCGTCGCCGACCAATACGAGCCGACATCCCTCGCCGCTGAACACGAATTCCATCAGGTCATCGAGCAGGCTTCGGTACTGCATGCCGCCGCCGTCGCTCCGCGCGCGCCCTTCCCCGATCATCGAGGCTTCGTCCACGATGAAAACCGTGTTTTCCCGGGTATTGGTCGCGAGCCCGAACGCGGGATTGCCGTCGCCGCTGCGCTTGGTGCGGTAAATGAGTCGGTGGATGGTCGAAGCATACAGGTGGGCGTACGATTGCATGACCTTGGCTGCGCGTCCGGTGGGAGCCAGCAACACAGGGCGCTGCCCGTATTCACGAAGCACGCGCACCAAGGCCCCAACGCTCGTGGTTTTACCGGTGCCTGCATACCCGCGGATCATGATGGCACACCGTGGTTGGGTGCTGAAATGGAACCGAGCCAATGCATGAATCAACCGCCCTTGGCCGTCGGTCGGCGCGTGGGGGAAATGCCGCGCCATGCTGTCGACAAACGCCTCGATTTGAGCGGTGGATTCAACCATAAAAGCGAAGGTAGGTGGCGGGGGTGTTCCAACGAAAGAAACTTCCTCACCTGTGGAATTTGAGGACGTCGGGAATCGTCGTAGATTCGCATCCGGTTTACACGGCAGAAGCGCAACGCGCCGACGCCCCTTGAATGAAATTCGATGGATACCTTCTTCAAAGAAATCAACAAGTACGTTGTCTCGATTTTCCTGTTTTTCGCAGGTTTGAGCTTCTTAATCAAGTACCTGAGCGGCGATAAATTGGAAAGCCAACCTACCGCTATGCTTCTGGCTTCATTGGCCCTGATCGCCGTTGCGGTGTTGGCCATGCCGATGGTGTTGGAGCGCTTGAATAGCAAGCACTACCGCATCATGATGGCTGTGGGTACCGTCTCCGCCCTGTGGTTGGGATACGAAGTGTTTCACAGCGTGGACGAGGAAATCGAATTCCGCGAGCTGAAGGCGCGCATCGACTCCGAGACGGTCCAAGCATTGAAGGACATCCGCGATGCGCAGGATGCGTACCACGACATCTATGGCATCTACTGCAACGACTTTGACTCGCTCCAGACGTTCTTGTACGAAGAAGTCATCCCGGTGAGCTTCAACATGGGGTCATTCAACGACACTTTGCCCGAAGACAAGAGCCGAGAAATGGGGTTGGTGCTGACGCGCGAAGAACTCGGCCCCAAGGCTGAAGAGTTGGGCACGACGGAGGACGCCTTCCTCGACCTCATCTCATCGGACAGCACCACCTACAAGGTCCGCGACGTCATTTACACCTCTTTCTATGCGGAGAACTTCGAACCGGAAATCCGAGCAGCCAAGCGATTGCCACGCGTGTCGGTGGACAGCCTGTGGTTCAACCCGCTGACTGGTGAGCGCTTTTTGCTCGAGACCGACAGCGTCGAGTCGGGTGGTTTGACCCTCTCCACGGTCTTGGTCAAGGACCCCACGCCATTTGGCCGGGAGAAAGTAAAAAAAGATACCTTGCGGTTTGGCTCCCTGACGGAAGCACACACCGATGGTAACTGGCGCAACTGATCCCAACGCATTCGATGGCACCCTGCTGATTGGCTGGGATGGTGAATGCGTGCATTGGATTGCCCTGGACAGCAATGGCATTGCTGACCACGGCGTGGATGCAGAAATCGGTTCACTTACGGAACTTTCGCATCGTTTTTCTGGTGCTGCTGCGGTCAAGTTGAGTTTGCTCCGCCCGGTGTGCTCACTGATGCCCGCCGCTGTGGCTGAAGGCATCGAGACGCACGTGCTGGGGCTGCAACACGGCCCGCAAGACCACACGTCGATCAGCCGAACGTTCTTATCCGACCGGCTCGGTGAAGGCATGGCCTTGATCGAATCTGGACACTTCGGTAGCGAAGACCTCTTTTTGAAGGCCTTCCCACTCGGGCAGTGGACGTCGTCGACGTTGGCGGCGATTGAATCCGGCATGAACGCGGCCCGTGCCGCTGCATCGACACATACGGTGCACGTGGACGTGGCCGATGGCCGCGCTTTGATGATGCGGTTTGATGCCAGTGGATTGCGTTGGTGTTCCGTCACGGAAGACGTGGCTGGCGATGGCATCCTGTACCACGTGGTGAATTCATTTCACCGGGAGGATGTGGACCCGACAGCCGCTCAATGCCGCGTTGTTTTCTCCGGCGGCATCACCGAAGAGGCTCCCATCGTCCATCAATTCAAGCGATTCTTTGAGGCCGTCGAATTGGCGTCCGCGCATGCGGAGCTGGGCGAGTCGGGCCTTTTGATGCATTTGGCCAAATGAGGATTACAGGAGGCAAATGGAAGGGGCGAAGGCCCAAGGTGGCGAAGGGGTTCAAAGGCCGCCCGACGACCGATTTCGGTCGCGAGGGCTTGTTCAACCTGCTCAATGCCCGGGTAGACCTCGAGGGATTGCACGTTTTGGAACTGTTTGGCGGCACCGGAATGGTGGCGTTGGAATTTCTGAGCCGGGACTGCGGTTCAGTGACGTCGGTAGAAAGCGACCCCAAGGCCGTTCGCGGCATGTCGATGCTGGCCCGGGATTGGGACATTGACGATTGGTCGGTGGTTCGGGGCAATGCCCTGCAATTCATTGATCGGTCATTGACCCAGTATGATTTGATTTTTGCCGACCCACCCTATGATTTGCCCGAATTGCCCGAATTGCCCGAGCGGGTTTTAGGCGGTTCTTTGTTGGTGCCCGGCGGCTGGTTTATCTTGGAGCACGGAGAACGAACCGATGTGTCGGGCTGTGCGCATTATGTGGAAACCCGAAAGTACGGTCACGTCCATTTTAGTTTGTTCACGACTTGAAAATGCAAGGAACGATGAAACGAGCAGTATTCCCCGGGTCGTTTGACCCCATCACACGCGGGCACCTGAACATCCTCGAGCGGTCGGTGTCCCTTTTCGATGAAGTCATCGTCGCCGTTGGGGTCAATTCTGCGAAGCGTTCCATGTTCTCATTGGAGCAGCGAATGGCTTGGCTCGAGTCTGTCTGCGCGCGCTTCCCCCACGTGCGCGTCGCATCGTTTGAAGGGCTGACCGCGGATTTCTGCCGTGCCAACGATGCGCATTGGCTGTTGCGCGGGGTGCGCAATGGCGGCGACTTTGAGTACGAGCGCACCATTGCTCAGATGACCAAAGTGTTGCACCCTTCGCTGGAGACAGTCATCCTGTTTACCGACCCTGAGTTTGCCCACATTCACTCCAATGTGGTCCGTGAAATCCTCAAGAACGGGGGAGACGCGTCGGCGTTTGTTCCCGATGACCTCGCTTTTCCGGATGCGTAACCGCGCGCACTTCATGTTCATCATCGCCGCGTGCGGCGCGTTGCTCGTGGCCCAAACCGCGTTGGCCCAATCAATTATCGAAGGCACCCTCCAGGTGGAGGACGCGTCGCCGAGTTTGATTCACGTGAAGCGGATTGATTACCCGGCATTGCAGCTGGGGACGTGGGTGGAAGAAATTTTGGTGGACGAGGCAGGCGATTTCCGGTGGAATGCCCCTGCTGAAGAAGGGCTCTTCGAATTGGTCGCACCCCCGTGGTCGTGGATGGTTTGGGTCCGACCGGACGAACCGTCGTCGTTGCACCTAACTGCAGGTGGCTCCACGGCGCGCCGCTTACTGGGTAGCCCGGGCCGCTCTGCATGGACAGGTGAGCACCCGACACAATGGATGGACTCCTTGGTCGACCTTCAGCGCCGGGCCAATCGTTTGCGGGCTGAATTCCTCGTATTGCGCACCAACGGGGTGGATGTGCAGCAGCGGGATTCCCTCGTGAGGCTGAACGCCGAGCTGGAGGCATCGTTTGAATCCCAATGGTCTCGGGCGGTCAATGGTTGCGCGACCGAGTGGGAGTGCGATTTGGCTTGGCAAATCAAGTTGAATGAAGCGGTGGGGCTGGGCCGATCCCGCGTTGTCTTGGATTCCCTGTGGAATGCGAGCAGCATGGGCAATCCAGAGCGGACGTGGGCGAGTCGTTTGGCATCTCCAGGAGCCTACTCAGGCTGGCGTGCGGTGTACGGAGGATGGTGGTTGGAGCGCCAGGTGGATTGGGCGAAATTGAACGAGGCCGTTTTTACGGCCAACATCGATTCGTTGGCTTCGGCCATGGGCGGTCGGTGGAAGGACGTGGACCGCGCCGAAATGGCGGCCGCTTGGCTGGACAAAGCCATTGACCAACCGGATGCGCTCGTTCGTTCCGTGTGGGAGACGTTTGCGTTTCCTGCGCCGTTGGTCACGGCGTACCGCGCCTTGGGGGATGACCGCAAAATCGGACGGATCGGATACGCTGTTGGCGACCTGCCCTGGACCCTTCCCAATGGTGATTTGAGCAGCATGGGGGAGCAATGCCGGCAGCCCTGGACGGTTATTTTGGCTCTGAAGAACGGCTCTGGCTTGGCCGCACGCGAGCGCGAGGTGTTTTCACAGGTTGCTGAAAACATGGACCGCCGAGACGTATGCTGGGTGGTGCTGTCCCTCGATGAAAATGAAACGAACTGGCGGCAAACCCTGTCCGGCCGTCGCACCTTGGACGAAACGGTGGGCTGGGTTGGCAACACCCCGCGCGTCATGGAAACGCTGGGTTTGGCGGTGGTGCCGCAAGTTGTAGTCTTGGATGAGGATGGCAAGATCGCCGGCCTCAACATGCCCTTGCCGAGTGAAGGGTTGCAACGCCGGCTGCAGGTGGTTTTGCCGCGCTGATTGTTCGGTCAGCCCTTGGAAGCCTTCGCAGTAGCGCGGTCCATCAGGGCCAAGATGCTGGGGTAGGCGCCGTTTCGCACGGCCGCTGGAAGAGGTGCGGGGAGCCAATGCACCCCGGTAATGCCCTCGATGGTCTGGGGAGCGCCGGGCGTGTTCCCACCTGCATGCTCCGCCAAGAACCAAAAGGTGATTTTCAGGATCGGAACGCCGTTTTCTTCATAGGTGTGGTAGGTCTTGCCCAAGTCCCCGGTCAACGTCAGCTGGCCGATGCCGGTCTCTTCTTCCACTTCACGCACAGCAGCGTCTTCAATTTTTTCGTCCGGCTCCACTTTGCCTTTGGCAAGGTCCCATTTTCCATTGCGTTCAATCCAGAGGTAGGCACCTTCTCGGTTGCGCACCACACAGCCGGCGGCGAGGACTTCGCGGTAGCCATAGCAGAAACTCATCCACAGCGCTTCGGGGTTGGAGGACAGGAGCACGATGCCATTCAAATCCGGGTGTTGTCGGATGAGATTCGGCAGCGCGTCAAGGGTGGATTTGTCCGGTTCGCGGATGACAAGCGAATGCGCATCGGTGGGGGTATTTTCTTGAAAAAACACCGGCCGGTTCATGATGTAAACTTCATACATTCGTGCCATGGTTTTGTCCGTTGAAAGTAGGCGAAAAGTTGCAGAATTCCTTTTGCGAATCAAGGCAATTCAACTCAGTCCAAATGAGCCGTTTACGTGGGCAAGCGGACGCAAGTCGCCCATTTATTGCGACAACCGAAAGGTGCTGAGCCACCCGGCTGTGCGCACGTTCGTGCGGCAATTGACGGTTGAAGCTATCGAAAAGGAGTACGGCAAAGTGGATGGGATCGCCGGTGTGGCAACAGGGGGCATTGCGCTCGGCGCATTGGTAGCCCAGGAGTTGGGCCTTCCATTCATTTACGTGCGGTCCAAAGCCAAAGCACACGGCCTCGGCAACGCCATCGAAGGTGACCTCAGCGTGCTTTCCAACGTCGTTGTCATCGAGGATTTGATCTCCACCGGGCAAAGCAGCTTGAAAGCGGTCGATACCCTGCGTGAGGCGGGTGTCGAAGTCAAAGGGCTGATTGCCATTTTCACTTACGGCCTTCCTGTGGCACAAGCGGCGTTTGAAGCGTCTCCGTGCAAGTGGCTCACCCTCACCGATTACCCGACCATGTTGGACCAAGCGTTGGTGGAAGGCTACCTCAACGATGATCAGCGCTCGTTGCTCGACGCCTGGAACAGCGATCCGGTGGCCTGGAGCGACGCCTTCGAATCGAAATAACCGATCCCATGCTCATTGAAAGTCCTGTCATATCGTGTGGCCGCTCGGCTGCATTTCTGCATGAATACCTCAGCACGCCGAGCAACCTCGAACCCTTGCTCCCAGCGGAACATGTTTCTGAATTTTCCGCCGAAGGCGACACCTGTTCCTTCAAGGTTACCGGTGGCTTTGCGGTGGTGCTGAAGCGCGTTGAGGGCGAGGCCAACCGCATCGTTCGGTACGCCTCCCAGAAAGGCACCCCCATTCGTTTCACGCTCGATGTGGTCATTGAACCCCAGGGCGATGAGGTCAGCAACGTCCACATTCAGTGCGACGCCGACCTCAACCCGTTCATGAAAATGATGGCGGAAAAACCGTTGCAAAGCATCTTCCAAGGCATGGCAGCTGCAGCGGAAAAGGTGTTCCCCGTAGCGTGACGCCACTCGGGCAGGATTACTTCCACAACCAATCCCACGTCAACGCATCGGAACGGTCCACGGTGAGGATGCGGGGCCGCCCGCCCTCGGGTGTCCACTCCATCTCCAGTGCACCATCGGCATTGACCGCTTTCACGGTGCCAGCGCCGGACTGCCCCTCGAAACTGAACTGCTCCGTTTGGCCGCGCCCGACGAGGTGTGCATCGTAATCCGACGGTGCATCTTGTGCCTCAATGGCGTCCAACACGTGCTGCGCCAAGTGCGCTTCGACGTTTGCGATTGGCAGTGGAGCCGCCGTGAACTCCCTCAATGCACAACGGCGTGGTTCTTCTATGTGCGTTGAATTTACGTTCACGCCAACCCCGACCAAAAGCCCATCCCACGTAGTACCGCGCCATGCGTTTTCGATGAGGATTCCGGCGCATTTCAACCAACGGCCAGTTTCGTTTTGGATCACGATGTCATTGGGCCATTTGATGCCTACCGTGCGCACACTGGGGGAATCACTGAGCAGGCTGGAAAGGGCACGGCGAATGCTGGCGGTCACGGCCTTGTTCAGCACCACGGGGTCCCGTTGCGGAGCGTCGGCGGGCCATTTGACTGCCGCTGTCCATGCGAGGTCAAGGCCTGGGGACTGGTCCCACGCTTTGCCCCGTTGACCGCGTCCCCTCGTTTGATTGGATGTCCAAACCGTCAAGACTTCACCCGGTGAGGCCGTCTTGAGCCATTGGCTTGCGACATCATTGGTGCTTTCGGTTTGTTCGAGGTGGATGCGTGTGCGTTGCATGGGGTGGAATGTCCGGCGCAAAGTTGGCATGTTTTCGCTTTCAGCCGCATCACCGTACCACCGCATCATCGTATCTTTCGGTTTGAAACAGAGTGAATGAGTAACCTTTCGTTGGCACAACACCCTCCCTTGCTGAACGCCGTCATCCACGGCTTGCAGGAAGTGAAAGGAAAAGAGATTACCATTTTGGATTTGCGGGAAATCACCCATGCTGTAGCCGGGTGGTTTGTGGTGGTCCACGGAATGAGCAAAACGCAGGTAGAAGCATTGGCGTCTTCCGTGGAAAAGGAGACCGCGACGCAATTGGATGAAAAACCGTGGGGCAAGCAAGGCCTGCGGAATGGCGAATGGGCCATCCTCGATTACAGTGACATCGTCGTGCACGTGTTTCACGAGGAAGCGCGCCAGCGTTATGCCCTCGAAGAATTGTGGGGAGACGCGAACATTGAGACCCTCGAAGAAGTTTGAGTTAGAGCATGGAAGACCAGAAACGACAACCGTCAAACAGCGGAGGAGGCAACAAGCCCTCCATGAATTTCTATTGGATTTACGGGGTCATTGGCGTCATGCTATTGGCCATGCTCATGCTCAATACCAGCGAGGGTGGCCGGGAGATCCAGTGGTCGGAATTCAAGCAAAAAATTGAAGACGGGCAGGTGAAGCGCCTGGTCTTTGATGGGCAGCGCGCCAGCGTTTACCTCAAAGACGAAGTGCGCCAGTCGTTGGAAGAAGGGCAAGAGGAAGAAGGCTTGCTAAAAACCGTGTACCAGGGAGCTGACTACTGGTTGAACGTTCCTGCGGGAGACGCGTACCTCGAAGACCTGAAGACCATGTCCGAGTCGTACGACTTCACCTATGTCTACGAGCCGGTCAACGAGTGGGGACAGCAAATGCTGACGTACGTCGTTTTCTTCGCGCTGATGATTGGGGTGTGGGTCCTGTTGATGCGGCGCCTCGGCGGCGGCGGCGGCGGTGGTGGCCAAATCTTCAACATTGGCAAATCCAAGGCGCAGTTGTTTGAGAAAGGCAAAGGCACGGATGTCAACTTCGGCGACGTGGCCGGATTGGACGGAGCCAAAGAAGAGCTCGAAGAAATTGTGGCCTTCCTCAAGGCACCGGAAAAGTACACCAACCTCGGCGCCAAGATTCCCAAGGGCGCGTTGCTTGTGGGCCCTCCCGGTACCGGTAAAACGTTGCTTGCGAAGGCCGTTGCCGGCGAGGCGCAGGTGCCGTTTTTCTCGTTGAGCGGATCGGATTTCGTCGAAATGTTCGTCGGGGTCGGCGCGTCACGGGTGCGCGATTTGTTCAAGCAAGCGAAGGAGAAGGCGCCCGCCATTGTTTTCATTGATGAGATCGATGCCATTGGCCGGGCCCGCGGGAAGAACGCGAGCATGGGGTCAAACGACGAACGGGAAAACACCCTCAACCAGCTCCTCACCGAGATGGACGGCTTCGGCACCAACAGCGGTGTCATCATCCTCGCGGCGACCAACCGTGCGGATATTTTGGATAAGGCCCTCATGCGTGCCGGACGTTTTGACCGCCAGATTTACGTGGACATGCCGGACCTGACCGAGCGCAGGGCCATTTTTGAAGTGCATTTGCGCCCCATCAAAGTGGACGACAGCATCGATGTGGATTTCCTCTCGCGCCAAACCCCGGGTTTCAGTGGGGCGGACATTGCCAATGTGTGCAATGAAGCGGCACTGTATGCGGCACGGAAGGGCCGTGATCAGGTGATTCACCAGGACTTTTTGGATGCGGTGGACCGCATCATCGGCGGCTTGGAGAAGCGCACCAAGATCATCTCGGACGAAGAAAAGCGCACCATTGCCTTCCACGAAGCCGGCCACGCCGTGGTCAGTTGGCTGGTCGAATTCGCCTCTCCGTTGGTCAAAGTGAGCATTGTTCCACGTGGGCAGTCGCTTGGTGCAGCCTGGTATTTGCCGGAAGAGCGCCAAATCACCACCACGGAGCAAATGCTCGATGAGATGTGTGCGGCACTGGGCGGGCGCGCGGCAGAAGATTTGGTCTTCAACAAAATTTCGACGGGCGCGTTGAGTGACCTCGAAAAGGTGACCAAGCAAGCCTACGCCATGGTATCGATCTACGGCCTGAACGAACGCATTGGCAACCGCAGCTACTACGATAGCCGGGGCGATCAGATGTTCACCAAGCCGTATTCCGAAGAGACCTCGCGCATCATCGACGAGGAGGTAGGCAAAATCATCGACGGTGCCTACAACCGAGCCAAGGAAATCCTCCAGTCCAATTTTGACAAACTCAGCGCGTTGGCCGATTCCCTGTTGACCAACGAAGTCATTTTCCGGGAAGACGTAGAACGCATCCTCGGTGCACGCCCATTCCAGAAGCCGGAAACGGCGCTTCAGAGTCCGGAGGCCGCCGCTGCTCCCGAAGCGGAAAAGACGTCGGCGGAAGACCCCGGAGACGCCCCCGATAGCGCTCCTGAAAGCGCGGCCGAATGAATGGCTGGACGGTCGTCTACTCCGACGGTTTTCCCCCTGCGGTTGAACTGCGCCGAGCGGTGCTGGAAGAGCATGGCATCCCTGCCGTTGTCTTGAACAAACGCGACAGCAGTTACCTGTTTGGTTTTGTGGAGTTGCTCGTTCAGGAAGAGGATGCTGCCCGCGCCGAATCGCTGATTGCTGGTGCATCCCTCGGTTCGGATTCGTAACATTGTGCCATGAATGAGACCCTCGTTCGCAGCCTCTCCGGCGCCGTATTTGGTGCGCTGGTGATTGGGCTGGTGTACTACAGCCCTTGGACCAACGCGTTGCTGTGGGCCTTCGTGTCCATCATGGCGGTGCGTGAATTCAAAATGGGGTCGAGGCGCACGTCGCTCGCCACGTTCTGGGGCTTTGCAGCGTTAGTGGCGTTGTGGATGTGCATCGTGATTGGGCTGCCTTGGCAAAATTCCGGTGCGTACGAGCCTTCGGTTTTATTGAGCCTTGTTTTCACGATTTGGGCGGCAGACTCGGGCGCGTATTTCGTCGGCAAACCGTTGGGCAGGCACAAGCTCATGCCCAGCGTTTCGCCGGGTAAGTCGTGGGAAGGCCTGATCGGCGGTGCAGCCTGGGCGGCTGTAGTGGCGTATTTCCTGTGGGGCGCAGCATTGCTCTGGGTGGGGCCGTTGATCGCCGTGCTTGGCACTGCGGGAGATCTCTTGGAAAGCAGCTGGAAACGCCGCAACGGCCTCAAGGATTCCGGGGCGATTATGCCGGGCCACGGCGGCGTGATGGACCGGTTTGACGGTTTTGTATTGACGGCGCCGGTGTACTTCGTCCTGTTATCTTTGCTGCCTTTCGAATTTGCATTGAAAGCCATTTTGCCATGACGTTTCACAGAGAAGGCGTTGCCACGTTGGTCCTTGTTTTGGTGCTCGGTTCAGGCCTTGTTGCGGCCGCACACACGTGGTTGCCGGAATGGGCCTTTTACCTCGTTTGTGTGGGGGTAACCGTGGTGCTCGCCTTGGTGGTGAACTTTTTTCGCATGCCCACGCGGCAAATTGGAACCCTGGATCCACAGGAAATCCTCGCGCCCAGCGACGGCAAGGTTGTTGTCATCGAAAAAGTGCACGAGCCGGAGTGGTTCAACGACGAGCGCATTCAAGTGAGCATCTTCATGAGCCCGTTGAATGTGCATGCACAATGGTCGCCCATCGCCGGAACCGTCAAAACTGCACGCTACCACCCCGGGAAGTACCTCGTGGCTTGGCACCCAAAGAGCAGCACCGAAAACGAACGCACCACGCATGTCATTGAAGGGGAGCGGGGCACTGTGTTGTTCCGTCAAATTGCCGGCGCCGTGGCCCGGCGCATTTGCCACTACATGAATGAAGGTCAAATCCTCGCCCAGGGGGATGAGGTGGGTTTCATCAAATTCGGTTCCCGCATCGACGTGTTCCTGCCTGTTGGAAGCGAAATCTGCGTGGAATTGGAAGAGGCAGTGACGGGACGTGAGACGGTACTGGCGCGTTTCCCGAACGCCTGACCACAAGTATTGGCGTAAGAATTGGACATTTTGGGTTCTTTGGGGTACTTTTTCGCCTCAAAACCAACCCAAATGAAGCATTTTACCCTCGTTTTCTTGATGGTGGGAGCAATCGCCCTCACTGGATTTGCACAATCCCTACAATCCGGAGGCCAATCCCTGTTGGAAGATGTGCCCCAGCTCACGCCAGCACTGCGTGTGGCCGCGTCCATGCCAACCCATGCGATTGCCGACTTCTCGGACCGTCCGCAGCAACCGTTGCAGGGCCAATCGGACACGGACATCGAACACGTCCAAAACCGCGACCTGGTCATTCAGCGTCAAGTCATCGGCTACACCCAATACGACCTTCAGTCAAACGCGGCCATTGATGACCGCATGGCCGGTGGAGCAGATGCGGTCTCTGCCGCTTGGACCATGAGCCTTGAATTGACCCCATTCAGCGACCGTGGAACTGGTTACAACTTCTACGACGGCACCGCTTGGGGCGAAATCGCCTACGAACGTGTGGAGTCCGTCCGCATCGGATGGCCGTCCATCGTGCATACCGCGAGTGGTCGTGAGGTGATTGTCAGCCACCCCGGCATCGATACACCGCTCCACATGGCGTGGCGTGACGCCGGTGCTGGTGCTTGGAGCGAAGCCTCCATTCCCAGCGACCTCGCTGTAGGTAAGTTGTGGCCCCGTATGGCGGCCGGCGGTGAGGACGGCAACAGCTTGCACGTCATTTGCGTTACGACCCCAACGGCCAATGGCGGTTTGGTTCACAACGGCCAAGACGGTGCGATGCTCTACTACCGTTCGCAAGACGGCGGAGACACCTGGGACGTCATCGACTACAGCTTTGCTGATCTGGATAGTTCCAACTTTGCGGCCTTCAGCGGCGATACCTACGCGATCCACGCCCGTGGCAATACCGTAGCGTTTGCCGCATTCAATGATTTTGCGGATTCCTTTGTCATGATTTCCCAAGACAACGGCGACACGTGGGAAAAGCAGCTGTTGATCGACTTCCCCGTCGACCTGTACGTTGCCGACATGGGATTGCCAGAAGGCGAGGAATTCGCTGAGGACTACAACGGAGACGGCCTCTTCCAAGAGTACTTCAACACCGACGGCGCCGGCGACGTCCACATCGATACGTACGGCCAGGTGCACGTTTCTTACGGCAGCATGTACTACATGGACGCGGACACCATTGACGGTACCACGAGCTACTTCCCAGGAACCAACGGATTGGCGTACTGGAACGAATCCATGGGGGCGGACAGCGCTCAAATCATCGGCTACTCGTTCGACTACGACGAGAGCGGAACATTGGACTTTGACGAAATCGCATTGTACTACGTCGGTTGCGCAGGGTTCCCATCGATTGGATCAGACGCCGCCGGCAACCTGTACGTCACATACTCGGCCATCATGGAAAGCTTCTCCACCGGTGCGCAGAACTACCGCCACCAATTCTTGGTGCATTCCACCGATGGCGGCATGACGTGGAACGCCGACGAAGCCTGTGATTTGACTCCGGACGAAGATTTCGACGGCTACGAAGCGGTATTCGGATCCATCGCACCGGACGTCGTCAACGGCCAGTTGGAGATCATTTACCAGCGCGATTTTGAGCCTGGTTTGCACGTCCGTGGTGACGAAGATCCAGCAGACATCAATGACATCGTTCACTTGCGCGTTCCGGTTGAGGATTTGGGCGACTGCATCGAATTGGAATACGAAGATTGGGTAGGCGTTGCCGAGCCCATCGATTTGAACGACATCGCATTGTATCCCAACCCTGCAGACGACCAGGTGGAATTGGTCATCAACCGCCCGGGCGCGCACCAGATTGATGTGTGGAGCATGACCGGGAAGCGCGTTTTCTCCATGCAGACGTCTGCATTGGTGGAGCGCATCGAGACCAGCGACTGGGCACCGGGCATCTACTTGGTGAACATCGCCCAGGGCGATCACCAAGCCGTGGTGCGTTTGGCAATCCAATAAAGCAAAGAGCATTTGATAGAAAGTCCCTTGCCCATCGGGTGAGGGACTTTTTTTGTACCCGATTTCGGATGCTATTTTCGCGGCATGCTAGCAGAAATGATCACGGTGGGTGACGAGTTGTTGTTGGGCCAGACGGTGGATACGAATTCCGCTTGGATGGGGGAGGTGTTCGCGACGCATGGCATCGCGTTGCATCGGATTACGTCGATTTCGGATGACGCAGAAGAAATTGTGGCCGCCTTGGATGAGGCGCGTGCGCGCGTGGACTTGGTTTTGATGACGGGCGGTTTGGGGCCGACGCGGGATGACATTACCAAGCAGACGCTGGCGAATTACTTCGGGATGGAACTGCGGATGAACGAGGAGGTGCTGCAGCGTATTTCAGCTTGGTTCCACGGCCGTGGCTTGCCCATGCTTCCGGTGAATGAAGCCCAAGCGATGCTGCCAGACGGGTGCACGGTCCTGCCCAATCCGCGGGGTACGGCGATGGGCATGTGGTTTGATGCTCCGCAGGATGGTCGATCGCAGGTGGTGATCAGTATGCCCGGGGTGCCCTACGAAATGAAAGGGCTGGTGGAAGAGGAGGTGCTCCCGCGGGTGCTGTCCAAATGGGATCTTCCCACCCGGTACCACCGCACGGTGCTCACGCAGGGCATTGGTGAGAGCTATTTGAGCAAAATCGTACACGAGTGGGAAGAGGATTTGGCGCAAAACGGGGTGAGCATTGCCTATTTGCCTGCACCGGGTCAGGTTCGGGTGCGGCTCTCGGCGGTTTCAACCGATGAAGGAGCCGCCCAACGGCGGGTGGACGCCGCGATGGAGGCGTTTTTAAACCTGGCTGGAGAGCACGTGGTGGCCGATGGGGATACCTCGGTGGCGGCGGCGTTGGTTGAATTGCTGACGCAACGGGGAGAGACGCTGACGACTGCGGAATCGTGCACCGGAGGCGCCATGGCTGCTGCCGTGACGTCAGTGGCCGGTTCGAGTGCGGTGTTTGAGGGCGCCGTGGTGGCGTATGCCAATGCTGTCAAGGTCAATGTCCTCGGCGTGGATGCATCGGACATCCAACGGCACGGCGCCGTCAGTGAATCGGTGGTGACAGCGATGGCCGAGGGTGCCCGCGAACGCATGGGAACCACGTACGCCCTCGCGGCGTCGGGAATCGCCGGTCCCGGCGGTGGCACGCCCGACAAACCGGTGGGCACCATCTGGATTGCCTTGGCCACGCCGGAAGGGACCGAAGCGCGTTGCTTGAAACTCGGCCGCCACCGCGGTCGCAACGTCCAACGCACGGTGCTGGAGTGTTTGGCCTGGGTGCTCCGCACAGCGCGCTCCCGAAACACGCATTAAGTTGGGTGGCGGTGTTGGAATCAAGGGATTTCTTTCGTTTCTTTGCCGTGCGAAAAAAGCTAAGCTATGAGCCGCGTATGTCAACTAACTGGTAAGAAAGTCATGGTCGGAAACAACGTTTCCCACTCGAAGCGTCGCACCAAGCGCACATTCTACCCCAACTTGCAGAAGAAGCGTTTCTACAACGCCGAAGACGGATCGTATGTTACGTTGCGTGTTTCGACGTCTGCTATGCGCACAATCAATAAGATTGGCTTGAAGGCCGCGATTGCACAGGCCAAGGAAAAAGGAACTTGGGTCGAAGCCTGATTGCATCAGCTTCACCAACGAAAAAACCCCGCCACTCGGCGGGGTTTTTTGTTATCGGAACGTGCGATGAATTCGTGCGATGATCAGTTGTCGCCCAAAATCAACGGCAAGCCGTCTTTGGCAGAACCGATGACCACCACCTTTGTGTTTTGGCTATTGGCCAAAGCGGAGGTCGCTTCGATGCCTTTCCACTTGAGCAGCTCTTGGCTGATGCCACGGGAAACGATTTCTTGGTAATCGCGGATGCCCTCGGCTTCGATGCGCATGCGCTCGGCTTCTTTGGCGGCTTTGTCAAGGCGGAATTCGTATTCAAGTGACTCTTGCTCTTGCTGGAGCTTGCGTTCGATGGCTTCTTCCAACTTACGCGGTAGGCGGATGTTGCGAATCAATACGTCGTTGAGCTGGAGGTAGTTTTCGCCGAGCTTTTCGCGCATGCGCTCATCGATTTCGGATTGGATCTCGTCGCGGCGTGTCGTGTTGAATTCTTCGGGGAGGTACTTGGCAATGACCTCACGTGAAACCGAGCGCATGGCCGGTACGACCACCTTCTCCTCGTAGTTCTTGCCGCGCTCAATTTCGAGCAGGCCGAGGTTTTTCAAGTCCGGTTGGTAGAACACGGTCATGTCCATTTCGATTTTCAGGAGGTTGGAGCTGAGCACTTCCAGTTTTTCCTGGCGCTCCTTCTGTCGGATCTCGTATTCATAGACCTTATTCCACGGGGCCTTGAAGTGGAAGCCGGAATTCATCGGCTGTTCTTCGGGGTCGATGCCGTCTCCGAAGGTGTGGAAGAGCAGACCGGCGTGTCCGGAAGGAATGGTGACGGTGAGGGATCCCCACAGGATGAGGATGGGACCGAAGGCCAAGGTCAAAATGAGGAGGCGTCGGGTCAGTTTGGGATTGGGTTGTTGTGCCATGCCCCGAAATTACGCAAGCCCCCGGGAGTGCCCAACCCAAAGGGCGTTAATATCCGAGGTTGCGGCGGCGAAGGATCCACTCAATGGTGAGCAGCGCGAGGGCCAGCAGCAACCAAAACCGCCAATCAATCGCATCCTTCAACAGGGTTTGTTCATGGCGAATCGGCGACGGGATGCCTTCGGAAGCCAGCGCGGCACCTGCTTTGGACGGCGCGGTTGCCGTCCAGTGACCGATGAACGTTCCGCCCGTGGCCTGCGAGACTTGTGCTAAGACGTCCAGGTCGGCTGCGGCGTGGGTGCGTTCGATTTGCGCGTCTTCGACGATGATCATTCCCGCATCGTCAAATACGGTGCCGTCCAACGTGCTCAGGGCCTCCCACCGGTACGTGCCGGCCGGCATGCGCCCCAAGTCTGCCGCGTATCCGCGTGTCGCCGGGAGCATGGTACGGGTGAAGACTTGGCCGGCGTCGTCGGTGAGTTTCAATTCAATGGTGGCATCGCGCATGGGCGTCCAGGCAGCGTCGAATGCCTGTCCTGAGAACTGCATGCGCTGGTCCGCACCGATGCGTTTTTCGGTTTGAACCACCAACCGTTTGCGTGTGTCTTCGGCAGCAAGGAATTGCACCTGTCGTTGAATGAAGGTGTCAAACTGCTCATGGCTTTGGGATTGGGCAAAATTGCGCATGCGCCAACGCCACAGGCCTTCTCCAATGCTCAGGATTTGCTTGGAGCCGCTGGAAGCATCCCGCAACCCCCAAAATGCATCGTTGGTTTCGACATCCCCAAACTGCCGGTAGGCGAGGGTTGACCAGGCCGGCGACCACGTCACCTGCTCGAATGGTCCGAAAAAAGGAGGCCACTCGCGAACGACCTCAGCCAAGCCTTCGGGCCACTCCAAGGCGGAGAATGCCGGATTCAATCGGGCCCGGTGGGTCTGGGTCAAGTCACCCGACGCCGTCATCTGCACGCCCAAGTCGTTTTCGCCTTGGAGCGCTTCCCACGAGGATGCGTCAGCGGCCAGCCACCACACGGGCAGGTCGTTCATCGCCAGCAGTTTGGTCCACTGCATGCCGACCCAACGCTTGCCAAATAAGTTGTGGGCGATGACGACATCGGCTTGGTTCAGCACGTCGGTCAGGTCGTTCGGATCACGCAAGGAAGCGATGTCAAAGGCCCGAACGTCATAGGACTCCAACGACTCCAGTGCCATTCGGAGTGCGCCGAGATCGGGGTGCGCTGCCGCCCCGACGCACGCGATGATCCGTCGGCTTTCCAAGACATCGATGTAGAGCGTTCGTTGGTTGTTGCCGGTATCGTATTCGCCTTCGGTAGGGGCCACCCGCAGCGTATATTTCTGCAGTCCCGTCGCTTCGGCGGTGAGCATGAATTCCAACTTGGTGCGCTCGGAGGAGCCGGTGGTCCGCCAGGTTTCACTCGCGAAGATGCTGCCGTTGTGGATGACGTCCAGTTTTCCCGTTTGGCCTTCCATGCCTTGGGATTCCACGAATGCTTGCACCGGAAAGGCGTTTCCGAGGTAGGCCACGGCATTGTGGTTCACGGTATTGATCCACCGGTCACGCACGGCGGTGGTATCGCCCAATCCAACGGTCCACACCGGTAGGTTCGGCCATTGCACGCCGTAAACAGGTGAGGCACCGCGGTTGATGAGCCCATCGGATGCCAGAACGATGCCGGCCACATTGCGGTTTTCGATGCGAGGAGCGAGGGTGCGGATGGCCGCATTCAGGTTGGTCTGTGCGCCGTCCCAGCTGAAAGCAGAGTCACCTTCTACAATGGGCCGCAATTCGCCAGCAAAACCGTAGCGTTCCACTTCCAGCCCGCGTTGGCTCAGATCTTGGACCAAGGCGTCGGACCAGGCATTGAGTGTGTCGGCGGTTGTGGCATCGGTGCGTGCCAAGACGGAAGCGCTCTCATCGACGAGCACGATGGCGACGGGTTTTTCTTCGTCGTATGCCACCGATTGAATCAGCGGTTCCAACAGAAGAAACCCAATGATCCCGAGGGTGCAGAACCGCATCAAACCCAGGGCCCATCGTCCCCAACCGGGGAGGCCTTGACCGGTGGAGCGCTTGGCAATCCCCGCATTCCATCCATACAGGCCAAGGGCGATGGCACCGGCCATGCCGATGACGGCAACCCATTGCCACGCTTCGGCCTCAATGATCCAATCCCTTGGGAGATCGATTTGAAACGGCAGGGACGGCATGCGGAGGCTTATGCCGTGATCATGCCGCCGTCAATGCAAATGGTCTGGCCCGTGATGTACGAGCTCATGTCACTTGCGAGGAAGGTGCACAGCTGGGCCACATCTTCGGGTTGGCCGCCACGCTTCAACGGAATGGCGTCGCGCCAGCCTTGTACGGTGGCCTCGTCCAAGGCGGCGGTCATCTCGGTTTCAATGAAACCGGGAGCGATGGCGTTGCAGCGGATGTTGCGTGAGCCCAATTCGAGGGCGACGGATTTTGTAAAGCCCAAGATGCCTGCTTTGGAAGCTGCATAATTCGCTTGGCCGGCGTTTCCTTGTACGCCCACCACGGAGCTAACATTGATGATGCTGCCGGCCCGGGCCTTGAGCATGGTGCGCATGACGGCTTTTGTCAATGCAAAACACGACTTCAGGTTGACACTGATGACGCGGTCCCACTGCTCTTCGTTCATGCGCATCAACAGTGTGTCGTCGGTGATGCCGGCGTTGTTGACGACGATGTCAACGGTGCCAAAGGCCTCGACAACTTCGCTGACCAACGCTTCCGCTTGGTCCATTTCTGCGGCATCGGATTTAAAACCGCGAACGGTTCCGCCGTTTGACGTGAGCTCCGCTTCCAATGCGCGTGCTTTCTCCTCCGACGAACGGTAGGTGAAGGCCACCTTGGCGCCTTGGCTGACGAATTCTTGTGCGATGGCCTTTCCAATTCCACGGGATGCGCCCGTGATGATCGCCACTTTTCCTTCTAGTAACATGGGGTATGATTAGGGGGTCGGTGCGTCGAGTAGGTCCGCTGCCTCAGCGATGAGTTCAGCGATGTCCTTGACGACGACGTTGGATTCTTGTTCTGCGTTTTTGACACCGTCGGTCATCATCGTGTTGCAAAACGGGCAACCGGTGGCGATGACTTCAGGTTGGGTCTCGAGGGCTTGGTCGGTGCGCGCGTGGTTCACCTCGCGGTCTCCTGACTCGGCTTCCTTGAACATTTGCGCTCCGCCCGCTCCGCAGCACATGGCGTTCTGCTTGCAGCGGCGCATTTCGAGCAGTTCAGCGTCGAGTTTGGCGATGACCTCGCGCGGCGCCAAGTACTCTCCGTTCGAACGCCCGAGGTAGCACGGATCGTGGAAGGTGATGCGCCGACCTTTGAACGGGGTGTCGCCGCTCATGCGCAATTTGCCCGTTTCGATGAGCTCGCGGATGAACTGCGTGTGGTGGAGGACCTCATAGGTGCCGCCCAGTTCTGGGTATTCGTTCTTGAGGGCATTGAAGCAGTGGGGGCAACCGGTGATGATGCGCTTGATGCCGTATCCGTTGAGCGTGGCGATGTTTTGGGCCGCCTGCATCTGGTACAAGAACTCATTGCCCGCGCGTTTGGCCGGATCACCGGTGCACGACTCTTCCTGGCCGAGCACCGCAAACGACGTTTCGGAGGCGTGGAGGATGCGCGCGATGGCTTTGGTAATGCGTTTGGCGCGGTCGTCAAAACTGCCCGCACAACCCACCCAGAAAAGCACATCGGGGGTTTGACCTGAGGCCGTCATTTCGGCCATCGTGGGGATGTGGAATGAACTCATGGTTAAACTTCTTGGGTCCAATCGCCACGGCTTCCGGCTGGGAAGGCCCAGGGAGCGCCGTTGTTTTCAATGTTGTTGAACATGGACGTGATGGACTCGGGCGATTTGCTGTCCTCCATGATGAGGCTGCGCCGCATGTCCAAGATGATGCCCATCGGACTGATGTTGATGGGGCACGCTTCTACGCAGGCTTGGCAACTGGTGCAGGCCCAGAGTTCCTCTTCGGTGATCCAATCGCCCAACAGGGTTTTTCCATCGGGCTCCCATTTGCCGCCATTGGCCTTCCGCTGTTGGCCGATCTCTTCGATGCGGTCGCGGGTGGACATCATGATTTTGCGGGGGCTGAGCAACTTGCCGGTGTGGTTGGCCGGGCATTCGGAGGTGCACCGCCCGCATTCCGTGCACGTGTAGGCTTCGAGCAA
Organism: Flavobacteriales bacterium; assembly: GCA_002863125.1. Lineage (GTDB taxonomy): Bacteria > Bacteroidota > Bacteroidia > Flavobacteriales_D > Sanyastnellaceae > UA16. The sequence goes on from PKEB01000028.1 coordinate 57,351, forward strand.
TTGCTTCCAAGTCAAATCCGGCGCGTCCTTCACCCCAAAGGGTGCAGGCGGCTCGTCCGACGGTGGGGCCGCCGCGAACGGGTCCGCGTTGGGGTCCATCATCAGGTCCACCTCCTTTTTGACCGCGGCCATGTTGTCCATCTGACCGGAAGGATTGAGGTTGGAGTAGTAGGTGTTGGGGAAGGCGAGGATGATGTGGAAATGCTTGGAGTAGGGGACGTACACGAGGAACGCCAATACCCCGGCGATGTGGAACCACCACATGCCGCGTTCAACCGCAACCACGCCTGCATCCGACAATCCACTATACAAGGGCATCAGCCACGAACTCACCGGGAACGAACCCGCCGTAACATAGTGCTCGAGCCCGCGCGATTGGGCGATGGCATCCGCTGCATTCATGCTCAGGAAGGCGAACATGAGCAGCACTTCCACCACCAAAATGATGTTGGCGTCGAGGGACGGCCATCCTTTCAAATCGTTCGAGGCGAGGCGGGCAATGGCCATGCCGTTGCGGCGAACAAAAAATACAACGCACGCAAGGATGACCCCGGCGGCCAGCCATTCAAACGACGCGATGAGGAAATCATATACCGGTCCGAGGAATGCAAATACGCGGTGGGTACCGAATAGTCCGTCGATGAGGATTTCTAGGATTTCGATGTTGATGATGACAAACCCGGCGTAAATCAGGATGTGCATGAAACCCGCCACGGGGCGCGTGGTCATTTTGCCCTGCCCCAATGCCACGCGGGCCATGGTTGCCCAACGTTCGCTCGTTCGGTCTGAACCGTCCCAGTGGGCGCCGGAATTGATGTTCCGGCGGATGACGCCAATGCGGCGAGCAAAAAAGAAAATGCCCGTAGACAAGAGCAGGAGGAAGAGCAACTGACTGATCATGGTCGGGATTTATTCTTCTTCGGCAGTTCGCTTTTCGATTTCTTCATCGATGATTTTTCGCAGCGTGTGCAATTCTTTTTTGGAAATGGCTTTCTCCTGCTTTTTGCCAAACACGGAAACCCGCACATAGCGCCAAGGGTTGAGGTAGAGGTCGTTAATGAGGTACTGCAGCTCCTGGTTGGTGGCCATCAGTCCGCTGTGCAAGGAGTCGCTGTTGACCAATTGACCCAATGAGCCTTCGCCGTTGTTGATCTTGCGGGTGATTTCGTCGACGTGGGTGAGCGCGGAATTGGCGCGCTGAATGGTTTCGGCAAAATTCGAAGCCGCCAGCGAATCCGAGATGTCCGAGAAGTTCTCCATCACATTGGCGAGGTCGTCGTTGTGATTTTTGAGGTTAGCCGTTATCTGGTCGACGTTGGAGAAAATGCTTTTCAGCGTGGAGCGGTTCTCGGCCACCATGGCATCCAATTTCAGTGACGTCTGCTCGAGGCTTTCCACCGTGCGTTGGATGCTCTCAAAAGCCGTTGGCAATCCCAGCGTCGCGTCGGCTTCAAAGACAGCTTTGAGGTTTTCCAAGATATCATCCACGCCGTCGATGAGCTGGTCGGTTTTGTTCTTGAGCGGAATCAATTCGATGCGAACGGCGTCCGCCAGGCCCACCTCCAAATCGCTCAACAGCGTGTCGCCTGGCTGTGCGGCTTCACTGCTCGTTCCGGCGATGAGGTTAATGGCCTTGGTGCCGAACAGGTCGCTTGAGATGATTTTGGCTGTGGCGTCCTTGGTCAGCAGCAAGGCGGATTCTTCGATGTCAAAACCGACCAACAACGAGCCATCCCCTTCATCGGTAAATTTCACTTGCGTGACCTGCCCCACCTTGAATCCGTTCACCAATACCGGGTTGGACACCGCGAGTCCATCGATTTTCTCGTAGTGGGCGTAGTAGGTGTTGGAGGGCGAGAATGGGTTGAATCCTTTCAGGTAATTCACGCCCAGCACCAGCAAGATCAGCCCTGCGATGACCAATGCTCCGATCCTGAATTCTTTGGAAACTCCTGTCACGTGAATCAATTTTTGGTGAGCGGTTTGACGCCTTGTTCTTCCCACGTTTTGCCCTCAAACTTGACGACAAACGCATCCGGAAATCCTTGGTTTTGGATTTGGGACTTCTGAAGACTGGCTTCCACCGAGGAGTCATACGAACCCACCGCGTATTTGTAAAGACCGTTACGAATATACTCAACCACCGGTCCCACATGGGCAAGCCGTGAATCGTCTGTGGATAAGGGGTCTTGAGACGCCAAAATTTGGATGCGGTAGGTAGGGGAAGCCATAGGGGCATTGGGGTTGGGTGCCGCCGCCACCGGCTCGGCGGGTTCCTCAGGTGCAGGTTGCGGCGCCGGGGCAGGCTCGGGGGCTGCGGGACCCGGGTGGTGCTTCTCCTTGTAGGCTCGGAAGGCCCGCAAGAGTGCACTCGCCATCAATTCTTTTCCGTTTTGGGAGTTGAGGAAATCTTCTTCCTCGGGATTCGTGAGGAAGCCCAATTCGACCAATACCGAAGGCATGTTGGTGAAGCTGATGACGTAGTATCCGGCTTGCTTTACCCCGCGGTCTCTGCGACCGACGCGATTGGAGAATTGATTTTGGATGAGGCTCCCCAGCTCGAGGCTTTGGTTGAGGTACACAGACTGCCTAAGGGCCAATGCGATGTAGGTGTCAGGATCATCTGGATTGAATCCGGCGTAGCGCGTCTCGTAGTCGTCTTCTTGGTAAATGGAGGCGTTTTCTTTCATCGCCACGCGGAGACTTTCTTCGGATTTGTGCATGCCCATGACGAATGTGCTCGAACCCCGGGCTTGGGGGTTGTCAAACGCATCGCAGTGAATACTGATGAAGAGGTCGGCTTGGGTTTCATTGGCCAGCGCAACGCGTCGCTGTAAGGAGGGGTATTCATCCCGTTCCCGCGTCATGACAATTTTCACATCGGGAAACCGTTCTTGGATGTACTTGCGCAGCAGCAATGCCACATCGAGTGTCACTTCTTTTTCCGTGGTTCGGTACCGCTTTGTGCCGAGGTTGCCGGGGTCAGCTCCCCCGTGTCCGGCATCGATCACCACGACCATGCTCGGCGGCACCGGAGCGAACGAAACCGATAGGAGAATGATGGCCGCCATGCCGCATAGCACCTTACGTTTCGTTAGTTTTGACAGCCGTTTCATGGGTAAGTTCAAATCTAAAACGTGGTCCAGGGCCCGCATCGTCTGCCGGCAGGGGATTTTCCGTGCCATTTTGTGGATAAGCCTGCCCGCGCTTGGTCAAGCCCAGGAGGCCGTTCAGGACTCTACAGCCACTTCAGCTGAAGCGGCTTTCGAAGTGGTCTGGGGTGCATCCGATTCCACTCGTATGAATGCAGTAGATTCAGAGGTGGAGCTTTACGGCTCGGCGTTTGTAGCACTGGATGACATCCGCCTTGAAGCCGATCGCATTGTCTATTCACAGGCGACGAATCAAGCATGTGCCTACGGTCGGAGGGATTCGGCTGGGGCGTGGATCGGGCGACCGGTACTGACGCAAGGCGGGCAGACGTTCGAGCAGGACGAGTTGTGTTTTGACATGAAGTCGCGCCGCGGGCTGAGCCGCAAAGCCGTTACCGTGCAGGGTGAGGCGATTTTTCACGCGGCCGTAGCCAAGCGCCAAGCCAATGAGCGCATTCACGTGGCCAACGCCAAATTCACCACCTGCGACGCTGAGAACCCCCATTTTCACTTTCACCTCAGACGTGCTGTGATGATTCCGGGTGAAAAGGTGGTATCGGGGCCTTTTTATCTGAAGTTCCGCAAAATTCCGACGCCACTCGCACTGCCCTTTGGTTGGTTCCCGACCCCCCCCGAGAAACGCAGTCACGGCCTCTTGATGCCCGGATATGGGGATGGAGGGAATTTGGGTTTTTTCCTCAAAGACCTCGGGTACTATTTGCCATTGGGGGAATACGCGGACACACGCCTGACCGCCGACATCTATACGGGCGGTTCCTGGGCCATCCGGAACAGCATCAATTACAAAATCCGCTACCGAGCGAGTGGGAATTTCAACGTAAGCTTCCAACGCCAACGCATCGGATTCACGGGCTTGCCCAGTTTGACCAAGCAGAACCAGTTTTTCGTGCGGTGGACGCACAATCAAGACGGCCGGGCACGTCCCAACAGCCGCTTCAACACCAGCGTGAATTTTGGTTCCAATAACCACTTCCAGTCCAACTTGAGCAGCTCGCAGCAGGATTACCTGACCAATACGTTCCAGTCCAGTGTGCAGTGGTCGCGTACGTTTCCGGGCAAGCCGTTCAATGTGGCGATGAGCGCTCGGCATTCCCAGAATTCCCAGACGGGCAATGTGGACGTTACCTTGCCCGCGTTTACATTCAACTTGCAGCGGGTCAGCCTCGCCAAATTATTCGGCCTAAAGCAGGTCGGAAGCGGCTTGCTAGACGACATCGCTATCTCGGGTTCATCGCGGTTTGAACAAAGGATGCAGGCGCCCGATAGCGTATTCAATTCAGGCAATTGGGAGGACGTCACTTTCCGCAACGGCGTCAAGCATACGGCTTCTGCGTCGACGCAGTTGCGGGCTGGGTTTGTGAGCGTGACGCCTTCGTTTAACTACAATGAATTCTGGGCCTTCCAGTCCTTGCAAGGAGAGCTGGTCGAAACTGACGAGGGGGTGGTAGAAGTGTTGGACACCTTGAACGGATTCGATGCCACCCGCGATTGGCGGTTGTCTGTCAACGCCTCCACGCGGTTTTACGGAACGTTCGAGCGGGGCAAGGACAAGCGCGTTACCGCTTTGCGCCACGTCATCAGTCCTTCGCTTGGATTGAGCTACACCCCCGAACGGCAGCGCACTCAAGAAGTCAGCCTCAATGACGAAAGCTGGCAATACAATCCCTACAGCCTCAACCGCTTTACGCCGCTCGATATTCGCGCTTCGGGTGCAGTGAACTTCAGCATCGCCCAGAACCTGGAAGCGAAAGTGCGCGACAAGGAGACGGGTGACCTGCGCAAGGTGCGGCTCATCGACAACATCGTGACTTCGGCGAATTACAACTTGATCGCCGATTCGTTGGGGTTGAGCGATATCGTGACCCGCGGCAACACGGATTTGTTCAACCGGATGCGGGTCAATTTCGGCGCTACGCACAGCGCTTATGCCCGGGATTCGACGGGACAACGCATCGATCAGTTTTTGTGGGAGACCGGGGAGGGACCCCTGCGCCTGACGCGTGCCAACCTGGCTTTCGGCAGCAACTTCAAAGGAGGCGAGGAGACCCTGTTCCCGTGGAATTGCCGCGTGGATTACAATTTTGACATGCGCAAAAGCTGGCAGCAGGCCACCCAATCGGACACGCTCCTCATTAACCAATCCGCACGCATTCGTGGGTCCATACGCATTGCAGAGAAGTGGAATGTGGATGTGAACGGTGGTTACGATTTCATCAACCGCGAGTTGACCCCAACGCAGTTGGACATACGGTGGGACCTGCACTGCTGGGAACTGTCGGTCAATTGGGTACCCATCGGCTTCCGCAAAAGCATCTATGTGCGGCTGAACATCAAGTCGTCGATGCTCAAGGATTTGAAATTGGAATTCCGCGACAGCGACCTGCCGACCTTGTTCTAAGTGGTCAACGCCCGAACCAGCGCACCAACATCACTATTAGGCACACGAGAAACATCAAGAAACTGATCTTGTTGACCCCGTGCATCATGCGCAGGCTGATGCCTGCTTCTTCGTCGCGGTGAAACAAGTTGGCCGGGTTCAAGTAGTAGAGGATTTTCTTGAAAAACATGGTTCAGCGGTTTCGGTGGGCAATAACAGAAATTTCGACGCGCGCGCCCTTGGGCAGTCCGGCGACAAACACCGCTTCACGCGCTGGGAATGGCTCGGGGACGGTGGTGCGGTAGGTGGCGTCCATGCCGGCATAATCGCCGGAATCGATGAGGAAAACAGTGGCCTTCACCACGTGCTCCAAACCCAATCCCGCTGCCTCGAGTACACGCGTCACATTGCGCAGGCTCTGCGCCGTCGCGGCTTCGATGGTTTCAGCCACCAACTCCCCGTTCTCCGGGTTCAGGGGGATTTGGCCGCTGACAAACACTAAGTCGCCTGCTTCGACGGCTTGGCTGTATGCGGCAACCGGAGCGGCTGCGCTGGAGGATGAAATCGGATTGGACATGGTGCGAAACTACGGAGGGATTTCCCACCTTTGCATGCGAAAGTTCCCAGATGCGCATCCTACTGGTAGACAATTACGATTCCTTTACATGGAACATCGAACACATCCTCGTCAGTGCGGGTGCACGGGTGGATGTGGTGCGCAATGACGCGATCAACCCACACGCGATCGTCCAATTCGATGGCATGGTCTTGTCGCCGGGCCCAGGCGTCCCCGATGAGGCCGTCCAATTGATGCGCATCATCCCCATCGCCTCGGCGCACAGCGTGCCGACGCTGGGGGTGTGCCTCGGGATGCAAGCCATTGCCGAGCATTTTGGCGGGACGTTGCGCAACCTCGATGAGGTGCTGCACGGTCAGGCGTCACACCTCACGGAATTGGTGGCGGAAGGCGTGCTGGCGGGGTTGCAGCCGCCGGTCCAAATCGGGCATTACCACAGCTGGGTGGTCGATGAAGCGGAGCTGCCGGCCAACTTGGAGATCACAGCGCGGAATGCGGCGGGCCTGCCGATGGCGATGCGCCACCGCACCTTGCCGCTCGAAGCCGTTCAGTTCCATCCTGAATCGGTCCTTACGCCCGACGGCAAAACGATGCTCAGCAATTGGCTGCGCGGGGTGGCTGAACACCGCAAGGTTCAACCGGTGGACCGTTCGGCCATTCCCATTTGGCTGGAAGAAAAAAGCCCCAGCACCGAGCGGTACTGAGGCTTTGAAATGCAGTGATTCGAGTCTGGCAGGAGAATCACTGGTTGCGGTAGTTCGACATCACTTCTTCGAACGTTTCCTTGAACTGGTCGTAGTTGTACTCAGCGCGGATGCGTTCTTCTTGCTGAAGCCCTTCGACATAGGCATCGGCCAACTGTCCGCCGCTCAATTCGATGGCGAGGTAGGCTATGTACTTCTTCTCCTCGGTCATGGTGAGCTCCTGGCAAATGGTCACGGCTCCGGTGAGCTTCTTGTTCACGATGGTGCGCGACAACTCGTTGAATTTGCTGGTGGCTTCTTCTTCGGTGCCAAAGCCCAACTGCGTGGCTTGGTTTTCAGCGACGATTTCAACCGTGGCCTCAACCGCACGCGCCAAGGTGGCTTCGGCATTCTGGCGGGCAATCTTTTTCGCGATCTCGCGCTGCGGGCTCGTGCCTGTTGCTGAGGCGCGGAAGAATTCGCCGTTGGTCAGGAATTCAGGTCCAGAGCAGTATTCGACAATGCGGACTTCTCCACGGGATTCAGGCGTGGACGCGGTGTCTTTGTTGCCTTTGCAACCGGTCAATGCGAAAGCTCCGGCGGCAGCGCAAAGCAGGATGGAGGAGAGTTTCATGTTCATGGGGTTGGTGTTTTCAATGTTTGTCTGTTGCTTGAACTTCAATTAGCATGCCAAATTCATCCAGCGATGGGTCAAATATGGCCGATTCTGAGGTTATTGGTACAATGCTTCGATTAATTTCTTCAAAAAGGCCCCTTCAATTTCGTCCTGCGCTTTGCGGTAAGCCGCATCGTGCGCCTTGTTCCAATCGAGTTGCACGCCTTTGACGTCTGTGAGGTTTTGGCGCAAAATGGGTTGGCCTTCGCTGTTTTTGAGCACGGCCGAAGCGTTGAGCATCGCGGTGTAAAATCCCGATGCCGATCCCGCTTCTCGGGTGTCCGCCTCCAGTTCCAGTACCATGTCGGCATCCGCGGCGCGTTCCACCCATTGAATACCCCGGGCGTTCAGCCCTTGTGCGATGGCGTTTTTCAATTGCGATGAAGCCGAGGGTTTGCCATTGATGCGCTCCACAGTGTGCAGATGGACCGTCGGAGTCTCGAGGGTAATGGGGACCGTGACGGTTGGCGTGGGCAGGCCCTGGATCAAGCGTTGAACAGGCGAATCCTTGAGCCGCGGTGACAGGTCGTCCATCCGGATTTCCAAGCGCATTTCCGCGCTTTTGACTCCGGGCTCGAATTGCCCGATGTCGAAGGTGCACAGGCCTTCGCTGTTGGTGCTGAGGCTGGCCGTTTTGGGAAGTGTGCCACGGTTGTAGCGCGACCACACGGGAACCTGAGCTACTGGGGCTCCAGCAAAAAGGGCTTGGCACGCCAGCGTCCCTTGGTACCGATCGGAAAACGACAAGCGCAGGGTGCTGGTCGCCGGTTGCAACGACAAATCCGCCAGCACTTGGGAAATGCCATCGAGGCACGCCCGGTCGAGTGCGACGCTTCCCCCGGGTGTGCTCCATTCATTCAGTTCCCCCCAGTACGACTCCATGGTCTCCAATCCGCGGATGTAGAAGTCCAATGCGGCGGCAGCCCGGCCTTCGGCACGGGCGTTCTCGGCACTCATCCAATGGCCGCCTGCGACCTCGAGCGTCGCCATTTTGCGTTCGTTGCGGATGCGTTCGTAGGTGGCTTTGCTCAGTCGGTAATACGCCCAGCGGTCGGTAGCGTCCTCGTAGGTGCCGATTAGTTCGTACTCCTCGAGGTCTTCGGCGCTGGCGCTTGAAATGCGTTCCGAGAAATTCTGGCCTGCGACGCCCTGGAATTGGGTGGTGTGCAGGATGGATGTGCTTTCGATGACGACGCGGATTTGGCCGGCCATGTCGGCCAGTGCACGTTTCTTCGCCGTCGCATCGGCATCAGCGCCGAACTGCATTTTGCTGGCGCTGGACACACCGATGTAGTACCCCGAGAGGGTGGGTCGCTGCAGCACCCAGTCCGGAGGGGCGGCCCATTTCTGTGTGCCGCCACAGGCGCTCAGCCCAACGAGGAGCGAAACGATTCCGCCCAACAGCACGGTGCGAAGGGCGTAGCTCATGGCACCAGGCGTTTGAGTTCCGTTTCAACGAGGTTGCGGACCCCGTTGGAGCAATCCAAAACCAAGGCGTCGAGCATGCTGGACTCGGACTGCAGCTCGGTACGGCCACTGAGTTTGCGGGACAGGCCGGAGCGGCTGCCTCGGTTGCCGTTGGAATTGGCCGGGTAGAGCTTCCGGGCGTTGCCGCTGTACCGCGCGTATTCAATTTCATCGCGTGAACTGCGCGTGAGCATTTCCGACATTTCGGTTTTACCGGTTTCCAATGAAATCAGTTGGATTTGAATGGTCAAGTCTACGGCGCGGGTGCGCTTGTATTCCTGGTAAGTCACCTTGCGGTAGCGAGTTTCATACACCTTTTTGCCCTCCTCATTGACCTTCTCCACCTTGTAGCTCTCAAACCCTTGGCGGTCGAATTTTTGCAGGCTCGAAGTGCGGACGTCGCAGGAGACGATGGTGCCTTTGAGGATGGCTTTGGCACCCACCATGCTGCCGACTTCCACCGAAGTGTTTCCGTCGACCACGCCGCTGAGGGCCAGCTGCTGCTCCTGCAGGATCAGTTCTTGATTCTCGCGATCGACCAACACCAAAAACGGATCGTTGCTTTCCGCGACAGATTGCTGCACAAAGGACCGGACCTTGGTGTCCATTCCGGAGCGGTTGGAGCCGTTTTCAAATTCGACGAGGGCCACGGCGAACCGGCCGTTTTCGAGGACGTCCGTTTTCAATGCCGCCGCATCCTTGTAGCCCATATCCCTCGCGGTTACTGCGTTGAGTCCGTTGAGGGCTGTGCGCCAGTGCAAGCGTTCGATGGCCGCAGTGGCCTCGCGGTAGTGAGGCTCGCAGTATGCTACATCTGCGAGGTGTTTTGCGTCTTCATAGTCCGCCTGCAAGCGGATGATTTCCGTGAATTGCACGAGCGCGTCTTCAAAATCTTCAGTCTCCAAAGCCGTGAGTCCCGCTTGGTACAATTCGTCAATGTGGGCGTCCTTGACCTGCTCGTATGCTTGACGTGCACTTTCCATGAACAGCAACCGGATGCCCAATTTGGCCACGCGGTTGTTGTAGGCCTCTGCCGCCTCGAATGCTGCGACGGCCCGCGCTCGGTCATTGGCCATGCGCGCTTCATCAAATTGCCGCAAGTGGTCATTCAACACCCATTGCCCTGCGCGTTGTAGGCCGGCGAGCGCGTCCGTATTAGTGGCCTTTTTCTGGACGGCGGTGTAGTAAAAACTGGCGGCTTGCGACATCATGCCCACTTCCTCCATTTTGAGCCCGCGTTTGGTGTAGGCTTTCGAAGTGGAACACCCCGTGCCGAGGCCCACGGCCACCAGGGCAATCAAGAAGAGGAGAAAACGGGTAGAATGCATCGGTGTGAAATCAATTCGCAAGTTAATGGCTGATGCATCGAATTAAGCGAATTTCATGCCAACCTCATGGCCCGACAGCAGCCGCTGTCCCTACCTTTGAGAGCGAACCTCAAAAATCACGGCATGCGGAAGGTATTGGTATTGGGAGCGGGTCGGTCCAGCTCCTCGTTGATAGCAATGGTATTGGAACGCGCGAATCGCAATGATTGGGAGGTGCATGTCGGAGACGTGGATGAAGCCACCGCTCAGGCGAAATGCCAAGGACATCCCGCCGCCCACCCGTTTCGCATTGACCCCAAAGACCCCACCGAACGCAACGCGCACATCGCTTCCAGCGACTTGGTCATATCCATGGTGCCGGCGTTCATGCATCCGGAAATTGCCGCCGTGGCCATCGAAGCCGGCGTACACGTCATCACGCCGAGTTACGTGGGGCCAGAAATGCAAGCGCTCCACGACAAAGCCGTGGCGAAGGATGTGCTGGTCTTGAATGAAATCGGCCTGGACCCGGGCATCGACCACCTCAGCGCCAAGGCGGTGCTGGATCGGGTGGCTGAAGCTGGAGGGGAAATGGTGGAATTCGAATCATACTGCGGCGGGCTCATTGCACCGGAATCGGACGACAATCCGTGGCATTACAAATTCAGCTGGAACCCGCGCAATGTAGTGCTCGCCGGTCAAGGCGGGGCTGCGACGTTCCTCTCAGGAGGAAGTGTGCGCATGGTGCCACCGCACCGAACATTTCAGGATGTCCGGCACATTGAAGTCGGTGGAACCGCTTTTGAAGGCTACCCCAACCGCGATTCGATTGCCTACGAATCCATTTATGGGTTGCACGGCATCCAGACCTTGATCCGTGGCACGCTCCGCGGAGAAGGATTCTGTGCCGGTTGGGATGTCCTGGTTCAGTTGGGCTGTGTGCGCGATGATGCACCAATGGAATGGGCCGCGGGAACCTCGTGGGCGGATTGGATGCGCACCTTCTTGCCCGCCTCCCTGGGTGATGTCTCCGTGCGGGACGCCATCGCCCAGCGCTACGGCGCCGATGACGCCACACTGGACCGGCTGGCTTGGCTCGGTCTGTTCGATGCCGATGCGGGACCAGCGGTCCTAGAAGGCACCCCGGCACAGGTACTGCAATCGCTGCTTGAAGAGAAGTGGAAGTTGCAGCCCGATGACCGGGACATGATTGTGATGTGGCACCGGTTTGCCTACCGGTTGGACGGCCAAATGCACGAGGTCACGAGCTCGCTCCGGTTGGAAGGCCGCGATGCGGTGTACACCGGCATGTCGGACACCGTAGGTTGGCCCGTGGCGCTGGCTGCAGAAGCCCTGCTCGCAGGCAAATTCAAAGACCGTGGCGTTCAGGTGCCGCTGCACAGGGATTATTACGAGGTCATTTTGCCCGCCCTCGAAGAGTTGGGCGTCCGGTTCGAAGAAACCCACCGCATATGCTCTTGACGGCGTGCTTGTTTTGTTGGGGGTGCCAAGGGGTGCCGGCGTGGCCGGAGTCCGGAGTCGCCGATGCAGGTTGGGTGGAGACGGCCATTGCATGGCGCTTGCAGACGGGGCTTGACGCCTGCGGGGAAACCGGCAAGGCCGTGGATGCCTTGACGCTGGAATGGATTGCTGCATCCCCGAAGGTTCGCGTGGAGATCACCACAAACGAGTGGCCGGTGTTGCGGCATTATCCGGAATTGAAAACGCCCCTGATCCAAGCGTTGGCCTGGGGGGAGTTGCAAGGAGTGGAATGGGATAAAGAAGCGCTCGTCAAGCTGCTGCGCAAAGTGGTGCGCAAGACGGACGGGCTCAAAAGCAGCCGGGTTCGGCCGTACCTCAAGCAGACGCCAACACGAACGTCGTGATGGAGGCGATGAACATCAAAATCGCCAAAGCCAGGTACCGAAGTGGAATCGCTTTCATGGGTTCCTTTACGGGGTCTTCTGCCAAGAGGTTGCAACCGAGCGCGCTTTTTTGGCATGAAATCCAACAAACCAACCACTACAGGAGTTAGGTTTGAAGCACAGGTAGTCCGATATGCGCAGTTTTGACGTCCCCGAATTTTACCGCAGCCCCATCATCGCCCGGGTCAAGCAGAAACGCAAGGTCCGCGACCCCCGCAAGCGCGACTTCTCGCCGTCGGTGCTTGACTTCGGGACCGTACGGTTCGTGATGGCACGGCATTTTGGGTTTTGTTTCGGGGTAGAGAACGCCATCGAAATCGCCTACCGTGCCTTGGAGGAAAACCCCGGCAAGCGCATTTTTTTGCTCAGCCAGATGATCCATAATCCAGAGGTGAATGCGGACCTGACGGCCCAAGGCATTCGCTTTTTGCAGGACCCCGAGGGGAACACCCTCACGCCGCTGAGCGAACTGCAGGCGGACGATGTGGTGTTGATCCCCGCATTTGGAACCACGCTTGAGCTCGAAGCGCAGCTCGAAACCATCGGAGTGGACGTCTCGAAATACAACACCACCTGCCCGTTCGTGGAGAAGGTGTGGAAACGTTCGGCCAAGCTCGCGACGTCGGATTACACCATCGTTATCCACGGCAAACCCCAGCACGAAGAGACCCGGGCGACCTTTAGTCACGCCCGCGGGTCGGGCCACGCACTGGTCATCAAGAACATGGCAGAGGCAGAGGTGCTGTGCGACTTCATTGAAGGCAAACGACCGTTGGATGATTTTTGGACGCACTTTGAAGGCCGTGCATCCGATGGATTTGACCCTGCGGAGCACCTCGAGCGCGTTGGGGTGGTCAACCAAACCACGATGTTGGCGTCGGACACCCAAGCCATCAGCGACCGCATCAAGGTCTCCATCGAAGCGAAGGCCACCGACGGTGAGGCATTTGCCAACACCCGCGACACCTTGTGCTATGCTACCAATGACAACCAACAGGCCACCCAAGCGGCACTGACCGCTGGCCGGTTGGATACCGCTGTGGTGGTGGGGGGCTACAACAGCTCGAATACCTCGCATTTGGTGGAATTGTGCGAGGAGCAGGTGCCGACGTTTTTTGTGCGCAATGAGAAGGAATTCATGCCGGACGGCCTGCTGAAGCACTTCGACTGGCGCAGCGGCTTGCACCAAGAAACCATGGATCCCTGGCCGGTGGGTCAGGAGGGCGAAGCCCCCACGGTGTTGCTGACAAGTGGTGCCTCGTGCCCCGATGCGACGGTGGACCGCGTCATGCATGCAATCTTGGACCGCTACCCCGGTTCAAAAGATGTTGAAGACGTGTTGATTGCCTTTGAACAAGAATTGGACGCCCAGCCGCTTTCGTGAGCGCGGCGGTCGTATTTTCGTTTTTCATGCAAGCTCCACGCCTTCGTTCCATGTTTCGTAACGTCCGCACGGAGCCGCGGCGGTTTCAATTCCGTTCGCGGCACTTGCCGGATTTGGATCCCAAATGGGCCGAGCGCAAAGAGCTCATTGAAGCCGAGGTGGCCGGGGAGCAAGACCCCGACGCCGCACCCGCACGGCCCATCCGGTTTCGTTCCAGCCGCACCAAGGCGGAGACGGCGGAAGGCGCCTCTGAATGGAAGGAACGGCGGCAAGCGCAGATCCTTGGAGCGCGGTACGCCATGCTCCGGGCTGTGGTCATCGCGGCCGGACTGGTCTGGTTGGCGTGGCGCGGGATGGTATGGGTGGAGACCAGTGATTTTTCGGATGTACTAAAGTGGATGGAGGATGCCTGAGGTGATACGGCAGTTGCCAGAAAATGTAGCAAATCAGATTGCAGCGGGGGAGGTCATTCAGCGGCCTGCTTCGGCGGTGAAGGAGTTGATGGAAAACGCCGTGGACGCCGGTGCCTCGCGCATCGACGTGCGCGTAGTGGACGCCGGCCGTACGCTGATCCATGTGATGGACAACGGAGTGGGCATGGTTGAGGCCGATGCGAAGCGCTGCTTTGACCGCCACGCGACCTCCAAAATCACGTCGGCGGACGACCTGTTCACCATCGTATCCAAAGGATTCCGCGGCGAGGCATTGGCTTCGATTGCCTCCATTGCCCACGTCGAATTGAAGACGCGCCACGCGAGCGATGAGTGTGGCATCCAGCTGAACATGGAAGGAGGGGCCTTGGCTCAAGAAACGCCCGTGGCCATGGAAGGGGGCACACAGATTGCCGTGCGCCACTTGTTCTTCAATGTTCCCGCCCGCCGGAATTTCCTAAAATCCGACGCCGTTGAAATGCGGCACGTCATCGATGAATTTCACCGCGTCGCATTGGCGCATGAGGCCATTCATTTTACGCTCACCCGCAACGACAGCGAGTTGTTTGATCTGCGGCCGGCCACCTTGCGCAAGCGCGTCATTGGCGTGTTCGGGAGCAAGTACGATGAACGCCTGGTGCCCGTTGACGAGAGCACAGATGTGGTAGGGGTGAAGGGGTTTGTTGGGAAGCCGGCCTTCGCCCGCCGCACGCGGGGCGAGCAGTTTTTGTTCGTCAACCAGCGGTTTGTCAAGCACGGGCTCATTCACCGGACCATCATGAACGCCTATGAAGGGTTGCTGCCTCCTGGTCAATACCCGCTTTACGTGCTGTTCCTGACCATTGATCCCGCGCGACTCGATGTCAACATCCATCCGACCAAAACGGAAATCAAATTTGACGAAGACCAGCACATTCAGTCCCTGCTGCTGCCTTCAATTCGCAGAGGCTTGGGCAAGCATGCGGTGGCACCTTCGTTGGATTTCGACCAGGAATCCAGCTTGAACATCGCCCCTTTGCCGAAGGACCGCGTTGTTGCCGAACCGGTGGTGCAGGTCAACACCGATTACAACCCGTTCCAATCCAAAGCCGCTCCGGGCGGGTCTTCAGGCGGCGGGTTGCGGCCCGGTCGTGGCCAAATGGATGCGTGGAAGTCCCTGTACGAAAAGGCATGGCAACCCGGGGGCGA
Source organism: Flavobacteriales bacterium (assembly GCA_002863125.1). Taxonomy (GTDB): domain Bacteria; phylum Bacteroidota; class Bacteroidia; order Flavobacteriales_D; family Sanyastnellaceae; genus UA16. Next base: position 72,539 of record PKEB01000028.1, read on the forward strand.
AGCTGGGCCGGTGGCGCACGAAGAGCATGCCATGCAATCCTCGGCTTCTGGTGAAGTCGGCGCGCAACTCGAGGCGGGCGATGAGGTTGTTGTGAAGCAGCGGCCGCTGTTTCAACTGCAGAACAAGTACATCGTGACCGCCACCAAATCGGGTTTGCTCGTCGTCGATCAGCACCGCGCGCACCAGCGCATCTTGTACGAGGAGTTGGTGCGCCAATTGGAGCCAGAGGGCACTCCGGCAGCCACGCAGCAATTGCTATTCCCTGCAGCCATTGACCTCAATGCTGCGGATCAGTTGTTCGTTTTGCAATCGCGCGACTGGCTGGCCAAGTTTGGCTTGCTCATTGCCGAACACGACGATGGAATAGAAGTCCAAGGCATGCCACTGGAGGCGGACACCACGCCGGAATCGCTCATCCAGGCCATCCTCGAGGAACGTGCGGCGGAGGTAGCGGGTGTGAGCCGGGAGGAACGGGTCGCTGCGCGGCTTGCGGCCTCCATGGCCGTTCGGGTGGGCAAGGCCCTCAAGCCCGAGGAGATGGTGGACTTGGTCGACCGGCTGTTTGGCTGCTCGACGCCAGCCCTCGACCCTTTCGGTCGCACGGTCATTGTTAATTTTGAATCCAACGAACTCGAGCAACGATTCCGCTGATGCTGAACAACGCCCCTCCGGTGGTCAAAAATTTGATCATCATCAACGTACTTTTTTACCTCGCGACGATGGCACTGGGCGAATACCAGATGCTGCACTACTTCGCGGGAACGTATCCGGGCTCGCCGAATTTCTACCCGTGGCAGGTGATCACGCACATGTTCATGCACGGCGGCCTCGGGCACATTTTCTTCAACATGTTCGCTTTGTACATGTTTGGCGGGCAGCTCGAGCGGCTGTGGGGCCCACAGCGGTTTTTGAATTACTACATCATCTGCGGCCTGGGCGGCTTTTTCTTGCACGAGCTGTTCGTTGGAATTGAGCTGAACAACGTGTACGGGACCTTCTTTCCTGCATTTGACCAGCCCTTGGGCGTTTCGAATCAGTTGTGGACGATGCAATTGGATGCGGAGTTTGGTCGGGTGGTGGGTGCATCCGGTGCGGTCTTCGGCATTTTGTTGGCATTCGGGATGTTGTTTCCGAATACGCGGCTGATGCTCTTGTTTCCACCCATTCCCATCAAGGCCAAGTACTTTGTGATTGGCTATGGGATTTTGGAATTGAGCCTCGCGCTGGACAATGCGTCCGGTGATAACGTGGCCCACTTCGCCCACCTGGGCGGTATGCTGTTTGGTTACATGCTGCTCAAGCGGTGGCAAAAAGAACGCGGCACTTTTTACTGATTTTAGTCAGCGATGTTGGATGACTTGAAACGCCAATGGGAAGCCGGGAGCATGTTGACCCGGTTGATTTTCGCCAATGTAGGCGTGTTCACGGTGATCATGACGCTCCGTTTGCTCACCACGTTCGGCGCGTTGGACAGCGGATGGGTCAATGGCGTATACGGATTGGCCACTTCTTGGAAGGCCGAAGTGCTGATGTACCGACCGTGGTCCGTTATCACGCACATGTTCGTTCACGTGGACATATGGCACATGGTCATCAACATGGCGTGGCTGTACTGGATGGGCCGCATGTTCATGGTCCAATTCGGCGCACGGCGTTTGCTCAGCACCTACATGGTGGGCGGACTCGCGGGATTCGCGCTGTACGCGGTGGCTTCCAACTTGGCTCCGGCGTTCCAACAAAGCACATTTGCCTACGGCGCGAGTGCAGCGACCATGGCCATCATGGCTGCAACGGCCACCGCCAACCCGAACACCAATGTGCGCCTGTTTTTACTCGGTACGGTGCCGCTGAAGTACCTCGCCATCGGCTGGGTACTCCTGGATTATTTCGCCCTCGGCAACGGAGCCAATGCCGGCGGCAACCTCGCGCACCTGGGCGGAGCGGCATTCGGCTACCTAATGATCAAGCAATCGCAAGTCGGTCGGGACTGGGTAGGGTGGTTTGAGCGCTTGATTGATGCTTTCATGGGCCTCATTCAAGGCGGTAGCATCCCAACGCCGCGGAAGAAAACGCGCTTCCGAAAAGTCAAAGACAACCGCTCCACGCGCGTCAAAAGCGATGAGGATTTCAACCGCGAAAAGCACGAGCGCTCCGAGCGCATGGACACCATCCTCGACAAAGTATCCAAGCACGGGTACGAGAACCTGACGGCTGAAGAAAAAGACTTCCTCTTCCGGCAATCCAACTGATGACCGCGAAACGTTCAACCTTTCGACCGGTGTGGTCTCTCTTGTTTTTGCTCCCAGGTGGAATGGGGGTGGTCCTGGCTGAACTGGCGGTGCGGGTGCCCCCGGTGGACGTGCCGGTGCTGGCGCTGTTTGGGATGGCCTACCCGTTGGCCTCGTGCGCACTCATCATTGGCGCATTTGGGGCGCTGTGGTCCCGCCGCTGGAAAGCGGGCCTGGCCGGTGCACTCCTGCTCGCCTTGAGCTGGTCGCATGTGACGGCGACCTGGGGCAGTTTTGGTGGCCCGAACGACGCCGAGCCGCAGCAACTCAAGGTGGTGACGTGGAACGTGCGTCAATTCAATCGGTACGCGTGGATCGAGCAAACGGGCGTGCGGGATTCGATTTTGAGCTACCTCGCGGCCCAAGATGCAGATGTCATTTGCTTGCAGGAGTGCTTCTTGGAAGACCGCCGTCAGCCGTGGATGTCATCCGACCGGCTGCAGCAAGCCACGGGGCTGAACCACTGGGAAGAGGAGTTCAAGTTGGGGCGCGGACAGGACAAACTTTTCGGATTGGCGGTGCTTTCGCGGTACCCGATGGTGGCCAAATCAGCCATCCGGTTTGACAACGACAAAAACAACAACGGCATGTACGTGGACCTCCTCGTCGGGAGCGATACGGTGCGCGTGTACAACATGCACCTGAGCAGCATCGGCTTTGAAAAGGAGGATTACGAGGATGCGCGCAATGTGCAGGACGAAGCCGCGCGGTTGCGGCTGTACAATCGGTTGGCCGCCGCGTGGCAAAAGCGCACGGACCAAGCCGAACAGGTTGCAGCATCGGTGGCGGAAAGTCCGTACCCAGTGATCGCGGTCGGGGACTTCAACGACACGCCGGTGTCCTACGCGGCGCAGCGATTCAGTGCTTACCTGCGCGATGCCTACCGTTCGGCGGGAGCATTCCAAGGCCCGTTGCTGGGCGCATCTTACATCGGTGATTTGCCGTTTTTGCGCATCGATCAGGTGTGGGCCAGTCCGGGGTTGGATGTGGTGGATTACCAAACGGGCCGCGTCGAACTCTCCGACCACCGCCCAGTCTGCGCGGCATTTCATTGGGGGGAGTGATTAAGCGAGGCGCTCCCTGTCGGCGTCGCGTTTCCGCAGGGCTTCAATGCCGGCGATGTGCATCGCGATCAGCAAGAAACCGTATACCAAGTCATCGGCGGGCATCGTGAAGATGCGCCAGCCCGTGTTGTGCCCGGGGTGGTACCAGACGATTTGGTCGGTGATGGAAGCAACGTCGTTGTGGAGGAAGGGTTTTTCCCAAAATGACAGGCCGGTCAGAACGCCATTGGAAATCACAAACGGCACCAACAAAACGAAGAAGGCCAACCACAAATCCGCCATGAACGGCTTGGCGTTGCGCTGTGCCCAAACCAGCCATGCTAGAGTGAATAGCGACGTCAAGGAAATGTAATTCCGCGGGAAAAACACCACAACCAAAGCCACACAAAACAAAATGGCGGAAATGGTCAAAGTGGTCTCGGCGTGCTTGAGCGGGTTCCGTTTCACGTAATGTTGCAGGGTGAAATAGGTGAATACGCTGCAGTAGGGAATACAGACGAAGAAGAGCAGCTCTTCAAAGGGCAGCCCCAATATGGACGGGCCGAGCAAGTAGTCGGAGTTGAATGCCCAAATTCCCATTTTGGTGAAAATGGCGTCCCACACAATGAAGAACGCTGCAACGGAGAGGTTGACTCGGAAGAAGTACTTCCACTGCTTGTAAAACTGGACGTTTTTATCAAAGCTCAACAGCAGCGGCAAGGCCAGACAGCCCAGGTTCACCGCGAGGTACAAACCGTTGAATTCGTACCACATTACCCCAAGCTTGATTGGCGTTTGGCTCGCATAGCTTTGCGGGCATCAGCGAAGTATTTCCATGGCACCCAGAGCATGCCAAAGCATTCTCCATCCTCCTTGCTGAGGTGTTTGTGGTGCACCTTGTGGGCCTTACGTATGGCCATCAAATAAACGTTTTCTGTGCGCGTGAAAATCTTAAATCGCTGGTGAATGAAGATGTCATGGACCAGGAAATACGCCAAGCCATAGGCGGCAATGCCAGTGCCGATCCAGACGCGGAAGTCGCCTCCGGCCATGGACCCGGTGATGAAGCACGAGGCGCTGGGCACCGCGAAAATCAAGAAGAACGCATCGTTTTTTTCGAAGAATCCAGGTTCATGGACGTGGTGGTCTTCGTGGAAATACCACATCAACCCGTGCATGAGGTATTTGTGCGCGACCCAAGCCACACCTTCCATGGTGACGAAGGTGGCGAGCACAATCAGAGCGGGCGAGAGGTAGATCAACGTGTCCATGGAAACCAATTCAAAAAAACGAAGAAGGATACAAAGATGGCAACAAGCAAACCGGTCCCGATGTTTTCTCGCCGCTGCCGGGGGAGTAGGTAAAACACAAAGCTGATTCCCCACCACGATGCGTAATTGAACCATGGCACGTGAACGCCTTCCCATGCCCACCAGCCGGCTTGGATGGCCACCGGTTCAATGAGGCCGTCAAATGCCGTCATCAAGGTCGCCGCGATAAGTGCCCGCACCAGCTTGCCCCGGCCGGTTTCGGCCCCCCACTGCATGCGGTTCATGAGCCGGTCCGTCCACCATCCACATCCCATTAGGGAAATCCACCAGAGTACCCCGAGGATCAATGGTACGCCAGCCACCATGGGTCCCAATGCTCTGCCATAGCTGTAGTTACCAAAGAGGTAGCCGGTCTGCACCCCGATGATTTCGACTGCGATTCCACCGGCAAACGCGGCAACCCATGTCCAATGCCGTTCTTCCAAATCCGCCCAAAAGGCGAGCACCCCGTTGACGAGGAGATTGACCGCGGTGAAATCGAGGAAGTACTGTCCGTACCCCGCAAGGATGCCCGTCACACCTATGGTGTGCAGCAACACCATGATCCGTGGGATCCAGTACCGTTCAAAATTTGCTGTGTTCATGGCCGCTGTTCGATGAGGTCAGACGTGATGCGGGCACTGAGCAAACACAAGGGAATACCGCCGCCCGGGTGCACACTTCCGCCACAAAAGTACAATCCTTCAAGTTGGGTGGAACGGTTGCGGTGGCGGAGAAAAGCCGAAAGCGGGCTGTTGGAACTGGCGCCATACAATGCGCCGAGGTGGGAACCAGTTCGCGATTCGATGGTCGCCGGCGTGAAGTGCCGTTCGGTTTCGATGAGCGGCTCAACGTCGACGCCTAGGGTGCGTTCAATCTTGCGCAGAACCGCCGCCCGAATCTGCGGCAAGTGCGCCTCCACGCCGACGGGATTTGCACCAACATTGACCATAACAAACCAATTTTCGCCACCCTGCTGCGCGTCATCGGGCTTGAGTTTGGAGCTGATGTTGATGTACACCGTCGGGTCGTCACCCGGATGGCCTTTCCTCTGAATGGTATCGAATTCGGTTCGGTAGTCCTTGCTGAATAGGATGTTGTGCAGGTGCAAGTCCGGCTGCTCGGTACGAACGCCCCAATAGAAGATGACACCGCTTGTCGACCGTTCTTGTCTGAGGATGTTTTCTGGTGCTTTCAGATCGGGCAGGAGGGTGCGGAACGTCGGCCAGATGTCCGCGTTGGAAATGACGGTGTCCGCTGCAAACGTGTGCGTGTAGCCATCGGTATCTTCACACCGCACGCCGGTGACTCCCGCGCCATCGTGTTCGATTCGCTGGGCGCGGTGGCCGAACCGGTAGTCCACACCGAGCGCTTCGCTGAGCGAGTGCAAATGCTGGGTGATGCCAACCATGCCGCGGTCCGGAAAAAAGGTGCCCTGGCTGTGCTCCAAATGCGGTATGACGTGCATCATGGCCGGCGCGCGGTGCGGGTCGGAGCCGTTGTAGGTAGCGTAGCGATCAAACATCTGCACTAGATGTGGCTCGCGCAAGTGACGCCGGCTCCAGCGGTGCAGCGTACCGAACCAGGGGAGGCGATGAGCAAAGCGGGCGGCGGCGCGCCATTTGCCGGTTTTGCGGCGGCTCCACTCGTGCAGGCTCTGCTCGAGGAAGATGCGCCGGGTGGCTTCGAAGGAGGCCGAACTGTGCTCGAGGTGCGCAGCCACCCGGGATGCCGGCACGTCAAATTCAGCAGCACACGCCTCGCAGAATGCCCCGCGATCGGACCACGCCGTCAGCCGCTTACCATCCTCCCAGAAGTAATGGGTCGATCGGTCCAATCGTTGGTACGTGAAGGGTGGGGGGAGGTCGGCACCAGGCGCCGCTTTCTCCCGGGCGAGGGCGTCCAGTTCAAGGACCAATTCCGGCCAGGTGAAGAGCGACGGTCCGACGTCGAATCGGTACCCACCGTGGGTCTGCTCGCGCAGCTTACCACCGGGTTCTTCCGCCGCTTCAAGGACGGTTACCCGGTGCCCTTGCGCAGCCGTGCGAATGGCAGCAGCCATGCCCGCTACACCGGCGCCAATGATGACGGTGCGATTGGACCCTTCGGCCATCAAGCGAGTTGGAGCTTGGCGAGTTTGTCCTTGACCTCTTGGAAGCAAATGCGGAACCAGACCGTGAAGTTGGCCGGGTACTGCTTCAACTCGTACTCCAAATCCTCCAAGCTGACGTAGCGGTAACTGGCGACCTCCTCGGGATTGGGTTCGGGCGCCGTGTCCGAGTATCCGATGAGCACGTGGTCCAATTCGTGTTCAATCAAGGCGTTGGAAAACTCGCTGCGGTACTGGAATTGGAACACCGGTGTCGCTTGGCAGTACATGCCCATCTCTTCTTGCAGCCGGCGCATGGCGGCCGCTTCCGGGGTCTCACCTTGCCGAGGATGGCTGCAGCAGGCGTTGGTCCACAAGCCGGGGCTGTGGTATTTGCCCCACGCGCGCTGTTGCAGCAACCACTCACCTTTGCTGTTGAAAATGAAAAACGAAAAAGCCCGGTGAAGCAGGCCTTTCTCGTGGGCTTCCATTTTCTCCATCAGGCCGATCTCTTTGTCGTTGGGATCGACGAGAACCACCATGTCCGTACCGATGGTGGGTTGCATGTTATCGTTTGGAAGCGTCATCGTTGAGGTGCTGTAGGAAAGTTAAGGCAAAAGCGCTCTGTTCAGTATCGTCGGCCCAATAGCCGTCGTCCAATGCGGCGGCAACGCGGCCGGCGTCTTCGTCCATGTTGCTCGCGTAATCCAAGAAAAACGGGACAGACCACTGAATGGACAGCCGAAACAGGCGCAACTCCGGATGGTCCGGTGCAGCTGCAATGGCCGCTTCCAACGGGTCGCGTTGGGCGAGGAACGTCTGGAGTTTCGCGAGCGGGTTGAACTGCGTTTCGGCCCGCATCATGCGCGCCGTGGCGAGCAAGCCTTGCGCAAAGGCGTTGGTGGAATCGCTTCCAACCCAGTGTTCTGCGGTACGATTGAAGACCGCGACGACCTCACTGTTGGCGGGTGCCAAGCACGCTGCGCGGTAGGCCGTTCGAACTTCCATCAAGGACGGAGGATGCTGAGCATTCGCCTTGGTGCAAGTCAACGCCAAGGCGAGCCCCAACAACATGCTGGTTGCTGCCTGCACACGCATCATTACAACAAGTTAAAACTGTGACGGAGGTAGGAACTGACAGCCAATGTGGCTTTGCGCGCATTCGGAATGCGGATTCGTTCCTCCATGATGCGGTTGCTCGGAAGCGAACGGATTTTCTGGAACAACCGCTGGTAGTAGATGTACGCGACGTACACGCCGAGTCGGCTGGTTTGCGGCAGCTGGACGATGCCCTTGTAGGCTTCTTGAAAATCGGCACTGATCTCCTCTTCGATGCGTGCCTTCGTCTCCTCGTTGAACGTCGTCATGTCGACATTCGGGAAATACGTGCGGCCCATCTCGGCGAAATCCGCTTTCATGTCCCGTAGGAAATTGATCTTCTGGAATGCAGCGCCCAATCGCTCAGCGTACGGCTTCAATCGCTCGTACTCGGCTTGGTCGCCGTTGACAAAGACCTTCAGGCACATCAAGCCCACCACTTCAGCAGATCCCACGATGTATTCCTCAAATCCGCTGCGGTCGTAATCAAGCTTGTGCAGGTCCCATTCCATGCTACGCAGGAACAAATCCACGTGCTCTTTGTCGAGGTTGTACGCGTGGTACACCTCTTGGAAGGCGTGCAAAATCGGGTTGAGGCTGATTTTGTCGTTCAGTGCATTTTCGGTGTCTTGCTTGAACCGCTCGAACAACACGGCCTTCCCGGCGTGGTGAAAGGTGTCAACGATTTCGTCAGCAAAACGCACGAAGCCGTAAATGGAATAAATGGGCTGACGAAGCGTCGGTCCCAAGAAACGGATGCCCATGGAAAACGAAGTGCTGTACGCCTTCGTGGTTAGTACGCTGCACGCACGGCACACATTATCGTATAGCTGAATTCCGGTCATGGGATGGTAACAATGTACGGGTGGAATTGGTTCAATCGACTGCTACCGCTTGATTTAACAGGTAGCTATGTGCCTCATGACCAACCACTTCGCCGCTGATGAGGCTTGGCGGGACCCCCGGTCCGGGCGTGGTCAATTGGCCTGTGAAAAACAGCCCGGGTAGCTTGCTTTTCATCTTGGGTTTCCAAAAAGCGGTTTGGCGCAAGGTGTTGGCGAGGCCATAGGCGTTGCCTTTGAAGGCTCGGTAATCTTCCTGGAATTCTTCATGCGCAAACGAACGCTTGTACACGATGTGCGGGCGGATGTCCATGCCCACGTGCTGTTCCAATCGGTCGCACATTTCATTGAAGTAGCGATCCCGCAGCCCGGGTTCGTCTTTCAAACCCGGTGCGAGCGGAATCAGGAAGAACATGTTTTCTGAACCCGCTGGAGCGATGCCGTCGTCCGTCTTTGAGGGAGCGCTCACGTAAAAGAGCGGATTGTCAGGCCACGTCTGCGTATCGTAGATCGTTTCCGCGTGCGGACCGAATGGCGTGTCGAAAAACAGGTTGTGGTGCTGGAGTTGGGGCACTCGGGTGTTGACCCCCACATAGAAAAGCAGGGAGCTCGGTGACATGACGCGGGAATCCCAGTACGCCGTGTCGTAACGCCGCCATTGTGCTGGCAAGAGGTGCTGCTCCACGTGGTGGTAGTCGGCACCGGCGATTACGGTCGGAGCGGTCCACCGGGTGCCATCCTGCAGCTCGACACCGGTCACGCATTGGCCGTCGTCTGTGATCTGCGTGACGTCGCAATTGTAGTGAAACCGGACGCCTTTCTTCTCGGCTACCCGCACCATTGCGCGCACGATTTCGTGCATGCCGCCCATCGGGTACCACGTGCCGAGCACGGTGTCGGCGTAGTTCATGAGGCTGTACAAGGCTGGTGTTTTTTCCGGTTTGGCGCCCAAAAACAGCACCGGAAATTCGATGATCTGCAGCAGGCGTTCGTCGCTGAAGTACTTGCGGGCGTGCGCGCTGAAGCTGCGCAACAAGGTGAGCTTCGTGGATTGCTTGAGGGTTTCCCAGGTAGCAAACTCCATCACGCTGTGGGCGGGCTTTTGGACAAACCCGTTCATGCCGATCTCGTACTTGACTTGCGCCTCGTCGAGGAAGTCTTGCAAGGCCTGACCCGCGCCGGGCTCGATGGCATCGAAGGTCGCCTTGAGCTCACCGAGGTCGGCCGGGATTTCGACGGGTCCGTTATCAAACCAAACGGTATAGGATGGGTCGAGGCGCACCAGGTTGAGCTCCTTGGCAACATCGCTTCCGAACTTTTTGAAATACGCTTCAAAGACATCGGGCATCCAGTACCAACTCGGCCCCATGTCGAACGTGAACCCTTCGGCTTCAAACACTCGCGCACGGCCACCCGCGTGGTCATGGCGCTCGAGCAAATCGACTTGGTGGCCCAGTTCCGCCAGTTGCGTAGCGGCAGCGATGCCGGCGAAGCCTGCGCCGATGACGAGCGCTTCAGAAGGGTTGGTGGTTGCCATGGACACAAAACAACGCTTTTCAGGCACTTGTTCAACGCATGAGCGGAAACTTCACCGGTATCAAATTGTACTTTTGTGGTATGAGTAAGGGACACGGTTTTGATCTTGTGGCTTTTGGCGCCCATCCGGACGATGTGGAATTGTTTGCGGGTGGGACGTTGGCCAAAAGCGTCGCGCAGGGCCTGCGCGTAGCCATCGTGGACCTGACCCGCGGCGAACTCGGCACCCGCGGCACCGCTGAAACACGCAAAGCCGAGGCTGCCGCAGCCCAAGGCATCCTCGGCGTTGAGCACCGGGAGAACCTCGATCTCGGGGACGGGTTTTTCGAAGTAAACGAGGAGACGTTGCGCGCCGTCATTGAAGTGCTTCGTCGACTGCGCCCGCTTCGCGTCATCGCGAACGCCCTGAGCGATCGCCACCCGGACCACAGCCGTGGTGCCGAGCTGATTCACCGCGCAGCATTCCTCAGCGGCTTGCCCAAAATTGACACCGGCCAAGAAGCCTGGCGGCCTCAAGCTGTCTACCACGGCATTCAAGACCACTGGTTGAATCCGGATTTTGTGGTGGACATCGAAGGGTATGCGGAAGTGAAGGCGCAGGCGATCGCCGCTTACGCCACGCAATTTCACCGGCCGGATGCGGACGACACAGAGCCGGCGACCCCGATCAGTTCTCCCGAATTCTTAGAGCATCTAAAGGCCCGCGACGTGGCGATGGGACGGTTTGCCGGCGTGAAGTTGGGAGAGGGATTTCAGGTGAAGCGTCCGCCGGCCATTGAAGCGCTGGGGGTGTTGGGGTAATCAGCGTTCACAGCGCCACCACGCGAACAACAGGCCTGTGCATTGAACAGCGGCAGCAGCAGAAGCTGCCCATGCGGCACCCACCGCGCCGGATCCAGGAACCCATTTCTGAGCCAGCATTAGGAGGGTAATCAACCCCACGCCTGAGGTTGCTGCGTTCCAATGATGTTTGCCGATGCCCGAAAGGTGATGCGCAACGATTGAAGCGACGGCTCCAAACAGTGCGGCGGGAGCCAGCGCTTGCACCACTGGCTGGATGCCATCAAAGCCAAAGGCCCACGCATACCAACTGTCGGGGATCAGCACCGCAACGGCCAAGAGCGCAGCTGTTCCCAGCAGGGCCTGTCTAAGGGTCTCTCGTGTAGTTCCAAGACGAACCGAGCGGTTTTGTTCGGCTGCCGTGCGGGTGTACACCAACGGCGCCAATGCGCGGGGCACGAGCCACATGGCTTCGAGCCCGTAATACGCAATGGAATACACGCCCGAGGCGGCGAGGCCGGCCGAACTTTGGGCAAGGATGCTGAGATTGGAACGGTTGGTGAGCATCTGGAGGAGCGCCCCCGTTTGGGCGGAACGTCCGAATTTCCACAACCGCCGCACGACCTCTGCAGGAGCAGTCACATTCTTGACTGAAGGCAAGTACGCCACCCATAGGATGGACAGTGCCGTTGTGATGCAGAGGCTCACCGCCAATGCCCCGATGAAAGCTTCGACGGATTCCAAGCGCATGCCGAAAAAAGCCACAAGCAGCCCCGCTAGCAGCAGTCCACCTTGCAGCATCTGGAGGACGTTGTGTTGGCGTATGCGGTGATCCGCCAGCAGTAACTGGCTGTGGAAGATGATGGCGCCTTGGAGCCAGCCCAGTCCGGCCATCGCACCGAAATGCTCCGCCGGCAAAAATCCGGCGCTGATGCCGCCCCATGTGCCTAGCAGTGCAGAGATGACCAACCAGGTGTGTCCCGGGAGCAGCATGGCCCGGAGTGGGATTTCTTTTTGAAGGTAGACGACCGCCCCACCGGCGAGAAATCCGCTGACGCCCGTGACGACCAAGATGCCCAATTGGATCCAAGCGATTTCGCCTTGTCCAGAGGCGCCCAGCACGCGCGCATTCAGTAAAATAACGGCTGTCGTGAATGCCAGGAGCAAGGCGCGGGTAGCGATGGAATGGCGTTCGTGTGAGGCGCTCATCGGGCAGTGGTTTTGCGGGTGATGGCCTCCCGGTAAACGTCATCATAGGCATGGGCAACCGCTTCAACACTGAAGGTGCTTTCGGCGTATTCGCGCAGCGATTGAGGACTGAATTGGTTCGGATGTTGCGCCCATTGGATCAACGACTGGGCCAATGCAGATTCGTCCTCAGAGTCGATGAGCGTGCCGCGCTCGGGAGCGAGGTGTTCTCGGATGCCCCCTACATCGCTGGAGAGCACGGGGATTCCACTTGCCCAGGCCTCGGGAATGACGCAAGGGAAATTCTCGTAACGGCTAAAAAGCAGAAGCGCATCGGAATGCCGCATCCGCTCCGCCACTTCGTCCAATGTGATCTCTCCAGAGATTTCGACCACGTCGTCGATGCCGAGTTCTTTCGCTTGCACCTGGTAGGGGGCGGGATCCCCGTCCCCAATAATCGCAACACGCAGGTTGGAACAGAATTCCAATGCGATGGCTACAGCACGCAACAGGCCACTGACGTTTTTCTGGTCGTCGCGCAGCGAGCTGATGTGAAGGGCATGAAACGTCCCGCGCTTCGGCACGTCATCAGTTGGCCGAAACAACTCCGTGTCAACCACATTTGGAACGACCGTGTATTTGCCTAGCATCCCGAATTTTCGCATGCTATTGGCTAAATCCTTCGAAACCGGGCACTGGACACGCGCCATTTTTCCTGTGAGCCTCATGGACCATTTGCCCCAAAAGGGGATGGATGAGCGTTGGTCTGCATGGTATGCCGTCCAGTGCTCTGTGAGAATGAGTGGGACGCTCCATTTGCGAGCGAGTTTCCGTGCTGCACGTCCGGCTGGATAAGCAACATGCAAATGAATCAAATCGAAATCCGAAGCCTCCTCGGCTGCGCGGAGCAAGGCGCGGGTGATGTGCCGCACGACCGGCTTGCGCGCTCGGAAGTAGAAGATGCGTTCGGTGTACGTGCCGCAGTCGCGCACGGAATTGGCCGGTACGACCTCGCCGACGGGCACGGCTGCCGCGAACCAAATTTCACCGCCGTTCAGTGTGGAAATGGCTTGGACGTGCCGTTCCACGAAGTTGCCCAAGGTGCCGTGCACCGCGCTGGGGTACCAGCTGGCAATGTGCAAAATGCGCGGAGTTGAGGCAGGTTCGGCAGCCATGGGAACCAAAGGTCGCAAGGATTTGGTTAAACATAAACGAACGAACGTCGTCTTTATTGAAGGAATCCGTAACTTTCTACCATGCCCCGTATTTCATTGATTTTCATGTTGCTATTGGGAGGAGCAACGGCCGCCTGGTCACAAGCCCCCACGTTCCATGCGGATATCGCGCCGATCATTTACCAGAATTGCACGGAGTGCCACCGCACCGGTGAGATTGGGCCGATGCCCTTCACGACGTACCAAGAAGTGAGTGAATACAGCTCCTTCATCTCTTATGTGACGGCGACCAAATACATGCCGCCATGGACTCCCGATCCGAATTACTCCTCGTTGCGCGGGGAGCGGTTTTTGACGGAGGATGAGATCGAATTGCTCGCTGAATGGCACGAAGCTGGAGTCCCTGAGGGCGATCCGGCAGACAACCCGGGGTTGCCGGATTTTCCTGAGGGCAGCCAGGTAGGTGAGCCTGATCTAGTGATTTCGATGCCAAGTCCGTACGTGCACGGCGGTGACATGGAGGAGCAATATCAAGTGTACGTACTGGAGACAGGCGTGACCGAGGAAACGGAAATCCGCGCGGTGGAAATCCGCCCGGAAAACGGAGCCATTGCACATCACGCTCTGATCGGGTACACCGAAAGTCCAACGTCGATTTCGGAGGCCGAGGCCTTGGATGCGGAGACGCCTGAGGAGGGATACGAGAGCTTTGGAGACTATGGCGTGCCGGTAGAGGATTTTCTGTTCGGCGGATGGGCACCCGGCGTTGAGCCCACGGTTTTCCCTTCCACCATCGGGAAGAAAATCGGTCCCAACGGACGGTTCTTGCTGCAAATGCACTACGGGCCCACCCCGGTGGAAGAGTCCGATTTGACCGAGTTCAACTTATTCTTCACCGACGTTCCGGTGCAACGCGAAGTTGAACTGGAGATGATGACCCCGGCCAACCTCTCGGAATCATTTTTCATTCAGCCCAATGAGATCAAGACGTTTCACGGAACAGCGACTGTAGATGAGGACATCAGTTTGCTGAGTGTCATGCCGCACTGCCATTTGCTGGGCAAGGCATGGGAAGTGTACGCAGTGTCGCCCAACCAAGCGGATACTATCCCCCTGATTTCCATTCCGGAATGGGATTTCAATTGGCAGGGGATTTACGATTTTCCATCCTTGAAGCACATCCCGGCGGGGTACACGATGCACGCAATTTGCACGTACGACAATACTTCGGACAACCCCGATAACCCCAACAATCCGCCGCAATGGACGAGCTGGGGCGACCTGACGGGCGATGAGATGTACGTCCTCTTTTTCCAATATGTGGAATACATGGAAGGCGACGAAAACATTACGCTGTCTACTGCAGATGAGGACACGCGCATCGTCTACCAAAGCGATGTGCTGTTCCCGGCGTGGCCGAATCCGGCGCACGCAGGGCAGGAGGTGACGGTGAGTTGGCACCTCAACGAGCCCGTGGAGATGACGCTGGAGCTGTTGGATGTACGCGGTCGCGTGGTGGACACGTGGTTGCCCATGCAGTCGTTCCCGCGCGGTCATCACCAGCGTTCCTTTGTGTTGGATGCGCTGCAATCGGGTACGTACTTCTACCGGCTGACGACTGCTGACGGATTGGTCCGCAGCCACACGGTTCAAGTGGTGGATTGATGTGGCAGGTGTGGGTGTTTTTGGCACCGCTGTGCCCGATTTGCCAGGACTATACGTACTACCTCAACGCCCTGCACGAGCAGTGGCGTGCTGCTGAAGAACCGCAGGTGGAATTGGTGGGTTGGTTTCCGAATCCGACCGTTACCGATGAGGCCATCGCCGAGTTTGCCGATTGCTATGCGGTGGAATGGGAAATGGCGCGCGACACGGTCGGCTGGTCGGAGGTAGTGGGCGCGCGGTTCACGCCTGAAGCAGCCTTGGTGAGCCCAGACGGTGAGGTGGTCTACCGGGGCCGCGTGAACGACCTGTACTACGCCTTGGGAAAACACCGTTCTACGCCCCGAAGTTCGGATTTGGCGCTCGCCGTTGAGCAAGCATTGAGCGGCCTGACGGTGGAGCCTGCGGAGACCGATGTCATCGGTTGCCCCATCCAAAATCGCCTCCCGTTTCAGGATTCTTTAGCATCTCAGGTTTTTGCTGGCGGGGTGCGTGGACTTTAGAAATCTCAATTATCTTTGCGCTCCCTTTTGGGGCAAACGGTGGCTATAGCTCAGTTGGTTAGAGCACTGGATTGTGGTTCCAGGGGTCGTGGGTTCAAATCCCATTAGCCACCCATCAACCCTCGCTTCGGCGGGGGTTTTTTGTGCGTCAAGGTTGCGCTTGGGGGGGTGCTACAGAAGATCA
>PKEB01000022.1 GCA_002863125.1 Flavobacteriales bacterium
ATTGGTGGACGAATGCTTCGAAGCCGTCAACAGCCGCGAGAAAGTGCTGCGCATCCTGGCCATTGCCAAAAGCGCCATCCGCCACAACATGGCCGCGGACTTGCCGGCGATGACCGTGCCGGTGTGCCTGATCTGGGGCAAGAACGACATCATCACACCGCCTGAAGTCGCCGAAGAATTCAAGGCGGGATTCCCCGACAGCGACCTCTTCTGGATCGAGGAATGCGGCCACGCGCCCATGATGGAGCACCCCGAAACGTTCAACGAAATCCTCGAGGCGTGGTACGACGCGCGGGGCATCGGAAAAGCGGGCTGAGCAGCGATGGAGGTCAAAACGGCGGAGTTCCTGAAATCGAGTGCACACCCGAAGGAGTGCCCCCCTGCTGACCGCCCGGAATACGCGTTCATCGGCCGCTCGAACGTGGGCAAGTCGTCCCTCATCAACATGCTGACCAACCGCAAGGGACTGGCCAAGATTTCATCCACCCCCGGCAAAACGCAGCTCATCAATCATTTCATGATCGACGAAGGCCGCGAGCAGACGGGAGACGGAACCAGCTGGTACCTGGTGGATTTGCCTGGGTTTGGCTACGCAAAAGTCAGCAAGAAGAGCCGGGTCAAATGGCAACGCACCAGCGAGCAATTTCTGACGGGGAGGCCCAATTTGATGTGTGTCATGATGCTGCTCGACAGCCGCCACCCACCGCAAAAGGTCGACCTCGAATTCATGGCTTGGATGGGAGAAAATCAACTACCCTTCGTTATGGTCTTCACCAAAGTCGATAAACTCAATCAGGCGGAGCGCACTGGATTTCTGCCGCGCTACGAGGTGGAAATGCTCAAGCAATGGCATCGCATGCCGCCCGTATACGTTACGAGTTCAGAGAAGGGTGAAGGCCGCGAGGAATTGCTGCGGTTCATCGAGCAGACCAACGCCCTGTACGAGGCGTAACTCAATCCTTCAGGACGCCCAGGCGCTTCGCGAGTTCCTCGGTGAAGCTGCGCATGGCCAGGGCATGAGCCTTGTCGTTGGTCGCTTTTTCCAAGGTGTTGGCCAGGGTCATCATGGTTTGGCAAACGAAGTGACGCATTTCTTCGACGCTCATTTGCTTCGTCCAAAGGTCCATGTGCACCGCGTTGCCCTGGGCCTCGTCCCACATGGCGAGGGACATGGCTTTGGCGGTTTGGTTAGCGACGTCGCTGTCGTCCGCTGACCAGGTGATGGCGGTGGGCACTTTGTTTTCATCCGTTTGAACCCGGACGGTGATCTGTGAATCGGCCATGAGCGTAAAAATTGAGGTGCAAAGGTGGTGAATTACAAGGGCCGGTACGCCTTCACGACGGGATTGATGTCGGTCACTTCCACCAGCGCGGCCAAATCGACCTCAGGATGCTTGTCCATGAAATCGCTGACCATGCGCCATCCCATGTACGCGCCGAGCCTGTCGGGGCTGTCCTGTGGAATGGCCCCGTAACGGGTGAAAGGACCTTCGCTGAACCATTTGCCAAACTGCGTGCGGTCGGTATCGAACAGCGCATCTTGGGGCTGCAGCTCCAACCAGATGTCGTGTTCGTGGGCCGCTGCCCAAGACCAGGCTTCAGGCGTCCAGTCCAGCAGGTCCGCTTTGGACGCGTCGGGCATGCACTGTTCCATGATGTACAAGACCTTGCCCCAGTAGAGCAACTCGTCCACACACCGGTCGGTGCGGTACCACGGGTCACTGAAGTGCACGAGTAGCCAGCCTCGGAAGGCCGATGCCGAGATGCGATCCGGCTCCATCCGGTTGCGCATGTACTGCGGAAACATCTCCGGAGGCAGGGTGGACACGATCGGGTGGTTGGTACCCAAGTACCATTCCAATCCGACCCCGAGGTGCTCAGCAGTGGGGTACACCGCATAATTGAACCCCGTGTTCATCCACATCAGCCGCGGCAGCTGCGCCTCTGGGAACCAGTGGTGAAACCGTTGGAATGCGCGGGTCAATTCCGCCCCGCTCTGCGCCAATTGTTCCGGTGCGCCGCTCGTGGAGTCGATGGCCGCTTCGATGGGTGCGACATTGGGGTGGGTCAGAAATGTTTCGAATTCGGCCACGGTGGCAGAGTCGTCGCCGGCGCCGATGCGCAGGATGTCCTCGGTGTACGCGTAGCCGAATGCGCCGGTGGCCGATTGCCACGCGTCAAAATCGCCCAGCGCCATCATTGCACGCACGTCCACCGGCTCGGGCACATCGGCATCAAAGGCCGAGGCCGGCACGTGAAAATTCCGTTCTTTCCCGCAGCCGAAAAATGCCATGCCTGCGCAGCAGAGCAGCAAGGCCAGGGCCGGTGGTCTTAAACATTGAGACGTGAGCATTGGCATGGTCTTCGTAGTGAACGTTTCAAAACCACGAATTAGTTTTGAATCGTTGCAAAGATGAAACACTCCCCGCGCAATCCCCATTTCATGAAGAACTTCCTCCTTACGGCCGCCTGTTTTGTCAGCGCATGCACAGCGGTTCAGGCGCAGGGCTACCACCTCGGTCTGACTTTGTCCCCGAATGTTTCCTTCACGGATTCGCGTGAATTGTCGCATGTAGGGGTTGGCGGTCAAGCCCACTTCGGTTACGGTTTCATCTTCGATGCCTTGTTCACCGAAACGTATGCCATTGGGACCGGGGTCAACGTCTTTTTCAACGGTGGTCGCATAGCCTATTTCGAGGGTACTACAACACCGGAGGGCGCTGTCATCCATCGAGTGGAACTCGAACTAAAGCAGCAGTATGTGGAAATCCCCCTGACCTTCAAGATGCGGACCAAGGAGATTGGGTACAGCACGTACTACGGTCAATTCGGCGTGGGACTGGGGCTCAACGTCCGCTCAGAAGGAACACGAACAGCCAGCCTGTTTGCCACGAGTGATTCGCTGGGCGCGTGGGATGTTGTCAACGAGGCGCCAGGCGATCCTGCGTTGGTTTCGTTGGTCGATCAAACGTTGCTGTTCCGCCCCAGCATGATCATCGGGCTCGGTTTTGAACGCCGATTCACCGGTACCACAGGACTTGCTGTAGGATTGCGCTACAACATGGCGCTGCGTAACCAGTACCAGGCCTTCCCGATCTACCAGACCCGAACTGGCAACGAGTTTCTGTTTGAATTTGACGAAAACACAGGCGTTGAACAGCCTGTTGCTGGTGAAATGAAAGGCAAGACCGGGCAAATTGAACTTTGTGTCGGTGTGATGTTTTAAGAGGTATGAACGCACAGGCTCAACACATCGTTTCTTGGCTGCAGGAGTACGCGCGCACCGCCAACATGAACGGCTGGGTGGTGGGCGTCAGCGGTGGGATTGACTCCGCCGTTACTTCCACCTTGTGCGCCGAAACGGGCTTGCCCACGTGCGTTGTGGAAATGCCAATCCATCAACACCCGAGCCAGGTGTCCCGCGCTCAGGCCCATATGCAAGCCTTAGAGGCGCGCTTCGAAAACGTCTCCCGTGCACGGGTCGATTTGACCACAGTCTACGATGGATTGGTGGCGGCATTGCCCGAAGCGGATGACGCTTCAGGTGGGCTGGCTTTGGCCAATTCAAGGGCGCGCTTGCGCATGACGACGTTGTACGCCCTGGCCGCTCAGCGCCGCGCGCTGGTTGCCGGCACGGGCAACAAGGTGGAGGACTTCGGCGTGGGCTTTTACACCAAATACGGTGACGGCGGCGTCGACGTGAGTCCCATTGCGGATTTGGTCAAAACCGAAGTGTTCGCCCTGGGAGCGGCGCTGGGCGTCGGACAAGAAATCCTCGATGCACCGCCCACAGACGGCTTGTGGGGCGATGACCGCACCGACGAGGACCAGCTGGGCGCCACGTACCCCGAACTCGAATGGGCCATGGCCAACACCGATGCAGATCCCTCGGCGTGGACGGAGCGCCAGCGCGAGGTCATGGCGGTTTACACCCGCCTCAACCGGGCCAACCAGCACAAGATGAACCCCATCCCAGTCTGCCTGATTCCAGATCACTTGCGGGCTTGAGGCCCAACGATTACTCGGCTGCTTCGACAGCCACTTCCGGTCCCTTCAGCCCTTCGCCTGACTCGGTTCTGAATTGCAATTGATAGGTGCCGAGGGCAGGGAATTCCACTCCTTCATCCGTCGTCCATTGCGCGGGAATGCTCAGCGTTTGCCACCCCTTCTCAACGACCCCCGTGTCATCCACGGGTTGTTCGGTTCCTGTACTGTCCAACCAAAGCCACTGGCCTTCGGTGCGTTCCGGTGCAAAGGCGTCGAACGCCACTTCCACCGTGCGTGGTTCGCTCCATGCCCATCCTTTTTGTCCCCACCGATCGCTCCACTCCAAGGCAACCGCCTCGTCTGTGGTCCATTCGGTGGCGATGGCTTCGCCGGCTCGATCGAGCCACGGGTTCAGGTCGGCCACCCAAATGCTGCGCCCGTGGGTGCCAATGACGAGTTCGTTCTCGCGTTCTTGGATGACGAGGTCGTGCACGGGGACACGCGGCAGATCGGGGTGGAGGGTGGACCACGTGGCTCCGCGGTCCAAACTCGCATAGCATCCGCCGTCGGTGCCCACGAAGAGGCAATCTTCCCAGTCCGCGGACTCAATGAGGGCGTTCACCGGCTCGGCAGGCAGGCCGACGGCTTCCGTTCGATCGCCCAAGCGCTTCCACGTGCGGCCGTCGTTTTCGGTGACGAAGACGTACGAGTCAAAATGATCCAAGCGGTAGGCATTGAGCCCCACGTACAGCCGGTTGGAGTGGTGCGCACTCCAGAGCACTTCGCTCACCCAGAACGTCCGTTCGTTTTTCGGGTCCTGCGGCACCGGTGAGGTCAATTGCGTCCAGCTGTACCCGCCGTCGCGGCTGACCTGGATCAGCCCATCATCCGTTCCGACCGCCAGTTGGCCAAAGCGCAACGGACTTTCGTGCAGGCTGGTGATGGTACCAAACGGCACGTTGCCGGGGATGCCGCCGCGGGTCAGGTCGCCGCTGAGGGTTTCCCAATTGACTCCCTGGTCAAACGACCGGTGCACCCGGTTCGATGCCATGTACAAGATGTCGTTCTGGTGCCGGCTCAACCAGATGGGCGTTTGCCAATTCCAGCGCAACGGCGTTTCGCCGAGGGCGTGTTGAGGATGGATGCCCGTGTAGGCATCGGCATTGAAGTCTTGGCGGCTGTAATAGCCAAACTGCGATCCGGTGAAGACCACATCGGGGTCGCGCGGATCCACTTCGATCTGCATTCCGTCACCACCTCCAATGGAAGTCCACGCGTAATGTCCACTCTGGTGCCATCCGGGGGTGTCGCGGTAGGTGGAGGGGCCGCGCCAAGTGCCGTTGTCCTGAAGACCGCCATAGATGCGGTAAGGCTCAGCGTTGTCGACTTCGACGGCGTAAAATTGGCCGACTTCCGGGCTGTTGCATTTGACCCAGTTTTCGCCGCGGTCCCAGCTGATGTTGATGCCGCCGTCGTTTCCGTTGATGAGGTGGTCGGGGTTAGCGGGGTCAATCCAGAGGTGGTGGTGGTCAACGTGGACGTTGGGCGCGCCAATGGACGACCACGTTTCGCCTCCATCTTCGGACTGGATGAGCGGTACTCCGGCGATGTACAACCGGTCGGCATCCGTAGGGTCGACTTCGATCAAACCGAAATAATACCCATAGGTGTAGCAAACGTCTTCCAGCGCCTCAGAATGCGTTCGAACCCATTGCGCTCGGTCAGCGGGCAGGCGGTAGACTTCTGCGCCGGCGATGTCGGCTTCGAACAGGGCGCGGTTGCCGTCGGTGAGGTAATCGTAAAAGTCCCGCGGTACGAGTGCGCCCGCAGCTACATCTTCCAATGCCGAAGCCGCAGTGGCTTCGCGCGGGAAATTATTTTCTTCCAGGTACGCCTCCAGCAAGGCCGTGTCGAGGGCGGCAAATTCAGCGGGCGTCATGACCTTAAAATCGTCCGGCGCATAGGACGCCTCGCCATCTTCTTCAGCCGGAAGGGGGGCTTGGTTGTCAACCAAGGCAAACAGCTGCTCGCTTTCGGCGTGCCAGGCCAAGCCGATGCGGCCGGTGTATTCGGATTTCGGGAATCCATCCATGGCCGACAATTCCGACCAAGTTGCCCCTGCATCTGTGCTTTCCCAGATGCCGCTGCCGGATCCGTTGCCGCGGAAGTCCCACGCCCGGCGTGTGCGGTCCCACAGGGCCGCGAAGAGGCGATTGGAATTGGACGGGTCGATGATGAGGTCCACCGCCCCGGCGTCGCCGTGGTCGCCGGCTTGTTGCAACACGCGTTTCCAAGTGGTACCGCCGTCGCTGGTTTTCCAGACACCGCCGCTGGTGTTGGCAGAGTAGAGCGGTCCCAAGACGGCCGCATACGCGATGTCCGGATTGCCCGGGTCCAGCACGATGCGTCCAATGTGGTGGGCGTCCGCCAATCCGGCGTGTTGCCACGTCTCGCCGCCGTCGTCGCTCGTGTACATGCCGGTGCCGGCGTACGAACTACGAGAGCTGTTCACTTCGCCGGTTCCGGCCCAGATGCGGCCGGTTTCAGGGTGCACAGCGATCGCCCCCAAGGTGATGGTCAAGGCGTCATCGAACAGGGGTTCGAAGGAGGTGCCGTGGTTGATCGTGCGCCAAAGTCCGCCCGATGCGTAGGCAACGTAGAAGGTGCGTCCGTCCGGGCTGTCAACGGCGATGTCCACGACGCGTCCGCTCATGACCGTTGGCCCCACGCAACGGAGGTCGAGACCGGCGGTCCAAGAAGCGGCATCGCTGTTGGTGTGCTGGTCGACCACGGATAGGCGCTCTGTGGCCGAAGTGGGCGCCAGGCGGTTGCGCTGGGCGAGGCCGTTGGTTCCAACAGCAGCAAGGGCGAGGAGAAGGAGGATGCGGTTCATTGGAGTTTGGGGTTGTTGCGGTGGCGGTCGGCGTCGCGCCGGGTTTTCTTTTCGATGTTGGCTTGAAAGGCCTCGGACAAATCAACGCCGGTCTGATTGGCGAGGGCGGCGAGGACCCACAAGATGTCGGCCATCTCATCGGCGAGGTTGGCTTGGCGATCCGATTCCTTTTCGCTTTGGTCGCCGTACCGGCGCGCCATGATGCGGGCGAGTTCGCCCACTTCTTCGGTGAGGATGGCCATGTTGGTCAATTCACTGAAATAGCGGACGCCAATGGTCGTGATCCATTCGTCCACTTGGGCTTGGACCGATTGAAGGGTGGGGGAAGTGTTCATGCTTTGTTTTTCGTGTCGATCCAGATGGTCACGGGTCCGTCGTTGACGAGTGCGACTTTCATGTCCGCTCCGAATTCGCCGGTCGCGGCCGGGGTCGTGGTGAGTGCATTGAATGCCTGGATAAAGGCCTCGTAAAGCGGGATGGCGTGTTCGGGGCGCGCCGCTTTGATGAAGCTGGGCCGGGTGCCTTTTTTGGTGGCGGCGTGGAGGGTGAATTGGCTGATGATCAAGGCCCGCCCTTCCACGTCCACGAGCGACCGGTTCATTTTGCCTTCAGCGTCGCTGAAAATGCGCAGCCCAGCGATTTTGTTGGCCAACCATTCGACGTCTTCCATGCCGTCCTCCGCTTCCACGCCAAGCAAGATGACCAAGCCGTGGTCGATGGCCCCGCGGACCTCCTGATCGATGCGCACCGATGCTTCGCTCACCCGTTGAATGACCGCTCTCATGGTCCCGAAATTACAACACCCCTCGCACCGTTGACAACTGGTGAGTAAACGGGCAAAAAATCTCACGGTCAGGTCCAACGCGCAGCGTAATTTTGCTCGCAAAATCCCGCACAATGAACGCCTCGACAGCACCGGCCACGTTGGAACAAGCCCAAGACATGGGTTTGACGGCAGATGAATTCAAAAAAATCGAAGAAATCCTCGGCCGCACGCCGAATTTCACGGAGATGTGCATCTACTCCGTCATGTGGAGCGAGCACTGTTCGTACAAGAATTCCATCAAGTACCTCAAGACGCTGCCCAAGGAAGGCCCCCACATGCTCGTCAAGGCGGGAGAGGAAAACGCCGGAATCGTGGACATCGGCGACGGCTTGGGCTGTGCCTTCAAAATTGAATCCCACAACCACCCCTCCGCATTGGAACCCTACCAAGGTGCGGCAACCGGCGTGGGCGGCATCAACCGGGACATCTTCACTATGGGCGCGCGCCCCATTGCCCAGCTCAACAGCTTGCGGTTCGGGGACCTCGAGAACCCCCGCACCAAATGGCTTCTCGAGGGCGTTGTGAAGGGCATCGGCGATTACGGCAACAGCTTCGGTGTACCCATCGTCGGCGGCGAGGTCTTTTTCGATCCGTGTTACCAGGTAAATCCACTGGTGAACGCCATGTCTGTAGGCATCCTCGAAACCGATAAAATCATCAGTGCCACAGCTTCCGGTGTCGGCAACCCCGTATTCATCGTGGGGTCGGCCACAGGAAAGGACGGCATTCAAGGAGCGTCATTTGCCTCGAAGGACATTACCGCAGAGAGCGCAGAGGATTTGCCAGCCGTGCAGGTCGGCGATCCGTTCCAAGAAAAGCTACTGCTTGAGGCGACCCTCGAACTCGCCGCAACCGATTCGGTGCGCGGCATGCAGGACATGGGCGCGGCGGGCATCACCTGCTCGACCTCGGAAATGTCAGCTGCCGGTGGAGTGGGGATGGATATTGATTTGGACAAAGTGCCGTTGCGCCAGTCGGATATGCAGCCGTTTGAAATCCTCCTCAGTGAGTCCCAGGAGCGCATGCTTGTGGTGGTGAAAAAGGGCGATGAAGCGGTCGTAGAAGGCATTTTTGACAAGTGGGATTTGCACGCGGAATGCATTGGTACGGTCACGGAAGGCAACCAGATTCGCTTCTACAAGGACGGCGACTTGGTGGCCGAGGTGCCAGCCGACACCCTCGTACTAGGCGGCGGCGCCCCAGTTTATGACCGCGAGTACAGCGAGCCAGCGTGGTACGCTGACGCTCAAGCATGGGATGCCTCGTCGGTACCAGTACCATCGATTGAAGAAGCCAAAGACATTGCCGATCGCCTGATCCAATCCCCCAACATCGCTTCCAAAAAGTGGGTGTGGGAGCAATACGACAGCATGGTGGGCACCATCAACCGCAGCACGAACCGACCTTCCGATGCAGGCGTGGTCAGTGTACGCGGCACCAAAAAGGCCTTGGCGCTCACGGTGGATTGTAACGCGCGTTACGTGGAGATGGATCCTGAGATCGGGACCGCCATCGCAGTCGCCGAAGCCGCCCGCAACATCAGCTGCTCCGGCGGGGTGCCCAGTGCCATCACCAACTGCTTGAACTTCGGCAACCCCTACAACCCGGAGGTGTACTGGCAGTTTGTCAAGGCCATCGAAGGCATGGGCCGATCGTGCCGCCACTTCAATACGCCAGTGACCGGTGGAAACGTGAGCTTCTACAACCAATCGGCTCAGCCCGACGGTTCAGCCGTAGCCGTTTTCCCGACCCCAACCATTGGTATGGTCGGTGTCATCGAGGACCGCGCCAACCACATGTCGCTTGATTTCAAAGAGAAGGGAGAGCTGATCTTCTTGCTCGGTGATGTCACCAACTGCATCAACGCTTCGGAATACCTCGCGAGCATCGCAGGGGTTGACCGGTCGCCCGCTCCTCACTTCAATTTGGAAGCGGAGGGCAAGGTGCAAGGCTGCGTGCAGAAGGCCATCGACCGGGGCTGCATTCGCGCCGCGCACGACGTGGCCGACGGCGGCTTGTTCGTGAGCTTGCTCGAGATGGCGATGCCGAACGGACTTGGGTTCGACGTGGTCACCGACGATGACATCCGTTTGGACGCGTTCTTGTTCGGTGAAGGACAGGGCCGCATCGTGGTGAGCTGCGAAGAAAACCAGCAGGATCGCCTGCTCGATATCATCGAAGAATTCGATGTGCCGATTGTGCTGCTCGGTCACGTGACCAAAGGCAAAATCGTCGTCGACAACACGCATTTTGGATTCTGCGAAGAGTGGCGAAATACCTTTGATAATGCCTTGGAAGAGGAGTTGATGGGTTAACTTGGGGCGTGATGTGCACGCAGCATACCATTTCCGAGCAATCCACGTTGATGAACGCATGAAGCAGTGGTTTCGCTACATCTTCAGCCGTTCCTTTCTCCGCACGGCTTTCCGGCTCGGAATCGCGTGGATGGTGCTGTTGGGTGGGTTGTGGATTTATTTGAAGGTGTACACCCAGCCGGGATCCACGCGGGAAATGCCAGCATTGAAAAGCGCGACATTGCAGGAAGCCTCAGAGCAATTGGCAGCGTTGGGACTCATCCCAGTGCACCTGGACAGCATCTACAGCCGCAATGGCCGGCCGTTCGAAGTCATCGATCAAGTGCCGCCCGCCGCATCCAAAATCAAGGCTGGCCGTAAAGTTTATTTGACCACGTACCGCAGCACACCTCCGTACGAACGACTTGGAATTGAGGAGGGCCAGGACCCCGGCATCGCCCGCATCATCTTGGAGAACAAGGGCTTTGAAGTGGAAGAGGCATTCGAGCCCAACGTGGCCTTGGTGGGGCGCGTGATTCGGATGGAAGACAAACGTGGCAAGACGCTGTCAGCCGATGATCGACGTCCAAAAGGGACCCGTGTGGTTTTGATTTCTGGAACAACAATGCGTGAGATGGTGGGCGTGCCGAATGTCAAGGGACTCACGCTGGAGGAGGCGCGAACGGCTTTGCTGGAAGCCAAATTGAGTGTGGGCCTTGTGGAATTTGCGGAGTCGGTAGAAGACGCGAGCGATTCGGCCCGTGCGAAAGTGCTTGAGCAGCACCTGCTGCCGACGCGAGACAAGGCCGTACCGGCTGGAACTGAATTGGATTTATACCTCGGCTTGCGGTGGGATCGGGGAAGAACAGAACAGAATTAAGGCATGCAAAATTGGAATGACAACCGTGCGATGACAGTTTGCTTTTGGAAGCAGCACCTGTTGCTTTTGGGCTTTGCCGCTGCATGGGCGCTGCAGCCCGTGGCTGCTCAAACGCCAGCGTCAACCCACGAATCCGAACGTGACTTGGTGGCCGTGCCGATGGTGAACGATACCGATGAGGAGCCGCGGCGGCTCCGCGCAGGGGTGCGAGGTGCTGCATTGTCGATTCCGTTTTTTGACGACTTTTCGACGCCTTCCATGCCCGGTCCGGGTTACGAAGGCTTCGAAGCGTACCAGCGATGGGAGTCGGGTTCGGCCCGCATCACGTCCACCTACGCGCTGAACGCGCCAACCATCGGATGTGCGACCTTGGACGGGCTGGACCGGACGGGCTACCCGTACAATTTTGTCGAGGTGAATACGCCTGATTGGGCCGACACCTTGACGTCCATGCCCATCGCGCTCAATGGGTACTTCCCGGAGTCCAACATCCACCTCATGTTCTATGTGCAAGGGGGCGGAAGGGGCAATGCACCGGATCCGGGCGAAGACGAATTGGTGCTTGAATTCAAATCGGAAGACGACGTGACCGGCGAGGTGATTTGGACGCAGGTGTGGTCATCAGACAGTGCGACGACCGAAACGTTTGAACGGGTGTTCGTCGCCGTGGACCAATTCCAATGGCTGGACAATGCATTCCAATTCCGCTTCCGCAACTGGGGCGCGCTGGCGGGCAACGTAGACCTCTGGCATTTGGACTACATCTTGCTCGACGACCAAATCGATCCGCTGACGTTTGAAGTTCAAAGTGAGGTGGCCATCGTGGAACCGGTCAACACATTCTTGCGCGAATACACGCGCATGCCGTGGAACCACTTCACGGCCAACCCGGCGTTTTACATGCGCGACAGCTTGGTGATGGAACAGCGCAACCTCAGCACGACCCAGGCGGACAACATCGAAAGCGGATTTTCCATTGCCTTCAATGGAGCGGCGGCAACCTACCCGAGTCCCTTCCAAAACACCAACGTCTTGCCAGAGGCGCCGTTCACAACACCGATTTACTTGGGCAACAACCCGCAAGGGGAGGATTTTGTCTTCGATACGTCGGTGAGCGATACCACGGCGGTGTTTGACGTGGCCGTCTGGCAAAGTTCCATTGGCTTGTTCCACACGGAGAAAGTGGGGGTGCCGGACAACGACAGCATCACCTTCCAGCAGGTATTCGACATCGACTTTGCCTATGACGACGGCACTGCCGAAAAGGCCTACGCTTTGACGGCTGCCGGCGGAAAAATTGCCATGCGCTATGCGCTGGAAGTACCGGACACGCTGTTGGGACTGGCCATTCATTTTACCCCGTATTACAACAACGCGGACGCCGAGACCTTCTTGCTGCGTGCTTGGGCAGACAGTTCGGGTGTGCCCGGTGTCGAACTGGGGGAGAATTACCAATTCCACACCCCGGAGTATTTCACCGATGGGTATGGCGTGTTTGCCTACTATGCATACGACGATCCCATTCCTGTAGATGGCAACATTCACGTGGGACTTGTCCAAGGCAGTGAGGCGATGCTCAATTTTGGATTGGACAAAAACACCAACGCCAATGCGGGCCAGCTGCATTACCAACTTGGTCTAGGAGGAGCGTGGTTCAATTCCGACATCGAAGGCACGGTCATGATCCGTCCGGTCATGCGTGCGGACCTGCTGGACAGCTGGGTGGGCATCGCCGATCAGGATGTTCCACAAACCCTGCGGGTGTTCCCGAATCCGGTGACGGCTGGCACCATGCAGGTGGAAGTCCTTGCGCCGGGCATGTGGTGCTTGTTCGACGCCTATGGCCGGCAGCTCCGCAACGGACAATGGATGGCCCCTGGCACCCAAAGCCTCGACGTTGCTGGCCTTGCTAGCGGAACGTACATTTTGACCACAGCAGAAGGGCAGTTCGCGCGATTTATGGTCGACTGATGGCAACGGAAATTCACGAAGAAAACGACGGCGCAGAGGAGCTTTTTGAGCACCACCGCTTGGTGGCCGATGCCGGCCAACAACCGCTGCGCGTCGATAAATTCGTGACCAACTTGATTTCCAAAATGTCGCGGTCGCGGCTACAGGCCTCCGCCAAGGCCGGCTATGTCCGGGTCAACGGCGAGTCTGTGAAGCCGAATTTCAAGGTCAAATCCGGCGACGTGGTGACCATTGAGTTTCCCAATCCAGTGCGCACGTTTGAGCTCGTACCTGAAGCCATGGAGCTGGACATTTTGTTCGAAGACGAGCACGTGTTGGTCCTCAACAAACCCGCTGGGCTGGTGGTCCACCCCGGTAACGGCAACTACACGGGCACGTTGGTTCACGGAGTCGCCCACCACTTGCTCCAACAAAAGCTGGAGTTGCCGCCTGATACCTCCTCGCCGGATTTTGCGGCGGACGAAGCGGCGATTCCGCGGCCGGGGTTGGTGCACCGCCTTGATAAAGACACCACGGGTGTGATGGTCTTGGGCAAAACGGAGGAAGCAATGACGGCGTTGAGCATGCAGTTTTTTGAGCGCACGGTGGAGCGGCGCTATACGGCCCTCGTATGGGGAGATCTGGAAACCGACGGCACCATCGAAGGGCACATCGGCCGGAACCGCCGGAACCGCAAGATCCAGGCGGTCTATCCAGACGGGGAAGAAGGCAAACACGCGGTGACCCACTATAGCGTGCTTGAGCGGTTGGGTCCGGTGACCTTAACGGAATGCAAACTCGAGACTGGCCGTACGCACCAGATTCGAGTGCACATGGAACACACGGGACATCCTTTGTTTGGAGATGTTTCTTATGGTGGCAACCGAGCCGTTAAAGGGGTGCGAGGTGGGAAGTACCAGGCTTTCCTAAACAATTGCTTTGAGCGCCTACCTCGACAGGCTTTGCATGCGCGCAGCCTTGGATTTACGCATCCAAATACAGGGAAGTGGATGGAATTCGACACGTCGCTGCCCGAGGACATGCAAGAAGTCTTGTCGAAGTGGAAAGCTTACTTGGGCGGCCTATCGGCCTGAAAAGTTACCGACGACGCGAAATGCGATCGAGGGCGCGCTCAAAGGACGAGCGTGTGTCGATGGTGCGTGCCAGCGTCACCTGAATGGTGCCGTAACTGTCGTTCGTCTCCGGGTTGCCGCGGAAGGTGCCGCCTTCGTTGTACTGGTGATTGTACACGTTGCCCGATGCGGGATCGTTGATGGCTGCAATGGTGGCCTCATTAGCCTGTGAACTGATGGCCTCCGCCAATGGAGACAGGTAGTCAGGATTGGCGTACATACCCGAGATGTCGTCCAAGTAGTCGGTGAAGGTTGATCTCCATGACCCTTCAACACCCAAAATCCAGCCGTAACCTAGGCCAAACTCGATGCCCAGACCAACCGGTATCGCGGCGATGAGTGACGCA
This sequence comes from Flavobacteriales bacterium, assembly GCA_002863125.1. Taxonomy (GTDB): domain Bacteria; phylum Bacteroidota; class Bacteroidia; order Flavobacteriales_D; family Sanyastnellaceae; genus UA16. The sequence continues at coordinate 14,311 of PKEB01000022.1, forward strand.
TATTCTTCCACTTGGCCTTCAGTCCGTAGCGGTCGAAGGTCGTACCATCGATCCTCCCACTCGTTATTAGGATCGTGGGTAATTTGTGCCTGGGGATTGTGCATGACACCATAGGCGCCTGTAAAAACGAATCCTTTGACTGAAAGCCTTCCAGGTCTAGCGAAGTTGCGGTTGCCGCTACGGTCTGAAATTTGAAAGACCGTGAAGTCCGTACGGAAGCCAAACTCGACCATGCGGTTGCGAAAATTCAGGTTACGGGCTTGTCGAGCGGGATCTTGTGCGTTACGATCGGCCTGTCGAATGTGCACGTAATTCACCTCACCCGAAATTCGAACGCGGTCGTTTGCAGCATAGCGCAGGAATGCTCCGAAAGTGGGGGAGGTGGTGATTATGTCTGTGTCGAGCAGTGACGCGCGTGGCTCATATTTGCCACCAATTTCACCGAGGTAGTTCGCTCCTCCCAGTACGAAACCAGCGGATAACGGGATTTGCTGAGCGAGGCCAATGCTGGCGCTCATGAGCAGAGCAACGATGGGGATGAAACGCTTCACAATCTGCATACGACGAAAATCCAGCATATGTTGCGAATCCGGAAGCCAAAAATGACATTAGTGGACCCACTTTTAAACAGTGGTTATTAACAACTTGATGGCTTCATTGGCCTGTGTTATCGGTTTTTTCCAGGCGTTCGCTGGCCTCGGTCCACTTCTCAAAAGCATTGTTTAATTCCTTTTGGATTGCCTCGTATTGGTACGCGAGCTCCGTGAGTTTTTGCCGGTCATTCGGGTCGATTTCGGCCATGGCGGCGTCCATATCTTTCAATGCCTGCTCTTTCTCTTGAACCCGGGATTCGTATTTCTTGACCTGGTTCTTCAACTTGCGCTCGTCCCGTTCGCGCTGCTTGCGCTCTTGGTAGGTTTCCTTCTGTTCAGAAGGTGTTGCCTTGGGTTTGGAGGCGATGGTTTTCGCGACAGTTTCGCCTTTTTTCGACTCGTACGCGCGGATGCTCGTAGCGTGTTTTTCGTGCAAGAATTGTTTGATGTCGCCGATGTATTGCTTCAACCCGTTGGGTGTGACCTCGTACACGAGGTCCGTCAGTCCGGAGAGGAAATCCCGGTCGTGCGAAACGACGATCAACGTCCCGTCAAAGGCCTGTAAGGCGCCTTTGAGGACCTCTTTGGCTTTGATATCCAAGTGGTTGGTCGGCTCGTCAAGGATCAGGAGGTTGTAGGGGTGGAGCAACAATTTGCACAACGCAAGCCGTGCTTTCTCTCCCCCGGAGAGGACCTTGACCTTTTTGTCGACGTCTTCGCCCGAGAACAGGAATGATCCGAGGATGGAACGCAAGCGCTTTCGGATTTCGCCCACAGCTACTTCGTCGAGGGTCTCAAAAACCGTCAGTTCACCATCCAATTCTTCGGCTTGGTTTTGCGCATAATAACCGATGTCGACGTTGTGCCCGATGGTCAATTCCCCGCCGCTGGTTTCCAAGCCCATGAAGATGCGGGTGAGTGTCGTCTTTCCCGCGCCGTTCTTTCCGACCAAAGCGACCTTCTGCTGACGGGGTAGGATGAAGTCAAGTTCTTTGAAGACATGCAGGTCATCGAAGGACTTGCTCAGGTCTTTGGCTTCGATGCTCACCTTACCGGAGCGCGGAGCTGGTGGGAAGCGGAATCGAATCTCCGCTTTGTCGGCAGCATCCACTTCGATGCGGTCGAGCTTTTCCAGCTTCTTGATCAACGATTGAGCAAAAGCGGCCTTATTTTTTTTCGCGCGAAACTTGTTGATCAGGACTTCGGTGTCCTCGATGTATTTCTGCTGGTTCTTGTAGGCCTGTTCTTGGCGAGTCCGCTCATCTTCTCGCCAGACTTGGTATTTCGTGTAGCTCGCTTTGTGGTCGAAGAGCTTGATGGGCGTGACTTCGATGGTGCGCGTGGTCAGGTTGTCCAGAAATGCTCGGTCGTGAGAAATCAGGAGGATGGCGCTTGAGCTCTGCAGCAGGAATTGCTCCAACCACTCGATGCTTTCGAGGTCCAAGTGGTTCGTCGGCTCATCGAGCAAGAGCAAGTCGGGACTGCGGAGTAAGAGCTTGGCCAATTCAACGCGCATTTTCCACCCGCCGGAGAACTCGCTCATCGTGCGGGTCATGTCTTTCGCAAGAAAGCCGAGGCCTTGCAGGATACGCTGCACCTGTTCTTCCTGCGAAGCTCCTCCGAGGAGGTCGATGCGCTCGTTGGCCGCGGTCAATTCTTCGATGATGCGGCTGTATTCTAGGCTTTCGTAATCAGTGCGGTTCGTCAGTTCGTTCGAAAGTTCTTCCACCCGCTCTTCCAACCGCTGGGTCTCCGCAAATGCGCTCATGGCTTCCTCCAAGATTGTCGCCTCTTCGTTGTGTTCCATCTCTTGGGGCAGATAGCCCACTTGAGCCTCTTTAGGCAGCCCTACGGAACCCTCTGATGGCCGCTGGATACCCGCGATGATTTTGAGGAGGGTGGATTTACCGGCGCCATTCCGACCGACCAATCCTACGCGTTCCCGCTGGCCGATGAACAAATCGATGTGTTCGAACAGGGTTCGCTGTCCAAAATGCACGGTGATGTTCGTCAGGCTCAACATGGGCTGCAAAGGTCGGTTAGGGAAGGGCCAAAAAAAAGCCGGCTCCAAAGGACCGGCTTTCTTGTAGAAGGGGATGTATCAGTAGTGCCAGAGATCGTGCTCCAACAGGAAGAGATCTTCCTTGATGCGTTCTGACTCAGCCAACGCGTCCAACCCACGGGCGTAGGCTGAAATGGGGCGGTCGTACACATTGCTCTCTTTCACAATGAAGCTGCTGAAGAATCGTTTCTGAAAAAGGTCTTCATAGGTGCGGCGCTGTGCATCGTTCATGGGATTGAACGCGTCTGCATTTGCCAACACATAGCGGCATTCTGGGTAATACAACCAGAATAGGGTTTTAAAGCCCTTGGATATTCCATCTTCATCGAATTCCTCGATGCGGGGAGCGATGCCTATGATGCGAACGTAGCGTTCGCCGCGTTGGCGGTCCCAAATCCAATCTTCTTTGATTGCGTAGCGTGTAATGGCCGAAGATTCCAGCGTCACGGTGCCGATACTGTCAGGGAGCCGTTCGTTGGTAGCCAAATCATACTTCTCAAACCGTACAGTGGGATTCAACAAGGAATCCACTTGGTTAGGGGACAGCGGGTACCGAAATTCATCATCATCTCCCGCAGGACCTGTGCCATACGCTACCAATGAGCCTTCCACCAACAACGCCGTGCGTAGCACGTCGAAAAGGTTTTTGCGGTCAGCGATGGGCTTGACAGGGTAGTAATACGGGTGATTGATTTTCTCGCGCAAGTCCATTTCCTGCCAAATGCGCTGGGTATACATCACATCGGCTTCACGCAATGCTGGGTAGGGCACAACGCGCTTGGTGATGTTCGACTCTTTGACGTATGCACCGTCAAGCACGTTGGATACTTGAGCGGTTGCAGGCATCGTCAAGGCGAGGCTCACAAAACAGAGGATAAGGGGTGTTATGAACTTACTCATGGGATGAGGTTGTTAGTTGACTTTTAGCTTCATGGCTGCTACCTGACGTTCGGTACCGTCAGGCATGCCTACAATGATGTCTTCAAAGTAGACCACGTTGCCACGGGATACACGATTGAAGAGTTGCTTCATATCCTGCGTCAGTCGATTGTTATTGGATTTCTTTTCGACCAACGTTCCATCGCGGCTAACCGAGACACTGAAGCTCTTGACAACGACGCGTACGTCGAAATCAAAGTTGACCATTTGAGCGCCAATTCCGTCGGCTCCAACCAATGCTTGTTTCGAAATCGTTCGATTGGAGGGTGTTTTCCCGACGAAGAATGGCACAGGATCCGGAATTCGTTTTACGCGGAATTCGCGCGCCGGCAGCGTTTTTTTACTGCCATCTGGCAATTGTGCTGAAACTGTGATGTTGGCTTTCTTATCCGTGCCAGGTGTAATCGTAAATGTACCGTCCGATTCTTTTTTCAACCGGTGGTTTCCGGAAATACGGACATCGATTTTATCACCAGGCACACCTGGAACCGACACCTCCACTGGATTGGGGAGTCCCCGGTAGAACACGTTCATCTTCGTCGGAGACACCACCAAAGCCGGTTCAGCAACCGTGAACTTGGGTGTGTAGTACGGGAAGTCTTGGATGTTCCCATCGGGACCCTGAAAACGGATCAAGCCTTTGTAGTTCGATTCTCCAAGCGACATACCGCGCGTCGAGATGCGGAGCTTTCCGAGGCCATCGGTGCCAATAGGCAGTGCGTCGATGTTCTCGTATTCCAAAAGCGACGAATCGCGTTCGTTCCACTTCTTGGAATCCACGTAAATGTCCGGTGGATTGGTCCCGTCAAACGCAGCAAGCAAGACGTCTGCGCGGAATGAATCTCCCCGCAGGATGTAATTGCTCTCGGGTACGACAAGCGGCATCAAGTTGGTGAACTTGTACGACTTCGCGTCGACAGAGCCCAGCAACCAAGAAAGGATGTCGTCCTGAATGTCTTGGATGTCGAGGGTCATTTTGGTCATCAGCGGCATGACCGCTGCCAAAGGGACGTGGTAGAAGTTGGCGTGCTCCCAGCTTACTTCTTCACCTTCCTGGATTTCGGTCGGGAAAGCGAACGTCTCGTCAATCTGGTCCTTCAAATATTGAGGAAGATCGCGGCGCGTGCCTTGGTTGTCCACCACGCTGGTGTTATTCAACTGGCTGCTGAAGGCTTCGAGTTTTTGCTTCAACTCGACTGCCGTCCAAGGTCCTTCGAGGGGGTCTTTGGGCTCAGCCATGCCCACGAAGGTGGTCAGGTTCTGGTATTCGTCTTTGATCGGAATCAAAGCCAAATTCAATACCGTATCCATCCCATTCTCATCCTTACCGATGTAGTTGCCAACGGCAAGTTCGCCGGCATCATTGTAGTCTCCGGACGAGGCGGCCATAATGCGCGCCTTCATCTCCGTGATGTACGAGATCAACTCGGCTGAAGAGGCATTGACCTGTTGGGCCTTGTCGTAGAAAGGCTTGACCTTTTCTTGGTTCTGAAGGTACTTGGTCTCGAGTTCCGTGCTGGTTTCGTTGACTTTTGCGTTCAACGTGCCTTGCGTGGTCCGCAGGCTATTTTCCACCTTCACAAAACCATTGAGGACCTCCTTCGAAATGTTCAGTGCGAGAAGTGCGGTCAGGACGAGGTACATCATCCCGATCATCTTCTGCCTGGGTGTTTCTTTAGCTCCTGCCATGATTTATCTGTTCAATCGGATAAAACTTCAGGGCTTATTTGCCCATGGCGTTGAGCATGTTCGCGTAAACCGTGTTCAGTGAAGACAAATTCTTGGCGAGGTCGGCGATGTTCTCCTTGTACGCCTTCGTGTCCTCGACCGAGTCGCTCAAATTCTGAACGAGTTCGCCCATGCTGCTGTACAGCTGACTGTTCACTTCCAATTGTTTCAATTGGCCCTCGTACATTTCGTTCAATGATCCGAGGTTGGTGCTCATCTGCTGCATCGCAGCACCGACAGACTCCCCCATTTCATTGGCGTCCTTCAAGCCGTTGAGTGATTCGCTGACCTGGGTGTAAGTTCCGGACAATGCCTTCACTTGGTTCGTTGCTTCTTCCAATGAATCGGAGTAATTCTGCGCTGCGGCGCCTACGTCAGCAGCCTCGCCCATCTTGGCGGCTTGTTCGCCCAAATGGCGCATGCCATCGCCCAAGTTGCTGATGAGTTCCTCGTCGATGTTGGCCTTGGCCAGCATGTCATCAAGCTGGCGGGTGGGAGGCTTAGGACCGTCAGCAGGGAATGCCAATTCGGGGTAAACCAGGGACCAGTCTGGATCTTCGTGTGGAGGTTCAAATGCAGAGAAGAAGAAGATAATCGCCTCTGTAGACAATCCAACCACCAGCATCTCGGACGCACCGGGATAGTGGTTGATTTTGAACATTGCTCCAATAATTACGATGGCGGCACCAATACCGTACATCTTCGCCATCAGGTTTTTCCAGCCTTTACTTCCTGGTTTCATTTTTTACTTGCTTTTGGTTTCAATTTTATTTCTCGCAGTTCAAAGCGGTGCTGAGTCACCGGTTTTGAATTAATTCCATTCTTCAGGGTCGCCGCTCTTGCCACGTCCCATGTACGACATCACGCTACGGAAGCCAATGTATGCCTTGCTTGTGTCTCGGTACTCAAATGAACGCGTACCGGTCTGGCAATAGTATCCGATGTCCTTCCACGATCCGCCGCGGGTCACCTTGCGGTGGAGGGCAGGGGGATCTGTAACCTTAGCGTGGTAGGTGTACTCTGGGCTGAGCTCGTGAGAGAACTCGTACACGGTTTCATCGTAAGCGGTGCTGGTCCACTCGGCCACATTGCCCGCCATGTTGTACAAACCGTAATCGTTCGGGCTGTAGCTCGAAATGTCTACGGTGTATGCACCGCCATCTTCTACGTAGTCCCCGCGCATCGGCTTGAAGTTGGCCAACGGACAGCCCTGAGCATTGCGCATGTAAGGGCCACCCCATGGGAAGGGACTCAATTCAAGACCACCGCGTGCGGCGTATTCCCATTCTGCCTCTGTAGGCAGGCGGAAACGCTGAACGTCCGCTTGGCCATTGCTGCTGCGCCAGTTGTTCATGAGTTGGGTTCTCCAAGCATTGAATGCCTTGGCTTGGCTCCAGGTAACACCGACGACGGGGTAGTTGTCGTATGCAGGATGCCAGAAGTAATCAGCCAGTGGCTCATTGAATCCGTAGGTGAAATCACGCACCCAAACGAGCGTATCCGGGAAGATGTTGATCGTTTCTTCCACCACGAACTGCGAACGGTCGCTGTGGCCTCGAACCGAATGCAGCTGGTTCAAGCTGTTGGTCTCGCTGTATTCTGAATCGCGACTCTCCTTGCTCGCAGCCGCATCAAAGTTCAACCACCAGTAGCGGTAGTTCAACTTGCGCGTGTCGTATTGACGGCGGTTGTAGTACAGGTCAGAGCCTTGCAAATAGTACTCGTCATACAGCAAATCGAAAATGTCCTCGTCTTCCCAATCGATGGGTGTCTCCCAGTTGAGGACATATCCCTTGTCGATGAAACGGTCCAGCTCGATTCCGTCTTCGGTCTCCGCGAAGAAGTAATCTTCGTTGTCGTCTTCAGCTAGCGTATTTCGGTACAAGGAGTCCTTGACCCACTCACAGAACTGGCGGTATTCGTTGTTTGAAATTTCGTGAACATCGATGTAGAAGGGCGGCATGGTTACCGTCTTTGATCGCGTGTTCATGGCGAAAGGAACATCTTGGTCACTCGGGCCCATGGTGTAGGAGCCTAGGTGAATGTAGTTCATGCCGTAAGGATTCACTTGAATCCATTGTTCACGGGGATAAACTCCAACCAATTCGCCTTGGGGTCCGGCAGTGCAGCTGAATAACGCAGCAGCCGTAATGAGGATGAGAAGGATGTTTTTCATATTACTTGCAGGCTAATCCTTGAAATAGGATATACGAGTACTAACTCCAATTTGTTGCTGTTTCGTATTCCGTTAGAGGAAACGAGGGTTGGCGTAACGGTTCGTTACCGGGATGGTTTCGAACTTGAAGCAGTAGCTCAAGAATACCTCATGAGAACCTGAGGAATAGTTACTTAGTTCAGATGTGGTCGCATCGTAGCTGTATCCCAATCGGAATACTTGCTGGGAAGTACTGGTACGATCACTCGAATCCATCGCATATTCAAAACCGACTGTAGGTGCGACCGCATCCCCGGGGCGCCAGCTCAGACCACCCCATACCATTTGATTCCACAGTACGTTCACGTTGATGTCTGCGATTGTAGCGGCGATGTCTGTTTTGGCGAGCACGTTGGTGCGGAGCAGCAGGTAATCGCCGTCGAGTTGGTGTGTGTATCCACCCATGGCGTAGATGTGCCGGCGGGGTTGAATGCTCAAGTCGGTCAATTCTGTTTCAAGCAGGTGCGACGCCGAAAGACCCGCGTAGAACGAACCGGGCTTGCGGATAAATACGCCGAAATCGAGGTCAATTGTACTCGATGAAGTGGAGTTGTTCGGAATTGCGGCGTCCTGCGTGTAGTCGTCAATGGCAATCCAGTCGTTGCCTAATTTCTTCTGGAACATACTCGCTGCAAGGCCCGCACTGATAATCGCTCCATTGGCAAGCGGTTCCAAATGGTATGCGTAACCCAAACGAGCCATAAAGTTCTCCTCTTGACCTAACGCATCCTGGTACACCGAAAGCAAAACGCCTCCTTTGATTGGATCTACAAACGTGTGGGCCGTCAACATCGACGTGTTGGGGTCTCGGTCCAACCCTTCCCATTGGTTGCGGTAAGTCCCTGAAACGCACGTCAGATCACTGTTTCCTGCCACGGCAGGATTGAACGATGCGGGCTCCATATACCACTGGGTGAACTGCGGGTCTTGCTGAGCTGTTAGGGTGCTCAGGGCCAAAGAACAAGCGCTCGCGAGGAGTAGAAGTCGAGTCATGTTAACTAGTTGATTTACAGCAGGTTTTTTCTCGAGGGAGCAACCCCAAGAATGCTAATATAGAGAAATTCTAAAACTTGTGAATTCCAGCGTCGTAAATCGCCGTGCTCTCGCCTCGTTTCAGTTCAGTTTCTGCAGGGTTTTCCACCATCGATCGGGCATCCTGCCCGCACTGGCTTCGAGGTAATCCTCGTAGGCACAACCGACGATGTGAGCACCGGATTTTTGACCGGGAAATGGCACCTCCATCCACCACCGATCGCTCTTGCTGGATTTGTAAAAAACCACGGCCTGTTCCACCTCGCTCAAGTCGACTACATAGCGAGCGTATTCGTCCAGTCCACACTTCGGATAATCGGATTTCTGGGCATAGATACCATCGAGGACGTGCCATACGACTTGGCCGATGAGTTGAGCACCCAAATTGCGGTTATCGAGGTTGGGGTTGTGTTCGAAAATGCCGATTGCTTTCATCTGGTCGCTCATTCCTGCATAGCGAGCTAGTTGGCACATGGTTCGGGCATCGATGCCGTTGGGACCCGCATCTGTATGTGCCACATGGTCCGAGCCCTGAATGACTGATGTGTCAATGGAGATGAGGTCGGCATCGCGCAAGACGGGCTCCATCAACGCGGGATTACGGTTGATCTCGCCGAGTCGGATGCTCTCGAACTGCATCTTGTCGAGCAACTCGAGCGTATCGGGGTCGGTGAGATAGCCCTGATGGCCGACATTGGTGTAATTGAACAGGTAATTGGGCTCGTGTAGGATGATGTCGTTCATGAAGTTCCGCGACGTGCCTTGGTCGGGGTCTGCACCAAAATCCAGTCGAGAATCGAGGGTGACCAACTGCACGGGTTTGCCGAATGGCTGCAGCGCCAGGTAAAGCGCCGTGGTTAAGTCCTGTCCGCCACCGAGAACGACAGGAATGATGCCTTGTTGCGTCAATTCGGCGACGACGGATTGCACCGCAGCAGCCGTATCGGCTTCCGTGACTCCTGGCCTAAGGTCGCCGAGGTCAATGGTGGTCTGCCAATGCGCGTGCGGCGTCAATCGGTACAACACCTCCCGAATGCGAGCAGGCCCTTCACTGCACCCTTCGTTGTCGCCGCTTTTTCGCCCATCCATGACGCCGAAAAGGGCCACGCGGGCGCCTTCCAATTCCGGACGGTGATCGAATTGGTGAACGTCGATGCGTTCGGCGATGCGCTGGGAGCCTTCCGCATTGCTGTAATGCGGGGTGGTTACCGATTCAAACAGGTCGTATATGCCATCCAACATGGAAGGCAATTTCGCAGATTACAGCGGCGGAAGCGCTGAAAACCGGAAAGGTTGCTGACACCGAATCGGTGATATTCTGCTCAGCTCATGCGTCGGCGGCCTTTCGGACGCTTGGCGGCTTCTTCAATCAACTCTTGGGCGCGTTCCCACGTGATCGAATCGGGGTCTTCCGTCTTCGGAATGGTGACGTTTTTCTTGCCGGCTTTTATGTAGGGTCCGTAACGCCCTTCCAGGATGCGGACGGTTTCATCTTCTTCAAATACCTTAATTAGGGCTTTGGCGTCTGCCGCTTTTTTGGCAACAATCAATTCAATCGCCCGCGCTAAGGTCACCGTGTAGGGGTCGTCCCCATCCGCGGCTTTCAACGATACAAATGTTCCGTCGTACCGGACGTAAGGACCAAATCGACCAATGGCAGCGGTCACCACCTTGCCTTCATGTTCGCCCAGTCGGCGTGGCAATTTGAAGAGGTCCAGCGCCTCCTCCAAGGTGATGGTCTCCAAGCTTTGGGTCTTGAGCAACGAAGCGAATTCCTTCTTCTCGTCGTCGGGATCGCCGATTTGCGCGAGCGGGCCGTAACGACCAATGCGCACCAGGATTGTTTTTCCGCTCTCGGGGTGCTGGCCCAAGATGCGCTCACCCGAGGCGCGTTCTGCGTTTTCTTGGGTGTTGTCCACGTCTTTTTTGAAGCCGTGGTAAAAATCCTTCAGCATGGTGCGCCAGTCCATTTGGCCTTGGGCGATGACGTCAAATTTCTCCTCCACTTCAGCGGTGAAGTTGAAATCCATGATGTTGTCAAAATGCTGGAGCAAGAAGTCGTTCACGACCATACCGATGTCGGTGGGGAAGAGCTTGGCGCGCTCGACCCCGGTGTTTTCGGTTTCGGTCTTCGCGTCGACTTGGCCGTTGTTCAACGTCAACACGCGGAAGTCACGGGGCGTTCCGTCGCGGTCTCCCTTTTCAACGTAACCGCGCTTTTGCACCGTTGAAATCGTTGGAGCGTAAGTGGAAGGTCGTCCGATGCCCAGTTCTTCCAAGCGCTTGACAAGGCTGGCTTCCGTGTAACGCGGTGCGTGCTTCGAAAACCGCTCGGTGGCGACAATGCTCGAGCAGGGCAACGTTTGCCCTTCTTTCATCTCAGGCAGGTGGCCTTCTTGTTCCTTGTCATCGCCCTCATCGTCCTTGCCCTCGAGGTAAACCTTGAGGAAGCCATCGAAGGTGATGACCTGACCTTTAGCTGCAAAATTTTCCTCACGGGTAGAAACCGCAATGGTCGCCGTGGTGTTTTCCAATTCCGCTTCCGCCATCTGGGAGGAAACAGTGCGCTTCCAAATCAGGTCGTAAAGGCGTTCCTGGTCGCGTTCGCCCGACATGGACTTGCGACCCAGATCGGACGGGCGAATGGCCTCGTGCGCTTCTTGCGCACCTTTGGATTTTTTGCCGGTGTACTGCTTGGGGTTGGAATACTTTCCGCCGTACTCGTCTGTGATGACTTGTTTAGCTTGCTTCAGAGCGAGGTCACTCAAGTTGGTGCTGTCCGTACGCATGTACGTGATGAGCCCGCTTTCATAGAGGCCCTGTGCAACGCGCATGGTGCGCGAAACGGAGAAACCGAGCTTACGCGAGGCCTCCTGCTGCAGGGTCGATGTCGTGAACGGTGCCGCTGGCTTGCGTTTTGTCGGTTTGGTGACGAGTGACTTCACCGTGTATTCCGCTCCAATGCAATCGGTCAAGAAGGCGTTGGCGTCGGCTTCAGTTTTGAAACGCTTGTTCAGTGGGGCTTTGATGGTGAGTCCATCGACGGTGAATTCTCCCACCACACGGAAATCGGCTACGGGTTGGAATCCCGCAATCTCGCGCTCGCGCTCCACTATGATCCGAACGGCGACGCTCTGGACGCGTCCCGCACTCAGCCCGGGTTTCACTTTCTTCCACAGCACGGGGCTCAGGTCAAAACCCACCAGTCGATCCAAGATGCGCCGCGCTTGCTGGGCATTCACCAAGTTGACGTCCACCGTTCTGGGGTTTTCAATCGACTTGAGGATGGCTGTTTTCGTGATTTCCGAGAAGACAATGCGCTTGGTGGATTCGGGCTTGAGCTTCAACGTCTCGTATAAGTGCCACGAAATGGCTTCTCCTTCTCGGTCCTCATCCGTCGCGAGCCACACCACTTCCGCTTTGGATGCAGCTTGCTTGAGCTCTTTCACGAGTTGCTTTTTGTCGTCAGCCACCACGTATTTGGGTTCAAATCCCCTGTCCACATCCACGCTTTCGCTGCCTTTAGGAAGGTCCCGAATGTGCCCGTAACTGCTTTTGACTACGAAGTCTTTGCCCAGGTAACCTTCGATGGTTTTGGCCTTTGCAGGGGACTCGACGATGACTAAATTTTTCGACATGTGCTCGCTTAAAATCAAACGCAAAGAAAGGGACGGAATTTCAATTCGAGCAAATTGCGTTCTGAGCGGAGGGTGTAATTTCACGCCGAGAGCATGAGCGCAGCCACTGCAATTTCTTCCGTTTCCCGCGTGGATATCAAGACCAAAATTATGTTTTGGCTCGGGGCCCTATTGCTGCTTTTTGCGGTGTACGATTTGGGGCACGTCGGCGACAAAATGCCCTACGGAATGCACGAGTGGCGCCAATGTGATGCGTATTCGATGGCGTTGAATTATGCGATGGAGCCGCGCGGTTTGTTCGAGCCAGCGATTCATTTTCAACACGGCGCCGGCGGAGGCGAGGCCGTTGGCGAATTTCCCCTGACGTATTTCCTCAATGGAAAACTCTGGAAAGCGATTGGGCTTAAACCCTGGACCCTCCGATGGACCCATTTGGCGCTTTTGCTCCTCGGTTGCTGGTGTTTGTTCCGGACACTGAGCCAGTTGGCATCGCCGAGCAGTTCGCTGGCCCTGACGTGGTTGACGATGGGCTCGGGACTCATGGCGTTCTACGGCCCCAATTACCTCGTCAATGCCGCGGGATTGGGCTTGGTCTACGTTGGATGGTGGGAAGCGTACAAATGGTGGCAGACCGGTTGCACGGCGCGCAAGCCGCAGGCCTTGATGGTCTTGGCCTTTACCCTGGCGTTGTTGTTTCGTCCCACCATGGTCCTTGGTCTGATTCCGCCGGCGCTGGCCGTCTTCGGAACCAAAAAGTGGTGGCGATGGATGGTCTCGCTTGGGATTCCGTTGGTCATTGGGGTGGCGTGGGTGGTTTGGGCCAAATGGCTCAACAGCCAGAACGAGAGCGTGTACTTCTTGACGACCATCCGTCCGCTCTGGGAAGCGGAATCCATCGAGGCCACCTGGCGCGCTTTTCGGGAGGATGTCTTGCCGCACTGGTACCACCCGTATGTCATCATGTTGGCACTCATTGGGTTGGTTGCGTCAATTGTACGCCCTGCCATCAGACCCAACGGGACCGACCATTGGCTCGCGGCATCGGCGGGTGCAATTGCCGCAGCTTCGGTGGGTTACATCGCGCTGTGGTTCGAGAACTTGAATGTCCACGATTATTACCTGATCGAATTGCAGTTGGGAGTGCCCGTTGTCGCGGCGTGGGCAGTGACGCGTTGGAAGGCTGTCGGACCTGCGGTAAAACGCGCGACTTGGGGCGTGTTTATTGCAGCCATGGTTTTGCAATTGGCGGATGCAGGCTTGCGAACGCGGATGAAGCACCGACCGGCCGGCGGATGGTTGTACGAACAGGTGGTGCCTTCTCGGGAGCGTGACATCTGGGCGTGGTTCCATTGGGACCAGAACAACCGATTTGGCAACGCGAGCGAATGGACCGATGTGCTGCGATCGCTGGGCATTCAGCGCGATGACCTGGTGCTGTCTGTGACCGATCCGAGTCCCAACATTTCGCTGAGTCTGATGGATCAGAAAGGGTTTACCAACTTGTATGATGACGCCGTGCAGGGGGAAGAACGCATTGCATTTTATGTGGGCAAAGGAGCGTCGTACTTGGTGTGCAACGATCCCGCGTGGTTTGAAGTGCACAAGGAGAGCCGTTGGTTGTCTCAACAAATGACACAACTGGGAAACTTCCGGGTGTTCGATTTGTTGAATTCTGACGCAAAGTTGCAACCGCAAAACGCGGAAACGAATCAATAGGGCCAAGCGTCATCCATGGGGTTGAAATCGATTTTTTCGAAGGAGAAGGGCAAAGAATACCGCAAGGTTTTCAAAGAGCAGGGCTTCAAAGGCTTGGTCAAAAAGTACGGGTGGAAATTGGTGCTCGCGGTCTTCATGTATTACTTGATTCGCGACTCCATTTTGTACATCCTGATTCCCTACTTAATCGCGAAAGGGCTGTTCGGCGGGTGAGGCGTGAGTGTTAAGGACTGACAAACTGTCAGTTATTTACATAGAATCCGTACATTTGCATTCTACTTTATTGCAGCCATGGCCAACGAATCCTCGAATCCACAGGACCACAACCACGAACTCATGCACGAATCGCTGCAGGGTTCGCCTACCGTGATTTCAAGCACACCTTCTAATGGACGCAAGCTCTATTTGGAGAGCTATGGCTGCCAGATGAACTTCAGCGATTCGGAGATTGTGGCAAGCATCCTCAACGAAGCGGGATTCGCGACCACGCGAGATGAAGAAGAGGCGGATTTGATCCTCTTGAATACCTGTGCCATCCGCGAGAACGCAGAGCAACGCGTGCGCACCCGCCTGCGGCAGTTCAAAAAAGCGAAGCAACACCGGCCGGAATTGGTGGTGGGTGTTCTCGGATGCATGGCAGAACGTCTGAAAGAATCGTTGCTCGAGCAGGAGAAACTCGTGGATTTGGTGGTCGGTCCGGATGCGTACCGCGACATTCCCAACCTCGTTGATCAGGTTCACGGCGGGCAAAAGGCGGTCAACGTTCTGCTGAGCCGAGAGGAGACCTACGCCGAAATCAGCCCGGTGCGGTTGGATTCGAATGGCGTTACGGCGTTCATCAGCATTATGCGGGGCTGCGACAACATGTGCAGTTTCTGTGTGGTTCCGTTCACCCGAGGCCGCGAGCGCAGCCGAGACCCGGAGAGCGTTGTACGAGAAGCCCATGAGTTGTTTGAGGCGGGCTACCGCGAAGTGACGCTGCTCGGCCAAAACGTCGACAGCTACAAATGGAACATCGACAACAAAGGCAACATCAAAAACGAGGGTGAGCCGGTGGTGCGTTTTGCCGAGCTGCTTGAACGCGTCGCTGCAGTCAACCCCGATCTGCGTGTCCGGTTTTCGACCAGCCACCCCAAGGACATGACCGACGACGTGCTCCACGCCATGGCTCGGCACGAAAACATTTGCAAGTACATCCATTTGCCCGTTCAGTCTGGAAACAGCGACAACCTCAAGCGAATGAACCGGGGCTACACCCGTGAGTGGTACCTCGAGCGCATTGACGCCATCCGCCGCATCATGCCGGATTGCGCGATTTCCACCGACATCATCGCAGGATTTTGCGGAGAAACGGAGGAGGAGCACCAAGACACCCTGAGTTTGATGGAGGCAGTGCAGTACGACATGTCCTACATGTTCCAGTACAGCGAGCGGCCGCGAACGCTGGCCCAGCGCAAGTACGAGAACGATGTACCGGACGAAGTCAAAGGCCGTCGTTTGCAGGAAATCATTGCGTTGCAAAAGGGCCACGGAGCGGGTCGAACCAAGGCGCTGGTCGGCCGGACGTACCGGGTGCTCATCGAAGGCACATCGAAGAAGCGGGACGACCAGTACTTCGGACGAACTACGTACAACACGGTTGTCGTCTTCCCGAAGGAGAACGCGCAACGCGGCACGTACGTCAATGTCCACGTTCATGACTGCACCGCGGTCACGTTGCTGGGAACCATCACCGACAAACCCGCCGTCGCCTAAACGCCCTGCCATGGATGCACTTTCAATCAAACGACGATTTGGCATCATCGGGACGAGCCCGGCGTTGGACCGTGCGGTAACGGTGGCGTCACAGGTGGCGCCGACAGACTTATCGGTACTCGTGCTCGGAGAAAGTGGGGTGGGAAAAGAGGTTATGCCGCGCGTGGTTCATCATTTTTCACGGCGCAAGCACGGCCCATTCATCGCTGTCAACTGCGGTGCCATTCCGGAAGGCACGATCGACAGCGAACTGTTCGGCCACGAAAAGGGGGCGTTCACGGGAGCTACCGAATCGCGCAAAGGCTATTTCGAAGAAGCGAATGGCGGAACCATTTTTCTCGATGAGGTTGCAGAATTGCCCTTGACGACCCAGGTGCGTTTGTTGCGCGTTCTGGAAACGGGCGAATTCATCCGCGTCGGTTCGTCCAAGGTGCAGAAAACGGACGTCCGCGTGGTCGCGGCGACGAACGTGGATTTTGCGGACGCCATCCAGCGCGGTCAATTCCGCGAAGACCTGTATTACCGTTTGAGTCAGGTGCCGATTGATGTGCCGCCGCTTCGAGCGCGCGCTGGAGACATTCATTTGCTCTTCCGCAAATTCACCACCGACTTTTCCGAGCAATACCAAATGCCGCCGCTTTCGCTCGGTGAGGATGCCGTTGAAGTACTGGAAAATTACCCGTGGCCTGGCAACATTCGCCAGCTCAAAAATACCACGGAGCAGATGTCCATCTTGGAGATCGAACGCCGCATTGACGCGGATACCTTGCTGAGCTATTTGCCGGAATCCCACCAAAGCCGGTTGCCCATGCGGGAGGCGCCCGATGCGGCTTCTAACCTGAATGAGCGCGAAATTCTGTACAAGGTGCTATTTGACATGCGCCAAGAAATGCAGGACCTCAAAAAACTCGTCTACGACCTCATGCAAAGCGATGCGTCGCACGTGAGTCCCGAGCTCGCCCAACGCGTATTCAATCAGCCGCCGCCGTCCTTGAAGGGCCTTCCTGTCGGGCGGGAGGATACACAGCCCGATGCGGAGGATGCGTTTGAAACCGAGTGGTCGCCTGCACGCTGGCAAGGCGGGTCGTCCTTGCAACCCACCGCAGCAACGCCCCATGACGAAGTGGAAGAAGCGCAGGAAGTGGAGGAGGTGCTTTCGTTGCAGGACTCAGAGCGCGAGTTGATCCGAAGGGCGCTTGCCAAGCACCGCAACCGGCGCAAGTATGCAGCGCTTGAACTGGGCATCTCCGAGCGGACGCTGTACCGTAAAATCAAAGAATACGGCTTGAAATGAGGGCCGCTCGCCACATCCGATGGGGCCTGTTGGTCGCAGTGGCCTTGTGCACCGGCAGCTGCGGAATTTATTCGCCCTATGGCGCTCAAACCTCAGGTGCTTCAACCTACTCGGTGGCGGCTTTTGAGATGCTGACGCCGTTGGCGACGGCGTCCAGTTCGCTGGCGCTGACGGAGGCGCTGCGGGACCGCATCCAGCGGCAATCGACCCTGCGCTTGGTGGACGAAGCAGGGGAGCTTCAATTCACCGGTGAAATCACCACCTGGGAAGTGACCCCCGTCAATGTGCAAGGCGACGAAACCGCCGCATCCAACCGACTGACCATCGGACTTTCCATTCACTACGAGAATACCAAGGATCCCGAGTTGGGGTTTGACCGCAACTTCACCCGCTTCGCGGATTACAGCAGCGATTTGGACCTGTTGCAAGTGGAGGACGCACTCGTGGAGGACATCGGAGCCCAATTGTCGCAGGACATCTTCAACGCTTCTTTGGGAAATTGGTGATATACTTGAATCGAACGCACCGCTGTCATGCACCTCCAACGCCTTCAAGAACTCATTGAATTCCCAGAACGGGTCGAAGCTTCTGACCGGGAGGGGTTGAAAGCGTGGAGCGAAAAGCACCCCTATGCCGGGGCCATTGCGATGTTGCTCGCCCGGGCGAGTGCCGTAGGAGGGCACATGGACCAGGAAGCAGATTTGTTGAAAGCAGCGACGCACGGAACGTACCGTCAGCCGCTGTATGATCTGCTTATCCGAGAGCGCTTGATTGCCGAGGCCAAGGCGGTGGAGCAATGGGTGGACGAAATGCCAGAGGAGGCCGAAACCGTTGAGGCCGAGGTTGAAGCGGCAGGAGCAGAACCCCACTTGGACCCGGAATCGCCCATGGAGCGCGAAGCCCTCATTGCAGCGATTGGTCGGACCATCGAGCGTGAGGTTGAGCCAACAGCGGCAGAGCCGACCGTTCAAGAAACGCACGACATGGAGCGCATCCGTGCGGCTGCCTCGTCGCCCTTCGCGGCTTGGTTGGCCCAGCGCGCCGCCGCGGTGGGTTTTGGTGAAGCGGGCCAGGGATTGCCGGCGTCGAATTCATCAGCGGAGACCGAGGGATTGGATGCCAATGCCTTGATCGACCGGTTCATCGAACAGCAGCCCCGCATCGGGAAGTTGCGCGAGGTCGAAGCTCCGGTGGAGGAATGGGCCAAGGCCAGCGTCATGGAAGACCCCACCTTGGTGACCGAGACCATGGCCCGAATTTTTGCGCAGCAAGGCCAAATCGGCAAGGCGCGCAAAGCTTATCGCCATTTGGCATTGACTTATCCGGCAAAAAGCACTTATTTTGCAGCCCAATTGAAAAAACTCAACCAACGCCAATGAGGCCGCTTGGTTTGAATGAATAAAAGGAAACCATGGGATACTTTTTGATGGTCGTGATTTTGATAGTCTGTGTCTTGCTCGGCGCCGTAATTCTGGTTCAGAATCCGAAAGGTGGCGGCTTGGCAACAGGCTTCCAAGGTGCAGGCCAAATGGGCGGAGTGCAGAAGACGACGGACTTCCTGGTCAAAGCCACTTGGTACTTGACCGGAGCGCTGTTTGTGTTGTGCATCGTTGCGGGTGTTTACTTCGGCAATGCACGCCAAGAAACCGGCATCGAAGGCCGAGGCATCGCGCCAACGACTGCGGTCGACACACCGATTGCAGAATAATCAACCAACGACGATAAAACAGCGCGTCCCCTTCACGAGGTGGCGCGCTTTTTTGTGCCACAACCTGACATCTTTGCCTGCGTCTTGCGCCAAAGCCTGACGGCGTGTCAGGGAAGGAATGCGGGAGGCCTGTTGGCATGGAAATCGCTACTTCCCTAGCAAAACCAAACACCCAAAACTACAGACACATGTCAGTAAACATTCAACCCCTCGCAGACCGGGTTCTTGTTGAGCCCGCTGCTGCAGAAGAAAAGACGGCCAGTGGGATCATCATTCCCGATACCGCCAAGGAGAAGCCTCAGCGGGGTACCGTTGTTGCAGTTGGACCCGGCAAGCCGGATGAGCCAACGACCGTGAAGGTGGGCGATGTTGTATTGTACGGCAAATACGCCGGCACCGAACTCCAAGTTGAAGGAGTGGATTACATGATGATGCGCGAGAGCGACATCTTGGCAATCGTTTAACAATCGAAATCAACTGAATTATGGCAAAAGAAATCCAATTCAATACGGATGCACGCAACGGCTTGAAAGCGGGCGTGGACCAATTGGCCAATGCGGTCAAGGTGACCCTCGGTCCGAAAGGACGCAACGTGGTCATTGAAAAGAAATTTGGCGCACCCGCTGTGACCAAGGACGGTGTCTCCGTGGCCCGCGAGATCGAATTGAAGGACGCCCTCGAAAACATGGGCGCCCAGATGGTCAAAGAAGTGGCCTCCAAGACAGCGGACGTTGCCGGTGACGGAACCACCACAGCGACGGTTCTCGCACAAGCATTGATCGGCGAGGGCCTGCGCAATGTAGCGGCGGGAGCGAATCCCATGGACCTCAAGCGCGGAATGGACAAAGCATCCAAGGCGATCATTGAGGAATTGAAGAAGCTCTCTCGTGAAGTGGGCGATGACAATTCCAAGATCGAGCAGGTAGGCACCATTTCAGCCAACAACGATGAGACGGTGGGCAAGCTGATCGCTGAAGCGATGCGCGTTGTGGGCAACGAAGGCGTCATCACGGTTGAAGAGGCCAAGGGCACCGAGACCGAGGTGAAAACCGTTGAAGGCATGCAATTCGACCGCGGCTACTTGTCGCCCTACTTCGTGACCAACAGCGAAAAGATGGAGGCAGAGCTCGAAAGCCCCTACATCCTCATCTACGACAAGAAGATCTCCACCATGAAGGACTTGCTCCCAAGCTTGGAGCAAACCGCTCAGAGTGGACGCCCTTTGTTGATCATCGCAGAGGACATCGACGGTGAAGCATTGGCCACCCTCGTGGTGAACAAGATCCGCGGCTCGCTCAAAGTGGCGGCTGTCAAGGCACCTGGATTCGGCGACCGCCGCAAGGCCATGTTGCAGGACATTGCCATCCTGACCGGCGGACAGGTCATCTCTGAAGAGACCGGATTGAAACTCGAAAACGTGACCCTTGCTGACTTGGGCACCGCAGAGAAAGTGACCATCGACAAGGACAACACCACCATCGTCAATGGCAGCGGAGCAAAAGATCAAATTGACGCGCGCATTGGTCAAATCAAGGCGCAAATCGAAACCACTACTTCGGACTACGACAAGGAGAAGTTGCAGGAGCGCCTCGCCAAACTCGCAGGTGGTGTTGCTGTTCTCTACGTTGGTGCTGCCACGGAAGTGGAGATGAAGGAGAAGAAGGACCGAGTGGATGACGCCCTGCACGCTACCCGCGCAGCCGTTGAAGAGGGCATTGTTCCCGGAGGGGGGACGGCCTACATCCGAGCAGCGGCTCAAGTCGGAGGCTTGACCGGTATCAACCAAGACGAAACCACGGGCGTACAGATTGTTCTTCGCGCTGTCGAGGAGCCGCTTCGCCAGATTGTGGCGAACGCCGGCGGTGAAGGTGCTGTTGTGGCGAATGCCGTTCGCGAAGGTGAGGGCGATTTCGGTTATAACGCACGTACCGAGGTTTTCGAGAACTTGTTTGAGGCTGGAGTCATCGACCCGACGAAGGTCACCCGTGTTGCCCTCGAAAACGCCGTTTCCATCTCAGGCATGGTGTTGATTACCGAGTGCGTCATCGCTGATGAAGAAGAGGAGGCACCTGTCGCTCCTCCTGCCGGTATGGGCGGAGGCATGGGCGGCATGATGTAAGCCTGACCAGAACGCAATGAAAAAGCCACTCCAATCGGGGTGGCTTTTTTGTTCCCTTGGGAATCATCGTACCTTCGCTGCCGATGTCGGTTTCGGTCAAAAACGTGAAGCGCATGTTCGGTCAACAGGCTGCCTTGAACGGGGTTAGTTTGGACGTGCCGAGCCCCCAAGTGCTGGGCCTTCTTGGTCCAAATGGGGCGGGTAAGTCCACGTTGATGCGCCTCATTGCGGGGTATTTGCCTCCAAGCGAAGGGCGGGTGGAAGTGTGCGGGCAAGATGTAGAAGCGCACCCGATTGACACCAAAAAGCACATCGGCTACCTGCCGGAACACAACCCGATCCACCTCGAGATGTACGTCCGAGAATACCTCGATTATGTGGCGCAATTGTACCGGTTACCGGACCGCAAGGCCAAGGTTGAGGAGGTCATCGAACGCGTGGGGTTGACGCCAGAGGCCCACAAGCTCATTGGTCAGCTTTCAAAAGGCTACCGCCAGCGGGTCGGATTGGCTCAAGCACTGATCCACGATCCGGAGGTGTTGATTTTCGACGAACCAACGTCTGGTTTGGATCCCATCCAGTTGGTTGACATCCGCAACCTCATCAAAGAGGTGGGTAAGAAGCGCACGGTGATTCTTTCCACGCACATCATGCAGGAGGTCGAGGCGATGTGTGAACGGGTGGTCATGATCCACCGCGGCCAACTTGTCGCTGACGATACGGTGGCCAATCTGTCGAGCCAACCGGGAGGTTTGGAAGCGGCGTTTCAATCCCTCGGCACATCCGCTTGATGGAGATTCGGCAAACACGTGGCGTTGTGTTGCGCTCCACTGGTTCGTGGTACGAAGTGTGCGATGCCGATTCAGGAAACGTTTATTCGTGCCGGGCAGGAGGGCGTTTGCGCTTGCAGGGCGACCGGTCGACCAACCCGTTTGCTGTGGGCGATGACGTCGTGATTGAATTTCACGGCGAGGATGAGCCGCCACTCATCGTAGAGCGCAAGAAGCGCCGAAATGCCATCGTGCGCCGCTCGGTCAATCTGTCCAAGCAAAGCCACATTGTTGCCGCCAACTTGGACCGGGCTTTTCTCATTGTTACCATTGCCAGCCCAGAAACGAGCACGGGCTTCATCGATCGGTTCCTCGTTACGGCGGAGGCCTATGGGGTACCGACGACCTTGGTCTTTAACAAATGCGATTTGTACGGTGGTCAACCGGATGCGACGGCTCGCCTTGAATACCTCGAAGCGGTGTACCAGCTGGCCGGCTACACCACACTTCGTACCTCCGCTGAAACCGGCGAGGGCCTGAACGAATTGAAGGCAGCCCTCGCTTCCGCAGGCATCAACCTGCTTTCGGGGCACAGCGGTGTGGGCAAAAGCACGTTGATCAACCGGTTATTGCCCGGCCTTGAATTGAAAACTGGTGACGTCTCGAGTGCGCACCAAAAGGGCAAGCACACCACCACTTTTGCCGAGATGTTTGCCTTGCCCGAAGGCGGTTACCTCGTGGACACACCTGGTATCAAAGGATTTGGGCTGGTGGAACTCGAACGGGACCAGTTGCATCACTATTTTCCTGAGCTGTTCGCCAAACTCCCCGCGTGCAAATTTCACAATTGCCTGCACCGTTCGGAGCCCCAGTGCGCGGTCCGTGCAGCCGTTGAGAAAGGAGAAATCGCAGAAGAACGGTACGTCAACTACCTCGATTTGTATGAAAACTTCGAGGCTGATACCGCCTACCGATAGCCTTTATAAACGCGAGGCGTAAAGATTCCCCACGCGCAGGCTCATGGAGTTGTAGGTGAGTGGTTGGTTGGTTTCGCGGTCGCGCACGGCAATGCCCATGCTGCGTAAAATGCCATCGCCAGCTGCACAATCCCACTCCATATACGAGGCGCTCCGTGCATGCACATCGGCTTCACCGGTGGCGAGGAGGCAGAATTTCAATGCACCACTGACTGCTTCCATTAGAAACGCGCCAGCGTCCAAGGATGCGGGAAGCAGGTCTTCTTTCGATAGCGCCTCATTCCAACTTGTAACGAGGCGGTATGGCCGGGTGGCGGGTCGTGGTGTGATGGGCCGGTGCTCGCTCAAATTGGTGAGGGAAACCGTCAAAGGCGCTCGGGATCGCGTGCCCGCAAAAATCCGGTCGGACAACGGATCGGCGACGACACCGAGGACGGGTCCTGATGCATCGCATAGGGCAATGTTGATGGCAAAGCCTTCCCGGTGGTCGAGGTACGACTGGGTGCCATCCAATGGGTCCACGAGCCAAAAAAGCGGCCAGTTGGAACGTTCGGCGTAGGGGGGCAAGTCGCCTTCTTCGCTGATGATGGGGATGCCGTGCGGCGCCAACACCTTTTGGATGGCGGTGTGGCTTTCGAGGTCCACCGCCGACACCGGACTGCCGTCCCGTTTGGCGCGGATGACGAGGCGATCGTTTTGGTGGGACAGGTGGTGAAGGAGCACTGCCGAGCCGGCCGCAGCCGCTTCAAGCGCGGCATCCAGAAGCAGGTCCAGTCGCTCGTTCTCCATGGCGACAAGATACAGATTTGATGTACATTTGTCCCGTCGCAGGGGTGCCTCGATTCCGAGTGCTGAGAACATACCCTCATAACCTGACCGGATAATACCGGTAGGGGAGCTGAGCCAGGCCGTTGGGCCTGAATTGGGGTCGTGCCCCCTTGCGTCGTTTTGTTGAATGAACCTCAAAAAACGATGAATCGATTCACCTTCATTTTGCTCTGCGCGCTGGCCTACCATGTGCCCGGTGTCGCCCAATCTCCCTCCGCTGCAGCAGTGGACTCCGTGCTGAAAACCGTTCAGTTACTTCCGGCTACAGTCTCTGCCATTCAGGCGCCTGAACGCGCTCCGTTTCCCACTCAAACCGTCGAGGCGGTTGAACTCGCCAAGCGGGACGCTTCCATGGACATGCCGTTCTTGCTGCGGTTCACGCCTTCCCTCGTCGTGACTTCAGACGCCGGTGCCGGGGTTGGGTACACGTCCATGCGCATCCGGGGATCGGACCAGACGCACATCAACGTGACCATCAACGGCGTGGCCCTCAACGACGCTGAATCCCATCAGGTGTACTGGGTGGATTTGCCGGATTTGGCCAGCAGTGTGGACAACCTGACCATCCAACGTGGTGTAGGAAGTTCGTCCAATGGTGCTGGAGCCTTCGGTGCGACGGTGGCCATCCAAACCATGGAATTCAATGAGGAGGCCGGTGGCCGGGTCGTACTCTCCGGCGGCTCCTTCGGCACGCTGCGCAGCATGGCACAGTGGAGCACGGGTGAAATTGGTTCGGGCTTCTACATGGAAGGCCGGGCCTCACGGATTTTGTCCGATGGCTACATGGACCGGTCAGCCAGTGACTTGTCGAGCATGCAGTTAGGCCTTGGATACCGCTGGGACTCGGGTCAAATTGCCTATTCGGCGATGTTGGGCCACGAGCGGACGCAGCAGGCTTGGTACGGTGTGCCCCGCATCGGATTGGACGCGCCAGCCGATTCCATTTGGGCGTGGGCTGCCAATTCGTACGAATACGGATACGGCGCTGACTCGGCGCGCATTGAAGATTTGATAGCCCGAGGTCGCCAGCACAACTACTACAACTACGCCGATCAGGTGGACGATTACCGCCAAGATCACCATCAGATCCACGCGAGCCAGCGCTGGGCGGGCTGGGACTTGGGAGCCACGTTGCACTACACGGCAGGAGCGGGCTATTACGAGCAGTACCGAGAAGGGGACGACATTGCCCTCTACGGGGGAACGCCTGTGATCACCGCCGAGGACACCGTTGCCACCGCGAATGTGATTCGCCGCCGCTGGTTGGATAACGACTATGTGGGGGGCGTTTTCCAGGGCAGCCGCACGTTTGAGGATGGCGGTGTCCAATTCGGATTGGGGGCTTTCCACTACGCAGGAGAACATTTTGGCAATCCCATTTGGATGGAAGCCGGTGGACAGTCGCTCGGGCCGCAGCACCGGTACTACGATAACCTTGGCGAAAAATCAGACCGCTACGGTTTCATCGGTGGCGACAAACGCTTGGCGGACGACAAAATCAATCTTCGCGGAGAAATTCAAATGCGCCAAGTCGGGTACACCGTGAACGGTACCGACAACGATTTGCGCACCCTCGAGGTCGATACCACGATGCTTTTCATCAACCCCAAAATTGGCTTGGACTACATCGTCAATCCAAGCAGCCGGGTCTTCGCCTCGGTTGCGCGTGGAAGCCGAGAACCTGTGCGCAATGATTTCATCGACCGGGCCACCGCGGCTTACCCGAAAGCCGAGCAGCTGACCGACCTCGAATTGGGTTGGGAAATCTCAACGCCGGAATGGAGCATGCAGGCGGTCGGTTATTTCATGCAATACGAAAATCAGTTGGTGCTTACCGGGGCGTTGAACGATGTGGGTTCACCGATCCGACAAAACGTAGCGAGCAGCTACCGGGCCGGTGTGGAGTGGACCAACGTGTGGCGTCCGATGAACGGGCTGCAGTGGTACAGCACCGTGACCGCTTCCCAGAACCGCATCACCGATTTCGGATTTGACTCGGGCATGCAGCCGGCAGACATCAGCTTTTCGCCCAATTTCACCGCATCGAGCGTTGTGACGTGGGAGGCATTGAACCGCTTGGATGAACAAGGGATCGGTTCGACATGCCTGCTTGAATGGTCTGCCCGCCACGTGGGAAAGCAATTCTTGGACAACACCTCGAGCGATGTGCGCTCTTTGGATGCGTACAATGTGCACGATGCACGCGTCCGCTGGATGTGGCACCGTCCGAATGGTTCGTATGTCGCAGTTTCCGGTTACTTACGCAATTTCTTGGACGCCCAGTACAGCGCCAACGGCTGGGCCTATTTCTACGAGGTGGGGGGAGAGGAAATTTCGGAAGTTTACGTCTACCCGCAAGCGGGACGCCACGGCCTTGTGGCCTTGGAATTCTCGTTCTGATCGCGCTGGGTTAAACCTGCTCTTCGGCTGGATTGGCCTTAGCACTGAACGCCTCGGGATGTGGCAACCAATCCAGCTGAAAGGGCCGGCTTTCGATAGCGTGTCCGATGACCACGAGGTCGGCTCCGGCTTGCCAGGCGGCTTCGATGCCCGCGGCATCGCCAATGCCTCCACCGACGATGATGGGGCATCCCACGGCATTGCGCACGGCGCGGATGGTAGACGGCGAAACGCATTGTTGCGCCCCGCTTCCGGCGTCCATGAACAGGGCGCCGAGGCCAAGCATTTCACCAGCGACCGCCGTAGCGACTGCGATTTCTTTTTTGGCCGAAGGAATGGGCAGGCTGTTGCTCATGTATGCGGCAGTCGTTAACGGTCCATCGCCGATGAGCATGTAGCCCGTCGGAACTACGTCCATCCCCATTTCGCGGATGCGCATGCCGCTTTCTACGTGCCGACCGATGAGCAGATCAGGGTTGCGACCGGAGATGAAGGAAAGAAAGAGGACCGCGTCGGCACCGGGCGTGACCTGTTCAGGACTCCCTGGAAAAAGCGTAACTCGTCCGGTGTAGTGGGCGCGCAGCGAATGCAAAATATCCCTGACATTCCGGGAGGTGAGTAGGCTGCCACCAACAAAAATGTCTGTGATTGGCGAAGCGTTGAGTCCGTCCATGAAGCGGGTCCAGTCGCGCCCGGTTGGCAAATCGTCCGGGTCAAGCAATGCGGCGAGGCGCTTGCGTCCGTGCCATTGATCGTTTTGAAGGTCGTGGAACCAACTCATGAACCGAAGATACAGCGAACAACTTCATTCATCGTTTCGGGTTTGAGCAGGTTGTGGCCGGACCGGACGGTTCGGAAGGATACGTGGGTCAGCTTTCGGGTCATGCGCCGGAGCCGGTTGGCATTTCGAACCGGAATGATTTTATCGTACTTCCCGAAAACAAAGTCAACGTTGGGCACCTGCGCGAGGGCGGTAACGATGGCCGAGTGCCCCGGCCAACACGCCCGGTGTCCCCTCCAGCCCTTCCAGACCATCATGCGCATGGCGTGTGACGATGAATGGAAGTAGATGAACCCATGCAGGTGTTTGGAGATCAATCCCCACTTGAGCAGTGTATCCGACCATTTCCACACCCATTGCTCGTGCCGGTCCATCCAAAACCAAGCCCACCGCCCCAAGCGGGTGTGTGCGGTGATGGCGTAAAACGGAGACTGCTTCAGTCCGTCCGGTGCTAAAAGCACCACATGGTGCCAGGCTTCAGGACGATTGACCAAAAGGGCGAGCGCAATCCTTCCCCCGATGCTGTAGCCGAGCAAGGTGCGTTTACCGGCGTTCGGAATTTCGCGGGA
The DNA here is from genome assembly GCA_002863125.1 of Flavobacteriales bacterium. Taxonomy (GTDB): domain Bacteria; phylum Bacteroidota; class Bacteroidia; order Flavobacteriales_D; family Sanyastnellaceae; genus UA16. The sequence goes on from PKEB01000022.1 coordinate 41,435, forward strand.
GATGATGGCGCCAATGATGCGGCTGAACGCCTCGGGTTCCATCGGGCGGTCACCCGGTCCGCTACCCGGAAGGGGTCCGCTACCCCCGTGGTGCGGCAGGTGGATGGACACCATGGCGTGCGGATGCGGCCAAACCTGGTGGGCTGCGCGCAAATCTTCCAATGGGCGCGCGAAACCGTGAAGAGCAATCACCACCGGGACTCCGTCTGACGGAAGGTCGCCGGTCGTCCAGGCAGCGTATTCAATGGCCCAGCCCTCGCATTCGATGACCAGCCGCTGTCCCTGCTCCTCGGGTGTTGCAAACTCCATACTTCAAAGGTCGGGCGCAATGTGGATAGCGCGTGGAAATTGTGAATGACTTTTTTCGCAAGGATGAAAAGCCGCGTGTAATTTTGTGCCCGGAAATGTCCCAAACGGTCTTGAAAATTTGCCGCCCGTTCACCTAGTGTGAGCGGGGTAAAAAAAAAATGCCCAAAGACAAAAGCATCAAATCGGCTCTCCTCATTGGCAGTGGACCGATTGTCATTGGACAGGCTTGCGAGTTTGATTATTCCGGATCCCAAGCCTTGCGGTCCCTTCGCGAAGAAGGCATCGAAACCACCCTCATCAATTCCAACCCTGCGACCATCATGACCGACCCGGTCATGGCGGACCACGTGTACCTCGAGCCGCTGGAACCTGCTTCCATCGAAAAGATTCTTGAGAAGCATCCCAACATTGATTCGGTGCTGCCGACGATGGGGGGGCAGACGGCGTTGAACCTGTGCATTCAGTGCGATGAGATGGGCATTTGGAAGGAGCACAACGTGCGGATGATCGGTGTGGATATTGATGCAATCGAAATCACCGAGAACCGCGAGCGCTTCCGCGACCTGATGGAGTCCATGGGCATTCCCATGGCGCCTCAAGCCACGGCCAAGAGTTTCCTCGAAGGCAAAGAAGCAGCTCAGCAATTCGGATTTCCGCTGTGCATTCGTGCGAGCTACACGCTTGGTGGAGCCGGTGCGAGCATCATCTACGACCCGGCCGATTTCGATGAGGCCTTGACCCGGGGCTTGCACCTGAGCCCCATCCACGAGGTTATGATCGATAAAGCGGTCATGGGCTGGAAGGAATACGAACTGGAGCTCTTGCGCGATAGCAATGACAACGTGACCATCATCTGTTCCATCGAGAACTTCGACCCGATGGGCATCCACACCGGGGACAGCATCACAGTTGCTCCAGCGATGACCCTGAGCGACACGACGTTCCAGCGCATGCGCGACATGGCCATCCGCATGATGCGTGAGATTGGTGACTTTGCCGGCGGTTGCAATGTGCAGTTTGCGGTCTCAAACGATGAAAAGGAAGACATCATCGCCATCGAGATCAACCCGCGTGTGAGCCGCTCTTCGGCCCTCGCATCGAAAGCCACGGGTTATCCGATTGCGAAGATTGCCGCCAAGTTGGCCATCGGCTACCACCTCGATGAATTGCCCAACCCCATCACCGGCACGACCAGCGCCATGTTCGAGCCCACCCTCGACTACGTCGTGGTCAAGGTGCCGCGGTGGAACTTTGACAAGTTCAAAGGAGCGAACCGCGAACTGGGGCTTCAAATGAAGGCCGTCGGTGAGGTGATGGCCATCGGCCGGTCTTTCCAAGAGGCACTTCAGAAAGCCGCCCAATCACTGGAAGTGGGCCGCAATGGATTGGGCTGTGACGGCCGCGAGCTCCGCGACCAAGACGCCATCTTCAACAGCTTGCGCCACGCGAGTTGGAACCGCTTGTTCCACTTGTACGACGCCATGAAGCTGGGCATTCCAATCCGAAAGATTTACGAAATCACCAAGATCGACCCCTGGTTCTTGCGCCAGATTGAGGAACTCGTTCACTTGGAAGAAGAGATTGGTAAGTACTCGTTGGACACGATTCCGGAGGTGGTTTTGCGTGAAGCCAAACAAAAAGGCTACGCAGACCGACAGATCGCGCATATGCTCGAATGCCTCGAGTCGGAAGTGCACGCGCACCGCGTCAACCTCGGCATCATTCGAACCTACAAACTCGTGGATACGTGTGCGGCGGAATTCCCGGCGCAAACCCCGTATTACTACTCCACGTTTGAGGTGGAAAATGAGAGCATCGTCACCGACCGGAAGAAAATCGTGGTGCTGGGCAGTGGCCCCAACCGCATCGGCCAGGGAATCGAATTCGATTACTGTTGTGTGCACGGGGTGCTCGCCGCAAAGGAATGCGGTTACGAGACCATTATGATCAACTGCAATCCCGAGACGGTGTCGACCGACTCGGATACAGCGGATAAACTTTACTTCGAGCCGGTTTTCTGGGAGCACATTTACGACATCATTCTGCACGAAAAGCCCGAGGGGGTCATCGTGCAGCTGGGCGGCCAGACCGCATTGAAGCTGGCAGAGAAGCTCGAGCGGTATGGCATCAAGATCATCGGTACGAGCTACCGTGCGTTGGACTTGGCGGAAGACCGCGGGTCGTTCTCGTCCTTGCTGCGCGACGAAGGGGTACCATACCCGGACTTCGGCGTGGTGGAAACCGCCGACGAAGCCAACGAGCTCAGCAAGAAGCTCGGTTTCCCGTTGCTGGTGCGACCGAGCTACGTTTTGGGCGGACAGCGCATGAAGATTGTCATCAACGAAGATGAACTTGAGCGGCACGTCATCGATATTTTCCGGGACATGCCGGACAACAAGGTCCTGCTCGATCACTACCTCGATGGGGCCATCGAATGCGAAGCCGATGCCATCTGCGACGGCGATGAGGTGCGCATCATCGGCATCATGCAGCACATCGAGCCCGCCGGCATTCACAGCGGCGATAGTTATGCAGTCCTGCCGCCTTACAACTTGGGCGATTTGATCATCAGCCAGATTGAAGAGTACACCAAGCGCATCGCGTTGGCTTTGGAAACAGTGGGCTTGATCAACATCCAGTTTGCCGTCAAGGATGACCAGGTGTACATCATCGAAGCCAACCCGCGTGCCTCGCGAACGGTACCATTCATCGCGAAAGCCTGCGGCGAACCGTACGTGAACCACGCGACGAAAGTGATGATGGGTGAGGCGAAGTTGAAGGACCTGCCCCACAACCCTGAACTCGACGGTTACGCCGTGAAAATCCCGGTCTTCTCCTATGAGAAATTCCCCGAAGTCAATAAAGAATTGGGGCCGGAGATGAAGTCGACCGGTGAGGGCATTCGGTTCATTCCCGATTTGCGGGATCCCTTCTTCCGCAAGGTGTACAGCGAGCGGAACTTGTACTTGAGCAAGTAACGTGGGACTTCTTCGACTGATTGCAACGGCCGCGTTGGTGTGGTTTGTGTTTCGTTGGTTGGACCGCTTATTCGGTGGCCGGCGAAGCGCCACACAGAATCAGGCCGACACGACGCGCCGTGGCCCGCGAGGCGGCAGCCAGCACCAGACTTCTCAACCCAAAGACGACGGGTTGGGTGACTACGTGGATTTCGAGGAGGTTGATGAGCCTTGAGGGTGTTCCCCGTAACTTGGGCCTAAATCAAAATTGCGGATGGAACGATTGAAAGCTCATTTCCAAAAACATGCCTTGCACTACGTGGCAGTGCTTGTTTTTTACGCACTAGCTTCGGCCTTGCTGTCGAAGTCCTTTGACGGCTACGTGGTGCGCCAAGGCGACATCCAAAACTGGGGGGGCATGAGCAAGGAGGCAAGAGATGCAGCGGTTCTATTCGGTGAAAGCCCGGGCTGGACCAATTCCATGTTTGGGGGGATGCCCACGACCCACATCTCGCCCGCAAAGCCATCGTTTGATGTGGTAAGGCAATCCAAGCGAGTGATCAATTCCTTCGTGGGATACAATGGCATATCGGTTTTTTGGTTGGCCATGATTGGCGGCTACATCCTTGCACTCGCTTTGGGCGCGTCGCCTTGGATCGCCCTGATCTGTGGGGTGGGGATGGGATTGAGTTCATTCGAAGTGCTCTATTTCTCTGCCGGTCACAACACGAAAGTGCAGGCCATTGCGTACATGCCGTTTGTGCTCGCGGGTGTCGTTTGGGCGTACCGGGGGCGCTTGTTTGCAGGTAGTGCCCTGGCGGCATTTGCAACGGCACTGCACGTTTCATCCGGTCACCCGCAGATGACGTATTACCTGCTCTTCTTGCTGGTGGCCATCGGATTGGCCGAGACCTGGCGATTGGGTGTGAAGGAGCAAAACTGGCCCAAGGCGCTGCGGACCAATGCCCTGGTGCTGTTGGCGGGCATCATTGGGGTCCTTCCCAGCTATGCTCACCTGAAGGAAACGCAGGAATACGCCCAATACACCATCCGGGGCGAGCGCATTCTTGAAGATGCGGGTCCGGCTGAAGCGGCTGAGGGATTGGATCGCGATTACATTTTGGAATACAGCATGGCGGACGGAGAGTGGCTGTCCATCCTTTGCCCGGACATCAAAGGCGGGAACAGCCCCCTCTACTGGGGAGAACAGACCTTTTCAGGCGGGGCATTTTACTTCGGTGCCATCCTCGTTGCGTTGTTCTTCATGTTCCTTGTGGCCGGACGCGACCGCCTGCGGTGGCCGCTGTTGGTCATTACCGCTTTGGCGGTGTTTTTAAGCCGGCGAGATGGCGGCGTCTTGATGGATTTCTTCCTGGATTACGTGCCCGCGTTCAGTAAATTCCGCGACACCAAAATGATGCTCGTGTTGGTCCTGATGACCGTTTCCATGGGAGCGGCACTCGGCTTGAAAGAAATGGTGGCCGAGGCAACGCAGCCTGGGGGAATGCCGAACAAGCGCCGTTGGTGGTGGTTGGGGAGTGCGCTGGGATTGGTGGTGTTGTTTGCCGGGTTTTACGGTGTGCCGGAGGCCTTCTTCGATTTCCAATCTTCCATCCGCAGAGACGTGGCGGTGGAGCAATTGGGATACCAAGAGGCTCTTGCGCGCCGGCTCGAGGTGTTCCGAGCAGATGTACTGCGGACCTTGGGCCTGCTGCTCGTGCTTTCAGGCGTGATTGCCGCCATGGCCTGGAATAAGCTCAAGCCCACCTTCGCGTTGCTTGCGCTTGCGCTCGTGACCACGGTCGATTTGTGGAATGTGGATCAGCGGTATTTCAACGACGAAAAGGTCAATGGGATGTACCGCAATTGGGTCAAACAGGTAGACCATGCCTTCCCGTTCACACCGGAGCCACAAATGATGAAGTTGTTGGCTCAGGACTTCAGGAGCAACCCGGTTAACGAAGAGCGAGCCGCACGTTTGTACGACCATTACCTCGAACGATTTGACGGCATTCGGTTGACCCGTGCAGAAAAAGATCGGCTCGAGGCCGTCAGTCAATTCGGGGCCATGCGTTTCAGTGCGGCGTACCGGGTGCTCCGCTGGGACAACCCATTCACGGATGCTTCTGCCTCGTATTTTTTCCAAAGCATTGGCGGCTATCATGCTGCGAAACTTCGCCGCTACCAAGATTTCATCGAACGGGTCCTGACTCCCGAGCGCAGTCGTTTTGCCGAAAAAATCCAAGCCGGTGACATGGAATCGGCGTTCGCAACGCTGGTTGGACACCAGATGCTCAACACCCGGTACATCATCTTCGGTCAAATGGCGGATCCGTTAGCGGTACCCGGTGCAAGGGGGTTTGCATGGGTCGCCTCAGATTGGCAGTGGGCTGCTTCACCTGACGATGAAATCAACATGACCGCGGCGTTGGATGCTCCGGTACGTGCCGTCGTGCACGAGGAGTATCAAGGAAGTATGGAAGGCATATCACCCGGCGCCACGGGCACCATCCAGCTGGTGAATTACACTCCGGACTACTTGGAATACGAGTCGAATTTGTCCGCAGAAGGACTCGGTGTGTTCTCTGAAATTTGGTACCCTGAAGGTTGGGTGGCGCGCATCGATGGCGAGCCCGTGGAAACCTTACGTGCCAACTATGTGTTAAGGGCTTTGAAGGTTCCTGCTGGTGAACACACCATCACTTGGGAGTATGCCCAAAAGCATGCTTCTTGGATGGATGTGTTGTTCAACGTGCTCTTGTTGCTCTTTGTTTTGGGCACGGGATGGTGGGGATGGAAAGCATCGAATGAAGAACACCAAGGAAAAGCCCAGCGGGCGTGAATCATCGACCCTATCTGACGGTACGGAAGTCAATTGGTATTGGGGGGTCGATGCGGTGAAAGCCGTCAATTGGGATGCTTGGGATGCCTTTTTGACGGCTGCGGCCCAGCCCTCGGTGTTTCTCGATCGCCGCATGATGCGAGCGCTGCTGCAGGCACCAGACCGACCTGTTGCGGCCGTGCAGTGGAAACGAGACGGAAACCTGATTGGATTGGCCTGCGTCGAAGATGCCAAGGCAGAGAGCGTGAACCTCGATGGCCACGTGCAATCCGAGCGCAGTTGGTTTTCCGGTATCAGTAAACTCCTCCACGGGAAGGACGGTAGCTTTCAATTCCGCGTGCGCGTGGTGGGCACGGTTCTGGGAAGTGGAGAACACGCCCAGTGCTGGACTCCCACGATTTCAGCCGAGGAGGCGCGCCGACTGTTGACCGAATCCGTTTTTGAGCCGCATCGTTTGGACGGCGTCCGGGTGCCTCGGGTGGTCATGATCAAGGACCAACCCATCCTCGACGCTGCCCCGCGTCAGGTCCAGCACAAGGGCTGGACGCCTCTGGAATTCGACCCGGAGATGCTGTTTCACGTCGATCCAGCGTGGAACCATTTTGACGATTACTTGCATGGGTTGAAGACCAAATCGCGGACCAAGATCAAACGCATCTTGACCCTGTCTGCTGACTTTGAACTCCGCACGCTGTCGGGTGATGAATTAGCCGAGCGCTGTAACGAACTCATCGCGCTGTACCAAGGTGTATACGAACGCTCGGGGTTCCGCTTGGGGTCGCTGCACGCAGAGGAATTGCTCACCTCCAAAGCGGAGTGGGGCGATGATTTTGTGGTGACCATTTACGAACTCGAGGGCGTGCTGAAGGGGTTTCAATGCGCCTATGTTGGGAGGGAGGAAACGGAAGCTTTTTTTGTGGGTTTCGACCCCGAACTGCGCAAAACCCATGCAGTCTACCAGCGTATGTTGATCGAGTTCATTTGCCTCGGGATAGAGCGCTGGAGCAAGCGGGTGAACATGGGGCGTACGGCCCTTGAGATCAAGTCTTCGGTGGGGGCACTGCCCCGGCGTTTAATGTGCGAAGTGCGGTTCAGGAATCCACTGTTTCATGCCGTGGTGAATCGCTACACGCAAGGCTACAACCCGGTGGTGCCGAAATTACGTCAGCCGTGGAAGGCCGATGCGCATGCCCCATCGGCGCACTCAGAACTCCATGCCCTCTGAGCCTCCCCCGTTGTAACCTCCGCGGCCACCACCCGAACGACGGCGTTCTTCCAACTTTCCGATTTTCCACGTCGCCGTCAGAAACAGGTTGCGGGATTCGCGTTTGAAGCGGTTTTCCTGATACAGGGTGGCGAAATCTGAGAGGTAGGACCACTCGCGCGTGTCGAACACATCGCTCAGTTTGAGTGCAAGCGTCAGGTCGCCGTCCAGCAGGATTCGTTGGATGTTGGCGTCCATGAAGGCGTACCCGTAGAACTGCCCTTGCGGTGTGATTGAAGGCCCACGGTACATGCCGTTGATCTGCCATTTCCACTGCCCATCGCCTCCGAGGGATTGGTTGGCAAAGAAGTTCAGGTCGTACGACCAGCCGGTGGCGTCGTTGGCAAATTCGACGTCGCCAACGCTGTTTTGCAAATGATACACCGAGGCGGTCAGCCGCACTTGGCCGCGTCCCGGAAGCGGAGCCATAGCGATAACTTCCAGTCCTTCATTCTGGCGTTGCCCTTGGTTGATCCAACTGGACGTTCGGATGCCTTGTTCGTCGATGCTGGAGTACCGCTGGATGATGTCGTTGGTGATTTTCCAAAACAACGACGTCGTGATGGACATCCGGTTCCGCGTCCATTGGTGACCGATTTCCATGCTGTTGGTGTATTCGGGGCGCAGCTCGGGGTTGCCCGTGCGGATGTTGCGGCTGTCGCTGTCGTCGATGAACGGGGTGACCGAGCGGCCGCGGGGGCGGTTGACTCGCCGGCTGTAACTCGCAATCCAACTCACTTCATCGTTGCGCTGTTTGGACAAGTTGAACGACGGATAAACCGAGAAGTAGTCATTTTCAAACGACTGGTCGCCTTCCCACAGCGCTTCCGTGAAGACCTGCTCCAGCCGCAGCCCGCCCTGCACGCCGTAGACTCCGAATTTTCGTCCCAGCGTGGAGTAGATGGCGTGAACATCCTCCCGGTACAAGAAATCAAACGCGGCAGCGACCGGCTCGACAGGGACCAGAATGCCTTCTTGCCAGATGGCCGTATCCGAGGCCAAGTATTCGAAACGGTCGTCCTTGATGGACAGGTTCGATTTCCAGCCCCATTCCCATTTGCCATCACCGGCCAGCGGCTTTTCGAAATCGAGTTGAGCCACGGTGCGGATGGTAGCATTCAACTGGATGTTGGTATCCAATGCCAGGGGCCCGCTGTCGTCCCCGCGCACCGACTCCGAAATGAATTCATCGGAGCGCGATTCGGAGCGTGAGTGCCGGATTTGGGCGGTCAAGACGTGCTTGGGGTTGTTGTTGAACTCCTTGCGGTAGTTGCCGTCCACGTCCCATCCTTGTCCATTCGATCCTTCGTTAGACAGGCGGTCGGTGGCGTATGAGGTTCCGGTATCCCAGCTTTCGTCGTTCTCCAACAGGTTGTGATAGGAACGGTCGTTTTGGTTGACGTTTACATTCAAGCCGATGACTTCGGACGACGAAGGGTACCACTCCATGCCCAACCGCCCATTCAAGCTGGTTCGGAGTTGATTTCCGTCGCGTACCTGGTCGGTGAAGGATGAACTGTCGGGGCCTGTCAACTCACGGTAGGTTTCCCCGGCACGGAACATATCGCGGTGATTCCAGCTGGCGCTGCTGAACACTGAAAACTTCTCATTCTTGAAATTGAGGGAGAGGGACGCGTTGTGGTTCCCCCCGGTACCAGGCGTGGCTTGTGCCTGACCGTGAAAGCCCTGCAGCTTGTTTTTCTTGAGGATGATGTTGAGGATGCCAGCCATGCCATCCGGATCGTACTTCGCCGATGGATTGGTGATGACCTCCACGCGGTCAATGGAGCTCGCCGGAATCTGCTCGAGAAACGCGTTTTGGGCGGCACCAGTCAATCCGGAAGGCCTGCCGTCGATGAGGATTTGCACCTGCGAAGAGCCCCGCAGCGATACGTTGCCATCGATGTCCACGGCCACGGAAGGTACATTGACCAGCAGTTCGCTGGCGGTGCCCCCGGCGGCGGAGAGGTCATTTCCGACGTTGAACACCCTGCGGTCGATGAGCATTTCAAGAGAGCTTGCTTCCTCAACGACCACCGCTTCTTCCAAAGCGTTGACGCGGGGGCTGAGGGCAATGCTACCGGCGTCGTATGACGTCGTTGTCCGTGGCGACAGCATGATGGGGTCCGAGCTGTACGGGGCGTAACCCATGAAGTTTACCTGGAGTCGGTACCGTCCAAAAGGCAATTCTGTCAGGCTGAATGCCCCGTCATCCCCGGCTAATTGACCGGCGACAATGCTGCTGTCCCGCATGCTCATTAGGGCGACTGAGGCGAAGGGGACCGCACCGCCTTCCGCTGCTTCAGTCACAGTTCCTGAAACCGCACAAATGGCTGGTTTTTCGCCGCCATAACGGCCCGGAGGTCCGCCGGCGCGTTGGCTCCAAGCCGGCGAGGCCAACAGGAGGGAACAGAGGATGAGCCAGCCCGCGCGCAGGGGCATCATTGCAGCTGGTGGGCGTCGAGTTTCTTGCATGTCCTCTGTATAAGACGTTTGAATGTCCGATTTGTTTAATTCGAACAAAACGCCCGCAAAGATGAGCGAATTCACGGCTGCGGCCAACGGTCGTGGACCACAATTCCGCGCACCGTTTCTCGGCACACATCGCCTTCGCGTTCGACCATGGCCACCATGCAAGCGCGGTTTTTGAGCAGATCAGCAGGGAGCTCATCAGCGCTCTTCAAGTCCACAACGTCCGCCGTGTTGTGCCGAACGCGCAACCAGTGTTGCGGAGCGATGGCCACCCAATCGCCAGCAGCCGACCAGATTCCTGGCCAGTCCACGGCATGGCACCACCACCCCACATTGCAGTCGGGTGAAGCATCCGCAGGGAGAATGGGCGTGGCCATGCGCTTGAAATGTTCGAAAAACCACCCCTTCATCCACACGCTCCGTTCGTCCACCTCCCAGCCAAACTGTTTGAGGTGCGAGGCGACTTCGGGCTGCGCACTGAGGGCGATCTGTGTTTTGAATTTGTCCAATTTGATATCCAAGCGATCGACAGGATCTACGCCCACCCACGTGTCCCACTGCGCAGAACCAGCAGTGCCCAAATAGAATTTCACGGCCAACTCGAGGTGCAGGATTTCGCCAGCGCGTTCCACCAGCAAGTCGATCTCACCTGCGGTCCGTTTGCCCAACTGCACCACGTGGTTGGCGGCCTTGATATCCCACTCAGGGTGGTGCCGGAACCAAGTAGAAACGCACGTTTCGAAGCGGTGGCCCAGGCGCCGGTTGCTCGGTCCTTGTTCCAGCGAAGCGCCTTCAAACCCCGCTGACATCGCACATTGCATCCATGCCTCAAAGCCCGATCGCGCTGCCTCCGCAACGTCTTCCCCACTGTGGTTCACACCCGGGCTGGACCCCATCAACGGAGGGCTTCCCACGCACCACGCGATTTCTTGGAGCGCACGCGTCGGACAGGCGTTGAGCACGTCGTCGAGCGGTGGGGGCCAATTGCGCTGAATTCCCATGGTTGAAGGCCTATCTTCGCGTCAAGTTACTCGAAAACCATGCGAATCGTCGCCCACGTACCGCACCCGCTCATGCGCATCACCATCAACCACTGGAACGATAAGTACCAGTTGCGCTACGAGTTGGACCGGTACGAGCAGACGTACAAATTCGATGCAGATGTGGTTTCCCTCGAGGACGTAAAATCAAGTGCTGAACGCATGGCCGATGACGTGCTCAAATGCTTTGTCTCCATGCGGTCGCTGTTACTGCAAGACACCCCATAACCCCATTTCATGAACAACCAGCTTGTTTCCATTCTCATCGCCTGTTTGGGCATTTGGCTCGCCATCTTGACCTACATCCAAGTCGGTGACTCGGCCCCTGAATTCTCCGCATCCCTGCAAGAAGGGCAGGCGGCGACGGTGGCGTATGTCCACGGAGACTCCATCCAGGCCAATTACGAATTCATCGCCGAGCGCGAACGCGCGTTGTTCGGAGCGGTGCAACAAGCCCAAATGGCCGTCGAGCGCATGGCCACACCTTTGCAGGAAGAGGCCCAGGAGTTGATTGCCTACGCCAGCGGACCCAATGTGGCGGAGGATGAGGTGCAAATCGCCCAGTCGCGGTTGTACGAGATCGAAGCGCAGCTGGCCCAGATTCAGAATGAATCGCAAACACGCTTGGTGCAGTTGGAAAACCAACTCCAAGCGGAAGTAGCGGCGCGGTTGAGTGACGAGGTGTCCGTGTTTGCTAAAGAAAATGGATTGGAAGTAGTCTTGAACTGGGGCTTGTCCGGCGAAGGTGTCCTGTACGGTTCTCCAGATTACGACATCACCAATGCCCTGCTGGAATTCATGAACGACCGGCATGAACCGCCGGCCGGGGAAGCAAATACGGAGGAGAGCGCAGAATGAGTACCGCAGCCGCCAAGAAGAACGCCCACATTGTCGAGTACGTGTTGTACGTCTGGCAGATGGAGGATTTGGTGCGCGCAGCCCAGTTTTCGGAAACGGCCATTGAAGGCTTGTTCAACGGAGAGGGCGGGGCCGATTGCGATTGGTTGCTGAAGCTCAACACGCAGATGCAGCGCGAGAAACTGGAGGAAAAGGGCCACATTTCCGATGTGCTCGAGGTGCAGACCGAACTGGCCTTGTTGCATGACTTGCTCACCGGTCCCATGGAGGATGAGATCTACGTCAGCGCCTTCCAGACTGCTGAGCCGATTTTGCAGGAATTGGAGCAAAACAAAATGGGGGAGGGCATGCGCCATCCGACCGAAACCATGCTAACCGCGTTGTACGGTTGGCTGGTGCTCAAAATGCGAAAGGAGGGTGTGACGTTGGAAACCCAATCTGCCCTGCAACCCATCCGGGAAATGGCGAATGCACTGGCCCGCGGCCACGTCAAGATTTACCAAGGGAAATAGGCCTCAACGGCTCTGGAGTCGCCGCATGTGGCGGTTTCGACTGATGGCGATGCGTAACACATGCGATTCGCTTCGCAGCCGGTCGATGACCTCCGTTGAAAGGGCATCGGATGACAAGGTGATGGAGTTGGGCGGCCACGCTTGCATGTCGGCCTCACCGATGACCATGCACCGGAAATATTCGTGCGCTTCGGCAGCGCGCTTCGCCAATGCTTTGAAGGAGGAATTGCCCTGCATTTCTTCATCGACAATGAGCCATGCCGATTGGTGCTTGGCGTTGGCATGAACAAATTCCGCATCCGACACATCGGCGTCAGCAAGGGCGTGTGCTTCGGAAAAATCCCGAATGCGTTCCGCAAAGCTTTCGCTTTCGGCGTTAGTTCCGAAGGCGACCCAAATGAGCGGGGTGGAGTTAAAGGGTGTCATGCAGCGTAAATCGCGTTTGGCGAGGTTACGAGTGTGGCCCCGAAAAGGTTGCAGATTCTCACAACGGCCGTGTTCAAAACATAATCGGAGACGCCGGCCATCCCGGGCTTTACCCACGAACTTCACGTGTTTAACGCCATGTCTATCGACGCCACCTCATTCGCTACACAGCCTGTTCTCTACCGGCTGGAAAACCGTGCAGAACGCACGGCGTGTGAGGAAGCCATGCGTCACCGGAAAGGCGAGGTCGTCGACACCCTCGAGGAACAGTTGGTGGAGTGGTTGGTGACGGAAACGCCTTCCTTGCGCCAGCAACCGGACGCCTTGGCCCAGGCTATTCAGGACCAAATTGGCGAAGCAGGCTGGGAGGCATTCGGCACATGGGCCTGGTTCCCGTGGCGCCAGACGTGGGTGCGTTTGTTGCCCGAAGCGGCATTCATCGCTGTACGCACCAACCGCAACCGCAACAAGATTACTTCCGAGGAGCAGGACATTCTTGCCGCCAAATGTGTGGGTATCGCCGGGCTCTCGGTGGGCAGTGCATTGACCATGACGTTGGTCATGGAGCGCACGTGTGGCAAGTTGAAATTGGCGGATTTTGATGTGCTTGAGTTGTCCAACTTGAATCGCATTCCAACCGGTGTGCACCATCTGGGTTTGCCGAAAGCGGTGGCCATTGCACGCGCCATTGCCGAAGTGGACCCCTACTTCGAGGTGGAGCTGTTTCCGGATGGATTCACGGCAGAAAATGCCGAGGCGTTCATGGAAGGGTTGGACTTCGTTTGCGATGCGTGTGACCAAGTGCGCGCCAAGGCCAACCTCCGCTGGCACGCCAAGGCCAATGGCATTCCCCTCATCATGGAAACTTCCGACCGTGGCATGATTGACATCGAACGCTACGATGAGGAGGATAAACCGTTCTTGCATGGCCGGATTTCCGATACCATGCTCGAAGCCATGCGCAATGCCTCGGCTTGGGAGCCGGAGTTTTTTGATGCGTTCATCGATGTGAATCAAGCATCGGAGCGCGGCGTGGCGAGTTTGCAAGCCGTCGGGAAGACGCTGGTCGGCTGGCCCCAATTGTATACCGATGTTGCCGCAGGGGGTGCCCATGCGGCCCAAATCATCCGAAGCATTTTTCTCGGTGAGCACATTCCAGATGCTCGTCATTACCTCGAATGGAATGAGCAGCTCCTTGAATCCGTCAATTGATCGCGCCCGGAAGGCAGAACGCATTGCCGAGGCTGAAGTGCACGTATTTCGTGCCGACCAGCATGCGGACGTCTGCCATGAATTGGTGGACGGCCACCAGGCGGTGCTCCAGGCGTACGGCATCAAGAAGTTGACCACCTTCAACCGCGATTGGATCGGGAACCCCAACGTCATCGTCATTGCTGCGTTGGGGCAAGGAACGGGTGTGGACGGTCGCAGCCGTCGTGTGCTTGGCGGTGCGCGCATGCACGGTGCTCAAACCGTCGACCAACTGCCGTTGATGAAGGCCATTGGTGGCCTAGACCCCCAACTCGGCGGTCACATGGAACGCTACGTGGAGGAAGGGGCTTTCGAATTGGGGGGTATGTGGAACAGCATTGAAATGGCCGGGATGGGCGTAGAAGCGACCTTCTTGATCCAGGCGGCCATGGCCACCTTGACCATGGTCGGGGGGCGTCATTTGTTCGCGTTGACTTCACCGGTTACCCGGCGCATGCAAAAGCCGCTCGCATTCTTCACAGAAGAGGGCATCGGAGACGATGGGTATTTCACCTACCCCACACCCAAACTGCGAGCGACCATCGCCCGGTACACCTTCCCCGAACAACTCGAGGATGCCCAGCCCGAGGTTCGGGCGTTGCTCGAAGGCATCTGGCAAGACCCCGAAGGCATGGTGCACCAGGTGCACGGTCCCAAAGGAGAGTTGAACCTCAGATTCAGACTGGAAGTGTGATGGCCATTGCCACAAGAACACGGCAGTGGCACGCGTGGTGCGTTTTGGTGTTCATGGCGGTGGCTACAGCCGGTGCAGCACAATCGCTCATCGGAAAACGCGTCGAGGTCCTGCAAGACTCTTTGCAAGCGGACCTGATGGGATTGTCCGAAGTCGTTCAATACGATGCGTGGGATCCGGCCAACCAGACCGTGCCGAGTTTGGGCTTATCGGATGACGTGAGTTGGATCCGATTGAAGTTGGACAGCCGCAGCGAGAACGGCCAGCTCATCGAGATTCAAAATGCCGGCATCGACGAATTGACAGGTTACATGGTCTGCGACGGCAAGGTAATTGCGACCTACAACCGCGGCGTGTTGCAGGATGGAGCCAATGACGGGGCCTTCGGCACGTACCCCACTTTTCCCATTCCATTGGTCGAGTGCGGGGAATTGTATGCAGTGTTCCGCATGAAGTCCTCCAAACCGCTGCTGTTGCCGATGCGCATCGCAGGTCCGCGTGAGGTGTTGAACGATGCCCACCAGCGGGATATCTTGTTCGCCGCTTATTTCGGTGTGATTCTGGTCATGCTGCTCTACAACCTCTTCCTGTTTTTCAGTGTGGGGGACCGGAGTTACCTGGAGTATTCGCTGTTCATTTTCATGATCGGCGGGACCCAGCTCGTGCTCAACGGCTACGCGCCGTATTTCAACGTGGAGGCGTGGCCCTGGTTTAACACGCGCATCACCCACTTTTTCGGGGTGTTCAGCGGGTTAACGACCATTGTTTTTGCCCAAAACTTTCTCCGACTCAGCCGCTACGTTCCCTGGCTGCACAAGCTGCTGAACGGGTATTTTGTTGTGTACCTCGTGGCGCTCGCGTTGGCCATATCTGGCCAGCTCGTGTGGGCGTACAACGTGATCAATTTCTGTGCGGCAGCGATTTTCTTTTTCATCCCCGGCGCGATTATCACCATGCGCAAGGGATACAGCCCCGCGAAGTATTTCCTGCTCGCCTTTTCAATTTTTATTGGTGCCGTGGTGGTCTTTGTCATGAAAGACGCCGGGGTCATTCCCTACAATGCGTGGACTTTCTTCGCCTTGCCGTTGGGCAGTGCGATTGAAATGGTGCTGCTCAGCCTTGCGTTGGCCAGCCGCATCAATCAGCTCAAAAAGGAAAGTGCCCATGCCCGGGAAGAGCAATTGCGCATCTCCCAAATCAACGAGCGCATGGTGCGGGAGCAAAACACGAAACTTGAGGAACGAGTCCGCGACCGCACGGCTGATCTCCAGGAGGTCAATGCCAACATGCGCAGAACCTTGGAAGAATTGCAGTCTGCGCAGCAACAGTTGGTGCAATCGGAAAAGCTGGCATCCATCGGTCAGTTGACAGCGGGGATTGCCCACGAACTGAACAACCCCATTAATTTCGTTTCATCCAGCGCGCAATCGTTGCGTCGGGATTTTGAAGACCTCAACGCCATCATCGACCTCATCAAGGCCATGGATCCTGCGGCGGACGATTTAAATGAGCAGGTCAATGGGGTAAAAGAGAAGCTGTCCCAGCTGGACATTGAGTTCACCCAACAGGAAATTGAGGAACTGCTCAACGGCATTGAGGACGGCACCGTCCGAACCTCAGAAATCGTGAAAGGCCTGCGCATTTTCAGCCGCATGGACGGGGACAATTTTATCCAGGCCCAACTCAACGAATTGATCGAATCCACCCTCATTGTCTTGCGAAGCAATTTCAAGGATGCGGCTGTGTTGCAATTGGATTTGGGTGAAGAGATGCCGCCCGTGATGTGCCAGCCCGGGCAGTTGAACCAGGTTTTCATGAATATCGTTACCAACGCCATTCAAGCAATGGACGGACTCGGTCGGGATGCAGAGGAGAACATTTTGTCCATCGCAACGGACCGCGTAGAGAGCATTGGGCAGGCATGGGCAGAGGTGCGCATCAAGGACGTCGGTCCCGGGATGTCCGAGGCCGTGAAATCGCAGATTTTCGATCCGTTTTTTACCACGAAGCCGGTGGGCGAAGGGACAGGCCTGGGCTTGAGCATCGTGATGGGCATATTGCGCGATCACAATGCTGAAGTCGAAGTCGAGTCCGAAGAAGGCGTGGGCACTGAATTCATCATCCGATTCCCATTATGATCAACGTACTCTACCTCGACGATGAGGCGCACAACCTGACGGCGTTTCGAGCAGCCTTTCGGCGGGATTTTCAGGTGCACGTCACCACCGAACCGACCGATGCGGTGCGGATCCTCAAGGAGCATCCCATCGAGGTCATCATCTCGGACCAGAAAATGCCCAAGCTGAGCGGGGTGGAGTTTTTTGAGCTCATCGCGCCCGATTACCCCGACCCGGTGCGGATGCTCCTCACGGGCCACGCGGATATCGATGCGGTCATTGACGCGATTAACAAAGGGCAGATTTACAAGTACATCGCCAAACCTTGGAACGAATCCGAGTTGCGGGATCTGGTGAATGAGGCGTCGCAATTGTACCACGACCGCCAGGCCATCGTACTGCGGGGCGAGGACTTGCAGGACCGCATGAGCAAAGCCGAGCAGGAGGCCGTGAAAATCCAATCCCTCACAGCGGGGAAAGACGCACTTTCTTCTGAAGAAACCGCGCGGGTATTTGACCTGGCCAACGCCATTCAGCGCTTGCTGCAGGCGTAATCAGCGGATGTACTTGAAGTCCTCGCCGGGTTGGATGTTCTTCAACGTGGCAAGGATCAACTTGATGCAATTCTCCACGTCGTCACGGTGCACCATCTCAACGGTGGTGTGCATGTAGCGAAGTGGCAGACTGATCAACGCACTGGCCACGCCTTTGTTGGAGTAGGCAAACGCGTCGGTATCAGTGCCGGTAAAACGGCTGGCAGCCATGCGTTGCAACGGAATTTTCTCCGCATCTGCGGTGTCGATGATGCGCTGCAAGAGGTTGTTTTGCACGGCCGGTCCGTAGGTCACGCCCGGACCTTTCCCCGCAGCCACGTCGCCGTTGTCGATTTTGTTCATCATCGGCGTGTGGGTGCAGTGGGTTACGTCGGTTACAATGGCCACATCCGGTGAAATCCGCTCCGCGATCATTTGCGCCCCGCGCAATCCAATCTCTTCTTGAACCGAATTGGTGATGTAAAGGCCAAACGGCAACTTGGCGCCCTCTTCGTGCAGCAGACGGGCCACTTCTGCAATCATGAAACCCCCGGCGCGGTTGTCCAGCGCACGAGCTACGTACCAGTCCTTGTTTAAGACCATGAAGGTGTCCTCGTAGGTGACCACGCACCCGACGTGGATGCCCATCTTCTCAACCTCTTTCTTGTCCTTGGCGCCCACATCAAGGAAGATGTTCTTCATCGTTGGTGCCTCCTCTTTGCCCGCGGTGCGGGTGTGAATTGCGGGCCACCCGAAGACGCCTTTGACGATGCCTTTTGGCGTGTGGATGTCGACGCGCTTGGACGGCGCGATCTGGTGGTCGCTGCCTCCGTTGCGCTTCAGGTAGATGTATCCGTCGGCGGTGATGTAGTGAACAAAGTAGCTGATCTCATCGGCGTGTGCTTCGATTACCACCTTGTAGGGAGCGTCGGGATTGACCACTCCAACGACCGTGCCGTAGGTGTCGACGATGTGTTCGTCGATGTACGGACGGATGTAGTCCAACCACAGTTGCTGCCCGCTGCTTTCGAATCCGGTCGGGCTTGCGTTATTGAGGTAAGCTTCGAGGAATTTCTCGGAAGCTTTATTGAGAATCGTCTTCTTTGCCATTGCACAAAAATACCGGCCGGCGCAGCGGAGATTACGCTGGCCGGCCGGATTGATTTCAACAAAGATTTCACCCGAATTTGCACCCGCGGGTGATCACAGCGTGTAGCCGTTCTTTTCGATGAGGTCCATGGCGATCAATTGACGCGCCTCTTTCGGATTGATGTCCTCGGTTTTGCAGAATCGCTTCATGCCCATGAGCATCATCTTCAGTTCATCGCCTTCGGCAAAGCTCAGCAACGCTTCCTTGCCCGCACTGTGGATCCATTCGCTGGCTTCGTAGGTGTACACGTTCATGATGGCGAGCTGCACCGCGAGGTCGTCCGTTCCGCCTTTTTGTTGCGCCAACTTCTGCACGCGCAACACCGTGGATTCGATGGCGTAGACCCAGGTGGCCATGTCGGCGATGTTCATGAGGATTTCCTGCTCCTTGGCGAGGCTCATCATGAGCTTCTGCACGGCGGCGCCGGCGACCATAAGTATCGCCTTTTTCATGTTGGCGACGTAAGCCAATTGCCGCTCGAAGGAATCGCTGGATGGCGCGGTCATATCCGGCACTCCAGTCAGCTCGTTGGCCACTGCCATGGCGGGGGTCATCAAATCCATCTCGCCCTTCATGGCTTTCTTGAGGATCATGTCCACTGTCAGCATACGGTTGATTTCATTGGTACCCTCGAAGATGCGGTTGATGCGCGCGTCGCGGTAGGCGAGTTCAGCGCGGGTTTCAGCACTATAGCCCATGCCGCCGTGGATTTGCACGGCTTCATCAACGCAATAGTCGAGGACTTCGGAACCCAACACCTTCATCATGGCGCACTCGGGTGCGAAGTCTGCGATTCCCTTGAGCGTCGCCTCGCCGTGGTCCATGCCGCCCGCCTTCAGTGCCGCGATGGCATCGTCGATGTTTTGCGTGGCTCGGTAGATGGCCGATTCGCAGGTGTACAAGCGGATGGCGCTTTCCGCGAGTTTGTAGCGGATAGCACCGTACTTCGAAATGGGCCGCCCAAATTGCTCGCGTTCGTTGGCGTATCGCGTGGAGTGGGTGCACGCATCTTTTCCCGCCCCGAGCACCGCGCCGCCCAATTTGATGCGACCAATGTTCAGGATGTTCACGGCGATTTTGAAGCCTTGCTCGCGCTCGTAAAGGAGGTTATCCACGGGCACGTGTACGTCGTTAAAGAAGATTTGGCGGGTTGAGGATCCCTTGATGCCCATCTTCTTTTCCTCTGGGTTTTTGGTGATGCCCTCGGCGTGGCCATCGACGATGAACGCCGTGAGTTTTTCGTCATCATCGATTTTGGCGAATACAATCATCACGTCCGCGAACCCCCCGTTGGTGATCCACATCTTTTGGCCATTGATGATGTAGTGCTTGCCGTCTTCGGATAGGCGGGCCTTGGTTTTGCCGCTGTTGGCATCGGAACCGGCGCTGGGCTCGGTCAAGCAATAGCAGCCTTTCAGTTCGCCCGAGGCCAAGCCTGGCATCCATTTTTTCTTCTGTTCTTCATTGCCGTAGTAGAGGATGGGCAAGGTGCCAATGCCAGTGTGGGCGCTGAAGCTTACGCTGAATGCATGCGCTCCCCCAATGGCTTCGGTGATGAGCATGGTGGTCTTGAAATCCAAGCCCATGCCGCCGTATTCCTCCGGAACCGAGCTACCAAGGAGTCCGAGTTCACCGGATTCGCGCATCAGACTCGGAACGAGGCCTTCCTCTTGGTTGTCGATTTCTTCGAGCTTGGGTAGGATGCGTTGTTCGACAAAGTCCAACGTCATCTGCTTCATCATCAATTGCTCCTCCGTCCATTCTTCAGGGATGAAGATGTCGGCGGCTGTGGTGGGGCGGATCAAAAATTCACCGCCTCGGATCGCTGTTGAGTTTTCAGACATCTGATCAAGTTTATGCGTTCAAGTATTCAAAAACGCCGGCGGCCCCTTGGCCGGTGCCGACGCACATGGTCACCATGCCGTAGTTGGATTGGCGGGATTTCAACTCGTGCATCATTTGCACAGTCAGCTTGGCGCCGGTGCACCCCAGTGGATGGCCCAACGCAATGGCGCCTCCGTTCGGGTTGACCATTGCCGGATCCAGCCCGAGCTCCTTCACCACCGCAACCGATTGCGAGGCGAAGGCTTCGTTCAATTCCACGGCACCGAGGTCCTGTGCAGAGATGCCGGCTTTTTCCAATGCTTTAGGAACGGCGTGGATGGGGCCGATTCCCATGATGCGCGGCTCCAAGCCACTCACATGGTAGCTGGCCAAGCGCGCAATGGGCTCGACGTTGAGTTCTTTGAGCATGCGCTCGGACACCACGAGCACGAAGGCTGCGCCGTCGGAGGTTTGGGAGCTGTTCCCTGCGGTTACCGAGCCACCTTGGGCGAAAACGGGCTTCAACCGAGCGAGGCCTTCCAGGGTAGAGTCGCGGCGCACGCCTTCATCGGTGTCGACGACGTGGGTGCGCTCTTGGCGTTTTTCGTTTCCATCGAGGTAGACCTCGTTGACGGTGATGGGGGCGATGCCCGGTGCGAATCGACCGGCGTCGATGGCCGCGGCTGCGCGCTGATGGCTTTCGAGCGCGAAGGCGTCTTGGTCCTCCCGGGAGACGTTGAAGTCTTTTGCGACCGCTTCTGCTGTGAGTCCCATGCCCCAGTACCAATCTGGGTTGGCTTTCGCAATGCGGGCATTGGGAACAATGCGCCACCCACCAAACGGGATGGGGGACATGGTCTCGATTCCACCGGCGAGGATGCAATCGGCCAGTCCGGCGTGGATTTTGGCGGATGCGATGGCGATGGTTTCCAAACCGGAGGCACAGTAGCGGTTCACGGTCATGCCCGGCACCTTGTCGGTGTCGAGCCCCATCAAACTGACCATGCGACCGATGTTCAGGCCTTGCTCGGCCTCCGGGGTGGCATTGCCGACAATGACATCGTCGATGCGTTCCTTGTCCAACTGCGGAAAGTCGGAGAGCAGCTTTCGAATCACTTGCTCACCGAGGTCATCCGGTCGGACAAATCGAAAGGCGCCTTTGCCGGATTTGCCAACCGGCGAACGGTAGCCTCCTATGATGTATGCATTCATGGCGATTAGTTTCTTAAGATTTTACCCTTCTGAATCAGGCTCTGCATACGCTCAAGGGATTTGCGTTGCATGCAAAGGGAGACAAACGCTTCGCGTTCGAGGTCGAGTAGGTACTGCTCCGAGACGGCCGTGCGCGCACTGAGGTCGCCTCCGCACATGACGTAACCGAGCTTTTCGCTGATCAATTGGTCGTGCTCGGAGATGTAGTTGCCACTCTTCATGCTGTGCGCACCTACGTATACGATGCCGAGGCCTTCTTGGCCGGCGACGGTGATGTCTTTGCGCTGCAGCGGCTGGGTGTAGCCAGCCTCGGACAACTCAATGGCGGCCCGCTTGGCCCGGGCGAGTTGATCGCGGCGGTTGACGACGACTTCGTCGATGCCTTCTCGCAGGTAGCCCAGTTCAAATGCCTCGTGTCCCGAAGTGGCGACCTTGGCTTGTCCGATGGTGAGGAAGCGGTCGCGCAGGCGGTTGATGCGCATGTCCCCGTCGTGCATCTCGTCGTTCAGGCGGAGCACGAATTCTTTGGTGCCGCCGCCCCCCGGGATGAGTCCGACGCCAAATTCCACAAGGCCCATGTAGGTCTCCGCGTGGGCGATGACCTTGTCGGCGTGAAGGCACATTTCACAACCGCCACCGAGGGCGAGCTGGTGAGGGGCCACAATGACCGGAATACCGGAGTAGCGCAGGCGCATGACGGTATTTTGGAACATCCGAATGGCGTAATTCAACTCATCGTACTCCTGTTCCACGGCCATCATGAAGATCATGCCCACATTGGCACCGGCGCTGAACTGCGCCCCTTCGTTGGATATGACCACGCCCCGCCATGCATCGTCGGACTCGGCGAGGTCAATGGCCTTGTTGACGCCCTCGAGCACTTCTGCACCGATGGAATTCATCTTGGTGTGGAAGGCAACATTGAGGATGCCGTCGCCCAAATCCTGAATGGTCGTTCCCGAATTGGACCAGACCGTGGCCGAATCGGGTAGCCAAGCCAATGACAACCGGCCTTCTTGCCCTCCGACGGCTTCGTAAGCACCAGTGCGGGGGGCCCAGCATTGACGCACGCCATCGACGTTGCGGTAGAAGGTGCCTTCGCCTTGGTCCTTGAACGTTTCAATCCACGCTGGAACAGCAAGTCCTCGGTCGGCGATGGCCTTGAGGCCGTCTTCGAATCCGATCGCGTCCCAGCTTTCAAATGCGCCCAACTCCCAACCGAAGCCGGCGCGCAAGGCGTCATCGATGCGGTACGGCTCGTCTGCGATTTCCGGAACGCGGTTCGCTACGTACGCAAACACATCAGCGAAAATCCGGCGGTAGAAGGTGCCGGCCTCATCCTGTCCGTTGAACAGCAATTTGGTGCGTTGCTCCAGGTTGTCCACGGCTTTGGCCATGTCCAACGTGGCAAACTTGGCTTTGACCTTGGGCCGGTATTCCAAGGTTTTCAAGTCGAGTGCGAGGATTTCACTTTTGCCTTGGTCGTTTTTGACCTTTTTGTAAAACCCTGCGCCACTCTTCGACCCCAAGAGGTTGTTGTCCACCAAGTGCTTGACGAAATCCGGCGTCTGAAACACCTCGGCCCGCTCGTCGTCCGGGCAATTGGTCGCCACGCCGTTGGCTACGTGCACCAGGGTATCCAATCCGACTACGTCGCACGTGCGGAACGTGGCGCTCTTGGGTCGGCCCATCGCCGGTCCAGTTAGCTTATCGACGGCTTCCACGGAGAGGCCCATTTCGCTGACGGTGTGGAACAAGGCCTGAATGGCAAAAACACCCACGCGGTTGGCAATGAAAGCTGGAGTGTCCTTACAAACCACGACTTGCTTGCCCAAAATGCGTTCGCCGTAGGCCTCCAAGAACGAGAGCACTTCGGGTTTGGTCTTGGGCCCCGGGATGATTTCCAAAAGGGGCAAGTAACGCGGCGGGTTAAAGAAGTGCGTACCGCAGAAGTGGGCCTGGAAATCTTCGGACCGTCCTTCACTGAGTTGGGCCAAGGGTATGCCCGACGTGTTGCTCGTGATGAAGGTCCCGGGTGTGCGGAATTGCTCGACGCGTTCGAAAAGCTGCTGCTTGATGTCCAATCGCTCGACGACGACTTCGATGATCCAATCGCAGTTGGCGATTTGGGCCAAGTCGTCGTCAAAATTGCCCGTCGTGATGCGTTGTGCAAATCGCTTCGAATACAAGGGCGACGGGTTGGATTTGATGGCGGCCTTGAGGTGGCCGTCGGCGATGGCATTCCGCGGCCCTTCGGCTGAGGGCAGGTCGAGCAGGAGCACTTCTGACCCGGTCTGGGCGAGGTGGCACGCGATGCGTGATCCCATCACGCCGGAGCCCAACACGGCTGCGCGCTTGATTTTGTGAAAAGGAATAGCGGGTGTACTCATGGTGTTCAGGAATGATCAGGAGTGGGGGATGCGTCCGCGGGGACGAGCGCCTGTGGGTTGTCGAGGATTTCGTTCAGCCGTCGCATTTCATTCAGCAACCGATCGAAGGCTTCGGCTCCGAGCAGCTCACGCAACCGCTGGTTTACGGTTACCACCAGGTCTCGGGCTTGCCTGCGGGCGTTCACCCCGGCTTCTGTTAAGAAAACGCGCATCATGCGCCGATCGTGCGCGTCCGGCCGGCGTTCTATCCAGCCGATTTCTTCCAGTCCTCGGAGGGAACGAGACAAGCTGGTGGATTCCATGCCCATTTTCGGGCCGAGCTTCGTTGACGGCGTGCCGGATCGCTCGGTATGCAACAGAATAAATACGTAGGAGAAAGGAATGCCACGCCGTTCGGCTTCACTCGCATACAGCTTGGAGAGTTTGGTCCATCCCCAGCGCAAGTGAAAATCAATGGTCTCTTGTGGCTTCACGTGTCCAATGTACGCAAATTTCCTATGCATGCATAGTATTTTCGCGAACGCAGGCGAATCGAGGTGAATCCGCAATCAGGGCTGGGCCATGCGGCCGTCCATTAGGTGCAAGCGGGCATCGCCGCGCTGGGCCATGGCGTCATTGTGTGTGACCACGACAAAGGTTTGGCCTTCCCGGTCACGCAATTCAATGAAAAGCTCAAATAAAGAGTCGGCGTTTCCGGAATCGAGGTTGCCCGTGGGTTCATCCGCCAGCACAACGTCGGGTTCATTCATCAGCGCCCTGGCGGCGGCTACACGCTGTTGTTCCCCGCCGCTGAGTTGATTGGGGAGGTGGTGAAGGCGGCTTCCGAGGCCGAGGTCTTTGAGCAATCGTTCTGCGCGGTCTTTGTGCCGGCTCGAATCGTTGCCCTGAATCCAGGCGGGCATGAGCACGTTTTCAACGGCGGTGAATTCGGGCAGCAACCGATGAAACTGAAAAATGAATCCGATGCGCTGGTTTCGGAACGCTGAAAGCGCATTGCCCTTCAATCCGTCCACCCGGGCTCCGCCGATGGTGAGGGAACCGGCATCGGGGGCATTGAGGGTTCCGAGGATTTGGAGCAAGGTGGTTTTGCCCGCACCGCTGGCACCCGAGATGGAGGTGATTTTGTGTTTTTCAATGTCCAAGTCGACGCCACTTAATACGGTAACCTGTCCGTATGACTTTGTGATTCCGCGGGCCTCGATCATGATTTCATTCATGGTTGCAAACTACAACGGAAACGGGCGCTGTGTTTGCTACCTTTGCCCTGCATTTTAAACGATTCATCGCATGAACATTCACGAGTACCAAGGCAAGTCCATTTTGAAGAGTTTCGGCGTGGCCATCCAAAACGGCTATGTTGCTGATACGCCTGATGCCGCCCACGAGGTTGCAGTCAAATTGGCCGAGGAGACCGGTACCGGTTGGTTTGTTGTGAAAGCCCAGATTCATGCCGGTGGACGCGGAAAGGGAACCGTGACCGAAA
Organism: Flavobacteriales bacterium; assembly: GCA_002863125.1. Taxonomy (GTDB): domain Bacteria; phylum Bacteroidota; class Bacteroidia; order Flavobacteriales_D; family Sanyastnellaceae; genus UA16. The sequence goes on from PKEB01000022.1 coordinate 66,769, forward strand.
CAGGTTCACACGGCGTTGTTTTGGCCAAGGGGCTGGATGAGGTAAAAGGAAAAGCTGCGGGCATCCTCGGTGGCCACTTGGTCACGGCGCAAACCAATGCCAAGGGAAAGCAAGTCAACAAGGTGTTGATCGCAGAGGACGTGTACGGCCCCGGTGACAGCGAGCCGAAAGAAATTTACATGAGCGTATTGCTCGACCGGGCAAACGGCCGCAACATCATCATGTACTCGCCACAGGGGGGCATGGACATTGAAGCGGTTGCAGAGGAGACCCCGGAATTGATCTTCAAAGAATCCATTGACCCTACGTTAGGCCTGCAAGGGTTCCAAGCGCGCCGCATTGCTTTCAACCTCGGGCTGAGCGGCAAGGCGTTCAAGGAGATGGCCAAATTCGTCAACGCTTTGTACAACGCCTACGTCGGCAGCGACGCGACGATGTTTGAAATCAACCCTGTTTTGAAGACCGCTGACGACCGCGTCATCGCCGTCGATTCAAAGGTGTCTTTGGACGGCAACGCCCTCTACCGCCACCCGGATCATGCGGCCATGCGCGACACCACCGAAGAGGACCCCACCGAAGTAGAAGCGGATGAGGCGGGCCTCAACTACGTCAAACTAGATGGTAATGTGGGCTGCATGGTCAACGGCGCGGGCCTGGCCATGGCGACCATGGACATCATCAAGCTGAGTGGCGGTGACCCCGCTAACTTCCTCGACGTAGGAGGTACGGCCGACGCGGCCCGCGTGGAAAAAGCCTTCCGAATCATCCTCAAGGATCCGGCGGTGAAGGCCATTCTGGTCAACATTTTCGGCGGAATCGTGCGCTGCGACCGCGTAGCGCAGGGCGTCGTGGACGCCTACCGCAACATGGGCAACATCGATGTGCCCATCATCGTTCGCCTCCAAGGAACCAATGCAAAAGAGGCAAAGCGTTTGATCGACGAGTCGGGCTTGGAAGTCAAGTCAGCGATTTTGTTGAAGGAAGCGGCGGAAGCCGTGGCCGAAGTTTTGGCCTGATTTCTTCTCTTTCAATCCTCCACCTTTTCAATGGTGAGGATGCCGTCCCGAATGGGCAACAACGTCGTGCGAATGTCGCTGCGTTTTGCCCATTCGGCGCATACGGACTCGAGGTGTTCGCTGGTGGCGTCTCCGTCCGTGCGTGACGGAAGGACTTTGCCCCACCACAGTACGTTGTCCACCAAAATCCATCCGCCGCGGCGTAAAAGGGGCAAACACTGTTCGACGTAATTGCCGGTTCGGGGCTTGTCGGCATCAATCCACACCAAGTCGTAGGGCCCCTCCAGCTGGGGCAAAACCGCCGAGGCTTCTGCGTTGTGCCGGTGGACGCGTGCGCCAATGCCCGCCTTCTCCCAAAATTCGTCCTGAATGGCGTTCAATTCATCGTTGGGCTCCACGGTATCGACGCGACCATCGGAGGTCAATCCGGCAGCCAGGCAGATGGTCGAATAACCGGTATACGTGCCGAGCTCCAGCACCCGTTGTGGCCGCACCATGCGGCTCCAATTTTGCAGAAACTTGCCTTGAATCGGGTCACTAAGCATCTGTGGGGTCAGCACCGTTTGCCACGTTTTTCGCCGCAATTCAGCCAATACGGCGTCCTCTTCCGTGCTGTGGCTCACCGCGTATGCGAGTAGCTCATTGTCCAGTTGATGGGGGTCTACCACGAATCTTTAATTTGTCGCAAAGGTCAGCCTTTGCAATTGGATTCTCACATGAGCCGTTACGAGAACCTTGTTGAGTCCTTTGAAAAACACAATCGCCATTCAAGTCGCTTCAAGTACCTTCGCGCCGTCATGGCACGCCAAAAGAAAAGCAAGCGATTCCGGTCCGGCGAGGGGGGTATGGTGTTCAGCACCGCCGCCGATTGGACGCCCGAAACGGACGAGCACGAATCAACGGGATCGCTCGACCCCAAGGCGACGACCCTCTACGTGAGTTTGGATCGCAAGCAACGAGCCGGCAAGCCGGTGACGATGGTCGAGGGACTGGAATACGATGGGATGGCGTTGATGACGATGGGAAAGGAATTGAAGGCGCTTTGCGGCGCTGGTGGCGCGGTCAAGGAAGGGGCCATCCTCGTGCAAGGCGACCACCGTGATCAGGTGATTGATTTTCTTGAAACCAAAGGCTTCCGCGTCAAACGCAAAGGAGGATGAGCGAGACGAAACCCACACGAGAAGAGGAACAGGCGGATCCGTACAACGGGCTGCCCTTGTATTTTGCCAAGACCCTCGCGAGCCTGGAAGACTTCCTCGAAAAGGAATTGGTCGAACTCGGATGCGTTGGGGTCAAACAAGCGAAGCGCGGCGTGGAATTTCATGCCGATATGGCAACGCTCTTTCGCGTGTGCCTCTGCAGCCGCTTTGCGTTGACCGTGCTGCGGCCGGTATTGTCCTTCGATGCCCAAAACCCGGACGCGCTGTACGACGAAGCCAAGCGCTGGGACTGGGGTGCCATCATGACCCCGCAATCATCGTTCTCCATTGATGTTACGGTGCACTCCTCGGTGTTCACCCACTCGCAGTTCGCCATGTTGCGGCTGAAGGACGCCGTGGTGGATCATTTCCGCGAGTTCTCCGGATTGCGCCCGGGCATTAACAAAGAGGATCCGGACATCCGCATCCACTTGCACATTGCCCACACGACCGTCACGATTTCGTTGGACGCTGCGGGCCGGCCGTTGAGCCGTCGCGGCTACCGACCAGCGGGCGCCAAAGCCCCGTTGAACGAGGTGTTGGCGGCAGGTTTGTTGGCCCATGCGGGCTGGAAACCCGGAATCCCGCTCTACGACGCCATGTGTGGTTCGGGCACCTTCACCTTGGAGGCTGCTTTGTGGGCGGACGGCTTCCCAATCCAATGGCACCGCCGCAAATTCGCTTTCATGGATTGGCGCGGATTCGATGAAGACGAGTGGTGGAGCGTGCGCGATGCCCTAAAGGAAGCGCGTGAGCCAGTGGAGACGCCGATTTTTGCGAGCGACCGCGACTTCGCCGCCATCTCCCAAACGCGCCAGGCGCTGGCCAACATGGAATTGGCGGGCCGCGCGGAGCTTGGCCGGATGGATTTTTTCAAATTGAAGCCGCGCTCCGAATCGGGGTTGTTGGTGTTGAATCCGCCTTACGGTGAGCGCTTGCCCTTGGAGGATGCGCCGGCGTTTTACGCCCAAATCGGCGACGCTTTGAAGGCCAATTGGTCCGGCCATTCTGCGTGGATCATCTCGTCCGACGTCGAAGGCTTGAAGCGGGTGGGCTTGAAAACCAAACGCCGCATCAAGTGCTTCAACGGCCCCATGGAGTGCCGCTGGATGGGGTGGGACCTTTACCAAGGCACGGGCGATGCACCAGCCGCGGCGCCGCCGAGCACACCGGACGAAACCGAAGCATAAAAAAACGGCCCCCGATTGGGAGCCGTTCACAATTTGATTGTCGTTTCGTTAACGCACCACCAGCTTCGAAGCCCATCGGCCCGATGCGGCGGTGAATTGAACCGTGTACACGCCGGGTGAAAGGGCGCTGATGTCCAAGGTGGGGTTGGTTTGCTGAACGGGAACCTGAAGGGCTTCACGTCCCAGCGCATCGGTGAATGTCGCTGTACCAGCACCTGTTGTGCCCAGTTGGACGGCGTCAGTCGCAGGGTTAGGGAACATGTTGAGTTCCTGCGCAGGCAACCACTCGCTGATGCCGTTGATGAAACCGCTCACGATGTCCTCCGCGTAGCGAGGCTCAATTTTGTACTCCTCGAAGGTGTAGTGGATGCATCCCGTGATGGAGTAGTACTCGTCCTGAATCCAACCGTCTTCCGGCAAGTACATGTAGTCGTTGGTTTTGACTTCACCGCTGCCGTCGTCGAAGATGGCTTCACCGTAATCGGCATCGGGATTGGTGCAAATGGCGTTCACGATTTGCACGAGGCAACCTTCGTAGGCTTCGCTGGAAGCCAATTCGCCGGTCGTCACGATGGAAGGGGTAGGCAGGTCGTTGCCTGAGCTAACGGTTTCGAAGTAGCTGATGTTCACCAATTCAGTTACGTCGTAGTACTCAGCAACCTCGCCTTCGATGATGATTTCATCGCCGATTTCGGGCGCTTGGGTGTTGTCGTACACGAAGATGCCGTTCCACGGCCCTTCGCCGTCTTGGATGAAGTAGCCGATGACGCCTGAGGTGGCCGACGTGACGTTGTTGGCGGTGACAATGCCTGTGGTGGTCACGGACAAACCGACCAGCGGGGAGCTGAACAACTCGCCTTGGATTTCGGCAATGGTGTTTGTCACAGCTTGTGCCGATGCATTTGTTTGGAGTCCGAAGGCCAATCCGAGAGCGAGGCCCAGCGCGTAAATGTGTTTCATGAGGAGGATTTTGTGAATGTACCTTTGAAGGGCAAAGAGAAATGAAAAATCACGAAACACAAAATGCGCCCGGTCGCATGTTCATTACCGGCGCGACGTCGGGTTTTGGAGAGGCCGTCGCACGTATGGCTGCGAAAGCGGGGTATGCCTTGGTGTTGACAGGGCGACGGGCAGATCGGTTAAAGGCCGTGCAGGCTGAATTGGGTGAAGCGGTGCAGCATGTGCTGTGTTTTGATGTGCGTGACCGAGAAGGAACGGCCGAAGCCATTCAGCGGTGCAGCGCCGTCTTCATCCCAACGGTTCTCGTCAATAACGCCGGTCTGGCCGTGGGGCGCGAGCCCATCGACCAGGGCGTCTACGACGATTGGGACCGAATGATTGACACCAATGTCAAAGGCTTGCTCAACGTGACCCGGGAATGGACGCCGCACATGGCGCCAGGTTCCCGCATCATCAATATCGGCAGTGTGGCCGGGCGCCAAGCCTATCCGGGCGGGGCGGTGTACAACGCATCGAAGTTTGCCGTGCACGGATTGACCCAAGCCATGCGCATGGACCTCTTGCCGCGTGGCATCCAAGTGGCGCAGGTAGCTCCGGGAGCTGCCGAGACGGAATTCAGCATGGTGCGGTTCAAAGGCGATGAGGCGGCAGCCAATGCGGTGTACGGCGGGTACACACCGCTTTCCGCAGAAGACGTGGCCGATGCGGTAATGTATATCGCGACACGGCCTGAACACGTGAGCATTCAGGATGTTTTGATCATGCCTGCTGCGCAAGCAAGCGCCTACCATTTTCACAAATCATGAAGACGAAAACACAATTCGTGTGCTGGCGCCTCTTGTCCTTGGTCGGAATGTTCGGCTGGACCGGTTGTTCATTTCAGTCGGAACGGGTGGACTTAATCGTGCACAACGGGGTCGTGTTGACCCTCGATGGAGCCAACACGGTGGCACAGGCCGTTGCCGTGGACAGCGGTCGTGTTGTTGCAGTCGGTCCCGAGCGCGCCGTATTAAATAAGTATGCAGCCGATAAGTCCGTTGACTTGCGCGGTGGGGTGCTGACGCCGGGATTGATGGATGGACACGCCCATTTAATTGGGTATGCCGATGGGCTGCTTCAGGCCAATTTGTTCGGCACCACCAGCTGGGAGGATGCCGTAGAACGGGTCGTTCAGCAACAAGCCGAATGGCCAAGCGAGTGGGCCGTAGGCCGGGGATGGGACCAAAACGACTGGGACAGCCAAGCGTTCCCTGATCGCGCTTTGCTCGATGCCACTTTTCCGGACCAGCCTGTTGCGTTGGAGCGCATTGATGGGCACGCGCTGGCCGTGAATGGCGAAGCGTTGCGCCGGGCGGGCTTGCTCAGTGGAGCGGTGCCGGTTGTGGAAGGGGGAGAAGTGATGCTCGATGCGGGCGGTGTTCCAACGGGTGTTCTGATTGACAATGCGTGCGGATTGGTCAGCAGCATCATTCCTCCTCACCCGGAGCCACGGAGGCTGGAGGCGTTGATGGAAGCACAGGCGAATTTGCTCGCTCACGGGATTGTTGGGGTGACCGATGCCGGCTTGTCACCGGCTGAAATTGAACGAATCGATGCATTGCAGCAATCCGGTATACTCAAGCTGCGCGTGAACGCGCTGGTTTCAGCGAGCGACGACAACATTGCTTGGCTGGTGGACTCTGGTCGGCGAATCGAGGACATGCTGGTTGTGAACGGTGTCAAGTTCTACATGGACGGTGCGTTGGGCTCACGCGGTGCACTGCTCCGACAGCCGTACAGCGATCGCACCGGTTGGTTCGGATTGGCAACTCAACGTGAACAGGAATTCAAACGTCAAATTGAGACCCTGCACGGACATGGCCTTCAGGCCGCCACGCATTGCATCGGCGATTCGGCGATGGCCTTGGTGCTGGACGCCTACTCGGATGTCCTTGAAGGACCCAATGACCTGAGGTGGCGCATCGAGCATGCGCAGGTAGTTTCTGAGGAGGACGTGGCACGGTTCGGCGGCTACAGTGTCATCCCATCGGTTCAGCCGACGCACGCGACGAGCGACATGTACTGGGCGGGGGAACGGTTGGGAAGGAATCGGATCCGCCGCGCGTATGCCTACCAAGAGTTGCTGCAAGCGTTGGGAATGACGGCCCTCGGAACGGATTTTCCGGTGGAAGACATCGATCCCCGCAAAACCTTTGCCGCAGCCGTGGCGCGTATGGATGCAGACGGCTACCCGGTGGGAGGCTTCCAGCCGGAGAACGCATTGACCCCGGAACAAGCCTTGCGAGGCATGACCCAATGGGTGGCGTTGGCCCAATTTCAGGAAAACACCTTGGGTACAATTGAGGTCGGCAAGTGGGCAGACTTCACGTGGATGGATCGGAATTGGCTGGAGGTGGATGCGCAATCCGTGCGTACAACACGTATAAATGGAACCTGCATCGCGGGTGAGTGGCACTACTTAGAATCAGAGCGTCCATGAAACAAACCATCCTGCGCTCCCCGTTGACGTGGTTGTTGGTGGTTTTTGCCGTGGGGGTAGCCATCGGCATCGCCGAATTGACGCCCGAACGGAGCTTGCCTGTTATTCAACCCCATCAACTAAACCCTGCTCTGGTCGACCCGGCACTGTGGTCCAATGAGGATCACCGCATCCTGGATTTCGAACTGATCAATCACCTGGGCGACAGCGTCACATTGAGTGACGTTGCAGGTGAAGTCCTCATCAGCGACTTTTTCTTCAGCCGGTGTGCGACCATTTGCCCCATCATGACGTCCAATTTGCGCGCTGTCCCGAAGGCGTTGGAAGGAAAAACGGGATGGCGCATCCTGAGCCACAGCGTCACACCGGCGGCCGATACTCCCGAAGTCCTCGCTGCGTACGCGGATCGAATGGACGCGTCGCATCCCAACTGGTGGTTCCTCACGGGTGCGAAAAAGGAGATTTATAGGTTGGCCCGAACCAGCTATTTCGCTTGCTACGACGAGGCACAAGGGGGAGATGGGGGGATGCAGGACTTTGTTCATACTGAGAACGCAGTGCTTGTGGATGCCCAAGGACGCCTGCGCGGCTTTTACGATGGGACGAGTGAAGAGGCTATAAATCAACTGATTGCAGACGCGCAATTTCTCCTCGAAAAAAAAGATTGAATTTTTTCAGGAAAAAGTTGGAAGCATTCGAGAAAGTCACCATACATTTGCGGCCGCTTTCGAAGGAAGGCACGTTCATTGAAACGCGATTGACAACAGGAAAACGGACGGCTCCGGCCCGACGTATTGGCCAGCTCGAAAAAAAAGCCACAGAAAAGATTGTGGGTTGAATATTTCGAACTATCTTTGCGCCCCCTTTCGAGGGAAGTTTTTTACAGAATGCGGCGCGAGAAATTGTTGACAGGTTCTCCTCAAAAAGTTTTGAAGAGACTTGTAAACAGACTTAACTTTGTCGCCCGCTTTTAACAGAGCATTTGAAAGAAGCCGACTCGTCGGCGGACATCGATAAACGTTCTTTGACTTGATGCAGCAGCCCGGATTCTTCTTCGGAAGATTCCATCAAATCCACTCTCCCCCCGGAGGGTGGTGTCTCATCCAAACACGGATGAGATTGTTAGATTCCCTGAGATTCTCAACAGATTAAACTTTTTACAATGGAGAGTTTGATCCTGGCTCAGGATGAACGCTAGCGGCAGGCCTAACACATGCAAGTCGAGGGGTAACAGGGAAAAGCTTGCTTTTCCGCTGACGACCGGCGCACGGGTGCGTAACGCGTATGCAACCTACCTCTTACTGGGGTATAGCCCAGAGAAATTTGGATTAATCCCCCATAGTACCATTTAATCGCATGGTTGAATGGTTAAAGGTTACGGTAAGAGATGGGCATGCGTCCCATTAGTTAGTTGGTGAGGTAATGGCTCACCAAGACTCCGATGGGTAGGGGTTCTGAGAGGATGATCCCCCACACTGGTACTGAGACACGGACCAGACTCCTACGGGAGGCAGCAGTGAGGAATATTGCGCAATGGACGAAAGTCTGACGCAGCCATGCCGCGTGCAGGATGACGGCGCTACGCGTTGTAAACTGCTTTTATTTACAAAGAAACCTCGGGACGTGTCCCGAGCTGACGGTAGTATTTGAATAAGCACCGGCTAACTCCGTGCCAGCAGCCGCGGTAATACGGAGGGTGCAAGCGTTATCCGGATTTATTGGGTTTAAAGGGTCCGTAGGCGGATGATTAAGTCAGTGGTGAAAGCCCACAGCTCAACTGTGGAACTGCCATTGATACTGATCATCTTGAGTACATTTGAAGTTGGCGGAATAGGTCATGTAGCGGTGAAATGCTTAGATATGACCTAGAACACCGATTGCGAAGGCAGCCAACTAAGCTGTAACTGACGCTGAGGGACGAAAGCGTGGGGAGCGAACAGGATTAGATACCCTGGTAGTCCACGCTGTAAACGATGATTACTCGGTATTGGCTTTTGTCAGTGCCCAAGCGAAAGTGATAAGTAATCCACCTGGGGAGTACGGCCGCAAGGTTGAAACTCAAAGGAATTGACGGGGGCCCGCACAAGCGGTGGAGCATGTGGTTTAATTCGATGATACGCGAGGAACCTTACCAGGGCTTAAATGCAG
>PKEB01000005.1 GCA_002863125.1 Flavobacteriales bacterium
TTGCCTCGGTAGGCATGCGCTTTCGCTAACAACGCCGTGGCCGCTCCCCACGTGGCGCGTCCAATCTCCGATACAGAGATGGCACTGCGCTTGGGCAGCGATTCGCGTGCTGAGGTCAAGTCTGCGATGATTTGGTCCCACACCTCCGCTTGCGGCGTGCGGCCCTGTTGGTACTCGCTCGGAGAAAGGTTGTTCAAAATGAGCGGCACATCGCCAAAGACGGTCACCAAGTTGAAGTACCAGTACGCCCGGATGAACGCCGCCTCACCGAGGTAGCGTGCCTGCTCCGTAGGGTCCATCTCGATGTTGGGAACGTTGTTCAACGCCAAGTTGCAGTACGCAATGCCGCGGTACGCCACTTGCCATTCACCAAGCAAAATGCGGCTTGACGAATTGCCCTGGAAGTTTTCAAACAACAACAAGTCGGGCTCATCCCCATCACCTGAGCCTCCCTTGAAGGAGTCATCGGAGCAGATATCGCCGAAATACCAGCGGAAGTGAGCGGCCAATTGCGCGCTGCCCTGGATGTTGGTGACCTCCTGTTGGAGGTTGTTGTAGCAGGCGATGGTCGCTGCTTCCGCATCCTCAGGGGTCAGGTAGTAGTTTGCCTCCGTAGAGCCTACCAAAGGCGTGATGTCGAGGAATTCCTGTTTGCACGCTACCAAAGAGACAGCGAGGAATCCAATCAAATAGAGTGTTTTCTGTTGTTTCATAGGTATGCGCATTAGAAGTTGACGTTAACACCAGCCATGAAGGTCCGCGCCGCCGGATAGAATCCACGGTCGATGCCGATCTCCAAGGTGCCCCGCGTGCCAATCTCCGGGTCGAGGCCAGAATAGCTCGTGAAGGTGAACAAATTGCTTGCAGCCACATAAATACGACACTTGCCAATCTGCAAACGTTGCATCACGCTCGCTGGCAAGGTGTACCCCACCTGCACATTCTTGATGCGCAAGAACGATCCGTCCTCGACGAATCGGTCGGAGATGCGGTTGTTCTGGTTCGGATCGCTGTGGGAAATACGCGGGTACAAATCGCTTGTGCCCTCTCCGGTCCAGCGCTCCAAGGCTGCGACGGGAAGGTTTGTGGTATTCAAATCATAACGGAACACCCCATTCAACACGTCGTTGCCGTGGGTGCCCTGCAGGAACAAGCTGAAGTCGAACGCCTTGTAGTTCATCGAAGCGTTGAAACCGTAGGTGAAATCCGGATGGGGATTGCCGATCATGGTTTTGTCATCGGCATCGATGGTGCCGTCGCCGTTCTGATCGACGAAAATCACATCACCAGCTTGTGCGTTTGGCAAGGCCTCGTAGGCTGCAGCTTCTTCATCCGTCTGGAAAATACCTGCTGTTTCGTATCCGTAGAAGTACGCCATGGGCATGCCGATTTCCGTGTAAGCCACCAAATCGCCAATGCCGAAGACTGAACCGGTGCTGATGGGCTGGCCACCCTCACCCAAATCCGTCACTTCATTGCGAATGAAGGAGATGTTACCTCCCACTTCGTATTCCACCAAACCTTTCTGGTTGCGGTGGTTGACCATGAACTCAAACCCTGAGTTCTTCGCTGACGCCACATTCGTAGCAGAAGGCAAGAATCCGACCACGCCAGGAAGTGGAACCACCGCCAACATGTCGTTCGTGTTCTTGACGAAGTAGTCGGCGACAATGTTCAACTTGCCTTTGTACAAGTCGGCGTCCACACCGATGTTGGTCTGCTCGACTGTCTCCCACTTCAAATCGGGGTTGGACGTGTTAATGGGACCTGCACCGTTGACCTGCACCTGTTCGCTGCCGAAGGTGTAGTTAAGGCCGTTGTAGATGAGCGAGGTGTAATCGAAGTTGCCGATGCCGTCCGCGTTTCCATTCTGTCCCCAGCTAGCGCGAAGCTTCAAGAAGTCAATCCAGTCTTTCTCGGCCACCCAAGGCAGCTCGGTCATGTTGTACGCAGCGGAGAATGAGGGGAAGATGCCGTACCGGTTGTTTTTACCGAATCGGGATGAACCGTCGCGGCGCACTGTGCCGGCCAATGACCACGCCTCACCGAGGCTGTAGTTAACGCGAACAAACTGTCCAATGAAGGACGATTCTGAAATGCCGCCGTTCGCAGTGGGTGCTTGCTCAGCGTTGTTCATGCTGTTGCTGAGGTACGCGAACAGGACGTCATTGGAGGCCAAGCTGTCCCGTGAACCGTAAAAGTTGGTATTCACGTTGTTCAGTGCGGAGTATCCAGCGATGACCTGCAGGTCGTCTCCGTTCTTCAACTCCTTTTCGTAGTTCAATGTATTCTCCCACTGCCAGTTGCTCCACTTGTTTTCGCCGAGCACCAACGAGTTGACCTCGCGGAATTCATACGCCGGACGGTTGGGATCGTTGGGGCCGATGCCCAAGTCGAAGGATGGGTAGAAAATGCGTTGGGACCCCAATGATAAGTCGACCGACATGGTCGACCGGAACTTTAAGTTCGAGAGGATGTCAAATTCCGCAAACGTGGAACCGACAAATCGGTTGGTGGTCCAAAAATCGTTGTTCAATGCGATTTGGTTCGCCGGGTTCGCGATATCCGAATCGATGAATTCACTGTATGCGTAGGATCCATCCGGACGTTGCGCCGTGGTGATTGGATCCATATTGAGTGCGCGTCCGACGGGAGTCGCGAACTCGTTGTTTTCGGCAAGAGCCGAACGATTCAAGTGCGTGAAGTTCACGTTCTGTCCCATGCGGAAGCGCTCACCGCCGTCTTGGCGGGTATTGATGCGGAAAGTGTAGCGCTCGAAGCGCCCCTTCTCACCGCCGATGATGCCGTCTTGCGTGAAGTAGCTTCCGCCCACAGCGGTTGACGACGTCTTCGTGCCTTTTGTAAAGCTGAACGAATGGTTCATCATGGGCGCTCGCTGGAAGATTTCATCCTGCCAGTCGAAACCTTCACCCAACGCTGCTGGGTTGCTCAATGCCTCAAGCGGCGCCAGTCCTGCAGCGGAACGGCTTTCGTTCATGAGAATCGCGTACTCCTCTGCATTCAAGAGGGCCATGTATTTCCATGGTTCCTGGATGCCGTAGTAGCTCTCGTAGGTAATTTGAGGCTTCTGCCCTTTGCTGCCTGTTTTGGTTGTAATCAAGACCACACCGTTACCACCACGCGCACCGTAGATGGCCGCAGAAGCCGCATCCTTGAGGATGGAGATGGACTCGATGTCCGCAGGGTTCAAGTAGTCAATGCCACCGCTGGGGATGCCGTCGATGACGTACAACGGTTCTGCGTTGTTCAAAGAACCAGTTCCGCGGATGCGGATGGATTGGGTGGATCCGGGCTGCCCTGAATTCTGGGTCACCTGTACCCCGGCGGCACGGCCTTGAAGGGCCTGCTCAGTTCGGAGCACGGGCAAAGACGTGATTTCTTTGGTGTCGATGGTACCGACCGCTCCGGAAATCTTGCTTCGCTTTTGGTTGCCGTAACCGACGACGATGACCTCTTCCAACCCAGCGATGTCAGCGTCCAATTGGACGTTCGTGGATTGGCCGGCAGTGACTGCCACCTCCTTGCTCCTGTACCCAATGAATGAGAACACGAGCGCGACTTCATCGCCCGACACGGGCAGCGTGAATTTTCCATCGATGTCCGAAAAGGTCGCGTTCTGCGTCCCTTTCTCGACCACTGTGACCCCGGGCAAGCCAATGCCGTCTTCAGCGGCGGTCACCGTCCCGGAGACCATCCTTCCCTGAGAGAAGGAGGTCGCCAGGATGGCACCGATGAATCCAAATGCTAAAAGCAGTTTTTTCATCAGAATTCAGTTCGTTCCAGCATTGCTGGATTTAATTGGTGTCCTGTGATTATTGGACTTTGATCAGTTTCTCCGTCGCAACGACTCCATTCATATTCAACTGAACGAAGTATACACCTGCCGCTTCTGAGCTCATGTCGAGCGTCCAGACTGGGGTGTTCGCAAGCAACAGCACGCGCTCAACTAAGGCCCCGTTGAAGGACACAATGCTCACTTCGCAAGGGGCATTATTGGCGCCTTGCATGCGCAACTCAACGATGTCGTTGGTGATACTAGGGACGAGCTTGAAGTCCATACCTCCCAACTCCATTATGTTGTCTGGGGTGCAAACGTCACACGAGTTGAAGCAGTATGCGATGGTTTCAACGGACGCTTCTTCGTCGAAGAATAAGTAACGATTCGTGTAAACCGAGTCAGCTGTCGTGACTGTGCACTCGCCGTGAACGATGGGATCAAATACTTCTTCCACACCGCTGTTGACGAACTTGTATTCGTGTCCGCCAGGCAACAAGTCGAGGGTCACCTCGTAGATGCCGTCGCCGTCATCGTCAGCCAAAGGAGTCGCCGTGTTGTCCCAGCCGTTGATGGAGCCACCGAAAATAGTCACACCGCTCACGACCAATTGCTCGCTCATGTCGACCTTGAAGGTGACCGGTACTGGGCTGATCATTTCACAAGAACCGTCTTCGCTGCACTGGCCGAAGCACGTGCTGACCACCGTGTTACCCGTTACTTCAGGCAAGAAACGATCGTTGAAGTTATCTGGGTTGGCGCAAGGCAAACCAGCGATATTCTCCTTGCACGACCAGTCTCCACACGCACCGTTGGTGAACGTGTAGTAGCTGCTGAATCCAGCCTCTACCTCTAAGGTGATGGAGTAGATGCCGTCACCGTCGTCGTCGGTCATCTGGTTGTCGCCCGGGTTGCCGAAGTTTCCACCTCCAGCGAGGTAAACACCTGTAGGATCAACATCTTCCAATTCCATGTTGAGGTTGAATGTCACGGTGAACAGGCTGTCGTTTCCGCCGCCGCCGCCATTCGAACCCTCGCAGGCCGAGCAGGAGTTGTAGCACACCACGTCCAAGGTCATGGGCTCCGTTCCGGTGGTCAACGCGCGGTTGGTGTAGCCGTCAATGGTGCTGGTGCAAGGATCACCTTCGGTGAATTCCTCTTGGTTGCTCCACCCGTCCAACGTGAACTTGTACTCGTAGGACATCTCGTTGTCGAGCTCGATGGCGAGCTCGTAGACGCCGTCTGCGTCGTCGTCGGTCATCTCTGCGCAAGAACCACACCAGCCGTTGAAGCTGCCGTTCAGGTTGACCGCACCGTAGCTGCCCGCGTAATCAGACATATCCACGCGGAAGGTCACAGCCGATGCAGGCGGTGGAGCTTGGCAAGAGCCGTCTTCTGAGCATTGACCAAAGCAGGTACTGATGGTCATGTCGCCGTTGATTTCAGGCAGGATGCGGTCATTCCAATTGGCTGGATCTGAACAAGGGAGGCCCTGCAGGTTCTCTTTGCAGCTCCAGTCGGGGCAATTTCCGTTGAGGAAAATGTAGTTGCCTCCCGAATCTTCATTATTGATAACAACATCAACACTGTATACGCCGTCCCCGTCCGGGTCGGTCAATTCATGCTCGGTGGGGCCACCGATGACACCGCCGCCGAGGTAGACACCTCCTTCGGACACGGTTTCGTTCTCCATGTTGAGATTAAAAGTCACAACGGATGTTTGTGCCCACGAAGTGACGGCAACAAGCATTGCGAACATGCTTAGGAAAACGTTTTTCATTGTAAGAGTTTATGGTTTGGGTTCATTGTATGCGGAAGGATGCTGATTCATCAGCAATTTTTAAGGTAAAGGCACCGGGCTCAACACGGCTAATGAGGTCCGTGTGTACGAAGGACAGGGCGCTTACTGGCAATTTGATGCCGTAAGTGACCGTCTCACCGGGCCCAATAAACACGCGATCGAAATCACGAAGGCGCTGAACACTCGGTGTAATGGACGCCACATGGTCTTGCGCGTAGACCAGCACCAATTCATTGACCGTGCGATCCCCGGTGTTCGTAATATCGATGATGCCGCGAATCGAATCGCCCACGCTGAACGTGGAATCTACCAGCGAAAAATTGCTGTATTCAACGCTTGAGTAGCTCAAGCCGTGTCCAAAGGGGTATTGCGGATTGTAGCCACCCGAAGAGGAGCCCGGATTGCCGCGTTCAGCAAATTTGTAGTCGTAGGTCAAGTGCGATGACGGGTAGCGCGGCCACGTGAAAGGCAAACGGCCGCTCGGATTGTATGATCCGTCGAGCACTTGCGCGATGGCTTGTCCTCCATAATCACCCGGCAAGTAGGCCATGATCACTGCATCCATCAGCGGTTCGATGTCCGCAAACGTTCTCGGCCGGCCTTCAATGAACACCCCGATGATGGGCACGTTTAACGCATGCACAGCACGAACCAATTCCTTCTGGTTGCTGAACAAACTCAAGTCCTCGTCGTTGCCAACGAATTCGGTGTAGGGCATCTCGCCCAAGGCCAACACCACACACGCGGGTCTCGTCGCTCGAATCGCCCGAGCAATCTTGTCAATGTCATCCGACCCAAAATCCATGGTCAGCGGGCTGTCAGCAATGCGATTTGAACCAAAATGCTCGGCCATGGCTTCCGCCAGGTGCGGCCGACCCGGCGTGTTGAAACGCGTATTCGTCCCCTGCCATGTACCGGTCCACCCGCCATTCAGGGCGTTCAGGCTATGGGCTGTCGGTCCCGTTACGAACACGGTGCCTGTCCCTCCGATGGGCAAGATGGGCCGATCTGGGTAGACGGCATGCTGGCCTTCATTCTTCAGGACCGTGATGGATTCCAAGGCCGCGCGCGCTGCTGGTCCTTCGAATTGTGATTTGTCCGGGTAGGTATCCAAGGCCGGCGGCATGCCTGCTGTTTCGAATAACCCCAATTCCCATTTCATATTGAGGATTCGCCGAACCGAAAGGTCGATACGTTCCATGCTGATCGTGCCCTCTTGCACCAACTCAACCAAGGCCTCGCTGAATTCGAGATCTAATGGGACCATGCTCATATCAATTCCCGCTTCGATGCCCATGCGCGTTGCCTCTTTGTTGTCTTCGGCCACCATGTGCCGGGTGTAGAGGTAGCGAATGTCTTCCCAATCGGATACGACCACGCCTTCGAAACCCAACTCATCGCGCAGCAAGTCGGTCAACAAGTACCGGTTGGCGTGCACCGGGATGCCGTTTATTTCACCACTGTTCACCATGACGGACATGGCTCCTGCATCGATGGCAGCTTGGAACGAGGGAAGGAAATATTCGCGCAACTCGCGTTCTGGAATCCAGGCGGGGGTGCGGTCTTTTCCGGACAACGAGTAGCCGTAACCAAAGAAATGCTTCAACGTTGCGGCGAATGGGACGTCTCCGTTCTGGTACCCCTCGACCATAGCTACGCCGAGACGAGAAGCGAGTAGCGGGTCTTCTCCGAAGGTTTCCCAAAAACGCGGCCAGCGGGGATCGCGGCCCAAATCGAGTACGGGCGAAAAATTCCACGGAATGCCGCACGCAGCAACCTGCTCGGCGGTGGCCGCTGCGTTTTTTCGAACGAGCGATTCATTCCATGTGGCGGCCAACCCGATTTGCTGTGGACCAAGCACTGCCTCCGCCGTGTACGTTGGACCGTGTATGGCATCGACCCCGTACAGAACAGGAATGCCCGATGCTTTGCGCGCCGCATGCTCCTGAATCCCCGTGATGAATTCGTGCCATTTCTCCGGCGAATGGGCATGATTTCCGCAATTGAGAATGCTTCCCACCTGATAATCAACGAGGGCCTCCATTGCACGCGACGAATCGAGGTGCTGAGGCTCGATGATTGTTTTGTTTTCCTTTTGCAAGATAGCTCCCAAAGTGAGCTGGGTCATCTCCCCCACCTTGGCCTCCAAACTCATCGTTGCGATTAGGGAATCAACGAACGCCTGTTTCTCCGTGACTTCGCCTTTGGGTCCACCGCTGCATGCAACGAGGCTCAGTAGGAATATACCTACGGCACAGGGAGTTGTCAATTTGGAAAGAAAGTTCATGAAGACGGAGCGCGTTTTCTGCAGTGAGATTACGCCGGGTTCATTGCTCGGGCGATAGGTGTGCAAGTTACACGCTTAATTTGACATAGCTGGCAGATTCGGCAGCCTTTTTTTGCCCCAGCTGGCAGGGCGTTTTATCTTGTCGAATTGCACCATGGTCCCCATGCAAAAAACACCCCCCATCGCCCCATTCGTCACTGGAGGAGTTTGGTTCATCATTGCGCTGGCCGTCGCCTCGTTATCCGGCTGTGAAAGACCTATAACACCTGATTTTGTTGGCATTAACAACTGGGAACTCTACCTCCCAAAAACGCATGAATGGTTGCCCGTAACAGTACCCGGAGACGCCGTAACCGACTTGCTCAAACACGAACGAATACCGGACCCCTTTTTTGGAACCTACGAGGATTCGCTTCAGTGGTTGGAACAGCAAAATTGGGTGTACCGAACACGCGTTTTGGTTTCCGATCATGCAACGGAGTCGGTGCTGCGATTTGAAGGTTTGGACACGTACGCGAGCATCGTCGTCAACGATTCCCTGCTGCTGGAAACCGACAATGCCCACCGGGCTTACGAGGTGGCTTTGCCGCCGTCCGAGGATGCCTGGAACATTGAGGTAACCCTCCATTCTCCAGTCGAACGCGGCCAGGCCATCTTGGATGCACAGCCGCGCAACATTCCCGTCAGCAATGAAATAAAACCGATTGGTCAGCAGACGAGCAGCGTGACGCGTAAGCCGTATTACCACTTCGGCTGGGATTGGGGACCACGGCTGGTTTCTGCGGGCATCTCAGGTCCGGTCACCATTGTGCCAGCCGCCCAACCGCAGGCCTCATCGAACCGGATTCAAACCGCAATTGCGGCGGATGGGACGGCCCTTCTCACGTTTGAGTCGGAGCATGTTTGGCCCACCGGATCGTGGACCTTGACCCACCCCGACGGAAAACAAGAACGCATCGGAGCGAACCCGACCGGTGGCGCCCACACCATCGTGACGCCCAAACTGTGGTGGCCAAACGGCTTGGGCGACCAACCGCTCTACCGATTGACATGGACACCCGATTCGCCTGCCCTTCATTCGCTTCATTGGAACATCGGACTCCGGACCATCGAATGGGTACGAGAGCCAGACGCATGGGGCCGGTCATTCGCCTGTCACGTCAATGGGGTGCGGGTTCAAGCACGGGGAGCCAATGTGATCCCGGCTGACTTCTTCACGGTGCGCAGCAGCGTAAACGAGCTGTCCCGGCTCCAAAGTGCCGTCGATGCCAACATGAACATGGTGAGGGTCTGGGGCGGTGCCTCCTATCCCAGTGAACAGTTTTACCATTTCTGCGATTCCGCCGGGCTGTTGGTGTGGCAAGACTTCATGTTCGCTTGCGCCATGGTGCCCAGCGATTCTGCCTACGTGGCCAACGTCACGGCTGAAGCAGAGCACCAAGTCAAACGGCTTCGTCATCGGCCGTCACTCGCCCTCTGGTGTGGCAACAACGAGTCGCAAAAGGCTTGGGAAAGCTGGGGGTGGCCGGATTTATTTGACTTGCACGGTGCGGATTCGATTGCGACGGAGGAGGCCTATGCAGCTGTGTTCCACTACGCCCTCCCATCGGTCGTGGAAAGCGAATCCGATGCCTTTTATTGGCCGTCCTCCCCCGCTCGAGATCCACGAGCGGCTTATGCATTGGATTCCGGTGATGAGCACGCTTGGCGCGTCTGGTTCGATACGCTGGATTTTGACTATTTCTCCGCGCACGACGGACGGTTTGCAAGTGAGTATGGATTGCAGAGTTTGCCCGATGCATGGACACTTTCGAAGGTGGGCATTCATGCCTTCGAAGACGAGGCACTGCAATTCCGGCAACGCTCGAAGATGGAATGGTTGAAGCCCGGGCTGGACGGTTGGGGCATGATGCGCATCTACGCCCGGCGCTATGCTGCGGACCCCGCAGCGGAAGACCCTCGACACACCCCATTGGAACGGTGGATTTACCTGACCCAATTCGCCCAAGCCCTCGGGCTGCGGGAAGCACTCGAACGGCACCGCACGAGCGATGGACGATACGCTGGCTCTTTGTACTGGCAGTTGAGTGACGTTTGGCCCACCGTATCGTGGTCGACGGTGGATTATTACGGCCGTTGGAAACTGGCACATCATGCCGTCCAGCAAACCAACAAACCCCGGTGCGTTCAACGCGCTCACGGGTGCTCGACCGAGACGTTGTTCGCCTTCAACGACGCACCAGAGGCATTGGAATCCACTGCCCTTCAGGTTGCCTTACTCACTATCGAGGGTGACACTTTGCATGTCGAAAATTTTGAAGTTGATGTACCCGCCTTCTCCCACGAAGTCCTGGAACTTGGCGAAGCCTTCAACACGCCAAAAGGCATCCTGCGCTGGACGTGGAGCAGAGGTACGGGAGCCATTCTCGACGAGGGAACGCACCTACACGCCAAGCCCGCCGAAGTAGACTGGCCCGACGCCACCATTGAAACGGTCTGGAAAGGCGATTCCTTGGTGTTGACATCCGATCACGTCGCACTGGGGGTGCGCCTTCAATTGGAGGGCGTTCGGTTTGAAGAAAACGGGTTCATGCTCCTCCCGAACGAACCCAAAACCTTGCGGTTCCAGACCACGGGTTCTCAAAATGCGGCGCGTGACGCACTGAGCGTAGAGCATTTTGCCCAGTATCAATAGACCTTCAGGATGGCGTGCCTCGCGCCGTTGATCTCGAAAAACTCGCCTGCTCGCTTGCCGAGCATGGCTTGAGCAGCTGGAGATACTGGCGAAAGGGCATAAACCGGTTTGGCACATTCCACCGGCAGTTTACCAAATGAAATGGAGATGAAATAGATGATGCGTTCGGTTTCAACCGCGGCACCGCGCGCCGCAACGTCGCATGGCGTATCGGTTAGTTGCTGCAACTCCGATTGGTTTCGCAGTGCCTTTTCCCGTTGCTGATTCAACTGCTGCAGCTCTTGGTCCACCATGGCCCGCGCTGTTTCGTGCTTATCCCCTGCTGAACTTTTGGTATCTGCTTGCCTACTTTCCTGAAGCGCCGCCATATCCGCTTGCAAGCGTTTCAACGCGTCCCGTACTCCGGCGTACATCATTTCCAACCAGGCTTTCTTTTTCATTGAAACAAAACTAAGCCCGCTATTCATCTTCTCAGGTATCATTTGAACCTGCAACTCCGCTCAGTGGTTTAAATTCGCGTCATGATTGGGAGTCTCCGTCCTCTGTTTTTAAGGTGCATCGGACTGGTGGGTTTTATGCTCGCCACAATGCTCACGTTCGGGCAGGATTCCTTGTTCATCATGCGCGGTGCTTGGGATCAAATCCCCGAAGCCCCTGAAGTGCTCAGGCTGAACGCCTCGGCTGATTGGTCCGAGCAAAACGCCGTTTTTGAACGCGAAGCTGCTACTGCTTCAAACCTTGTCGTTGTCAATGCAGACACCACGAGCCATGTTTGGGCGCTTCTCATAGGCGAAACCGATGGCATCACCATTGAACCCGGAGATACCGCGGTGGTCGACTTGCCCGCTCTGCCTATGGGAACCTACCGTCTCGGATTGATCGACGGCGAGGGCATCGGATTGGGCGCCCAGAGCATGTTGCAAGTGGGGCTCCAGTCGGATGGAGACCCCGTCTTGTTTCACTGGAATTTGTGCGATTGGGAAACTCAGCAGATGGCATCTTGGAGCAGCGGCACGGAGCCTGACCCAACGGCGGCATACGTTCCGAATTACTTCTCCATCAACGAGCAAACGTATCCTACAACCCTCGAAGACCCCAATGCCCTTGTCAGCGTGGCTTTGGGTGACACCTGTTGGATTGCGGTTGCGAACCACGGACAAATGGACCACGTACTGCACTTCCATGGTTTCCATGTGGAGGTGCTATCAAGCAACCTGCAGCCCGCCCGAATCGGCTGGTCAAAGGACACCGTTCCTGTGAAAAAAGGAGAAGGTATGACGGTGCAACTCGTTGCCAATCAAGCCGGCATTTATCCAGTGCACGACCACAACCTCATCGCCGTGACCAACGCGGGTTTTTACCCGGGTGGCATGCTCACGCAAATCATCGTCGACCCATGAGCAGCGTCCAGCACATTCTTCGCACTGTGGTGCTCATCAGCACGGTCTGGCTTGCGCCCTCTCTTTACGCCCAACAGCAGCCTCCGCAGCTGTTTTCTGGGATGGAGGGGTATACGTTTCTCCCGGATGGCACACCGGTGCCAATTTGGGGATATGGCTGGGTTGCCGATGGATTCATTACGCTTCCTGCACCACTGCTCACCTACACAGAGGGCGAGTCGGTGCAGTTGAATTTCACAAACCCAAGTCCTGAGAGCCACACGATCCACCTGCATGGGCTGGATGTCGACCAAGCAAATGACGGCGTCCCCGGAACGAGCTTTTTGGTGACGACGGGGGACGATGCCACGTATTCCTTCGACGCCGATTACCCCGGCACATTCCTCTACCACTGCCATGTCACAACAACGTTGCACTTGACAATGGGGATGTACGGCATGGTCTTGGTCACCCGCCCGGACTATACATTGTTCGAAGGCGGACCTACCTACGCTGAGGATTTTCCCTTGCTCTTCAGCGACTTGGAAATCGCCACCAACTTAGATCCAGTGGGCTCCTACCCTTTCCACGACATCCGTCCAGACGTGTTCATGATCAACGGTGAGTCAGGTAGCCAGCTCGAAGCCCCCGAGCGCATCGTACACTTTGAACCGGGCCAGCCGCTCGCGCTTCGATTGGGATCCATGGCCTACAGCCGCGTAGTATGCCAATTCCCGCCGGAATTGAATGCTACGTGTTACATGAGCGATGGGCGCCCTATCCCAACCCCTTTCGAGCCAGATGCATTGGAAATTTATCCCGGTGAGCGTTTCACTGTTTTGGTGGATCCCGAGCCTGGCTGGGACGGAACGCTTCCCTGTGAATTTTGGAACATGGTTGATGAAACCCTCGAATCCGTAGAGAACATCCACATCCGGGACGCTGCTCTAAAGGTTGAGGAACCTCAATTCATCGGCACAACGGGCTACCCAAATCCAACACGGGAGCACATCACGTGGGATGATGCACGGCAAATAGAGGTATGGAATGCCTACGGCGCAGCGGTGGCAGACCTTCGCTTCGAACGGGGCGTCCTGGATGTAGCCGGCTGGCCTGTAGGTACCTACGTCGCCCGCATTGACGGTGGCCGCAGTGTGCGGTTCGTCGTCATCGAATGAGGGTAACGTGGCCGCGCCACTCCCGCTGAGCAGGACGTTGCGCGCGGGATTCCACACGCAAGACCCAGGTGTACGCATCGTTCATGCCGAAATGTGTGCTTTCTTGTCCCGCTTGGCCAATCCAGTATTCCTCCAGATCGTGGGATTCCCAAATGAGTTGACCGTAACGATTGAACACGCGCAACCAGTAGCTGTCCACCAATTCAGGAGCTGAAATTTCAGGGCGCCACCCGTCGTTGACACCGTCTGAATAGCCGTTGGTGGGCGGGGTGAAAGCATTGGGAACAAAAACCTGAAGGTTCTCTTCAACTTCGATCTCCATCATGGCCTCGCCCTCGCAACCGAAGGCATTGACCACCAGGACGTGAACGGCATAGGTCCCCGGTTGGTCGTAGGTGTGCGTGCCGTCCCAATTGGTTGAGAGCGTGCCGTCGCCAAAGTCCCACAGGGCTTCGCCTGCGTCGGAAAGGTTTCCGAAAGTCCATGAGCTGTTCAGCGGATCGGGATTCTCGAATGTTCCCGCGTATGGGTTGGCTTCGAAGTCAACATAGGGACTCGGGAATACGGTGATGCTGTCCGTCAGTTCGACGGTATTTTCGCATCCGCGTTCATCCACAACGTGCAGCATCAATTGATACGCGCCCGGTTGGTTCAATACCAATACGGAATCGAGGCCAGGCAACGGCGACTGCACACCTGACTGCCAGAGACTGAGGGTTGATTCAGCTTCGCCATAAGCCGCATTCAACTGCACCTCCAAGGGTCCACATCCCATCATGGGTTCCGCACTCAAGGCAGCGGAAGGAAGCGGCAAGGCCTCGATGGAGTCCAACGCCACTTGGGAGCATCCCCATGCGTTCGTCAACACCGCCCCAACCGCATGCCAGCCCAAGCTCAGGAGCGGAATCGAAGCCGTATCTCCTGTCGCCACCCATTCGCCATTGACGTTCCATTGGATTTCGTCCGTTGCATCTGCAGCAGCTGTAACTTCAACATCGGCAGGGAAACCGCATACCGCGTCATCCGCAAGGGAAATGGCAACATTGGGCTGAGGCCATACGTCAATTTCTTTGCTTGCAAATCCTGCGCAACCGTTAGCATCTACCAAACTCACTCCTACAACCGAGGTATGCACTGTATCCACGGTTTCGAAAGCAATTTCCAAGGTTGCTTCGGCGCCCGCTTCCGCGCCATTCAGGACCCAATTCCAGTCCGATGAACCGGCGATGCCCTCGACCGAGAACACGACCTGCAGCGGGCTGCATCCCGCATCGACATCCGAGAATACATCAAATTCAGGGGCTGCGTAGACCATAACCGGCCACGGCGCACTGGAACCACATCCCGTTTCAGCATCGTAGGCGAAAACCTCGAATTCCACCGTCCCGGCCTCGGCCGGTTCGAACAACATCGAATCGGACGCAACCAATTGATCCGCCCAATTCCATTCCACCGCATCCGCATTGAGGGCGTCAACCGTCAACATCAATTCTGAAGCCACGCAAGCGGATGAAGCGGTCATTGAAAAATCCAATTCAGGCACCGGCACAACTTCCATAATCAATGTGTCCTGGGTGGCGCAAGAACCCTGACCGGCCTCGACAACCAAACTGTGCGCGCCCAAGCCCAATGCCTGAACATCGATCAAACCAGTTGACGCGTCCAAAACAGCAGATGCGGTTACGTCAACGGCCGACCAGGTTACCGCCACTGAACCGTTCTCAGCAGCGAGCTCAAGCTGTGCGTTGGATGCACATGCTGCTGTGTCGGGACCAGCAAGCACTTGGTAAGGGGCACCCACAATCAAGTCGATGGTATCACGGGCGGCACATCCGGCCTCCGGAACAAACGTGTACTCCACGCCATAAGCCCCGGGTTCGAGCGTTTCTGGGTGAAGGAAATCGAATGAGTCAATCGCCAGCACAGCGGCGCCCAACCCGGCAAACATCGTCGTCCCCGCTTCGGAAGCCGCAGCGTAATCGGAAAGATCAACCGGGATGGCCTGGTTGCACACAGCCAGCGATTCCACGGCATCTACCGAGGACACTTCCAGCACCACTACGTCCCAGTCTGTGCTGTTGCTGCACCCCCAATCGTCGGTGGCACTGACGGCTACGGCGTGGGTGCCTTCGGTCGGCCACAGCACGCTCAGTAAAGTCGTATCTCCTGGAACGGTGGTTTCGTCTATCGACCATTCCACAGCCACTGGAAATGCAGCGGCCTGCACATCAACTTCCAAGACCAACACCGAATCGGGGCAAACTTCACCATCAGAAACCACCGCGAGTTCTGGCTTGGCGTGAACCTCCAATTCCAGGTCCGATGAAACCGTGCACACCTCACCAGTATGAATAAAGGCATAGGCATGGGTGCCCGTCGGAACGAGGCTCAAGTCCACCGCATCCGGAGTATCAGCACTCAAACCCAGGCCTTCCCAGAAGCCTGCCAGCGCTGCGGGGGTCGGGAGAATGGCCAGCCCTTGATCTTCGCAAGCGTGCACTTTAGGACCCAAATCAAATTCAATGGGCGCAACCACTTCGGTCGGCAATTCCGCTTCATTGGCGCAGCCCGTATCATCGATGACTGCGTAGGTCAACGTGTACGTTCCTTCTGCAGCAGCCGACGCATTGAACAATCCCGATTCAACGCCAGTGCCGGCCCAAATCCCATTGTCCGGCGTAGCCGCAGGCAATTCCACTGTGCCCTCATTGGCGCACACCGCCCATTCCGACTGCAAGGAAATTTCAGGAAGTGCCTGAACTTCCCATTGCAAGGTTGCCGATGATTCACATCCCAGCGAATCGGTAACGGCGATGGATGTTGCGACCGTTCCGGGATTCAACAAGGGTCCAGCACTCGCGGCCCAAGGAGAATCGCCTGCAGCAACCGCGGGTGCTTCCCACACAAACGTGTACAATGTCAAATCCGTTGCTCCTTCGATGGCGACCTCCCCAAATGCCGAATCACCAGCACAAACGACGGCATTGTTCAGCACCGTCAGCGCGGGCAATGCAGCAACCTCGACATCCGTACTATCACTCACGGCGCAGGAGGCTGTACCCACCGTGTACACCAAAACGTGCGTTCCAACCCCCGTCGCGGCGGGGTCGAACATGGTTTGACCTGCATTGAGTTGGACGGTTCCTTCCCATGTGCCACCAGCCGGTTCAAATCCCGCCAATTCGACGGGAGCAGCGTCTGCACATACCAATACCGATGGCCCGGCAGAAACGACCGGTGGTGCAGACACACTCATCATGACTGTATCGGCATTCACACAGCCCATAGCGCCCGTCACGGTATACACTAAATCGAACTCGCCTTCCCCCACTTCAGCAGGATTGAAGGTGCTGGCCGTTTCGTTGACACCCGGTCCGCTCCAACCGCCCATCTCGCCTTCCGTCGTGGGAAGCGAAACAGCATAGTCTTGGTTGCAAGTGGCATCCAACGCCGGTGCAGTGGCATCGGGAAGGGCGATCGGGCTCACAAAAGCAACGGCATCGTCCTGGCATCCCGCATCATCGGTCACCATCAATTCAACGGCAATCATCGACGCACCCGCAATGGCCATGATGAAAGGAGCACCCGAGGTGCCAAAATTGACCTCACTGGACCAGTCGAACTGGTATTCACTGGTTGCATCAATCGTTCCTCCACCCGCATACGCCTCGAGCCAAACGGTATCGCCGTCGCAAGCGAGGCTGCCTTCGGTAGAAAGGAAAACGGTGGGGTTTTCGAGGACTTCCCACACCATCGTATCCGATGTGGCACAGGAGCCTTCACCCAAATGATAAACCAAGTCGTGGTGACCGGGGAGCAATTCCGCGAGGTCAATCACTCCGGTGTTGGCATCGGCGATGCCGGGTCCGGACCACGATCCACCTTCTTGCGCCGAACCCAACACCGCCAGCTCGGTACTTTCGCACAAGACGGTATCCATGCCCGCAACAGCCTGAACTGGTGCTTCCACTTGTAGCGTCAATGAATCACTGGATTGACATCCATAGGCATCTTCATACGTATACACCAACTCGTGCGCGCCAAGTCCGAACGCACCCGGAACCCACTCGTTTAATACGGTCCCGTCGAGGGTGGTCCACCAGCCGCCTTCTGGCGATGCTGTGGGGAACTCTTCGGCAATCAGTTGGTCGCAACCCGTCCAAGACGCCGGCGTTTCAACGACCGGCAACGGAACAACCTCAATCTCGTGGGCCACGGTATCAGCACACCCGTAGTCGGGAAGCCACGCCGGGTAAGGATCAAACACCAACGCCGCTTCGACCGTGTGGAAACCGGAAACTGGCTCGCCTTCCCAAACAAATCCTGTAGAGGTCGTGGTCGAAGACGTTGGAGCCCAAACTGTATCGGCCGGAATCCCATCGACAATCCACTCCACGGAAGTATCCCAGCCGTACGAAGTGATGTTGGCCTCGAGGTCAACGGCATCGCCTGCACACGCCACATCATCAGCCGCAATGGAAATCGAAGGAACAAAAAATCCATACGCATTGAAACCAACACTGGTGGCACACTGCACGGCTCCATGATCAACGGTCGTATACACCGAACCGAGCACCTGCGAGCCAACAGTATAGCGTGCGGACAGATCACCGGCTTGGCCGCCTTGAAGCAATTCAGAGTTTGAACTCCACGTAAACTCACCTTCGCCTTCGGCAACGAAGTCCACATACGAACCCAGACAGTACCACGAATGTGAGGAACTCACCGACAAAGCCGGTGTCGGATAGACAGTCACCTGCACCGTATCGGCATGACTTCCGCATGCATTCGATGCCCACGCCACCACTTCATTTGAACCGGATGTTCCAAATGCCTGAATGAGGGGTGCAGGAAAAGCCAGGGTATCCCAGGCCGATCCTACGCCCCATGCAAAAGATGTGAGGGCAGTATCGCCCGGATTCACGAGCACCTGAATCGTTCCTTCCACACCCGCGCACAATTCCGGCACATCCGAAATGGTCACATCCGGTACACCAGCCACCGCCACCAAGGCCGCGCCGGAGGTTCCTGTGCATCCTTCACCGGAATTATCCACGACCGTCAGTTCGACCTGGTACACGCCGGACTCTAAAAATTCGATGGACGGAAATTCATCGGTTGCAGAAGCACCGCCTGCCCAGGTGTAATCACCTCCGCTAACGTGCCACAGAAAGGAATACCCGGCTGTAGACGTCGGCTCCAGCGTGTGGGCCAAAGAAGTTGCGAATGGTGCACAGGTTACTTCGTTCGCCAGTTCTACACCAAAGCCAGCGCTAAGCGGATGGCAATCGCACGGCTCCGGGCAATCTTGAGCCACCGCTGTTCCTGCGCACAGAAGAACCCAGCAGTAAAGTGCCAGGTGCATCAGAATGCCCGCGAGCGCGGTTGAAGTTTTTCTTTCATTCATACGCATAGGCATACGTAGATGGAGTGTAAAACGTTTCATTCAGTGCTAACAACCGTTCAATCAGGATTTTAATCAAGGTTGTTGCTACTCATACCCCTGAGAAAGTCATTGTTGCCGTAAGTCTGTTCCTCCGGGAAATGTGTTGGGGATAAACTTTCCCAAGTCGAAGCAGTGATGTACTTTTTACGCACGGCAATTTCCCGCACTTTTTATCGGTTTTTTCATTCAAAATGAACAGAAAATGGAATTTTCTGCTGCTTTCCGCATTGGTTGCAGCCACCCTTGTCGTTGGTGTTGATTACGACACAATTCAATCCCAAACCGCTTCGTACGATTCCGGTGACATCGCCTGGATGGTGGTCGCCAGCGCATTCGTCCTGTTGATGACGCCCGGTCTCGCCTTCTTTTACGGCGGCATGGTGAACAAAAAGAACGTCATCTCTACGATGCTTCAGAGTTTTGTCGCCCTTGGGGTAATCAGCGTGGTTTGGGTGGCTGTAGGTTTTAGCCTGTGCTTTGGGGATTCCATTGGTGGCATCATCGGCGATCCGCGGACTTACCTTGCTTTCCGAGGTGTTGGTTTGGTGCCCAATGGGGATTTTGCAGAGACCATTCCCTTCTTGCTCTTTGCGCTCTTTCAGCTGAAGTTTGCCATCATCACGCCCGCTTTGATTACCGGGAGTTTCGCGGGCCGCATACGATTCCGCGCCTACATCTTGTTCATGGTGCTCTTCAGCTTGGTCATTTACCCGCCATTGGCGCACATGACCTGGCATCCCGACGGAATACTTCGCAACTGGGGCGTACTGGATTTCGCCGGCGGTACGGTGGTGCACATGTCTGCTGGATTTGCCGCATTGGCAGGTGCGTTGTTCTTAGGCAAACGCAATGAGGTGGACGACCAACCGGCCAACATTCCGTTCGTCATCCTCGGTACGGGGCTGCTGTGGTTTGGGTGGTTCGGATTCAACGCAGGTTCTGCACTTGGCGCCAATGCCGATGCCGTGAAAGCCTTTGCCAACACCAATCTGGCGAGCGCTACGGCGATGATTACGTGGGTGTTCTACGACCGGTTCCAGAACCGCAAAATGTCTGCCCTCAATGCCTGCATCGGTGCCATCGTTGGCCTTGTCGCCATCACGCCGGCCGCAGGTTTCGTGTCCATTTCCCACAGCATTTTCATCGGCTTCATCGCATCACTGATCAGCAACTGGGCCATCCGGTTCCAGTCGCGTTTTGCCATTGATGATACACTGGACGTGTTCGCCAGCCACGGCATTGGTGGCTTGGTGGGCATGGTGCTCACCGGTGTTTTCGCCGAAGAAGTGGGGTTGATTCACGGCGATTTGACCGTTTTCGTTCGCCACCTCATCGCGTTGGTCGGGGTTGCGGTTGGGGTCTTCGCCCTCAGCTATGCCCTCTATTTTGTGGTGAACCAAATCATTCCGATGAGGGTACGAACCGATCAAGAGCAGCGAGGTTTGGACCACTCACAACACGGGGAACGTTTGAATACGTGAGCACTTATGAACTCAACTCGAACGGATACAAACTCTACTGTGCAATTGTCGCACGAACGACTTTCAAAGTGGTAACATTGTAATTGTGTACATCACCCAAGCCAACATCCACGCCTGTAGGAAAGAAATCACGAAGGCTTGGGGACGCTCGGTGCAAACGCAACGGGATTGCGTTGCCTTGGCGGAAGCCATTTTTGAGAAGACGAACAAAAAAGTAGCCAGCCACACCCTGCGACGGTTTTTCGGTCTCGTGGCGTTCGATGGGCAATTCCGGAAAAGCACCCTCGACACCTTAGCGAATTATGCAGGTCACGAGTCGTGCGATGATTTTTTGGATCGGCTGAAACAAGAGGAAGACCTGGTCGAATTGTTGGTTCGCTTGCAGGTTCAGAACGTCGAGATTGATGAATATTACATCAATCGGCTCATCGAACGCGACATTTCGATGGAGTCCGTTATGATGGCGGGCCACCTCATCAACATGCGGTTGGAGCAAAACGACCAAGAACGCATTATCCGTCTGTTTCAAGCGCTCGAACCGGTGAGCAGGGAGAGGCACCGGTACCATGCCATCGTATCTGTTTTTGCCCACTACGTTGGCCCCAAGTTTCATGCCCTTGAAGACGAGGGCTTCA
This sequence comes from Flavobacteriales bacterium, assembly GCA_002863125.1. GTDB lineage: Bacteria > Bacteroidota > Bacteroidia > Flavobacteriales_D > Sanyastnellaceae > UA16. The sequence goes on from PKEB01000005.1 coordinate 20,699, forward strand.
TGGTTCGGCTCATGAAGGAAACCCCATTGATCGATTTGGTGCTTGCATTCTACGTGCCCGTGATGGAATTGGACGCGGGATACGGTCGGCTCATCGAGATGATGTTGGGTACATCCGATGACAGCGAGCATCAAGCATTTGGGCACAGCTTGCTCGCAACACGGGCCCTTCTCGAAAATCAACGCGAACAAGCCCACAACCAATTCAATGCCATTCCAGCGGGCACGTACTTCCCCATTCTGGCCGGACGAATTGCCGTATTGGATTACCTCTTAAACGATGTAAGCGAGGCAGAGATCCCAAACCGTTTTGCCCCTCCCGCGAACGAAGAGATTTTCTATTTCAAAGCCATCACCCCGTTACTCGTCGCTTTCGACCGAGTCGAATTGTTGGAACGTTTCATTGATGAGCACAAACTGCTCTCCGTCACGGCTCAACATTGGATGGAGGAATCGGTCAAAAAACAAACAGAATTGGCCATGGCGTGGATCCTCGCCAAGCGCGGAAAAATAGCCGAGAGCAAAGCAACCTTGGGCCTGCTCAAAGACACCACATTCCCACGCGATTATCAGGGCACCTCGCGGCTCATTATCGAAGCCACGGAAGCGTTGTTGCAGCCCTAATCACATCCACGGTCGATTCGTGGATTCTGCTTGATAGAGCACCACGTCACGGAGCTGCGCAGCCGTCTCTTTTGGAATGAATCGAACGACCACTGGGCCTGCAGCCGTGTAAATACGCGCATGAGCAAGTGACCGGCGACGCATCAACCAACTTTCAGTGAGGACAACGCGCTGGGCCTTTCGCAACTCGGTTCGAATGTGCCTTTTGCGAAGCCAACCCGTGAACATGCGCAGTTGCTCATTTGAAACGATGAGCCGAACACCGCGAAATTGATGAACGGCCGCCACAGCCAACCAGACGGCCCAGCCCAAAGCGCAGACCTGCATCCACACCTCGCCCCAAATCAATAGCGGTGCTACGACAGCTGCACGAATCAACAGCATGCGAATGAGCATCAACCGGTGGGGTCGAACTTCAGCTTTCTCCCCTGAAAAGGGAGGGAACAACATCGCATTGAGCCGCTCAGCGTGATCGGACTCCAACCCGGGAATGGCCATGTTCACCCCCCCTTGCGATGGGTCCGATTGAGCCCGTGCTTGGTGGACTTTGAACGTTTCAAAACCAACCAAACGTTGCAGCACACTGCTACTGCCTTCCAGCATTTGCACCTTGTGCAGGGGGATTTTGAACTCAAATTTTTTCAGCAATCCACCTGATAATTCCAGCCCCTCAGCCTGTGCTCGCACCTGCAATTCGTAGTACCTCAGCACCGCACCTATGAGGGAGACCAGCATGCCCACGACAACGACCCCAATGGTGAAAATCGGGATCAGAAGCACCCATAAAAACTTCAGCAAAAACCACGTGTACATGGGCACGTCCGATAGCCAATCCGAAAGCACGCCCTCCAAAGGTTCCGCCAAGGCGACAATGGAACCAAAAGCAATCATCGCATTGCGCAAATGATTCTGGGTCAGGCCGACTTTGAACAGCCGACCCCAAGACAAGGCAATCAACTGCTCACCATCCCGTTCATCGGCCGGTGCAGGTGTCCCTGCAGACTGCTCGTTCACTTCAGAAGACAACACCGCCTTCAAGGCTTTCGCATCCTGAACCTTCAGGGCAGCCAACTCAACTTCTGCGCCGCTCGATCCGGCCGTGTCCACTTTCAGGCTCATGACCCCAAACACCCGCTGCAAAAGCGATTGCTCCAGATTGACCATCTGGATGCGTTCGAACGCAATCGTAATGCGTTCTCGCTCCAATAGCCCGCGGCGAATGACCAAGGCATCATCCGTGACTTGGAAGGTGAATTTCCAGTACTGAACCACGGCACTCAGACAGGCGATGATCAACACCCCAAGGCCGATCCATTCCCCATAGGCACGGAGGTTATCCGAAACGGCCGCTCCGGCGATGATCGGCCAGAACCCCCGAATGAAGATCCATGTGTACTTGAGTATGTACTGAAAAACAGCCGTCGGATGCTGCCTCCGAGCCGGTGGATGTGCCGCTTTTGGCTGGGACGCTTCGGCTGAATTAGGGTTGGCTGACTCGTTCATCCAATTGTTGCCTGAGGCGTTTGGCCCGTTCTACATCCATGCCCGGAACGCGCAAATTAGCGCCGGAGTTCCCCGCGGTATACAACTTCAAGGTGCACACGTCGAATGCACGCGCCACGGGGCCTTGGACAACCTCGCTGTGCTGAATCCGGTTGAATGGCACCGTCACGGTCTCGCGCTTGAAAAATCCCGATCGGTAGCTCAAGTCGTGCTCGCGCACCAGCACACCCCGCAACGGAAAACCTTTGATCTCCTCAATGGCCCATACCACGCCAAGCGCTATGGCAATTCCAAGGGCCACCCACACCCCCCACCGCAGGGTATTTACCGCTGTCCATTCGAAATACATCAGGACACCGATGGCAGCGAAAACGACCAGCATGACCCCGGCATAAACCGCCGCGCGCAGTGAACGGTAGCGTTGCGGAAGCCCTTCAAATTCCGTTTCAATCAAGGAAGGAAGCGCATCAATACGCAAGGAGTCATTCGAAAACACGGGCATACGATTGGTGCGATGAAAGTACGCGAATCCGCGCAATTTCAATGGCTACCACAGCATGATTCCCCGAAACGAAAAAGGGACAGCGGCTTCACGAGCCCCCGTCCCCTTTCCAATCTGGTATTCTGCGGTTTATTCGCCTTTGTCAGCCATCAAACGGCCGCAAATCAAGGCAACTACCAGACCGATGCCCAACCCTTTGAGAAGGTCGATGAACACAATGGCCAAAATGGTCACCACGAAAGGAATGAAGTGCTTCATCCCGCTCGCGTACATACGCTTGAAGGTCGCCGGCTTGGCCAATTTGTAACCGACCACGAACAGCACCGCAGCGAGGCTGCCGAGTGGGATGTACGTGAGCAATGTCGGTGCCAACAGGAAGAACAAAAGCAACCATGCACCGTGCAAGATTGCACTGAGTTTGGTCGCATTGCCCGTCTGGATATTGGCCGATGAACGAACGATCACCTGGGTGATTGGCAATCCACCAATCAAACCGCTTACCGTGTTTCCAACCCCTTGTGCTAGGAGCTCACGGTTGGTTGGCGTGATGCGCTGCTCGGGATCCAATTTGTCCGTCGCCTCGACGCACAGCAACGTCTCCAAACTCGCAACCACAGCGATGGTCGCCGCCAAAATCCAAATTGTGCTGTTACCGATGGCAGAGAAATCAGGGAATGTCAACAAGGAACCCCACGCCGACGCATCAATACCATTGGCTGCGTGGGTTGTTGGCACATCGACCAATTGTTTTGTCGTCAGTGCACCGCTTCCACTGCGGGTGATAAGGTTTACAGCAATTCCAGCAAGGACTGCTGTCAATGAACCCGACAACACCTTCGTAAACTTCTGGGCCTTCATGAACGACGTTTCCCACAAGAGCAAGATGGCGAGGCACACGAACGTGACTACTGTCGCCGTAGCCGAGGCGTAGCTGATGTTATCTCCGAGGAGCAACAGTACATCAAAGACCTTGTCGGCCTTTGTTGTCCCTTCTGCGCCTGCATACCCGAGTCCGTGTGGGATTTGTTTGATGAAAATGATGATGCCGATGGCAGCGAGCATCCCTGAAATAACGCTGGAGGGAAAGTACTTGCCGACAACACCTGCACGTACGATGCCCAACACCAATTGCGCTAAGCCGCCGATGACAACGGCGAGCAGAAAGGCTTCAAATCCCACTTCTTGAATGCCGTCATAAACAATGACCGCAAGTCCTGCAGCCGGACCAGATACGCCGACATGGCTACCTGAAATGGGCGCAACGATGAGTCCGCCAATGATACCGGCAATCAAGCCGGCGATGGGCTCCGCGCCCGAGGCCAATGCAATGCCCAGGCAGAGCGGCAATGCGACCAAAAAAACGACCAAGGACGCTGGAGCATCCTTTCCAATGTGCTTAAACATGATGTTTGAGAAATAAATGATGAACGAATGACAAAGCAGTCTACCGGACTGCACAACGCATTACACCATCATTTCCGGGGGCTCAAACACGCCCCTTCGGTAAGGAGCACTCCATTGCCTATTCGCCGCAACCGAGCGGCTGAGGACGGTCAACGACATGACTTTGGGGTTCCAATCGGACCATTCCGACCATTTTTTCACCTCGTCGTCTGCTGCCTCTTCTTCGCCTTGTTTGTTTTCCTCGCTGCGCTCATCGTCCGCATCGGACATCAACCACACCACTTCTTCCTCGCCGCTGTTGAATGCCGAAGCGCAGGGCATCGCCACCCAACACACAATGGACAGAATACCGAGGGCACATGCCCAAAACGCCCGGTATGTCGACGTGAAAATCACAGCGCTAAACTAATCGATAGAACCGAGGGGTTGACCTTTAAAATTGTCAAAGTTTCCCACCTGAAAGCAATTCCGTTGGAGGGTAATCGAACCCATCACAGCAAGATGGAGGGTGAAAAATTCACAGCAATCCACCCCCACTGCTGCCATGCATTCGCCAAGGCCGCCCTGTTCTGCGATGCGTACATGGCTTCGGTTGCACGCATGACCGACCAGCCGAACGAGGCTTGGACAAAATCTGTCGGTTTGAATACCACCACGGCATCCACTTCATTGGCGTACAAATTGTCAAACGAAGGGCTGTAGAACCGATGGTACCGCACATCCCAGTGTGCCTTCCAAGCTGCTTTACCAAATGGCTTCGTCCAGTGGATGCGCGCATCGGCCATGCCGTTGGCGGGCAGTCCGACGTAAAAATGATCCATCCAACCGTAGTGGCGGTGGTTGGTACCGAGGAAGGGATGGAATGCTCGTCCCCGTGCGTCGCCTTCGAGCCAGTCCAGTGCGACAAGCGCCTTACCCAAGTTGCCGAAGGCGCCGTGCAGCTCGGCCACCCCCATGAACGATGTCGGTTGGCCGTTGCGTTGTTCTTGTGCATAGGCCTCCACCACCCATGACACCGCCTCGTTTTTCGTCTTCCCAGTCCATGTCGCTCCTGACGTCAACACCGAGGCGGTGGGGTCAAGCGAATTTTTCTGATCGAAGTAAAGGAAGGATAACCGATGCCGATCGGAAGTGTACACATGGTATCCCATGATGCGGGTCAATCCTGCGGGGGCATCCCACGTCAACGCCGCAGTCGTTGTGCCCAGCGCAGTGGTTTGATCCCACCGGAAACCGTCCAAGAATCGGCCGTATTGCGACCAATTCACCGCGCCTACGATGCGCTCATTGTCAAATGCAATGCGCTGACGACCAACCGTGATGCGGGTTTTGGCATTCGGTTTCCACGCCCCCCATGACTCGGTCGCCGCAAGGGCTCCGTACGTCGGGGTATTGCCAGCCATGTCGCCAAAGGTGCGGACGTCTTGGAATCCAAGGCGCACTTCCCACTTTTCCGTCCCGTGGTGCCAGGTCAAGCGCGTGCGCTGCATGGTCAACAATTCACCCGCCTCGCCCGGTTGGCGAAGGCGTTTGTATCCATCTCTCCATTCCGTTCGCGGCCTGACCTGAAGGGTGACCCGGTCCTCTGTGTCATCCGCATCCTGCGCTTGAACCTCCGGGCAGGCCAACAGGCTCAAAACGCCTGCCAAGATTGCTACATATTGCCGCAGGCCGAGGGATGGCTTGGCTCGTTCGTACTTTCTCTTGCTGCTCATTTTTTCTGAACGTTTGGGAACGCAAAGTAACCGCACACGGAAGACGCTGACAACCTGCATGGCGCGGCCGGGCGATCTTGGTTCCTGAGACGTGAAGGGGCGCATGAACATCGCCGCGAACAAGGTGTTACATTTTTGATTTGCAGCACATTACCATGAAGTCTTTTTTGCTTGACAGCGCCAATGCTGTGCTTTCGGAATCCACCCGCTCCCGGGTGGAACGTGGATTGGTGGGCCTAGCGTTGGGCATGTTCATGCTCCACCTGTTGCTGTACGGCATCAACCTCATCTTCGAATTCAATTGGCCGGCGGCGTACTTCAGTCACCCCTTGCAGACCCTGTACACGCCGTTCTCTGCCATTCTTGTCGCGGAGGTGTACCTGCTCATCCACTACCTGCCAACGTCGTTTGCACGGTCCATGGGCAAGCAGATGGAAATTGTCGCCCTGATTGAAATCCGGTCCGTATTCAAGGACGTGGACTTCACGACCAAATGGCCGTGGGATGCCGATTTCTTCCCGCATTTGTTGGGAGCAATGGTCGTTGGCACCATCCTGGTGGCCTTCTACCGCGTGCTGCCGCGGCGAATTGCGCGCATCGAGGAAATGGAGTTGCAGCGTTTCATCGAATTCAAAAAAATCCTCGCGGGCTTCCTATTCGCCTACCTCATCTTCCTGAGCGGGTGGTCATTCTTCACCTGGGCGTACGACCTCTACGCCGGTTCAGACTGGGCGTTGCACGATCCCAATGATTTCTTTTACAACGACTTTTTCACGGCGCTGATTTTGGTCGACGTCTTGCTCTTGGTGATTTCGTTTCGCTACCTGTCCGATTTCGGCCTCGTTTTCCGGAATTGCGGATTCATCATTGGAACCATCCTGCTCCGCCGTGCCCTTGTGATTGAGCCCTGGCACGCACTCGCCTATGAAACGACGAGTGCACTATTGGCATTGCTCGTGCTCCTTTTGCACCGCGGATTGACGAGCAAAGAGCCTGAAGACTAACGCCGCAAGTCCATCACTGCACCTCCACGGTTCCTTCAAGCGTCGTCCCAAACATGGAGACGCCACGGCCGTCCGGTGAAGACCACGCCCGGAACATGCCGGCACTGTTGCAGACCAATGCGATGGTTCCCGAGGCATCCAGCGCGACCACACCTCCATCGCCTCCCAGTTCACCCATTTCGTCAAAAATGGCATTGCGACACGCCTCGACCAGCGATTCGTCACCGTGCAGCATCCGACCGTGGATGTCTTGTGCAACACCGGTTCGAATGAAGTACTCCCCCCACCCGGTAGCGGAAACGGCACAGGTGCGGTTGTCCGCCCAAGTCCCTGCGCCAATGATGGGACTGTCGCCTATGCGGCCGTGCTTTTTGTAGGTCATCCCACCGGTCGAGGTCCCGGCTGCCAGGTTCCCTTGGCTGTCCAGCGCAACGCATCCAACGGTCCCTTTTTTGTCGGCGAGTGCATCTGATTTTGCAGCCCTCCGCTTGGCCCGTAGGTAGCGCTTGTGCGCCTTCTCTGTGAAAAACCACTCGTCCAAAGCCGGCTCGTGGCCCATAGCGGCAGCAAACGCTCCAGCTCCGTGCCCGCTGAAAAACACGTGTTCGCTCGAATCCATGACCGAACGGGCCACCGATATGGGGTGGCGGTACCCGCGAATTCCGGTCACGGCGCCGCAATTGCGGGTGAAGCCATCGGCAATGGAAGCATCCAATTCCTGAATTCCCTCAGCGGTGAAAACCGCCCCGCGCCCTGCATTGAAGAGCGAATCGTCCTCCATGATCCGAATGACCGTCTCCACGGCCTCAACGCTGTTCCCCCCTTGCTGAAGCACCTCTTCTCCCGCGGCGAGCGCGGCAGACAAGGAAGCGGTATAAGCCGCCTGTTGCTCCGCCGTCAAGTCTTCTTCTCCAAAGTGCCCCGCCCCGCCGTGAATCGCGATGGCCCAATTGCGCCGCACCTCCATCTCTTGCTCAGGCCCCGGCGACCCGCAGCCGATGGCAGCAGCGATGAACACCGCAGCCCATGTTGCTCTGTGTTTGTGTGTCATGGTTTCGCCTGATTAAAGGGTTTTCTGCCGGACACGAACAATTTACCGTTGTGGGATTCTACCCCCACGGACTGATCGTATCCAATGGTCGTCATTTCAATGTCCACAAACCCAGCAGTTTGCATCAGTTCTCTAAGGCGGGCGGAAGAGCAGTAATGCAAGAAGGCCAAGTGTTCACCCCGCGCCCTCCGGTAAAAAACATCCCCTTCCTCGTACCCTTGAGGACCTAGCCGTTGTTCTTGAAATTGCTTAAGGGCCTCAGGTCCCCACTCGTGCTCATCTTCCGCATCAAACGCATCGAAGTAAAACGCCCCACCGGATTTGAGCATATCGAAGGAAGCTTGGATGATGTTTTGGCGGGTCGTTCGGTTCGGCAGATGACCATAAGCGTACAGCAAGGTGACCGCATCGAAGGCAGTTTCCGTCATGAATTCCGCTGGATGACGCAAGGATGCTACATGCACATCGAGGCCACGAGCAGTGGCTTGCGTCGCCATCTCTTTGCACATGTCCACACCTTCCATGGCGTAACCGAGCCCTGATTCCGTCCGGATTTCCACAGCGCGCCTCCCCGTACCACACGCGAGGTGCATGACCCGTTCCACCGGTTGTGCATGCGCGAGGGTGCGAAGGCCCTCTGCCACCAAGCGGTCAATAGCCGACGTGTATTGACGGCGCTTCAGAATTTGGGCATCGAGGGCATCGTATTGGTTCGCGTGTTCAGCGAAATACCCTTCAATCATACGTTCAATGGCATCGGCATCGGGTTTGGGAACAACATTGCATTGCACATGGGAAGCTTCTGGAGGCGGCGCATAGCGGAATGCCTCCCGCTCGATGCGCCGGTAATTCGAGGCCGGAAGGTGGATGGAGGCCGTGGGGGCAGTTTCGTTGCAGGTCATGGCAGAGCCCGTTGCCAGATTGTACAAAACCAGGCCGTTCAAGTCCTTCAACGCCGGGTGATAAAAATGCAAGGTCACCAATGCTTCGCTCGCACTCCCGTTGCGGATTTTGTGGATCGTACCGTCGGGCTCGGGCACCATTCCTTTCGGAAGCGCCCGCAATACGTCCTTTTTGCGAAGAACCCCATCGTCAAGTGAATAGGTCACATTCTCAAGGACGCCTTGGAGGCAAACCACGGTACCCCAAAACCCCTCGTGGTGATGCACAGCACTCTCCACCCCTGTGGGCCAATGCAACAACACCACCTCAAACGGCTCGAGGCAGAGGATGTTCCGGGCATAGTCATTGGCTGATTCCACTTCAGGGACGTGGGCCGCCCAATCACAGCCGGTCCAATCGATGCCCTCGACCCAATTGCACAACCCTTCGTAGGTCAGGGGTTGCGGTGCGTGTTGGGCTAAGTTGGCGCAAACGTCCGCGAGTTTGAATGAATGAGAAGGTGCAGGCATGGGTTAGCTGGCTACTCCGACAAGATAGGCAGCGTGCCTTCCTCCTTCCAAATTGGCGTACCTTTCCAGTATGCGCAAACTCCACCTCTCCTGTCGCTGCTTGGCCTTCGCCGTGGGGGCTTTGGTACTCGTTCCGAACCTCGCTGCCGCGCAAACCGACTGCGAATGGAATCCCGATTTCGAGCAGGATTATGCCATCGGCATCACCGATATTTTGGCCATTCTCGGCATCTTCGGCGCCGTTGACAACGACCAGGACGGACTGTGGGATGTGAACGATCTGTGCGAGGACACAACGGCGTGCAATTACGATGCAAACCCGACGGAAGCGTGCCTGTATGAAGATGCGTTCGGTGTGTGTGGCGGAGACGGATTCTTTCCTGAATTGCTCATAGGCTCTTGGCAATTCACCACCGCTGCCGGTGCGATTGTGGTTGGTCCCGACCCATACAGCGATGCTTGGTACAGCAGTGAGGCCAATGGCTTGCAAAGTGCGCAGTACGACGACATCTATACCTTTCACCTAGATGGATCCTTAACCACCAATTACAACGGATCCATTATCGATGCCTTTACAAACTACGCGGAGGTTGCATACAACTGCTCCTCGCCTGTCACCCAATTCCTCCCCGGCGGAGGCACCTCGGGAGAAGATGCCTTTGCATTGCTTGCGGGAAATGGAACGTGCGCGTGCCCTTTCATCGGAACCAACGATGCCGGTTTGGTGTATGACATTGTCTCCGTAGATGAGTCCACATTGGTCTTGCACGCCCAAGGGGACAATGCGGATTGCAACGCAGCCGGGCTGTTCTTCACGTTCACCTTCACGCGTATCGCAGATGACACGGGAGATGCAGAGGACGGGGAAGGATACCCTGCTGCCGATTCGTACGAGGGCATGACCTTGGTGTGGTCGGATGAATTTGACGGCAACAGTGTGAACCTCAACAACTGGACGTATGACCTCGGCGCATCCGGATGGGGCAACAACGAGTGGCAAAATTACACCAACAGTTCGGAAAACAGCTCGGTAACTGATGGCTATTTGACCATCACCGCGCGGCAAGAAGGCTCGGGGTACACTTCGGCTCGCTTGAAGTCACAGGGGCTTCAGTCCTTTCAATACGGGCGCATGGACATCCGGGCCAAGTTGCCTCAAGGCCAAGGCATCTGGCCTGCGCTTTGGATGCTCGGTGAAAATTTCAGCAGCACGGGGTGGCCGGCCTGTGGCGAGATTGACATCATGGAGTTGGTGGGGCATCAGCCATCCACTGTACACGGGACAGCCCATTGGGGGAGCAGCTGGGATGTCCATCAATACACAGGGTCGAGCACCACGTTGCCTAATGGTGAAACGTTCAGTGACGCCTTCCACCTCTTCTCGGTCATCTGGGAAGAGAACCACATCACCTGGCTGATGGACGACCAAGTGTTTTTCTCCATTGACAACAACCAGATGAACGGCCAGCCCTACCCCTTCAATGCGCCATTCTTCTTCATCATGAACATTGCCGTAGGCGGAAATTGGCCAGGTTATCCCGACGCGTCAACTGAATTCCCGCAGCAAATGGTTGTGGACTGCGTTCGTGTTTTTCAATAACCGGATGCGCATGGCGTTGTCAATGAGCGCCAACGCCGATACCCAACGATTCGGTTAGAGGAGGTAGTTCATCGAAGAGAACGAGCTGTGCCCCCCTGCAATCACCTCCTCGACCAATCCCTGTTGATCGGCAGAGCAGGCCACAAGCGTGCGAATCGAGAACGAACGCAGCGCGGCTTTCACGCTCAAGGTGGCCACGGCGCTGTCTTTTCGGCCCGTGAACGGCAGGGTATCTGGTCCGCGTTGGCAGGAGGCGTTGATGTTGACCCGGCACACCTGGTTCACCATGTGGTCGATGCATTGGCCCGCGATCTGGGCGTCGCGGGTAAAGATGCTCACCTGCTGGCCGTAATCGCTCTCGGCGATATCTGTCAACACTTCTTCAAAATCCTCGAAGTCCAATACCGGACAGACTGGGCCGAACTGTTCCTCCTTGAAAATCGTCGTATCACGGCTCACCGGGTGCAGGATGGCTGGGAAGAAACAATTCCCGTCCACTTGTCCACCGCGTTCGTTGACCACCCGTGCACCCGCTTCGACCGCCTCGTTCACGTAATCTTGCATGTAGCCCACCTTCCCCACTTCAGGCAGCGGCGTGATGTCTGAATTTTCGAAAGGACTTCCCCACTTCAGTGCATCCGTTGCAGCCGCAAAAGCGCTAAGAAATTCATCCCGCACATCCTTGTGAACGTAGATGACCTTCAACGCTGTACAGCGCTGGCCGTTGAAACTCCAAGCGCCCTTGACGCATTCCTTGACGGCCAGGTCGATGTCAGCATCCGGGAAAATTACTGCTGGGTTTTTCGCTTCCAGCCCCAGCACCTGACGCACGCGGTTGGGCTTAGGGTGTTGGCTGATGAGCGCATTGCTTGACTTGCTGTTGCCAATCAAAGCGAGCACGTCGATGTGGCCGGTCTGCATAATGGGTGAAGCCAAGGTGCGGCCTCGGCCAAAAATGATGTTGACCACTCCAGGAGGAAAACTCTCAGCGAATGCTTCCAACAACGGCGTAATCAGCAAAACCCCATATTTGGCAGGTTTGAAGACAACCGTGTTGCCCATCAACAGTGCGGGCAAGAGCACACAAAAGGTTTCATTCAACGGGTAATTGAACGGACCCAAACACAGCACCACCCCGATGGGTCCGCGACGAATTTGGGCGAGTGTCCCGTCAACCGACATGATGTGGCTGCCCTCGCGGTGCAGATTCTTGTATTCATCGATGGTCTCCTGTAGGTAGGTTACCGTGCGGTCAAATTCCTTCTCTGCATCCGAACGCTTTTTACAGATCTCCCACATCAACAAGTTCACCACCTCATCGCGCTTCGGCACCATTAACTCGATGAATTTCTCCATGGCCGCGATGCGGTCTGCTGCCGGAGCCGTTGGCCAAGCGCCTCGGCCGTGGTCGTAAGCGGACTTGGCGGCCTCCAAAGCCTTCATTCCCTCTTCACTCGGCAAGTCTGGTGTTGAACCCAACAAAACACGTTCGCCCTCGTCGTCCGTTATGGGACTCCACACTTGCGCCTTGGCTCCTTTCCACGCCTCGAGCTTGCCGTCAATCAGAAAATGGGTGTGGTCGATGACCTTAGTTTGCTGTTGAATTGTCATGGAATAGATAACCAAATAATTCGCACATTGTTTATGAGCGACCCCAGCGCGGGCACAGACGGCGCGAAATCAAGCACAAAACTCAACGTGAGAAAGACTGAAAACGTATGCGAAGCGTGTGAGCTGAATCACATGAGAATCGACGTACGGCGTGTATTTTCGTCCAATGTCAAATTTCATCGATTGGATCAGTCAACCGTGGCCATGGTACGCGGCCGGACAGGTCAAAACTGCCTCACTGACATGATGAAAGCAGCGGTTATTGGAGGGGGTGCTGCTGGGTTCTTTGCTGCCCTGTCCATTCGACAGCATCATCCGCAGGCGACCATCGCGCTATTCGAGAAATCGAACAAGGTGTTGGCCAAGGTAAAGGTCAGTGGAGGCGGTCGGTGCAACGTCACAAACGCCACCTTTTCCGCAAGCGGCTTGTCCAAATGCTACCCGCGGGGTGGCAAATCACTCAAAAAAGTGTTCGATCAATTCCAGGCCGAGGACTCCATAAAGTGGTTCGAAGCTCGCGGCGTCCGCCTTCACACCGAAGCAGACGGCCGCATGTTCCCGACGACCAACGACTCGCAAACCATTGTGGATTGCCTGACGCGAGCAGCTGCAGATGCCGGCATCGCGGTGCGCATGCAGACGCCGGTAAGACAATTGTCTCCTTCAGCAAGCGGTTGGACGGTGAACGGCGAGGCTTTCCATTGTGTCGTGGTCGCTACCGGTGGGAGTCCCACGGCCAAGGGGTTTGATTGGCTCCGTGCTCTCGGACATCGCATTGCTGAACCTGTTCCTTCGCTCTTCACATTCAACATGCCCGGCAATTCCATCACCGAGTTGATGGGAGTCGTTGTGCCCCGCGCCATTGCCCGGGTGCAAGGGACCAAATTATCCGAGGAAGGACCCATCCTAATTACCCATTGGGGAATGAGCGGCCCTGGCATTTTGAAGCTGTCCGCTTGGGGGGCACGAGAATTGGCAACCCGCAATTACCACTTCACTGCCCAAATCAATTGGATTGGCGAACCCAATGAGGACAAGGCTCGGCATGCATTGGATCTTGCAATGCCCGATATCCGCAGGAAAAAACTGGGAAACGCATGTCCCTGGGACCTTCCGAGAAAATTCTGGGCCTACCTCCTCGATCGAGCAGGTTGTGACGCCAACCAACCGTGGATGGATTTGGGCAAAAAAGACTGCAACCGCCTGCTCAACACGCTCCTCAATGACGCCCACGTAGTCCGCGGGAAAACGACGTTCAAGGAAGAGTTTGTGACGTGCGGAGGCGTGGAGCTCAGCGAAGTCAATTTCAACACCATGGAAAGCCGCATTGCGCCCGGTTTGTACTTCGCCGGGGAAGTCCTTGATGTGGATGGCATTACCGGCGGATTCAACTTCCAAGCCGCTTGGTCAACGGGATTTGTCGCCGGACAGCTGAAGGGCCACTGAAGGGCTTTGTTTTCCCATAGATTCGCAACATGGCATGGGATCAAACACCGGAGCGATGGGTGCGTGAATTTCAATTTGATGATTTCCGGGCTGCGATGGCATTTCTTAATCGAGTGGCCGATGTGGCCGAGGAGCTCGGACACCATCCCGAAATCTTCAACGTGTACGGCAGGGTGCGCCTTACGTTAACTACTCACGACGCGGGAAATGTGGTGACTGAAAAGGACCACCGACTGGCGGCGGCCATCGATGCGTTGCTCGAAGACTAAGGCGTTCAGCCTTCCCGGTCCATGTGCACGCGGTACCGAACGGCATCGCCAAAAAAGGCCAGTCCGGCCATGAACACGATGAGACCCGCTGTTCCTTCCGCGCCCCATGCCCACCAAGCTGCGCCATCCATCCGGAGCGCCAATGCGTCCAGTGTGACGGACAACCCCGCACCGATTAAGGTGCATCCAATGGCCCCGTTGCGAAACCAAAGCCTGCGGTACTTTTTCTCCATACCGCAAGGTAGCGCAGCCAAGGGCTGTCTACTTGATCGGAGGCAATCTTGTTAACTTCACCCCATGTTCTTCTCACCCAAAAGCGACTTGTCGCCCCAAGAATTCAAGGCCCAACTGGAAGCAACCAATGGCACGGTCATCGATTGCCGCACCGCTGGCGAATGTGCTTTGGGGACTTGGCCCGATGCACAACAGTTGGACTGGCTCAAAGGCGAAATCCACCAAGCCATCGACGGACTGGATAAGTCGGGCACCTACTTCCTGTATTGCAAATCGGGCGGACGATCCGGTCAAGCCGCACGCTTCATGAAAGCCCATGGCTTCACGGATGTGCACAACGTAGGCGGCTACAGCGCCATTGCCGATTTAGCCAAATGAACGGCACAGCAGGGCATTAAAAAAGGGAGGCGCAGGGCCTCCCTTTCTGTTGTCGGAGCGGTATTGCTTACTCGACTTCGACGTGAAATCCGGTCTCCGTTTCGTTTCCGGCTCCGTCGGTCGCTTTCATTTCGAAATGGCATTCGCCCGCGAGGTCGGCCGGGACACTCACAGTCTCATCAAACGCGAACTCTGTTTCACCGGCAGGCGCCAGTTCCACTTCCCAAATGACCGTTTCGGTGGCCTCATCGATGAATTCCAAGACCGCAGACGCGATGCCGTCGCTGTCGCTCACGGTTCCTACCACGTTGATGTTCGCGCCGGGTGCCCAGACAGGTTCATCGTGCCATTCGCTTGGATCAGTTCCGCCAACTGATGTAAGGGTAAACTCAGGAATGTAATCGTTCTCAACATGCAATTTGGTAATGTAATCTGAAGCTACATTTCCCTCTTCGTCAACAATGGATACAATAACGTCCCAGATTCCCCTCGCTGTGTTTGGTACATCCGTATGGAAATCCACCTCAGCTTCAGTACCGGTGAGGGACAGGGTTTCTAACACTTCCCAATCAGTTCCACTGTGCAAAATGAGGCCATGATCATCCTCGCCGGTCCCTTCCTCGCCTTCATGGGCATGGTCTGCAGCGTTGTGAATGTCATAGCGCACTTCGCTGAGGCCTTCGTTATCACAGAAGACGTCTTCAATGTCAAGGTGATCGCCAGCCATGGCTTCAATTTCGTCCGCCAATATGCTGTTCGCACTCGCTTCTGGAGTGCATACCGTTGGTGCCTCTTCATCTGTTTTTTGGCAAGAAACCAAGGTCAATGCTGCGGTCAATACCACGGCAAAATTCAATGCAATTTTTGTGTTCATTTTAATGTAGATTTTTGGTTTTGCTTCAGCGAAGCGCTGAAACGTAATTCGACCCATCGACCCTGAGCCACCAGGCCCAGTGCGCGATAGGCGCTGATGTGATCAAGCCACGCCGTGTTCAGGACGTTGTGCACGCGGAGCGACCAAGTCCCCTTTCGCATGGTTTGATTCAAAGAGAGATCAGCAAGCAACGCACCCGGTGTGGACGATTCGTTGCGCGCTGTAAGGGTCGCCGGGGCAATGGCTCTGGCTGTCGCTTTTAACGCGCTGCCTTTGCCAGTCCGGCCTTCCCATGAGATCAGAAGCTGTGATGGTGTTGTAAACGGCAATCCCAGCCCCGTGCGCAAATCCCATTGGCCAAGCACCGACCCTGCCGCTTCCCACGTGTGGCGGTCCTGGGTACGGGTCAGCGTGGCCTCCATTCCCGTGCGAAACGCATCGTTGGCCTCGAACCGGTGAATGAGCCCGGCATGGGATATGGGTGCAAATCGAGGACTTGGTGTCAATGAGATGAATCCGCGGTGCAAGGCTGCAAACCCATCGGCTCGCCAACTCCAACCCCGGTTCGAGCCGGCGCGTTTTAGTTGGCACCGCCCTTCCGCGGTCCACTCTGGTGTCAACTCGGGATTTCCTTGCTCAAACCGGAATGTTCCGTGGTGGATGCCGTTCGCCCCCCACTCGTAGTTGCTCGGGACGCGCCCGTGAAAGGCGAATGTCGTCGTGCCGCTCACGCCGCGTTTGTCCCAGCGAAACGGGCGTTGCCACGCAACCATACCACCGGGGGTTAACTTCTCGAACGCCGTCGCACGGACATCTTCGCCCACGACATCTCCCGACGCATTGAACAGCGGCTCTGTATACCCATCTTGAGCGGCATGCACCGCATCCACACGGACCGAAAGCGTTGAGCGCGTCAATACCGTCTCGCCAATGGCTGATATGCGCACCCGCCGGTGGCTGGGAAGCAAAAACTCCCATCCCGCCATTTGGACTTCCTGGGCTTCCAGCTGAAAACCAAACGTAGTGTGCGGGCCAATGCGCTTGAATTCAACGAACCCATTCCATTCTTCCAGCGACAGACTCAAGTCCGAATCCGGGAGCGGTCCCCAGCCGTGAGCGTGGGGCGGAGCAAATTCTTGACGCTGGTTCCACGAGGAAGCCGCTTTGGCAGTCCATTGTTGACCCGTGACCGTCGAAGGTCCTTGCAACGTAAACACGGCTTGGACACGCGAGGCGTGCTGCTGCGGAATGTCGATGTCAAATATGGCATCGCTGGGCGCCAAGTCACCTTGCATGGGAACACCAATAATTCCCGGAAACAGCCCTTGGCGCACATCGGAGAAGCGCATTGCCAGCCCGCCGACCCACTGGTTCTGAAACCGGCGACCCACACCGGCGACAGCGTGCAACGCACGGCCCCCAGTATTGGGCAGTTGTCCCGTTTCGAGGGTGTACGTACGGCCGATGTAGGAGAAGGACCGCTGGGGAACTTGATTGGCGCCAAATTGTGCTCCGGAGATACCGGCATGCCAATGGCGGTCATCGCGTGAATCAGTGTGCAGGATAAAGACCTGTCCTCTGGAGTTGCCGAACCGTGCAGCGCTGCCCCAGCGGGTATTCACTCCGTTCGTGTTCATCAACGATGGCGACTCAAAACGCAGGCCGCCACCAGCCGATTCTGGTCCCATCCACACGTGACCACCCCCGGCAGTCCACGTATTGGCCACTTGCAATTCCGGCGCCACCAGGACACCGTGGTCGCTGCCCCAACGTCCGCCTTGTTGCGAGACGCCATCCTCCAACACAGCAACACGAGACCCATACAGTCCTCGGATCACTGGCTGGATCAGCCCCGCTCCCAAATCCAAGCTCTGCAGGCCAGGCGTCCGATCCAATTGTTGCATCAGCTCACCCGAACGCAGCTCCTGGCTTTCCATTTCGGACGGGCCGACAGTTGCGATTAACGCCTGCCCTAATTCCACCTGCAACTCTTCGAGCCAGATGTCCGTGTGACCGTCGGTAACCGCCAGCCGCTGCGAGGCAAACCCCACGCAACTCACGGCAATGGTATCCACGCCATGGGGACACGACACGCGAAATGCACCCGCTGCATCCGAAGATGTAACTAGGCCACACGGTCGAGCCATGACCAGGACACCTGGCAATTTATGTTGGGTTGAGGCGTGAAGAATGTGCCCCTCCACCACGGTATACCTCTCGCTTTGCGCAAACGAATGCGTACAAAGCATGAGGAACAATGCACACCAAGTCCAAGCCCGGTTTGGCATTGCAAACGTCATGAAGGTTCTGCCATTCCTACGCTTCGGCGAAGGCTTCGTCATGAAGGTTGGAAAAATGGAGATAAACGGAAAAACGAGGCGTTAGCTCCTAACCGGTGGGCCGCGTTCACTCCAGCTGGTCTGCCATGTTGCCTCATGGAAACCCGGACATGGGCGTACGGAAAACACGCATGCATTAATTGCTCCTTTCGCATTTGCTTCAAAGCGGATGGATACGCCTTGCACCGGGCTAAAATCCCAACCGCAAATGGTGCATACATGCTCATCAACCAACCAATGGTCTTCGGCATGCGTGCCGCCCCACTCTGTGCATCCATCGTGATGGTGCGCGTGGTGCCCGTGGTGATGGTGGTGGTTACAGCCAGCGACCACGTGCCCGAATTGGTGATGCACCTCCAGGCCAATCACCAGTGCCCAAACCGAGAGCAAGGTGCCGGCAAACAAGGAACGCTTATACGTGTTGAACTGGGCAATCATGGGAGCGCAAAGGTAGGCCATTCAAGCAAAGGGAATTTTCAAAAATTCAGAAAACTCCCGACCTCCAGCGCCTGCATTCGTGCCGTAATTTTGGCCCTTCATGAGACGCAACTTGGGTCGATTCACTTTACTTCTTGCTGCAAGCATCCTGATGACGGTTCAAGCCATCGGCCAAGCGTCCCTGACCGGCACGGTTTCATCCGATGACAAAGCGATCGGGTTCTCAGCCACGGTGTTCATTGAGGGAAGCGCTCTGGGTGGAGCCACCAATGAGCTCGGCATGTACCAGATCCGCGGAATTCCCGCCGGGACGTATTCAGTCGTCGCGTCCGCGGTCGGTTACGTCAGGGTGCAAAAGCGGGTGACGCTGCCCGCTTCGGGATCGGTCGTACTGGATTTCAATTTGGCAGAAGACCTGGAGTTACTCGGTGAGGTGGTCGTGTCGGGGACGATGAAAGCTGTAAACAAATTGGAGAGCGCCGTTCCGGTTGAAGTCTATACTCCCCGGTTTTTCAAAGCGAATCCCACCCCATCCGTCTATGAAGCATTGCAGACAGTGAATGGCGTGCGGCCCCAAGTCAATTGCGCCGTGTGCAACACGGGCGACATCCACATCAACGGATTGGAAGGGCCCTACACGATGGTGTTGATTGACGGCATGCCCATTGTCAGTGGCCTATCTACCGTCTATGGCCTGAATGGCATCCCAGCATCGCTCATCGAGCGGGTTGAAGTCGTGAAAGGACCCGCGAGCACGCTCTATGGCTCGGAGGCAGTTGGGGGCCTGATTAACATCATCACGAAGCAAACGACCAATGCCCCGCGCATCGCAGCCGACGTTTTCGGCACCACGTGGGGGGAGGTCAATGCCGATGTCGCCGCCACGTTCAACGCCGGCAAACGTGCTGAGACGATGGTTGGAGTCAACCGGTTTTATTTCGGTCAACGTATCGACAATGACGGTGATGGTTTTACCGACATGACCCTTCAAGACCGGCTCTCCATCTTCAACAAATGGAACTTCAAGCGCGCTCAGAACCGCGTGTTCACGTTGGCCGCGCGGTTCGTTCAGGAAGAGCGATTTGGGGGCGATGTGGATTGGGAAGAAGCGGAGCACCGCGGCGGAAACGAGGTCTACGGGGAAAGCATCTACACCGACCGTTGGGAGGCATTCGGCGTCTATGAACTGCCGATGGAGGAACATGTACAGGTGCAGTTCAGTGCCAACGGTCACGCGCAGAATTCAGTCTATGGCGAGACCGAGTACATCGCGGATCAGCGCATTGGTTTTGGGCAACTCCTTTGGGACAAAGCATTGGGAGCACACCATGCCGTACTCGCCGGTTTGACGATGCGCTACACATACTACGACGACAACACGCCGGCAACGGCCACTGCGGACAGCTTGGCACCTCAAAACCTGCCGACCCATGCCTACCTCCCTGGTGTTTTTGTGCAAAACGAACTATCCATCAACTCCCAGAACAAACTGCTGGTCGGCATCCGGTACGACCGCAACTCCCTGCATGGCAACATCTTCACACCTCGCCTCAATTATAAATGGAATTCCTTGGACAAGCTGAACACGCTGCGGGTCTCATTTGGCACAGGGTACCGCGTTGCGAACGTTTTCACCGAAGACCACGCTGCCTTGACCGGTGCGCGGGAGGTAATCATTGCAGAAGATTTACTACCGGAGACCTCGATCAACGGGAACGTCAACTACGTGCGCCGCATTTACACGCGCGACGAGGCTATTATCGGCTTGGATGCGACCGTGTTTTATACCCACTTCGATAACAAGATTTTCCCGGATTATGACACCGACCCCAGCCAAATCCGATACACCAACCTCGAAGGGTTTTCGGTATCGCAAGGGGTATCATTGAATGTCGATGCCGTGAAGGAGGGGTTCAAGCTCAACGCCGGTGTCACCGCCATGAACGTTTTCTCCGAACAGCAAGGCGTGCGCGAACGGCAGCCGCTCACGGAGCAATTTTCGGGCACATGGTCCATCGGTTATGCGTTTGACCGAGCAGGACTCTCCATCGATTACACCGGGTACGTCTACAGCCCGATGGATCTGCCCACCTTGACCACGGAGGACTTCGTCGATCCCCGACCGGCGCAATCCCCCTGGTACAGCATCCAAAACCTCCAATGCACCAAGCGATTCGACAACGGGCTGACGTGTTATGCAGGTGCCAAAAACCTCTTGAATTGGACACCTTGGGACCACCTGCCTCCCGGCGTGTCATACATGGGAAACACCCAAGACCCCTTCGAGCAAAACACCCCGCCCGGTGAGTTGGTGTTTGATCCGGCATACGTGTACGGGCCGAACCAGGGCATTCGCGGATTCGTCGGGCTGAAATGGGCCCTGAACTGAAGCTTGGCATGATGAGGTACGCGCACTTGGTTTTATTGGGGGCGGCTTGGTTGGCCGGAAGCGTCACAGGTGCTGCACAGGACACACTCAACCGTTCGATTCAATCGCTCGAGCAACGGATGGAGACTGAAGGCAAACTCGGTGTGGTGTTCTTTTACACGGAATGGTGCGCCGTGTGCCACGCCATGGAGCACGTGGCATTGCAGAATCCGGAAGTGCGTCGCCTATTGGATGACCGCTTCGCTTTCGTCGCCTTTGATGCCGAGTCCGAGGTGCCGGTGGAATTTGGTGGGCAGGTGTTTCGCTACCGGCCGAGTGGGGTGCGCGCGGGCATCCACGAGTGGACATTGGAGTTGGCCTCGGTCGACGGCAAGATCAACTACCCCACCCTCACTGTTTTCAACGCGCAAAATGAAATCCTGTTCCAACACAGCGGCCTGCTAGGCAAGGAAGCGCTCATCGCAGTTTTGAAGGAGCTGGCGGGTGAATCCAACGGCCGTTAGCACGGTTCACCGAAGCTGCTCAACAACTCAAGTACGTCGGAAACCGCCACCTGGCCGTCGCCGTTGATGTCGGCACTGCAGCCCTCGGTGCAGCCAAATTCAGAGAGCAACAGCAAGAGGTCAGCGATGGATACCGTCAAATCCGCATTCAGGTCGGAAGGGCATCCAATCACAGGCAAGGCTTCACCTTCGCCGATGAGGCCGTCGCAATTGTTGTCCACCCCTTCTGCCGTTGGCGGTGCACCGGGGTAAGCTGTGGCGTCGTTGTCGTCGCAATCGCACACGTTGGACTCTCCGTCGGCGTCGGCATCCACGATCCCCGCACAGGTTTCAAATCCCGCTTGGCAATTGGCTTGCACGCACGCCTCGCAGTCGGCTTCGGAACCGAAGGCACAGGCGAAGAAGCAGCTGTTGGTCACGCACGTACTTTGCTCCGCGAAACACGTCACGCAACCCGTGGACATCGCTGGCACCCCGCTCTGGATGCAATCCTGAAAGCAGGCGGTGATATCGTTGGATAAAAAGCACGAAAACCCACAGTCAAAAACGACTCCATTGATGGCCTCCCCTTCGTTGCACAAAAGCTCGAGGTCGTCCGCGGAGCACTGCGCTACGGATGAGGAGAGCACGCCCAAGGCTAAGAAACATGCAGCGACCAAGCGCCGAAAATGGGCGTATCTGAACATGTTAATAATACAATTACGTAGCATTTACGTTCACTGTATCAATTCAGAATCGAACAGGCGAACTCGTTACTCAAGTGAACCATTCAATCTCGGGTATACGGCAATGGACCTACGGGCACATCAGTACCAGGAGTAACATATGTTACGGTAATCCGCGCACCCTTTTCACCTGCGTCGACAAGCAATCGCTGTCCATCATAAATCTCGACAGAGTATAGCGTATTTGCCGAAACCTGCAGAAGGCTCAGAATCTCTTTGTTCTGGTCATCCATAACACGAACGACTCCACCTGACTCTGCGGTTTGAATAAGAGCAAGTGCCGGCAGAAACGGGGCGGGTATGTCATCTTGGCCCGGGCCTCCCCCAGTTAGTAACCAAGAGCCCTTCGGCGGGATTTCAATCGTCACAGGCCCTTGGCCTGCGACCGCCTGAGCCCAGCTGAAAATGGATAACAAAAGAATTAGGCGCATGATTCCATAACACGCACCCCGAACTAAGGTTCTGACTACGCGGACAAACGACCGGAAACGAGCTCTTTTGCGGCTTTGGACAGGTACGGCTTGAGCACCGTGAATATGTGGCTAATCCCCTTATACCTTAGCGTACTACCCTCTGCTTCGGGGTATTTCTTGTGGGAGAAGTCCATCCAATACCGACCCAACACAAGAATGATTTCCGATACTGCTTGTGGATCTTCTATTCTGAAGTTGAGAAGACCGTGCTTTGCCGCGTGCAGCATACGCCCTTCTGTCCAACCATCCAAGAAGTCATTGATTGCTTGCACCTTCACCAGCTCAGAATCTTCCGCCTTGAGCAGGGTGTTGAAGTCATCCCGCAGCAAATAGCGGAAGTCCCAAATAACATCATACGAACGAAAAATGCCGTCGATAATGACCGTTGCATCGTCCGAATCTGCTGAGGTATTTTCTAACGCGAAGACAGTCTGAAGCAACTCCATGTGGGCCGCCAGAATATCTTTTTTTGAGCGAAAATGGTACCATAGCGTACCCTCCAAAACGTCCGCATGCTCAGCGATTGAAGCGGTGGTGACCGCTCCGAACCCGCGCTGATTAAATAACACGAGACTCGTTGCTAAGATTTGGTCGCGCGTTTTCTTCGAGAACAGATCGAGGGTTCCCGGCGTCAACATCCCACTTGTGGCGTCAGTCATGAGCGAGTTGCGGCTTCATTTGCGCGGGGACGCGCGGATTCATAACGTAGAACCAAAGCGGCGGCACTAAGCTCAACAAGATGGAGGCCGGATAGCCCAGCGGTAACGTGGGGGTCTCCGCGTGGCTGTTCAGTACTTGGTACTTTTTGGCCGACTTGAAATGGTGGTCGCTGTGACGGGTCAACTCATACAAAACGATTCGGCCGATGTGCGAATTGGAATTCCACGAGTGGTACGGCTGCACACGTTCGTATCGACCGGATTCCAATTTGTGCCGAAGCAGCCCGTAGTGTTCGATGTAGTTGATGCTTTCGAGGAACAAAAATGCGAGAACCCCTGCCCCTAACGCGAACACCATCGTTTCAAACGAGAACACATACCAAACCGCACCCAAGTAAGCAGGCTGGATGAGGTGGTACCACAGCATGTCGTTTTTGGGGGAAAGGAAGGACAGCTTTTGGCGCTTGAGCAACTGCGCCTGGAGTCGCCACGCATTGATGTATTGCTTGGTGACCGAAGTGAACCAAAAACCATAGACCGTCTGGTTGTACCGAGCTGTGGCGCCATCTTCAGGTGTGGCCACGTTCATGTGGTGACCAAAATTGTGCTCGATGAAGAAGTGCATGTACAAGCACGGCATGTAAAGCAACTTGCTCACCAAGCGCGCCGGCAATTCGGCACGGTGCCCCAACTCGTGGGCCACATTGATGCCATTGGTTGCCAGAAGGATACCGGCAGACAGCAACAACCCCACCACCTCGTAGGTGGCATATGTATGGGTTTGGACTTGGAAGAAAAAGAAGGCCATCAACCCAAAAACAATCGGCACATTGGCATACAGCATCGCATCGAAAATCCACATCCGGTTCTTCTTCACCGCTGTGTCATTATCCAAATTCGCAGCACTCCCGCCAGCGACGAGGTCCAACACGGGCAAGATGACAAAGGCATAAATCACAGCCGAATAGGTCCAGATTCCTGTCGAATCAAACGAGAGGTAGGCCGACACTGGAACCGTATAGGCAAGGAGGTACTTGAGGTCTTTCATGTATTACAACTACGTCTTGGGTGTTTACCCAAGACGCAAAGTAACCCCATTTGGGTAAATACCCAAAAAAAAACACTTGCTACTCCAAGGGCTTACTTCGCACCCAAGTTGAAACCAACCGAAATAGTGAGGCGGTAACCGGTCTCGCGCATACGAACGACGTTGAAATAGTCATTAATGTCTACGATGCCATCCAGTCCGGATTCTTTTGGTCCCATCTTGTCTGGAACAAATGCAATGTTGATGGGCATGTTTAGATCGCCCTTTGTGTAGTTGAATCCGGCCGCAAAGACGAACGACAATCCTGTTGGCGATAGGTTAGGACCTGTGGCAAATTCAAACCCGCTCTCGCCGCGGACGCCAACCAAACTAGATAGTGAAGGCAGTATCAAGCCCTTCTCCATACCAGCAACTAAAACCACCCACTCAACGAGTCCAACAATTGGACCACCTGTATCGGCAAAGCGCGTTTCGAACTGCCATCCGTATTGGGTAGTCCAGGTGAAAGGCAAGTTACCAAACTCAATGTACTGCAAGCTGTCCATTTCGTGAACCCGGTTCAAAAACTGGGACGTACTACCGTCACCAACCATAGTGATACCGAAACGCGGACCGGAAAGGTTGGCGACATCACCACTGGAAGTGGATGGTGAGCCCGTATTTCCAGCCAAGGTCTGGGCTGAACCGATTGAAGAAAATAGAACGGCGAAAACGACAAGAATCAATTTAGTGTTATTCATATTAAAATTATTTGTACGAAAATAGATGATATACGTGCATCTTATTGCATCATCCACACCGAAAAACGACAAATACCCGCACCACAAGAGTCCGGTAGCTTCGTAAAAACGCACGTCATCAATACAAGTCAGGCGCAAACCTGTTAACAACTGCACGAGCAACCGTGCGAAGGCCGATCATTTGGGCCTTTTCTTGAGCATATCAAAACCCTTATTTCATGAAAAAGCAAATTCTCGGAACCCTCTTTGGCTTTCTCGCACTGTTTGGATTCGGTGCGATTTACTACGGCATTTTGACTGCCGATGCTGCGGCTGAAATGATGGCCCAATACGAAGGCTGTCTGCACGCACCCAACATGGGGCTCATTGTCCTCGGCAATATTTTGGGTGCCTACCTCTTGGTCTACGTGTTTGACAAAATGGGCGTCGACGATGCCAAAAGCGGGGCTTACCAAGGCGCCATGATCATGGCCATCGTCTTTGGCATCTTTCAGGCTTTTGCCACAGCCCAGTACACCTTCTATGATGCATCATTCGCCATGATCGAATGGGTCATCGGCATCATCCATGGCATCCTCGGCGGAGCAGCCATAGGCGCTTACAATTCTAAATTGGCGTAATAGCGCATGTTCCTCTATAGAAAAGCGGGTCCTTCGGGGCCTGCTTTTTTGTTGCTCCTCATTGCGGCGACACCGCGCTACTTTTGTACCATGACCACGCCTGCACGATTGGCCTTGATTGGCCTGCTATTTTTCGCCCGCACTGCCTACGGGCAAACACTGGATGATTTGGAGTTTGGCTTGCCCAACACGCTCGACATCGCCACATGGAACATCGAGTGGTTTCCGAAGAACGGAAACGCCACCATCGAGCGGGTGCAGACCATCGTCCAGAACCTCGACATCGACCTCTGGGCCATCCAAGAAATCGACGATACGACCGCCTTCAAAGGCATGATCGATGCAATCGATGGATACGAATACGTGCTCATGGACGGTTGGTTCGGGGGATTGGTATACGTTTACAGCACCGATGCCATCGAGGTGCTCAACGCCTATGAAATCTACACGGCCTCGACGTTTTGGAATCCGTTTCCACGGTCGCCGCTGGTGCTCCATTTTGCCTTTGAAGGCGAATCGTTTTACGCAATCAACAACCACTTTAAATGTTGCGGCAACGGAACCATCAACTGGTCCGATGCTTACGATGAAGAAACGCGGCGTCATGAGGCGTGCGTACTGCTCAATGAATACATCCAGCAAGGGTTGCCGGAGGAGCGGGTCATCTTGCTCGGGGACCTGAACGACCTCATCCAAGAGCCCGCTGCCAATAATGTGTTCGCACCGTTCTTGGACCTGCCAAACGAATACGTATTTGCTGACATGGCCATTGCAGAAGGTCTCAGTTCCGGCTGGTCCTTCCCGGGTTGGCCATCGCACTTGGACCACCTACTTCTGTCCAATGAGGTCTTTGAAGATTTCGCGTCACCCTCGACGGTGGTCGAGTGCCTTGATATCGCCTCCTTCATGCCGGGTGGGTGGTCCGAATTCGACACGAACGTAAGCGATCACCGGCCGGTAGTGTTGCAAATGCAGGTTACCCCATTGGATTTGGAGGCGCTGCAAACCGCAAACCCTCAACTCATGCGCATCACCGATGCGCTCGGACGCGAGTGCCGGTATGCTCCCGGCCGCTTGCTCCTCTATCATTTTGACGACGGCTCGGTCTTCAAACACATAAGCCTCAGCGCCCAGCCGCCCTACTGATTCATTCGGTTGATGCAGAAAGGCCTTTGGCGCGTCCAATCAAGGCCATCATCATGTCCTCCACCTTAGTGTTGGATTGACTAGCAGACGACCTAAATTTGACCATTGACGAACACTCCTTTCTTAATGATCCAAAAAACCTCCCTACCCTTTCTGATCGAAGTCCGAACGAGCCTGCTCCTTATTGGGGTCTTATTCGTTACCGCGCTCTCAGCGCAGCTCACCACTGAATCCCTAACCGTTGACGGACAAACGCGAACGTATTTGCAATATGTCCCTATGGATTTTGATGCTGTGGAAGAAGTGCCTCTGGTGTTGTGTTTTCACGGAGGTGCAGGAGTGGCAGAAGATCAGCTGGCCATCGGAGATCTGCGGGATACCGCTGACGAGGAGCGCTTCATCCTTGTTTACCCCCAGGCGTTACCCGACCCCAACGATGGCGGTTCCACCAATTGGCAAGTCGTCACGAGCGGTGACTTGCCGTTCACGGTCCCGAATCCGCACAGCGACATTGATTTTGTGGGGGCCTTGATTGACGAGATGCACACGCTTCATGGTGTGGACCTCACCCGTGTCTACGCAATGGGGTATTCCAACGGCGGCGGATTTGTGTACGACCTCGCCTGCCGCTTGAATGATCACATCACCGGTGTAGGGGCCGTGGCGCGCACCATGTACGCCGAGTCCTACGCCAATTGCGAAACGACCCACCCCACACCCGTTGTTACCATCTTGGGTACGAACGACTTCAACTCGAATTACGATGGCGTCGTTTACAATGGCACGTTGTATTACCACAGCAGCGACGAAGGGAACGCTTTGTGGATCGATGAAAACGAACTGCTACCCGACGCTGACATAGTTGAGCTGCCAGACCTGAACATCTCGGACGGCAGCACCGTGGAACGCTACCAATGGTCCGATGCCGATGGGTGCCGAGAGCTGACACATTACAAAGTCTTGGGCGGTGATCACGACTGGCCGGGAGCGTGGGGCAACATGGACATCATCAGCCATGAGGTGATTTGGGACCACCTGAAAGAATTTGACATGAACGGCCGTATCTCCTGCGGATCGCTTGCCTTGGATAATGCAGAGGTCGCCTCATGGACCCTCGCCCCGAATCCGGCCTCATCCCAATTGATAGTACTCGGGGAGCACATCACCTCATCCGCGCCCTTCTGCATCTTCAATTCCGCTGGCGTTCGTTGCCTCGAGGGCACCGTTACATCCCCGCGCACGGCCATCAGCCTCCAAGGCCTTGCATCGGGCCGTTATTGGATTCACCTCAATGGCGAAACGCGCATTTTCATCGTTCAGTAAGGCGAGCCCCTCACCTTTGGCGCATACGGCCTAGCCGCAATCCGGCAGAAACGCGCCATCCGGAGGGCGGAGGGAAAAGTGCGGTGGACTCGATGTAGGCGCCCGAATAATCATCGTTGGCCCACGTTCCACCAAGGTATGCATCTACGACCCAGCAACCGAGCAATCGCTGGTATCCAACTTGCAAAGACCCACCGAAAGCGGACCAACTGGGATCACCGAACGTGTTGGGCTCAACGAATTGGTACCGAGCAAAGCCCAAAAAACCCGCAGCTGCTGCGTAAACACCTTGGCAGCGCGCATGGGCACGCGGGTACCAACGCATGTAAGGTTCAGTGATCAACCCTCGCTTTATGGCATGCTCTTCCGGGTACCATGGGTGGGGTCCACTTTTGAACTCCATGAATCGCTCGCGATGGATGAAATCCAATTCTAGGCCTAGGGAGTAGTGAGCACCAACAGATTGCTCAAAGCCCAATGCCCATCGCCCGACAAATGCATCGGTCGCATTCCACTTGAACGCCGTTGTTGAACCCTTCTCGTTTCCTTCCGTTTGGGCGATCAGATGCCACGTAGAGCTTGCGACAAATATCCATAGCAACACACTGCGCATCATAATCTTCATAACATTCATGGCTTCAAAACGTTGTTATCGGTAGATGGTTGCTTCCGCCTTCATATTTGAACTTCTCGGTTGAATCATCACTCCAAGAATTGGCAGCGGTTGTAAGCCTCCACGGCACTTTTAACTTCGTGGCGTGCAGCCCTGTCCCGCGCTGCTCCGAGGGTCATCCAAAATCCGCCTACGGCCGCATTAAAGGCGCCAACAGTATGCTCATTTTCGAGCTGAACCGCTCCTGTGACAGATTGAACGATTCCAATATTGGCCAAACCCCCGCTCCAGATTCGCTTACGCCTGGCGGCAAGAAAGTGATCTCGAGCTTGAGGGCATGCACTGCACAACCTCGCCGCTGCAGCAGGTCCATATACGTACCCATCAAGTACCACTCTGATTCCACGTTTCCACACGCCTTGCTGGACCGCCATAACGCCGGCCGGACTTGCGGTGCCTTGTCCCCAACTTGAAAAGTACATTAACAAGCAGAGCGTGATTATGAAGTAGCGCATCAGGGCAAGCTAATCGAAAACGTACACAAGCACCGAACGTATCGCGCCCATCGTGCATATGTATTGAAAAAATTAGGGGCCGCCAAAGACATCCCAAGTTGGAAGTGCCTGCCAATCAAAATCAAAGAGGGCCGCGTTTTCCCAATGACTTCCCTCGGAACTTGTCTCCCCCTGCGAAGCCACCCAATCGGGCGCCCAATAACACCAGCCCATGCAAACACCAGGCTCTAAATCATCCAATGCAGTTTGCAAGGCATCGAAGTAAGCCCACTGGCCCTCAGGCGTAAAAGGATAGCCCGGTGTCTCATCACCAAACCACCATAGGTTGTCCGTCCAATCCGCCCAATCGGTTGTCCACGCATACGCAGTCTCTGCAATGAAAACGGGAATGCCCGCCGTTTCATACAACTCCGCAACCGCATCAGCAATGCCATCGATGTCCTGAAGGTGCCATTTGCTATATTGGCTCACGGCGGCAACATCAGGCGCGTAGCCGGCTTCAGCCAACTCCCCAAAGAACCACGGTGCCATTACGAGGTTCGAAACGTGAACGGCCACTGGACAATTTGGGAATACATCCTCGACCGCACTGTGACCGGATTCTAACAACTCCGCGAGCGGTCCGAATCCATCGCTGATCCCTCCGTGCGGTAACATCATTCCAGGGTCGATCTCGTTTCCGAGTTGGATTAGTGCCGGTTCAATTCCATTTACTTCCATCGCCTTCAACGTGCACTCCAACCAACAGAGCATGGAAGCCTGAACTTCTTCAAACGATCCACTGCTCCAGGCAGCGGGGATTTCTTGATGAGCCGGATCGGCCCACGTGTCGCTGAAATGGTAATCAATCATGAGACTAACGCCCAACGAATCCCACCGTTTCGCTTCTGAAAGGACCTCCAGCCACGAGTTTCGAAGGTCCGGACTTGGATTGTGCCACACGCGCAACCGAACCAAATCCACCCCCTGCTCAGCCATCCATTGACGCGGCGATTCAATTTCAGCTCCTTCCTGATCTCGATAGAGCACTCCATCATACAGCATTTCGGGCAAAAATGATGCATCGACCCCTTTCCAAGATTGCGAGCGGACTGCTTGACTCAAGCCGAGAACGAAGAGTAAGACTGCAAAACGAACCATGAATGAAATATACGCTAATGAATGCTGCTAGACACCGCAGGTGCGTTAAGGAAGCTTGAAGAGGTCTTCAACGCTGCATCTACAAAGCCATCACTAACTTGGGAACAACTCAGCAATATATAGACTCAGAATGCCTCACCAATGAAGAAATATATGCCGCTGCCTTCTGCTGTAAAGGCCATATCCAGTCGGGTATAAATATCCTTTTCTGGGAAGATTAAGAATCGGAGTCCCGCCCCACCAGCCGGCAAAAACTGATCCCATTCAAACGAGCGATCATCTCCAAATACCTGGCCAATCGACATGAAAAAACTGGCGCCCACCCGCTTGGAAAAAGAAAAAGGCAAAATGCGGTATTCAACCTGACCCGCGATGAGGTTTTTGTCACGGAATCTTCCAAGGTAATACCCACGCATCAGGCTTTCCCCTCCCATAAGTGCCAACATGTTAAAGGGCGGATTACCTGTTGTCAATTGACTGTATCCTTGCATAGCCAAAACCGTATTCTCTCGAATCGGAAGGTATAAACGGGTATCTGCGATATAAGAGATAAAGTTGAAGTCACGCCCATCGCGTGAATGGTAATTTAAAAATCCCCATTCGCTGTAGACTCCTTTTCTTGGATTCATGGCATTGTGGATGTTATTGTAAATCACCCCCAATCCCACACCCATGTTTCTCGACCCCTTGCTTCCGACATCAGGCTCCGTAAAATCCTCGGTTGAATTCGAGTATTCGATACCCGTTAGCCCTTGGTAATCCAATTCGAGTCCACAATACAAGGACGGCCATGTTTCCCGCATAATCCTCTCACGGATTAAGAGGTACTCTCCATCGATTACGCTTTGAACTTCTGCTGGGCTATTCCTGCCGATGCCATGGTAAAAAAGCGGGAAACTTTGGTACCGTGCCTTTCCATAAAAAAACCACGTATTCTCGTCGCTATACAACGAATGGTCTAGCCACAGACCGTATTGATTCTCCAAGGTCAAAAAGGCGAACGACTTGACCTCACTCAAACGGTTTTTCAAATCCCGATTCGCCGAATATACATACAGGCTCGAAACACCAAACTCCCAACTGGTCTCCGGCGCATACGCAAGAGTGGGATAATGAATCAACTTCGCCGCAGTCGAATCCTCTGCTTGACCAAAGAAACGCTCGAAATAGCGTTTGAGGACACCATTTGTTTCATGCTCATCTTGAGCAAAGCTGCTGGTGGCAATCCCGACCAACCAAACGATTAATGTGAATTGAATCCTCATGCAATTGAAGTTCTTGGTCAAAGTACATCCTTTGGAGATATGAACGGCCAACAAAAAAGCCCTGGACAATTCCAGGGCTCTTGCACAGAAAAGGCGCAATGCGATAACGAAGATTGACCGGCTTGTCACTCGGATGCATTGGCAGCTGTATAGGCAGCGGCCTCCGCATTTTGTGCATCCTCACTCCAATACCCGTGCAACTCTGCAATGACACCGTCCTGCCACTTATAGCTGAAGTGTCCCCGGTTGGAATAACTCTCACCGGTTGTTTGGCCGTTGCCCGTCCAGGTGAACCAGGCACGCGACCAAACCGACCCATCGCTCCAGTACTCGGTTTGGATGCTTGCATCATCAATGGCAATCTCATTGTACAAGGCATCGTGGTGCATCTTAAAGCCACCCATCAGGTTATCACGGCCTGAGAATTCGACGTTGTTGATTTTGCACAAAACATTCTCGGCATACATGTCCATAACGTCCCACTCATTGAGGACGTACTTGTCAAATAGCAGCTCAATTTGAGCGGATCGCTCATCGTCTGTGGCAACGACGGATTGTTCTGTGGCCGCAGAGTCTTCTGGAGCCGTGCAGCCAAACAATATGACCACGGCACAAATCGAAGAGGTGAAAAACAGTTTATTCATGGGGTTACATTTATGGATGAAAAGAACGAATTAGCAACCATTGAATCAATTGATTATGAATGAAATGTTAATTAGTTTCCATTTCGAGATTTCAATTCGTCGCAAGCAGAAATAGCCCATGAATGAAGAACAGGAAGGCCTGACTTTTGTCCCTTACACGCCCACGTACAGACAGGCCTTTTTTGACCTGAATGCGGCTTGGCTGAATGCCTACTTCCTGCTCGAGCCTTTCGACATCGAGGTGCTTTCCGATCCTGAAAAAATGGTGATCGCGCCCGGCGGGGCCATCTTCATCGGCCTATTGAAGGGGCAGGCCGTCGCGACGTTTGCGCTGACGCCTCAAGGCGAAGGCAAGGTGGAATTGAACAAAATGGCCGTCGACGAGGAGCACCGCGGCAAGGGGTTTGGCCACCAAATGATGGAATACATCCTGCGCGTTTGCCGCCAGCGGGAGGTGCACACGCTGGAACTCTACTCTCACACGTCACTCAAACCGGCCATCCACCTCTATGAAACGTACGGTTTCAAGCCCGTGCCTGTCCCCGACGACTGCGTCTACGACCGAGCGGACATCCGCATGCAGATAACGTTGTAATGGCGGGCGACCGTCACTCCTCAGCCCGGAAAATCTTGCGCACTTGGCCGTTGGAAAGCCGCTCGATTACGAGTTGTCCGGCCGCATTGGCTGGACAAGGACGCCCCAGCATGTCCCACGTGCCTTGCACAGTTGATTGAGCCGATGGCAGGTCGGGCTCGATGCTCAATGGTAAGTTGATGTTGCACGTGCTTTCGAAAAATTCCCATGCCACCAAGCTCGCATCGATGTCCATGTTGCCCCATGCGCCAGGCCAGTCGTGGCCGCCCCCGATGACTCTGTACAGTTCGAGCCGCGGACAAGCCGTTTCGTTGGACCACGCCATGACCTCCACCTCGCTGCCGTCGGTCGCATCGGTGTTAGGCAGTTCCTCCGTGCCTTCACTGACCAATCCAAATAGGTCCACGAGGAAATCCATGGTCTCCGGAATGCTCGGGTACGCTCCCCAACCGTCTTGGTTAGTGGGATCGCCATCGTAGTACGTTACATCGTCCTCTGTGCCGTGAATTTCGAGGATGTTGGTGGTCGAATACGGATTGCAAGCATCCATGATGTCTTGCATGATCATGCCCGCAACCGGCGCCACCGCCTGAAACACGGTCGAGGCCTGGCACGCCAACAAGTAGCAAAAGTCGCCCCCGTTGGACATTCCTGTCGCATACACCGCCGTCTCGTCCAGCGCGTAGTTTGATTGCAGGTAGTCGTTTAAGGCCAGCGTAAAGGCCACATCGTCCACGTTTTCATTGAATTGAAAGTCATACCCCACATTGAAAAAGGCATTCCCATATGAATCGTCGGTTCCCTGCGGGTAGCAGACCGCAAAACCGAATTCCTCTGCCAGTGCATTGAACCCCGAATACTGCATGATATCATCCGCGCTACCCGTGTATCCATGAAAGACGAACACCAATGGGCAATCCGCAGGTGCGGACTCGGGATGGTAATAAATGTACTGCCGTTCCCACGCCTCCGAATTGACCGTGTGCTCAAAGGTTTCGAAGTAAACGCAACTGCCGTCATCGGTGTTGGCTCCTTGAACAAAATTCAAGGCGTCCTGCTCCGTGCAGCCTGGCAAGCTCGTATCGCACGTGGCTTCCCCGACCTCGAAGGCGAGGTAGCCCGCGTAGCCATCGTCCAGCGTGAACGTGTCTGGAAACCCTTCTAGGGGCAGCGAGCTGGAGATTGCTCCCCCATTCCACCCATCGCCCCATGAGTCAGCGACCGAAAAAAAGTAGCACCCGTCCTCTAAGCACAGCACTTGGTCTGACGTTGTCCAGTTCGACTCGCCTTGAAACGATGCAATGAACATCGGCTCGCTGCCTTCCAAAGCATGGAAGAGTTCCCAAGACATCTCATCACCCCATTGGGCGGTTGACGTTTGAATGCTAACCTCCGTGAACTCACATTGCGCATAGGCTTGGAGTGAAATACAGCAAAAAAGAACTTGTAACCATTTCATGGAGTGAGCGGCGTTTGGGGGTAAGGCTATTTCTCAAACCTGATTAAGTTCATAGATTTCGTAGCTCTCCATCACAGCATCAAAAACAGGCTTTGACACTTGATTCGAACCGTTCAAAAATGCGTGCAATGCATCCATGTCGTGGACCACGATTTTAAACATGACTTTACGTTGGTCTGGCGCAACCGTTCCAATAGTCTTGCTCAAGTCAGCAATATTCTTCCGTTCAGCAATTCCTTCATCAGACTGCATGAAACTCATAAATTTTGGGAACTGTCCCTCTTTAAGCATTCCAACAACGAGTATATTCTTCATCATTTTTTTTTCGAAAGAAACAACCAAACACGACTTGATTCAACGCGTGCCCCATTTTTATCTGCCTCGTCACCGCATGCAAGTAGCGCACTGCCCCTTGAGCAGCACCTGGGCCTCATCGACACGGTATTGATTCAGGGTCGGCACAGCCACTTCCTGCTCCAGGCAAACGACTTGACTGCACGAAGTACATTGGAAGTGAGCGTGGCTATGGACATGGCCGGATTGGTTGCATTCTTTGCACAGTGCGTAAAATCTGATGTTCTCGGAAGCGAGAAACGAATGCACTACTCCATCGTCTTCGAGCCGATCCAGCAACCTGTATACAGTAGATCGGTTTACGTCGACTGGCAACCGCTCGATCAGAAGGTGGGCAGACAGCGCCTCCTGCGTGTTGCGGAATGCATCGAGCACCAATTCAAGATTTCGTGTTTTGCGGTGGACGCCCATGGTCAATAACTAATGCGACTGTGTTGCAATAATGCAATTTCATGCTAATTTAGCACCTCATTCCATTTCCATGGCATCTTTTTCCCTCAAATCGGATTCTGTCGGAGCGGCAGCCAGTTTTCTGTGCATGATTCACTGCTTGGCCACGCCCTTCCTGTTTGTGGCACAAGCGTGTTCTAGCGCGTGTTGTAGCGGCGCCCCCACGTGGTGGCGAGCTGTTGATTTCGTCTTTCTTGTGGTATCCGGACTGGCCGTTTTTCGTTCCATGCAAACCAGTTCCAAACCGTGGGTTTGGCGAAGCTTGTGGGCGACCTGGGGCGTATTGGCGTGGTCGGTATTGATGGAAGCCTTCGCACCTGAACTTTTCTACCCTGCAGCCAAATACACGGCCGCTTCGGTGCTGATTGGCCTGCATATCTACAATATGAAATACTGCCAATGCGGCACGCCTGAATGCTCAGTACATGGTGGCTAACGCGAAACTTCCGGTAACTGTACTTTCCGGCTTCTTGGGAGCGGGCAAGACCACGTTGTTGAACCACATCCTTCACAACAAGCAAAACCTCAAGGTCGCTGTCATCGTGAATGACATGAGTGAGGTCAATGTCGATGCGAACCTTGTGGCCAGCGAAAACACTTTGTCCCGAACAGAGGAAAAGCTCGTCGAAATGAGCAACGGTTGCATATGTTGCACCCTTCGCGAGGATTTAATGGAAGAAGTCGAACGGCTTGCCCTTGAAAAGCGATTCGATTATTTACTCATCGAAAGCACAGGCATCAGCGAACCCATCCCAGTGGCGCAGACCTTCTCTTTCGTGGACGAAGACAACGGCATCGACCTCAGCCGTTTCAGCTACGTCGACACCATGGTAACGGTGGTGGACGCCGCCAATTTCTTTCGCGATTTTGGTAGCCCTGAGACCTTGGTCGACCGCAATCTGACCGACATTGAAGGAGACGACCGAACCATCGTGAATCTGCTCACCGATCAAGTCGAATTTGCCAACGTCATCGTACTCAACAAGGTGGATGCGGTATCCGAAGAACACCTAGGCATCTTAAGGAGTACGCTCAAAAAACTCAATCCCAACGCCAACTTAGTGGAGACCAACTTCAGCAAAGTCGATCCCAAGCGGATTCTCAATACAGGGCTTTTTGATTTTGAAGAAGCCGAAGCCAGTGCCGGGTGGATTGAGGAATTGAACAAGGAAGAACACACACCTGAAACGGAGGAATACGGCATCGGATCGTTCGTTTACAGAAGCACCTTGCCGTTCGACCCCGATCGATTCTGGCATTACTTCCAAACTCGCTTCCCGGCCAATATCATTCGCAGCAAAGGCCTATTCTGGATTGCATCCCGTCCGGATCAGGCATTGATTTGGGGACAGGCGGGCGGCTCAATCCGAACGGACAGTGCCGGTGTTTGGTGGTGCAGCATGCCGTTCTCCAAACGCATCCAATTTCTTTCCTTCATCGAAAATCAAGATGAAATCGAAGCTGCTTGGGACCCTACGTTTGGGGATCGAAAAACCGAAATCGTCATCATCGGGCAAAACTTAGACGAGGCCCAAATCCGACAAGAATTGGACGCTTGCCTTGTGCCGTTGGATCGGCTCCACGAAAACTGGCAATTGGGCTTCCAAGATGAGTGGCCCGTGGAACGCAGCATTCCGTTGTAACGGTCGCACTTCTGCTCGTTACACCCTGATGATTTCAATTCAGTCACAATCACTATCATATTCAATTCGCCTGAAAGGCTGGAACATGCCACTGTAGGATCCTCGCACGATCTCTTCGTTTTGTAGCTCCAGAACAATACGCATTATTTGGTCCAAAGTATTCCAGTGAGCATAAAAAACGGGTGAGCAAAAGCCCACCCGATGTGCGTAGTGATAATTGAAAAAGCGAAAACTGCCAACTGCGTTCAGTCGTGCAGAACCATACTGAAAAGTAGTCCCTGCGAAAGGATTAAACCACACTCACGCAGTACAAAACTGCACCTATATCAGAAGGTGTACAATAGCCCAAAACAGTTATTTTGAATCATTCTAAATAAGTGTTTATCTGGCCACTTTTTGCCATCTATGCTACAAAAGGCACGTCTTGTGCCGTATTCATGGCCGTTGGATGTCAAATCGTATAAATCAATCTATTTAGATTGATTATTAATAGGTGAGCGACATCCAACATAAAGAACCAGAAGAGCATTTAATCAGTTCTTTTTTCATGATTAGTACTACATCCACCTGCACGAATTGCCTCCACTTAGGGGCAAAATTCCAATGCACCGTGCACGACATGAAGGTTGATTTCAATAACACCTGTGACAAACACGAACTTGCGTCCCGGCTTTCAGTGTCCTCTTCATGCTCCAATTGTTCAGCGGTGAATACATCGAATTGCGCACATCCAGGTCAAGCTGCCCAAGACTTATTGTGCGTCGATTGGAAGCGTTGAGCGATTTCTTCAGGACAGGTGCATCAACATCCTGTTCTGACGTTTTGCGCAGGCAATAAATACGAGACCCGATTGCCATCAAAGTTTTGATTCAATCGAACAAGGAGACTGCAAGGTCACGCTCAGCAATGAGTGATGCTCCTGTTCAGCCCCTTGTTCTCATCGGCTGGATGCGCCAATAAGTGAGCGATCGCCATGCCCACTCGACCGGGCCGAAAGCGTAGCGGTCCATCCACCATTTCGACGCGATGATTTGCACGACCCAGATGGGGACAATGACGAGCCACAACCGCGCACGATCTAAGGTCCCGAACATCCCAAAGCCGTGGCCGTACATCAAGGTGGTGCAGATGACGGTTTGCGCGAGGTAGTTGGTCAATGCCATTCTTCCCACAGGAGCAAGCCACCGCTCCAGCTCATGCCTTGCTCCGCCTCCGCAAAGCCAGAGGATGCCCCCAACATAGCCCACTACGAGGAACACCATCCCCATGCTCCTGAAGAAACCTCCATAGAAAAACACCTCCATCGCCCATTCGTGGGTTTGGCTGTAATGAAAGCCCCACCCGGTGATGGCCAAGCCCACCGCCAGACCGATGAGCGCAAGCCCGCCGTTCCACCTCCGGCCCCTGCTACTGTCCAAAACGCCTGCCTTGTACAGCCCCATGCCCAGCAGCATCATCGCGGTCGCACGGAGGGCCAGCATGGGTAGGTACTCGGTTTGCAACGCCATGGCACCGGGAACACGGACCGTCATTTGGTCCACCCACGTTCCGCGCATGGCCGCCACCTCTTGGCCGATGGCCGCACTGCTCGGCGTCCAAAACTCCGCGAATCCTGCTACGTCCGCCTCCGTCCAATACGGCACCGACCACCCCATCATGGCATCCATCAGCAGCAAGAGCATCACGCTCGCACCCGATGCGATGAACAGATTGCGCGCGCTCCATTTGCGAAAGAAGAACAGCCACACCGAGCAAATGGCATAGGTGACCAAAATGTCCCCCACCCAAAGGAGGTAGGCATGCAGCAATCCGAAGACCAAAAGCCACCCGTTTCGCCTCATGTGAAATGCCCATGCAGATCGTCCCTTCCCCTCTACTTTATCAGTGAACAAGACCACACTCGCTCCGAACAGCAGGGAAAAGAGGCCCATGAATTTCTCGTTGGCAAAGAGCTCCGAAACCACCAAGGCGACTTGATTCCAGCCGTGCAACACCCCATCCGCATGGGGGTTGAAGTAGTGGGCCTCGGGCAGCCCGAAGCTAATGATGTTCATGATGAGAATGCCCAACAGTGCAAAGCCCCTCATGACATCCAGTTGGTTGATGCGTGTGGTTATCGTCTTCATGCCGACTCAAAAGTAACGCTCACTTCGAATTCAGCCCCTTTCGCTAAAGAAAGCGTGAGGTACCTTGTTGCCATGGAAAAATCAACACCACCTCCAACCAA
The DNA here is from genome assembly GCA_002863125.1 of Flavobacteriales bacterium. Lineage (GTDB taxonomy): Bacteria > Bacteroidota > Bacteroidia > Flavobacteriales_D > Sanyastnellaceae > UA16. The sequence continues at coordinate 59,633 of PKEB01000005.1, forward strand.
GGATTCTTTTTGGCATTACATCAATCCCGTCTGCCTCTCAGCAGGCATCATCGGACTCGCTTTGCATTTTGAAGTAAAGATGCTGGATCTGGGGTTGACCGGGTTGGGCCTTTGGGGGCTGACCGGCATTTGGGGACTTCAAAAAGAAGGGGTTATCAAATGAACGAACTCCCTTGGTATTCATGAAGCCGCTGAAAAAAGTGTTTTGGGTGGTCGTTATGCTGGCATTGATTGGGTCACTGGCGGATATGCGCAGCAGCCATCCCGTCCTTTTTTATGGAATGGTCCATACATGCATTGTCGTCTTGATTGACAGGAAACCTTGGTTAGAACGACCGGCTTTCCGAAATTGAGCTCCATGATGCATCCACTTCGAATCCTCTGCCTCCTTGCCATTGCTGTTTCTCTCCACGCCTGCCAACGCGGCACTGAGCAGCAGGTGGGATTGAACACCGAGCCCGTCGCCCTCGACCTGTCGCAGGACGCTACCTGGTCGAGTCTGGCCACGGCCATTGAATCCGAGGTCGAAAAGGGAAGCATTCCTGGCGCCGTGCTCCTTCTCGCACGAGAAGGACAGGTTGTGGGCCACCAAGCTTTTGGCGTCAAGGACCCACACAGCGGGGAGCCCATGGATAAGAATGGCCTGTTCCGTATCTGCTCGATGACCAAGGCCACCACAGCCACGGCAGCCATGATCCTCTGGGAACGCGGTCAATTGGGACTTGATGACCCGGTGTCCATTTATCTTCCTGAATTCGCGAATATTGAGGTGTTGGACTCCCTCCGGGATGACTCCACAGGCGTGCATTCAGCCTTGCTCCGGCCCGTGACCATTCGCCACCTCATGACCCACACAAACGGCATCCCTTACGGTGACATTGGAGAGGAACGGTTTGCCAAGCTCTACGCCAAATACGGTGTCAACGACATCTTTCCCACGGACGGGAGGAGCACGCGTGAAAACATCAGCAGACTCACGCAGACTGGCCTGACCCATCAACCCGGCGAGGCCTGGACATACGGCCTCGGTCTCGACGTGCTTGTGGCTGTGTTGGAAGTCGCTTCAGGCGAACCCTATGCTGAATTCCTACGCACCGAACTGCTCGACCCCCTTGGCATGGACCACACGGCTTTTGTTCTTCCTCCAGAACACCAAGCCGATTTGGTCGAAGTGTGGGAAAAGGACAGCGCCGGTGTGTGGCAAAAACATAAGCATCCGAAATACACCACCGATTACCCCCTTCGTTCCGACTGGCCCATGTGTGCTGGGGGAGCCGGCCTGACTAGCTCTGCGCTGGACTATGCTCGGTTTCTTCAGATGATCATCGACAGGGGGGACATCCCCGGAGGCCGATTGCTAGAAGAATCCACCATCGACACCTTGCTCGCCGACCACGCGCCTGGACTCATCGATGACAACTGGCACCAAGGATTAGCATGTGCAGTGACAAATGAACCCGCAAACGGTGGGTTTTGGTGGGGAGGCTATTTCAACACCCAGTATTTCGGTAATTCTTCAACCGGAGAAATCGCAGTGCTCATGAAGCAGACCTACGGCCTCCGAAACGACAACACTTCCTTGACCTTTTACGAGGTTATGAACCGGTGATTTTGGGCTCCATAGCGGGCTCTAAAAGCCCGATAATCCTGAACGACCAACGAATAAAGTGGAGCCGGCAAGACAGAAGCCCAACCAGAATTGTAAACCAACTGGCTGCATCAATATCACGAGTCCAGATGATGGAATAACTCACGAATGATATCATCCATATTTTGGTTCTCGGCCAGCACAGCCCAGTGTAGTGCGCCAGTCTCGCAATCTACAAATCTTAAAGAAGTTAACGTTGATTCTTGATCACACAATTGGCTAATCAATACCACCCCCTTAGCTCCGGACAATTTACCAGCATCGACTATACTTGACTCGTCATGGAGCCCCGTCAAATTTCGGTGTTGTTCTGAACTTACAACATGGAGAGCCTGACGCTCTAGAACGCGAAACTTCTCCAATAATCGAATGCCAAGTGCGGCCTCAAGTGCTACGGAATTTGATGATCCATGACAAGGCTTATTCTCAAGGGCAACAACGAAAATATTAGAACCTACAGCCTCTTTCGTTTGCACTATCACACGGAGTGGAGAATATTCCTCTGATTGCGGCTGTAACTCGCCGTAAAATCCACGCGGGTAATCATCGATCCATTTCAATGGATATAGCAACCAACAAAAAACCAAAGACCACCAATTAATCCGTCCTGTTTTCTTGATTTCAGTATTTAAATCCGCGTAGCCATCTTTTGCGATTCGCACATCGAGTATACTTCCAGAGACTTTGTCATCCCGGTGACGAATTGGTGTTTGCCCGATATACTTTCCATCAGTAAAGACATTTGCTTCACTGGGAGACGAAGTAATCAAGATACTTTGCGAACACGACGGCAGCAGAATCAAAAGGACAAAGAACCAAGAACCCAACAGCTTTCTATGGATGTGAAAATTCATCGATTGAAACAAGCAAACACTATGCCACTTTAATGACTACTTCAAGAGGCCAATCGAAAAAATGCAGTACAAGCAAGTCGAACGGCATCGTAAAATCTGGTAAATGAAGTGACAAAGCATGCACGCTTGCGTTCAGCCAGCGGCTCTTTTACCCACCATTGGCCATTTGAACATTTGATAGGAAATTTGCCACTTCCTCTCAACGAATTCCGTATTCAATCGCAAAACCAAGGATGCCTCGGAAAAGCGGTTTTATCAATCGCCTTACCCGTCTCAACCCAGATTTTGATTCCTCCTATTACGGCATCGAGGTAAAGGCCCACTTGACGTCGTACAAACAATCCGAAAGCCAGTCCGCGAACGAGCTTCGGAAATTTCTTCACCGCAAGGGGTGTAACGGAAATTGACAGCTTACATGAATTTGAATCAAGGGGCTCAATGCGCCAAGCGACTTCGTTTTTGGGCTCACGTTTACTCCCAACTTTTAGGTCGTATCCAATACCTTCGAACCACGCGGTCGATTCGCGGGTAAAGGTGACTCCGTTTAGGTAGGTGATCACATCTGACAATCCTTGGTTCGCTTCATTCTTAGTGTGCCTGAGAATGTAGGGATGGCACTCTTCAAGGTGATGATCTGAAGTGATAGCCGCCCAAAGAGTTGGAGCAGAAACTTGTATGATTTGGGTTGAGGTAATTGATTTCATCCTGATTGAAGGATCTCTTGTCTAGGGTAATCGCGAATCTCCAAGTTGTGGTTCAACCCATCGTAATCCCTTGGACATAATGTAAAAAGAACTCACATTTTTGGAGCAAGCGACTTGATGCAAAACCGAACGAATCTAAAGCTTTTGCTCTTATTTCATGATTTTCTTTGTCCTTGTTACCACCCGTTTTTCCCTTGAGAAGCAAGAAAGGGGATCCGCATCATGAACTCCCAATGGATTGAGGATTGTTATTTATTCCAAATCGAACGCCAAACTTCACTCGTAATGCCTGACACTATTCGTTAATCAAAACAGGCGCTTTACCATCAGTAATAATAAGTTTTGCATTTGGGGATGAGGCTAACTCCTGCAATACCTCTAGGCTGCGCCATGCAATGTTGTTATCCGTCATACCCTCTTGAATGATGATTTGAGCATCGCGGATGCCTTCAGCTTCAATTCGCTTTTTCTCGGCGTCCTGGCGAGCTGTCTGGAGCACAAACTCCATACGTTGAGCTTCTTGTTCCGCCTTTAGTTTATTCTCTACAGCAGCATACAACTCTGCAGGCAGTTCAATACTTTTCAGTAAGACAGCTTCCACGTCTATTCCACGCGGGGTTAAGGTCGCTGCCATTTTCTCTCGCACCGCCAGTTCAATTTCATCTCTTTTACCCGAATGCATGTCTTTTGCTAAATACATGGCAGTTACGTCAGCTGCAGCAGATCGAAATGTGTTCTTAACAATCAGTTCATAGTCTCGTTCAGAGCCCAAATTCTGGATAATGCTTAACACAGCTTCAGGCTGAATCCTGTAAAGAATTGATACCTCGGTGAGAACATTCAACCCTTCCTTTGATGGCAAGGACAGCCTAAGTTCACCAGAAGTTGTGCGCGTGGGCAAGTCAATTAATACGGTAGTTAATGGGTTCACTATAATTAATCCATCCGTTTTGGTTGAAGGGTCTAATTTCCCAAGGCGTTGCTTAACATAGATTGTTCCTGGCTTCGCAATCGTGCAAGAAATCATGAATAACGGTAAGCATAGGAGCAACTGACTTTTTCTCATTTTCATACTGCAAATAGGCCACACATTACATGATCCTCGACAAAATCAACTGCAGAATTATCCAATTTTCAGTTTAAGTTGTCCAAACTTCAAAAGCTCTCAATGGCTACTTTCTCGTCAATTTCACCAAACACCGAATTGATACAAATGGTACTGCACATGCACATAGATATTGCGCTTGAATGTCACCTGTGATACCCATCCATGTAGAGGTGTATATCTCATCCACCCATCAAACTCGGATACTGCAGTTAACCGGTCAATTAGTTCTTTCCGCTCCCGATCAAAGTCGATATCCTCTAACTCAACAGTCCTGAGAGATGGAAGTGAATAGGAGTTTTTTTTGTATCTGTGAATATCATATCGCACGTAATACTTTACATAGAGAAGGTGCAATCTTCCCATCGTATATGTCCGTAGTATAGATGACAGACTAGCTGGTTTATTGCGCGAATACAGTCGGATTTGAAGATTGCAGTGTCTTAGCATCTGGGGCGCACTCATCACTCCCCATTGTGGAGTGGAATCACCTTTCAGCGTCAACAACGCGTTAATTAGATCTTGAAGGTTCAATTTTAACATTGAAGAAAATTTTGACCTGATATGTTGACCTTCACAATCTGTATCCAAAATCTGCGGTTAGGGGCTTTCCACTTGACATAAAAGTACCCCGCCCTGCTGCCAAAAGGTTGCCCTCCGCATCTTTGATTTCAGCCTCGGCTACAAGAAGTCGTCGTCCCTTGTGGACTAACTTTCCTTGGCAAACGATTCGGCCCCCAGTTACGGGCCTGGTAAAATTGAGGTTCATCGAAACTGTCAAAAGATATCCATCCTTCACGTGAGCTTGCGCTGCAAAGTAAGACGCGTCATCAATCAATTTGAAATAGACGCTTCCATGTGCGGCGCCCATCGCATGAAACTGGGTCGGATCGACTTCTAGTGAAATCAATGCCTCAGCATCATCGAATGATGCTTGGGTAGAAGGATACATGGATCGATTGATCGGACAACCGAGATACATCTCCTTCAGCTTGGCGCAATGATTTGATTCAGACGAAGACAACGGCATTGGCATTGAATTTGTTTTCAAGAGGAAAATTAATCAGTCTTTTCTGTTGTTAGAAGCTCTAAGAACTTGTGATGCTCAAAGGAACCCATTCTCATCTTTGAAATGAGTAAAATGCACTCTTTCGTTATTTCCGCTGGAAGATCAGCAGCAAAATAAAATTTACTGCCATCATATGAGGTCAGACTATTTTCAATTTGGTTAAAGCAGATATCACAGTGAAAATGACCGACGAGAATCTCAGTACACGTTAGATCATGAGGACTCAGTCGGATATTGAAATCTTCAATCGAAAAAGAAGTCATGATCTGCCTTCGGTTGTTGTAAGTGTTTTGGGTGCTAACCTTATCGAGAGAAATGCAATTTTTTGACATGGCTGTTTCAATATCGAGATCTTTCTGCTGTCCGAAAACGGTCACATGAATCAACAAAGTGAGCAGAAAAGAGAAAGAAATATTGAAAGCAAATTTCATGGGATGTGCTGGAATGCCTTGAAAGGGCTGATTCTGCTGCAATTTACGGCACAAAAAAGCCCATGAAAACTGGGCTCACGGGCTTCTTTTCCACATTCCTTTCGGTGGACCCAGCAGGACAGAAGCCGAACACCCTCAACCCCGATTTGGTCAATTGAACTACCTTCAAATTGAGATTGTTTTCGACTTCTAAAGCACGCATTGACTTGGCCCTTCAATGCATCAGCGCTTCTCGCAATGCACGAAATTTTCTACCTCCCTCAATCAAATGCGCTGCTTGGTCGAAGTAAAGTGTTTGGTCGCGATCGCTGACCGCAGAATCAGGTCGAGGATGGATTTCAACGAGCAGTCCATCGGCACCTGCGGCAACCGCCGCCAATCCGACATCAACAACATGACGCCGCAGGCCCACGCCATGTGATGGGTCAGCGATTACCGGCAAATGAGTCCGAGCCTGCAAATAGGAAATCGCATTGACATCCAATGTGTTCCGATATGCACCCTCGAAAGTCCGAATTCCCCGTTCACAAAGAATGATCTTGTCGTTTCCAACGTTGTAGACGTATTCAGCACAGTGAAGAAATTCTTCTATTGTTCCAGACATGCTGCGCTTGAGTAAGACAGGCACTCCTGATTTTCCAACGGCTTCAAGCAAGTTGAAATTTTGCATGTTTCTTGCTCCGATCTGAAAAACATCCACTTGACTGGCCATGGCCTCAATCTGCGCCACTTCCATCACTTCCGTGACGATGCTCAAGCCATGGCGATCTGCAACCTGCCTGAAAAGCTTCAGCCCCTCGAAGCCCATCCCTCTAAATGAGTACGGGCTGCTGCGAGGTTTAAAGACACCGCCACGCATAAAAGACACTCCCTGAGATACAAGGAACTTGGCAACCGATTCGAGTTGTTCAGGCCCCTCAACACTACAAGGTCCCATGATTGAATGAAAGCTTTTGGGACCAAAATTGTTCCCGCCAATCTTCACAGTTGACCGTCCTTGTTTCCATTGACTGCTGACCAATTTGAATTCATCTGAAATGTGATGAACATCGGAAACGCCGGGGCATCGACGAACGCTTCGGGGGTCCTGAAGTTGACCGGCGTAGACGACGAGCAGCGTTGAGTCAGGAGTTGACACATGGCGACAACTCAGCCCCATGGCCTCCAGAAATTGAATGGCCTCATCCACGGTTTCCTTGGATGATGGATGATGAAGTTGAATGATCATTTGAGATTCAAATTGAAAGGTTCAAGAAAATCTTCAGCGCGTTGGACGATGCTTGTTGTATCCAGCATTGATTCGTTCTTGGGTTCGAGAGCTCTGAGAAAGGCCGAACCGACAATCGCACCGTCGACCAATCCCGTCAATCCATTGACATCCTCAGGCGTGGCAATTCCGAATCCCGCAACGATTGGACAACGCGCTCGGTGATTCTGCAGACCTCGAAAAAAATCCCCTCGGTCCATCGATGGAATGTCTCCTGTCAAGCCAACGTTAGCCACACCATAGACGAACGCTGTACTTGTCTCAAAGGCGCGCTCAATGCCTTCTTTCGTGCTGGTCGGACTCACAAAAAAGGACATGGACAAGCCCTCTTGGCCCAGTGCCTCTGCAAAGTCCCTTGAGTATGACTCGTATGGAAGATCGGGGAGGATCAAACCTGAAGCGCCAGCAGCCCGAGCCTCTTTCACAAAACGCTCAACGCCTCGTCGGTAGACGGGATTGCAATAGCCCATCAGCATCAGGGGCTTGTCGCAGATTGAGCGGAATTGTTTTGAAAGCGAAAGCACATCGTCCAACCTTGTGCCTTGCTTTAATGCAATTTCAGAGGCGCGCTGGATGGTCGGTCCATCTGCCAAAGGGTCACTAAATGGCATCCCGAGCTCCACAAAGGAAACCGCTGGATGGCGCGCCAACAGCTCAATCAAGTGACCACAAGCGGTCATGTTGGGATAGCCTGCAGTGAGAAACACGGACAGATTTACATCATCCGCATGCATGAGTCTTTTGAAAATGTCAGACATGTCGTCCGTGATCATTGATGTAAGTCTCCAGGTCTTTGTCACCGCGACCACTGAGATTGAGAAGAACCAATTCGTCCCCTTTCCATTCTGCTTTGAGGGTCCATGCCAAGGCGTGGGAGGTTTCAAGTGCAGGAAGAATCCCCTCCAGTCGAGTGCACAACATCCCCGCCTTCAGGGCTTCTGTATCCGAGACAGCCTCAGTTTGGAGTCTTCCAACAGCAGCAAGATGAGCGTGCAATGGACCAATGCCCGGATAATCAAGACCCGCACTGACACTATGGGCCTCTTGGATCTGCCCTTCGCCGTCTTGAAGAACCATGGTCTTCGCGCCGTGCAAAATGCCGGGACTGCCCTTTTCAATTGTGGCCGCGGTGCGGCCACTGTCCAAACTTTCTCCACCAGCTTCAACACCAACCAAGGCAATCTCTTGGTCGATGTAAGGCAAGAACAGGCCGAGTGCATTGGACCCACCACCAAGGCAAGCCACAAGATGGGTGGGCTTCAAATCCAAACGCGCGCACGCCGTCATTGTTTCTTCCCCAATGATTCTATGAAATTCAGCCACCATCATAGGATAGGGATGCGGTCCAACGGCAGAGCCAATCACGTAATGTGTGTCGGTTGGGTTCGCAATCCAGAATCGCATGGCTTCATTGGTTGCGTCCTTCAGCGTCATTGAACCTGTTTTTGCCGCCCTTACCTCAGCCCCAAGCAAGCGCATTCGCTCCACATTTGGTTTCTGTCGCTTCATGTCATCCGCCCCCATAAACACCGTACATGGCAACCCCGCCCAAGCGCAGGCTGTTGCGGTGGCAACGCCATGTTGCCCCGCACCAGTCTCGGCAATGATGTGGCTCTTCCCCATCCGGTGAGCCAGCAGGACTTGGCCTACCGCATTGTTGATTTTATGGGCCCCAGTGTGAGCGAGATCTTCCCTTTTGAACCAAATCTCGACACCACAACGCTCACTCCAACGTTCGGCCTTTTGCAAGGGTGTCGGCCGGCCAACAAAATCACGCATCAACTCAAGATATTCCTTCCTGAAGGCTTCGTCGGCCCAAGCTTCATTGAACGCTTTTTCCAGTTCCTCGAAATTGCGACGAAGCATCTCAGGAATGAATTGGCCTCCGAAATCGCCATAATAGCCGCGTTTGATGATGGGGTGGTTCGTCATGATCAAATGGTTTGAATGAATCTTTGAATTTGCTGGAGATCTTTGATGCCGGGAGAAATCTCGACCCCACTGTTGACATCAAGCCAACCAATCCAATTGGGCAAGTCCTTCAAGGCTTCTGCCTGAAGAACTTTCCCAAGCCCTCCTGCCAAGGTCACGGGAACGCGAGGCGTCTTCCAATCAGCGAACAGCGACCTGTCAAAAGCCTTGCCCGTTCCACCGCCGCCTGGTCCAGGTGTGTCGAGCAGCAGTCGATCTGTGTCCAACCAAATTCTTGGAAATTCCGCCGTCTTCATGGAATGAACTTGAACAACCTTCCTCCCCAGGGCTTTCACAGTGCGGGCATCACTTTCC
>PKEB01000009.1 GCA_002863125.1 Flavobacteriales bacterium
AGTCTGCCCCTATTTGACCGGCCCGGTCGGCGGTTGACCTTTGATTGCGAATTCCTTAGATTTGCCGCCTTAAACAGCGCCATGAAGTTATCTTCCTTCAAATACGAAATTTCACCCGACCTCATTGCTCAACGGCCCCTCGACAACCGAGACGACAGCCGCTTGATGGTCGTCCACAAGGACACCGGAAAGATTGAGCACAAGATGTTCAAGGACGTCCTAGATGAATTCGATGAAGGCGATGTGTTCGTGGCCAACGACACCAAGGTTTTCCCAGCCAAATTGTACGGCAACAAGGAGAAGACGGGTGCCGTCATTGAGGTGTTTCTGCTCCGCGAGCTGAACCGCGAAAGCATTCTGTGGGATGTACTCGTGGACCCCGCCCGTAAAATCCGCATCGGCAACAAGCTCTACTTCGGCGAGAACGACGAGTTGGTGGCAGAAGTCATCGACAACACCACGTCGCGCGGCCGAACCCTGCGTTTCTTGTTCGACGGTTCGTACGAGGAGTTCATGGAGGTCATCTCCAAGTTGGGTGAGACCCCCATCCCCAAGTACCTCGAGCGGGAAGTGGAACCCGAAGACCGCGAGCGTTTCCAGACGATCTACGCAGACAAGCTCGGTGCCGTCGCCGTTCCCACCGCCGGTTTGCACTTCTCGAAGCAACTGCTGAAGCGCCTGGAAATCAAGGGCATCGACCTGACCTTCCTAACCCTTCACATCGGTTTGGGCACGTTCCGTCCGGTTGAGGTGGAAGACCTGACCAAGCACAAGGTGGATTCCGAGCAGCTCATCATCCCTGAAGATTGCGTTGCGCGCGTGAACCGTGCCAAAGCGGAAGGCCGTCGGGTCGTTTCCGTAGGAGCCACAGCCATGCGCGCCATGGAAACTTCCGTGAGCACCACCGACACGCTGAAGCCGTACAACGGATGGACGAACAAGTTCATCTTCCCCAAGTACGATTTCAAGATCTCGGATGCGTTGATCACCAACTTCCACACGCCCCAGAGCACCCTGCTCATGCTCAGTTCAGCGTTTGGCGGTTACGACCTCATCATGGAGGCGTACAACGAAGCCATGAAAGAGAAGTACCGCTTCTTCGCATACGGTGACGCGCTGTTGATTCGATAAGCCCTGGGCGCCCCTTTGCATGCATTTGCAAATTTTCTGCGGCGCATTGGCCGTGGATGAACGAACTTCGTCGAAAACCAACGGTTATTGACGATATGAACTTCTTACTTTCTCCCATTAAAGGTGCCCTCGGTGTGGCTTCTGCCCTCGCCCTCGGTGTTTTCATGACAAGCGCTGGCATTGCTGAGCCCCAGCCTGAATTGGCCATCGGCTCCAAAGCCCCGCTTGCCGACGTGCTCATGATGAATGTGAACGGCACGCAAATGAGCCTCAACACGGCCGCTGGCCCCAACGGATTGCTCGTGGTTTTCAGCTGCAACACGTGCCCCTTCGTAGTGGGCAACGGTGAAAAGAGCGATGGCTGGGAAGGCCGCTACAACGAGACCGGCCGCTTCGCCAAAGAAAACGGCGTTGCCATGGTGCTCGTCAACTCCAACGAAGCCAAGCGCGACAACCACGACAGCATGGACGCGATGAAGGCACATGCCAAAGAGAACAACTACGGCATGCCTTACCTGCTCGACGCCAACCACCAGCTGGCCGATGCATTCGGTGCGTTGAAGACGCCCCATGTCTACCTGTTTGACGGCGACATGAACCTCGTGTACCGCGGCTCCATCGACGACAACGTGAGCGACGCAGAAGCGGTTTCAGCGCGCTATGTGCAGGACGCGATCACGGCGGTTGCCAATGGCAAACCCGTAAGCGTGGCCGAGACCAAAGCCATCGGCTGCTCCATCAAGCGCGTTTCGAAGTAATCAGAGCGGAAGGTTGCCGTGCTTCTTGCGCGGCAGGGTGTCCACTTTGTTCTGGAGCATTTCGAATGCTCGAATCAGTTTGGCCCGGGTGTTGTGTGGAAGGATAACCTCATCCACATAACCTCGGGCCGCTGCATTGTAGGGGTGCGCAAACAGCTCCGCATATTCCGCTTCCTTCTCCTTCCACGTCGCTTCCGGATCGTCTGAAGCGGCGATTTCTCGCTTGAAAATAATCTCCGCCGCGCCCTTGGCGCCCATGACCGCAATCTCCGCCGTCGGCCACGCATAAACGAGGTCCGCGCCGATGTGCTGGCTGTTCATGACATCGTACGCACCACCGTATGCTTTGCGCGTGATGACCGTGATGCGCGGCACCGTGGCTTCACTGAAGGCGTACAGGAGTTTGGCGCCGTTGGTGATGATGCCGTTCCACTCCTGGTCGGTTCCAGGCAAGAAGCCCGGGACGTCTTCCAACACGAGCAACGGAACATTGAACGCATCGCACGTGCGCACGAAACGCGCCGCCTTCGTCGATGCGTTGTTGTCCAATACCCCCGCCAAGAACGCCGGTTGGTTCGCCACCACACCGATGCTCTTACCAGCCAGACGTGCAAATCCGCAGACGATGTTCTCGGCGTAGTCCTTTTGAACTTCTGTAAACGACCCTGCGTCGCAGACCTGGTTCACCACCTCGCGGATGTCGTACGGCTGTTGCGCGCTCTCCGGCACGACCGCATCGAGTGCGGGCCGTTGTTCATCGCCCGGCGTATAATCCAACGCTTCTGGGTCCTCCTCGCAGTTTTGCGGAAGGAAGCTCAAGACGTCTTTGATGTGCTGAATCACACGGGCTTCGTTGGCCGCCGTGAAATGGGTAACCCCGGACTTACTCGCGTGGGTTTTCGCCCCACCCAACTCTTCGCTCGTTACCTCCTCGTGCGTCACCGTTTTGACCACGTTGGGGCCAGTCACGAACATGTAGCTGGTGCCTTCGGCCATGAAAATGAAATCCGTTAAGGCCGGTGAGTACACCGCCCCGCCTGCGCACGGGCCCAGGATCGCACTCAACTGTGGAATCACGCCGCTAGCGCGCACGTTGCGGTAAAAAATATCCGCGTAGCCCCCCAGCGAAACAACGCCTTCTTGGATGCGCGCGCCACCGCTGTCGTTCAAGCCTATGAGGGGAGCGCCGTTCTTCATCGCCAGGTCCATGACGCGGCAGATTTTCTTGGCGTGCGCCTCGGCAAGCGAGCCCCCCAACACCGTGAAGTCCTGCGAAAAGACATACACCAACCGGCCGTTGACCCGGCCATAACCGGTGACGACGCCGTCACCGAGAAACTGCTGCTTGTCCAACCCGAAGTTGGTCGACCGGTGCTTCACGAGCATCCCCAACTCTTCGAAACTATCGGGATCCAAGAGCAGGTTCAGGCGTTCGCGCGCCGTCAATTTGCCCTTGGCATGCTGGGCCTCAATGCGCTTCTCACCTCCACCTTGCACCGCTTGCTCGCTCAATTCGTTGAGCCGATTTCTGTGCTGTTCCATGAGGCAAATCTACGGAGATGGCGGCCTCCGAATGACCGGGCTTCGTGCCGTACCTTTGGGCGTCTGAAAAAAATCATTCAGGAACCATGCATCGAACGCATACTTGCGGCGAACTGCGCGCCGACCACGCAGGCCAAACCGTCACCTTGAGCGGTTGGGTTCAACGCACCCGCGACTTGGGTGGAATGACCTTTGTCGACGTCCGTGACCGCTACGGCCTGACCCAGTTGGCCTTCAACATGGATTCGAACGAGGCACTTTGCTTGAGCGCTCGCAAGCTCGGCCGGGAATTTGTCATCAAGGCGACCGGACTCGTCAAAATCCGCGAATCCAAAAACGCCCAGATGCCCACCGGGGACATCGAAATTGAAGTCACCCAGCTCGACGTATTGAATGCCAGCAAGACCCCGCCGTTTACCATCGAAGACGACACCGATGGCGGCGACGACCTGCGAATGCAATTCCGCTACCTAGACTTGCGCCGCAAGCCGGTGCAGCGCAACCTCATGCTCCGCCACCGGTTGAGCATCGAAACGCGCAAGTACCTCGACGGGGTGGATTTCATCGAAGTTGAGACGCCGTATCTGATCAAGTCCACACCGGAAGGTGCACGGGACTTTGTCGTGCCTTCGCGCATGAACCCCGGACAGTTTTACGCGTTGCCTCAAAGCCCTCAGACATTCAAGCAACTCCTGATGGTCAGCGGGTACGACCGCTACTACCAGATCGTCAAGTGCTTCCGCGACGAAGACCTCCGCGCGGATCGCCAGCCAGAATTCACGCAGATTGACTGCGAGATGGCGTTTGTGGAGCAAGAAGACGTGCTGCAGACGTTTGAGCACCTCGTGCGTCACCTCTTCAAAACCGTCCTCGACGTCGAAATCGATGCGTTCCCGCGCATGACGTACGACAAGGCCATGGAGCGCTACGGAAGCGACAAGCCCGACGTGCGCTTCGGCATGGAGTTCGTCGACTTCGGACCGGTCGCACAAGGCCAAGGGTTCGGCGTCTTTGACAATGCTGAAGCCGTGCTCGGAATCGTAGCACCAGGATGTGCGAACTACACGCGCAAGCAACTGGATGCCCTGACCGATTGGGTGAAGCGCCCACAGATTGGAGCCAAGGGACTGGTCTACTGCAAGGTCAACGAAGACGGCACGTTCAAGTCGAGCGTGGACAAGTTCTTTGACGCGGAAAAACAAGCGGCATGGGCAGCCCATTCCGGCGCCAATGCAGGGGATTTGATCCTGATGCTCTCAGGGGACTTGAACCACGTACGCCGCCAACTGAACGAATTGCGGCTTCACATGGGCAGTGCATTGGAGTTGCGCGACCCCAAGGTCTTCAAGCCATTGTGGGTGGTGGATTTCCCTCTCCTCGAATGGGACGAAGACACCGAACGCTACCACGCGATGCACCACCCCTTCACGTCACCAAAGCCCGAGCATTTCGACCTCATCGATTCCGATCCCGGAGCGGTGAGGGCCAACGCATATGACATGGTCATCAACGGCGTGGAAATCGGCGGAGGATCCATCCGTATCCACGACAAAGCCATCCAGGCGCGAATGTTCGACCTGCTCGGTTTTACCCCGGAAGAGGCGGAGGCCCAATTTGGCTTCTTGATGAACGCCTTCCAATACGGTGCTCCACCGCACGGCGGACTGGCACTCGGCTTCGATCGCCTCTGCTCGCTCTTCGGCGGCAGCGACTCGATCCGGGATTTCATCGCCTTCCCCAAGAACAACTCGGGCCGCGATGTCATGATCGACGCGCCGAGCCCCATCCACGACGAACAATACGACGAACTGTACCTCCGTTCCACAGCAACGGAAGACGAAGCATAATTTCAAGCCATGTACCCACCCGAACTCGTAGCTCCCATGAAAGCCGACCTCACCGAGGCCGGAATGACCGAATTGCTTTCACCCGAAGCGGTGGATGCCGCACTCAATGAATCCGGCACCACCCTCGTGGTCATCAACAGCGTGTGCGGTTGCGCCGCAGGTGCCATGCGCCCCGGTGTCAAGCTCGCGTTGCAGCACAGCAAACTGCCCACCCACTTAACCACAGCATTTGCCGGAGTGGACCGTGAAGCGGTTGACCGCGCACGCAAATTCATGTTGCCCTACCCGCCCAGCTCGCCGAGCATTGGGCTGTTCAAGGACGGCCGTTTGGTCCACATGATCGAGCGTCACCACATCGAAGGCCGCACCGCCGAGATGATCGCAGAAAACCTGCAAATGGCCTTCGACGAATACTGCTAACTTCCGGGCATGAAGCCCTGGAACAAAGCCATCCAACGCGTCTCACCGAGCTGGCAAGCAGCCGGATTGACTTGGCTCTGGGTGGCTTTGTTGCATCCGGACGTCTTTTTTCGACCCAATTCCCTGCTGCTCGCTTCGAGCCGGGACGCCGTCAAGAACATCTACACCCTCGCTTGGCAATGGGCACACGGCGGCGCATTCAGCACGGAGTTCGCCGGCATGGGTTGGCCCTTTACCGAGCACGTTTTTTACACGGATGGGCATCCGCTGCTGGCGTGGCTAACGGGTGGCTGGCTCGTGCCCCATGTCCTTCCCGCCGAATGGACGGCAGGATTGGTACACGCCGCCATCATCGCCTCGTGGGGCCTGGCTGCCGCGCTGCTGGTTCGCATCTTGAATCACTATGGCGCCCGCGGCACCGGCGTCGTTTTGGCGAGCAGTTTCATCGCCTTGAGCCATCCGCAGGTACTGCGTTGGACCGGGCACTACGCCATGGCCTACACCGTTGCGCTGCCGCTCACGTGGTGGCTGCAACTCCAATGGCAAGCCTCTCCAACGTGGAAGAACGCCGGAAAACAAGTCGTCAACCTGTTGATTTGGTTGCTCACGCATGCCTACCTCGGCGCCATTGCCGCAGCATTTGCTGGATTGATGAGCGGGTTCCATTGGTTGGCCAACACGCAGCGAACGAGGCGTGAGCTCGCCCAGCTTGCCGTCGCTCCTGTAGCGCCGCTCGCAGGGTATTTGCTGCTTTTGGCGGTGAGCGACTCCCATCCGTTTCGCACGGATCGGCCATTCGGATTTTGGGACAACGTCAGCCAGTGGAATGCTGCCGTCCTACCATCGCACGGCCCCCTCGGTGCGCTGCGCAAACAGTTGGGATGGGGGCTAACGGTATGGGAAGGCTGGGGCTACCTCGGCACGGGATTCTGGGTGGCATTGGGCATGGCTGCAGTTCGGGTCGTGCGCCTCCGCCGTTGGACGACCGTCAATGTCGGCGGACCGTGGATTGCCGTCGCTGCTGCCCTTGTGCTCTATGGTATAGGCGTGGGCGAGCCGTTTCGAACAGGTGGCGAGGCGTGGTTAGATCAGGCCAAATTGTTCACGCAGTTCCGTGCCATTGGGCGGTTCACGTGGGCGGCAGTGTGGGTGTTTCCTGTGCTCGCCGTGTGGTGGGCGCGGCGCGATGCACGCTGGATGGCCATCGTGTTGGTGTGCTTCGGCCTGGATGCGTTTTGGATGCAACAAGAGGCGCGTGTGCAAATGGTGCCGATGACCAATGGCTTTCAAGTGGCGTCTCCGCAGGTCAAAAGCTTGGCTGAACTGGCGCAAACACACGGCGCACTTGCCATCCACCCCGTTCCCTGGTTTCAAATGGGCAGCGAAAGCGTTGGCCGGGAAGGGACCCAACCAGCACACAAGCGTACGTTGGAGGCATCCTTGCACACGGGCCTGCCCACAACTGCGACGCACCTGACCCGAATGAGCATTTCCGAATCGCGCACCTTGACCGAATGGATGGCGCGTGGAGGCAGTGCAACGGAGCTCCAGGAGGCGATTGGCGAATGGCCCGAAGGGGCAAGCATTCTGCTCTACGCGTGCGATTACGCCTCGACGTGGTCACCGGACGACCAACGCATGTGGCAAGCCGGAGAAGCAACGTCCGACCCAGCCGTACGCTTGTTGCGGCTCGACGCATTCTTTGCCCAGCCGCCCTCGGCCCACAACCCGCAACCCGGCGATTGGCATTGGAACGGCCTCAACCGCAGCCCTTACGCTGAGGCCTTGGAAGGCGGGCGCATTGCGCGGGAACACCTCAACGGATACCTCATCACGGACACCCTGCAACCGGACAGTACCTGGTTGGGCCGGTCCATGGAAGCCAGCTGCTGGTTCTGGCACGGGAGCGAGCATGCCGGCCGTGACGCCCTTCAATTCGAGTGGGTGTGCGAGGCCGAGTGGCCAGACGGATCGCGGAATTGGCTGGAGCACGTGCCGGTGGCGGCATGCGGAGAACACGCAGGGGATTGGACCCGGGCGGCCGTCAACGTGCAATTGCAGGATTTGCCCGAACGGCTGTACTTCTTTGCCGTCGGTTTTGAATCGGATGGCGACAGCATTTATGCCGACGCGTTCCGGGTGAAGCCGCTGCCGCTGTAAATTTACCGCGCATGGCACGCATTCTCACCGGCATTCAAAGCACAGGCACACCCCATTTGGGCAACCTGCTCGGCGCCATCCGGCCCGCCATTGACCTCGCTCACCAATCGGAAAACGAGTCGTTCTTGTTCATCGCCGATATGCACTCCCTGACGCAGGTCAAGGACGGAGCGACACTGCGGGAAAATACCTACGCGGTGGCCGCTGCCTGGCTCGCGTTTGGCCTCGACACCGAGCGAACGGTCTTCTACCGCCAAAGCGATGTCGCAGAAGTGACCGAACTCGCGTGGTACCTGAATTGCTTTTTCCCGTACCAGCGCCTGACGCTCGCCCACAGTTTCAAGGACAAGGCGGATCGGCTGGAGGACGTGAACGGCGGGTTGTTCTCTTACCCCATGCTGATGGCCGCGGACATTTTGCTGTACGATGCGGATTTTGTGCCCGTAGGCAAAGACCAATTGCAGCACTTGGAGATGACCCGAGACGTGGCCAGCCGGTTCAACCACAAGATGGGCGAAACCTTCGTGGTTCCGAAGGAATTGATCCGCGAGGAAACGCAACTCATCCCCGGATTGGATGGCGAAAAGATGTCCAAGTCCAAGGGCAACACCCTCGATATTTTTGCCGATGCTGGCGCATTGAAAAAGCGCATCAACAAAGAAATTGTCACCGACGCGACGCCGTTGGAGGACCCCAAAGATCCCGACGGAGCGGTCGTCTACAACCTGTACAAACTCGTGGCCTCGGAAGGCGACGCAGCGAACATGGCGGAATCCCTCCGCGCGGGTGGCTATGGTTGGGGGCACGCCAAGAAGGCCCTGCTGGAGGCTGTGGTTGATGGGTTCGCGAGCGAGCGCGAAGAGTTCAACCGCTGGATGAGTGACAAAGGCGCCCTCGACGCGGAATTGGCCAAAGGCGCCGAACGCGCCCGAGCCGTGGCCCAACCCGTCCTCGACCGGGTCCGTGAAAAGATCGGATTCTGAGCAAAGAACGCCACGTTCGGCTGAATTGACTCAGTCCAGAATCGGAGCGCCATACTTGGCTTGGTACTTCCGGTACAGCTGCCGCTGGCGGTTGTCCAAGTCGATGGCTCGGCCCTGAATGAACGCCTCCGTCACATAATTGGTCCGCATATCGAGGGCGTCACCTTCTGAAATAAAGAGGGTGGCGTCCTTTCCGGTTTCGAGGCTGCCGCAAAAAGCGTCCACGCCGATGATCTTGGCGGCGTTCAGTGTGAGGCTCTGCACGGCCTGCTCATAAGTCAAACCGTAGGCGTGTGCCGTACCGGCATAGAAGGGCAGGTTGCGCACGCCCATGTGCTCCATGCCTCCTGCATTTTGCAAACAAAACAGCACGCCCTCGTCCTCGAGCTCCTTCGCCAACCGGAACGGGGCGTCGACGTCGTCCTCGGCAAAACGCGGCAACGAATGCAACCGCTTGACCATGACCGGCACGTTGTTTTCGCGCAGCAAATCCGCCACTGCCGGTGCATCCGTACCGCCCACAATCACGAGGTGTGCAATGCCCATTTCCCGCTTAAAGTGCACGGCTTCGGTGATCTGGCGAACGTCGTTGGCGTGTACATAAAGACGCAAGCTGCCATCGAACAGTCCGCGCATCGCCTCTTGGCGGAGGTCGCGCACCGCAGTGCTGGACCGATCACCGGCCTCGGCGTACGCCTTGGCTTCAGAGAAGAAGCGCTGGATTTCGTGGCGTTCTTGGTCGTACGTCTTCCGCTTGCGGATGTCAATCTTGCCGTCTTGCCAGTGGCGGTGGTGGGTCACCGGCCAATTCAAGTGGATGCCATCCACGGCCTTCAATGCCGCGTCCTCCCAGTTCCATCCGTCGAAATGCACAAAGGCACTCGAGCCGCTAATGACGCCGCCGCGTGGGGTGATCTGCCCCATCAGTACGCCGTTGGACCGCACGGTTGGTGTAACCTCGCTGTCCGTATTGAAGGCGATGATGGAACGCACGTGCGGTTTGAACGTGCCCACCTCTGCGTCGTCTCGGGTAGCGCGCACGGCACCGATTTCCTGCAATCCAAGGGTGGAGTTGGGAGCGATGAAGCCGGGGTAAATGTGGCGACCGTTCGCTTCAATGACGCGGTTGTAGCGCGCGCGATCCACCGTACGTGCGAACCCGACGTAATCGATTTTTCCATCGCGAAAACCGATGGCCGCATTTTCCAAGGCGTCTCCAGTGCCCAAATGCGCCGTGCCGCCCAAAATCAATATGCTCTCCTTTTGATCGGGCGCTGGCGTCGGCTGAGCAACAGCTGTTACCGCCACTCCCACACCCAGAACGAGGGTCAATAGTGCTTTGTAATTCATCGGTTCTCGTCGGTTAAGGTGTCACAGTGGTAGTGGGAGTGCATGCGTTCGGACGGGGTGCGTTCTCCTCCTTTCGCGGCCGCTTTCATCGCCTGCACGAGGCGTGCACGCTCGCCACGCATCCATTCCCGCTTTGTTGCATCCTCTTCGAGGTCGTAGTACTTGGTGCCGTCCACGTAGGTCTGTTCAGCCCGCGCGTAGACGCTCAGCGGATGGTCATCCCAGAGGACGATGTCCGCGTCCTTTCCCACGGCGATAGAGCCCACGCGGTGATCGATGCGCAGCAGTTTCGCCGGATTGAGGGTCACAAATTTCAGGGCTTCTTCCTCGGAGACGCCGCCGTACTTCACAGCTTTGGCTGCTTCTTGGTTGAGGCGACGCGCCATCTCAGCGTCGTCTGAATTGAACGCCGTCACGATGCCTTGTCCGTGCAGGACCGCGCCGTTGTACGGGATGGCGTCCTTGACCTCGAATTTGTAGGCCCACCAATCGCTGAAACTCGAGCCGCCAGCGCCGTGTTCGGCCATCTTATCGGCCACCTTGTAGCCCTCGAGGATGTGGGTGAAGGTGTTGATGGTAAAACCCATGGAATCGGCCACGTGCATCAACATGTTGATCTCATCTTGGCGGTAGCTGTGGCAGGTGACAAACCGCTCTTCGTTCAGGATTTGAGCGAGGGTCTCCAGCTCCAAATCCCGGCGCGGTGCCGCGGGCAACGAGTTATTTCGGCGCGCCTTACGGCTGGCATTGCGAACGGTTTGGCGGTAGTCCTTCCAGGCCTGGTCGTACTCGCGCGCACGATAGAAATGGTCGTAGTATACCTGCTCCACCCCCATGCGGGTTTGGGGGAATCGCGAGCGGTAGTCGCTGCCCCAATTGCTCTGCTTCACGTTCTCGCCAAGCGCAAACTTGATGAACGGTGAGGCCTCCTCAAAAAGCATTTCTTGTGGTGAGGCACCCCACCGGAATTTGATGATGGCGCTTTGGCCGCCGATGGGGTTGGCGGACCCGTGCAGGATCTGCGCCGTGGTGACGCCCCCGGCCAATTGGCGGTAGATGTTCACATCCTCGCTGTTCACGGAGGATTGAATGGTCACCTCGGCGCTGCTGGCTTGCGTGCCTTCGTTGATACCGCGTGTGGCGGCGATGTGCGTGTGTTCATCGACAATGCCCGGCGTCAGGTGCTTGCCACGTGCATCAATGCGTTCGTAGGTGGGCAAATTGGAGCCGAAGACCGAGGCCTCGTCCAACGCCTCCCCGACCGCCAAAATTTTGCCGTTGTGAATGACGACATCCGCCTGTTCGAGTTTGCCGGTTGCTTCGCATGTCCACACCGTCGCCCCTTCGAACCACACCGTGCGCTGAGCCGGCCGTTCGACATTGCCGTAGGCCACAAACGGATACATGACCTCGCCTTGCACGGAGTCGGGCTGAGCTTGGTACGTAGAGGCCTCTTCCTCGGGCTCGCTCTGGCGAATGGCACTCCATTCAACCCACGTCCCATCGGAACGCTGCCCGCGGCCTTCCCAAATACGGCTGTCCATCCAAACGTTGCCCGACAGGCGCCACCAGCCATCCAAACCGAGCGTATCAAGCTGCATTCCGAGGCTCACCGAACGCCCATCCGGTGCGAAGTCCACCTTGTAATCGGTCGAGTCGATGATCACTTTGGCTTTCGGCTTGGACAATTCGCCGGTGACCTCCAACGACAACACGCGATCGGCCACGGCCAAGTTGTAGGTGCCGCGAACGTCTACCTCATGCCGGTTGACGTACGTGTGCTGCTCTCCCTGCACCCAGTTTTCGAGCAACTGCGCGTCGGGGTGGAAAATCGCCCCGTCGGTGATCAGTACGTTGGCCTCAAGACCTTTCGCAATCCGGCCCACGCGGTCGGATGCCCCAATCAATTTGGCGGGAATCTCGGTCAAGGCGGCAAGGGCGGCCACTTCAGGCAATCCGTGGCGCATGCTCGTCCACACGGCGCTTCGGATGCCCGATGGGCTTTCGAGTCCGTCCGCCGTCAGCGCGAATTCGATGCCCGCAGCATGAACCCGGGCGGCATTGGAAGGCGCCAATTCCCAGTGTTTCAATTCATCCAGCCCCACGAGGCGGCTGGTGTAGGGGTCGCTGACATCGTACGCTTTGGGGTAATCCAAGGAAAGCACGAGTGGAGCTCCCGTTGCTTGGAGTTCATCCAGGCGTTGGTATGCGTTGTTTCCGGCGATCAAAATGAACGCGTGGTCCACGTCCTCACCCACCTTCGCGGCGCGTAACCCGTCTTCCCATCCACCGGCGTCAAAAAACGAGGGCTTGGAACGGCTGGCATTGAAGGCCTCCAGCGACAAGTTAGTCTCCAATCGCTCATTCAAGCGGCTGGCATCCGCGTACCAGTTTGCATCGAAAAAAGTCTGCTTCAACAAGGCCGTTGCCCCCATGAGGGAACGGGGGTAATCCTGTGACGAAGTTCCCTTTCGGAAGCTGTAATGTGCTGAGGCCTCGGGCTGCAACAAGGCGCGCCGCGGATCTTCCGACAATGCGACCAGTGCCCCTGTGCCGCGAACGATGCCGTCCTGAACGTGGGATACCACGGCACCAAAGCCGCCTTTTTGGTAGGCGCTGCGGTCGGCCTCCGCTTCGGAAGGATCGAATACATCAGCCGCGCGTGTCTCTGGTCGAACGGCTTCGTTCCACCCAAAAGCGCCTTTCTTATCGCTCAAATCCTGCGGTCCTCGTCCCCAGCCTTCGCGTTGGGCTTCCGGCATGGCGTAGTCGCTGTGGATGTCCACAAACGAAGGGTACACGTGCAAGCCATTCAGATCGTGTCGGATGACCGGACCATTGACTTGAATCACGCTGCTCAGTCCCACGGCTTCGATTCGGCCTTGGTAAAACACCACGGTGGCATCTTCGATCACTTCCGTCGAACTGACGTGCACGGTCGCGTGCTCCAAGGCCGTGCGGACCAACTGCTTGTTCACCACGCCGTTGACCGGAAAAGTCCCTTGGGCGGTGGTGCTGTGGACCATCGCCGTCGCCGCCAAAAGGGGCAGCATGCACGCGGTCCATCTTTGCAAATGTTTTCTCATTCTCGAGGTTTGAACTTCGTTTAGGAACGGCAATTTACAAGACGCCGACTACCTTTGCACCATGCCAATTCCAACCAGTGTATACGCGGAGATGACTCCCAATCCGGAGGTCATGAAATTCGTTGCTGACCGGGCCCTGATTGCCGATCAGCACCAAGTTGAATTCCGATCCAAGGCCGAGGCGGCTTTGTGTTCGCCGCTCGCTGAAGAGCTGTTCAATTTTCCTTTTGTCGAAGGCATTTTCATCAGCGGCGCCTTTGTCTCGGTCAAAAAAGACCAAAGCCTCGGTTGGGAAATGATTGTGCAGCAGCTGCGCGAATACATCCGCGAATGGCTCATGGAAAACGAAACGGCGGTGGACACGGAGGCCTTCCTCAAGGTCCAAGACCAACTCGAACAGCCCAACGATCCTGCACCCGAGGCGGCACCTGCCCCCGGCGCAGAATTCATCGCAGAAGAGGACATCGTTCCTTCGGAACACGACGAAGAAATCAAGCGGTTGTTGGATGAGTTCGTTCGGCCCGCGGTCGAGCAGGACGGTGGCGCCATTGATTTCAAAGCATACAAAGAAGGCAAGGTCTACGTGCACATGCGCGGCGCCTGCAGCGGATGCCCGTCGAGCATGCAGACGCTCAAGGGCGGCATCGAGCAGCTCCTGACTTCCAAAATCGACGCCATCACCGAAGTGGTGGCCTTGGGGGTTTAACGCCGGCCCTAACGCCCGGCCTTGATGGCCTGGATTTCGGCCCGCAGCGAGTCCAACGTCCCTTGAATCCGCTCCATGCCCGAGAAAGCCGGCGTCGGCCAATTGAAAGCCAAATACCCGCGCGCGCGCCACACTTCCACCACCTCTGAAGGCTTGACGGAATACGGAGGGTAATCCGGGTTATCGGAAATCAACCACAGGTCTTTGTGCTCCGAATCCAGGCGGTTCTCGATGCGTTTGAATACGACGCCATCGTTGCGGGTCACCACGATGTACGGGCGCATGCCTCCGGCGCGATGCCAATCTTCCTCGTAGGTGCTCAAGATGTAACTGCCGCTTGGGATGGGCAGCATGCTCTCGCCCTCGATTTGAAACAACCGGTGGGTCAAGTTAGGGGTGACCTCGGGCAGCGGAAGGCCAAACGTTGGCAGCCCCTGCACATAGTCTGGATCGCCATAACCGTCGAGGTAACCGGCCGCGGCTTTCACCGGCACCACCGCCACGCGCTCCTCATCGCTCGAGGCATCTACCGGCACCGAAAGCACCCGCAACGACGTACCGCGTGCGCGACGCTCGCCCGATTCATCGCCTTTCAGCAACGCGTCCACGGACACGCCAAAAAACTCAGCGAACGCCACCACATTCACCAACCGCGGTTCGGCACGCCCCTCCTCGTAAGCTCCCAACGCCGCACGCTTCAAGCCGATGCGGTCGGCCAATTCTTGCTGGGTTAGTCCACGCGCTTTGCGCAAGGCTTTCAAGTGCTGGGCGAAGTGAGGAAGGGATTCCGGCATGGGGTGGTTTTGCTAACAAAAGTAGCAATGCCACGAGAAAGAGGAAAATCATTGAGGGTACTGTATCTTGTATTCCCCAAATGATTGCGATGATGCGTTGGCTAAACTTGAGCGGACTCGGCTGGGCCTTGGGCCTGAGCCTGTCGGTGATAAATACCGGTGTGGCTCAACGCGTCTGTGGCCTGCCTGCCGCTGCGATCTGCGGCCACCAAAATGCCGCGTGCGGAGCTGGCCTCGAGGGCATTCCGGTGGACGCCAACACCCACATTGGACCGCCCGCGTGGTACACACCAGATGCCCCACGGGACGCCACCGTGATCGTGAATTACAACGGATTTCCCGAAGAGGCCATGCTGGCTTTCGACTACGCCGTGGACATTTGGTCGGTGCTGCTGACCTCGGATGTGACGGTGCGCATCGATGCATTTTGGACGGATCTGGGTGCTGGTGCGCTGGCGCAAGCAGGGCCTTCGAACCTCCACCAGAATTTTGCCAATGCGCCCATCAGCGACACGTACTACCCCGCTGCTTTGGCCAACGCCCTTGCCGGCGAAGACCTCTCGGAACAGTCCGACCTCGAGTGCACATTCAACAGCACAGCCAATTGGTACCTCGGAACCGATGGCAACACGCCCGTGGGCACCTACGATTTTGTGACCGCTGCCTTGCACGAATTGGCGCACGGATTCGGCTTCATTGGCAGCGCCTACTACACGAACGGATTCGGCTTCTTGGGCACCGCCAACATCCCGTATCCGTATGACCATTTCACAGAGACGCAAGACTCCGTCGCTTTGCTCGATCTCCCGAACGGTTCGCAGACCTTGGGAGCAGCATTGACATCGGATCACATTTACTGGAATGGGGCCAACGGAATGGAGGGCGTCGGCGGAGGACGTCCACGGTTGTATGCCCCGGCAAATTATCAAGTCGGTTCAAGCTACTCCCACCTGAACGAAACCACCTACTCGCCGGGAACCCCCAACAGCTTGATGACCCCCGGGCTGAATACCGCAGAGTCCAACCACAACCCTGGTCCTGCGTTGTTGGGCATGTTTGTCGACATGGGCTGGGTCATCGGCGGATGCCAAATCCTCGAAGTGGAAATTGGCGAGCAAGGCGCGTGCAACCCCGATTCGGACACCTACACGCAAGCGCTGGTGTTGACGTACCAAGCCCCGCCCACCACCGGGCTCATTCAAGTCAACGGCAGCCTGTTCTCCCTCGGCGACAGCCCCCAGACCATTGTCCTCACGGGCCTCCCTTCGGATGGACAAGCGGTGCATTTGGACATCGGCTTCACCGCCAATTCGGAATGCAGCGTGTTCATCCCTGAAGCCTTTACCGCACCGGCCTCGTGTTATTGCCTCACCGATTTGAGTGAAAACGGCCTCACGGAAGTACAGGACCTGCTATTGCTTTTAGCTGATTTCGGGTGTTTGGTGGGCTGCGAGGGCGATGTAAACGGCGACGGCGCAAGCAACGTGGAAGACGTACTGGCCGTGCTCTCAGCCTTTGGAGGCAGTTGTCCGTAAAATATTTTAGCATTCGGTTGCGTTTATTTTTGGCTTTGCTCATTATTTTAGCAAGCTCAAATGAACGGAACACCGCCCCCTTCTGCCCGTGCGATTTTGCACTTGGACCTCGATACTTTTTTTGTGTCGGTCGAACGGCTCATGGACCGGCGGCTTGCCCACCAACCCATCCTCATCGGCGGCACCGGTGACCGCGGGGTCGTCGCAGCGTGCAGCTACGAGACGCGGGCATTTGGCGTGCACTCCGGCATGCCCATGCGGCAAGCGCGGTTGATGTGCCCCGAGGCGTTGGTCATCCGCGGCAACTCCATGAACTACATGAAGCATTCGCGTGCGGTGACCGAAATCGTCCAAGAGGCCGTTCCCGTTTGTGAGAAGACCTCCATCGACGAGTTCTACGCCGACCTCAGCGGCATGGACCGGTTCTTTGGCTGTTGGCAATTCGCCCGGGAACTGCGTGATCGGGTCATCCGCGAGACCGGTTTGCCCATCTCATTCGGCATGAGCACCAGCAAAACCGTCAGCAAGGTGGCCACCGGGCAAGCCAAGCCCTCCGGCACCCTCAAAATCGACCACGGCACCGAACGCCCCTTCCTCGCGCCCCTCTCCGTTCGCAAAATCCCCATGGTCGGCACCCAGACCTACCAGACGCTGCGCAACCTCGGGGTCAAGCGCATCCAGACCGTCCAAGAAATGCCCCTCGAACTGATGGAGCAGGTCCTCGGCCAGAACGGCACCGCCATTTGGCGCAAGGCCCACGGCATCGACCCCAGCCCGGTCATCGCCTTCAACGAGCGCAAGTCCATCTCCACCGAACGCACCTTCTCCAAGGACACCACCGACGTCGAAAAGCTGAAAGGCATCCTCATCGCCATGACCGAGAACCTCGCCTACCAACTCCGGCGGGGACGCAAGCTCACGGCCTGCGTCGCCGTCAAGGTGCGCTACGCCGACTTCGACACCCGTTCCCTCCAAGCGCGCATTCCCTATTCCTCGTCCGATCACGTCCTCATTCCCAAGGTCAAGTCCCTCTTCGATCAGCTGTACAATCGCCGCGTGCAGGTCCGCCTCATCGGCGTGCGCTTCAGCCACCTGGTCGAAGGTGGGTTCCAAATGGACCTGTTCGACGACGTGGACGAACGCCTCGAACTCTACCGTGCTCTCGATCGCATTCGGTCCCAGTACGGCGACCGCAGTGTCGTCACCGCCGCCGGGATGGAGGCGCGCACCATCGGACGCTCCAATCCCTTCAATGGCGATGCGCCCTTGCTTCTTGCCAACCGTCATCAGTAAATTCATTGCATCATGTGTGGCCGCTACGTTACCGTCTCTACCGTTCAAACCATCGAAAGCCGCTTCCAGGTGCAGGCCGCACCCGACGTGTCTAATCAGTGGCGCCCCAACGCCAACGTCAGCCACGGCGAGGCCGCGCCGGTCATCGCCAGTGACAGCCCGCGCACCCTGCAGATGCAGCAATTTGGTTTCACTCCGCGGTGGGCCAAAAAGCAATTCTACATGATCAACGCCCGCTCCGAGGGCGACCACAACAAAGAGGACCGGCCCGAGTACACCGGCGCGATGGGCATCCTCCAAAAACCCATGTTCCGCCAATCCATCCGCGACCGGCGCTGCATCGTCATCGCCGATGCCTTCATCGAGGGGCCGCGCCAAGAAAAACTCACCAAGCCCTACCTCGTCTACGCCCGGCACGGCCGACGACCGTTTGGCCTCGCGGGCATTTGGGACGAATGGGCCAACCCCGCTACAGGTGAGATCACCCGGTCGTTTGCCATCCTGACCACCGTCGCCAACGAACTCATGCAGGCCATCGGCCACCACCGCTCTCCCGTCGTGCTCGACGAGGAGCAAGAGCAGGCATGGGTCGACCTCTCGACGCCGCTCTCGGACATCACCGGAATGCTGCGGCCCTGTCCCGCTGCGAAACTGAACGCCTACCCCATCTCTCCAGACATCCGCGACCCGCGCGCCAACGGTTCCGACCTGCTCCAACCCACCGGCGCCCGCGTTTACCCGGAACACGGCTTCGAAATCCATCAGGAACTGGAGATGTTCGGCATGGGCGAGTCCCGGGCGCGCAACCGCCAATCCTCCGCCCCGGGCGCACAAGGCTCCCTCTTCTAATCCCTGGCTGCCGGTCTTTCCATGCACCTGCATTGCCACTCTTGGTTCAGCCTGCGCTATGGGCTGATGCAACCCCGCGAGTTGTTGGCCGAAGCCCAAGCCGCGGGGATCACGGCGTTGGCCCTAACCGACATCAACGCGACGTCCGCCCACTGGGACTTTGTGCGCGACGCTCCCGAGTACGGTATTCGCCCCGTCCTGGGCATCGATTTCCGCAACGCCTCCACCGACCGCGACCCCGCCGGAACGCCCCTCTACATCGGCTACGCCCGCAACAACACCGGGTACGCCAACCTGTGCGCGCACCTCAACGCCCACCTGCATGCGCACCGGCCTTTTGAACCGGTGGCGCCCGCTCTCGAACACACCTTCATCGTGTACCCGTGGGCGCGGTGGAAGCACACACGTCCCCCGCTCCGGTCCAACGAATACATCGGCGTGCGGCCGTGGGAACAGGCCGAGCTCCGCCTGCTCGAAGGCGCTGCCGATGTGCCCCACGAGCGGCTCGTCGCCCTGCACACGTTCACGTTCCGGCACAAACGCGATTGGAATTGCCACCGCATCCTGCGGGCCGTGGACCGCAAAGAGCTGCTGAGCAAGTTGCCCGAAACCGCCACCGGCCACCCGTATGACCGGCTGCTCTCGCCCGCCGATTTTCACCAGGCGTTCGCCGAGCATCCCCACTGGGTGGAGCGGGCCGAGTCGCTGCTCAACGCATGCGAGATCGCTTTGCCTGACCCTCCGGACGGCCGATCGCACAACAACCAACACACCTACACCGAGTCGGAAGACGAGGACGAACAGCTCATCCGAGCGCTGTGTGCTGAAGGATTGGCCTACCGCTACCCCGACCACGAAGAACACGTCCTCGAGCGAATGGAAATGGAGCTGGCGGTCATCCGGCAGCAGGGGTATTTGGCCTATTTCCTCATCAATTGGGACATCACCAGCTATGCGCGCAGCCGTGGGTACTTCTACGTGGGACGTGGAAGCGGGGCCAACAGCCTCGTCGCCTATTTGCTGCGCATCACGGACGTAGACCCCATTGAACTCGACCTCTACTTCGAACGGTTCATCAACCTGTACCGCACGAATCCGCCGGACTTCGACATCGACTTCTCGTGGACCGATCGAGACGACGTGACGGAATACATCTTCAAGCGGTTCCCCCACGTAGCGCTGGTGGGGGCGTACAGCACCTTCCAGTACCGTGCGGTCATCCGGGAATTGGGGAAGGTCTTCGGCCTGCCCAAACACGATATCGACCGCATCGCCGATGGCAAACTCCTGCGGCCCGGCACCGACGACATGGAAGCCCTCGTGGTGCGGTACGCCGGCTACCTCCAGGACTTCCCGAACGCCCTGACCATCCACGCGTGTGGCATCCTCATCGCCGATCGGCCCATCCACCATTTCGGCGGGACGTTCATGCCGCCCAAGGGCTTCCCCACGACGCAGTTTGACATGGTCGTCGCGGAAGACGTGGGCCTGTACAAATTCGACATCCTCAGCCAGCGGGGACTGGGCAAAATCCGCGACACCATCGACCTCATCGCCGAGCACCAACCCCAAGTCGCTGCCCAAATCGACATCCACGACATGGCGCGGTTCAAGCGCGACCCGCGCATCCAACACCTGCTCCGAGAAGCCTTGGCGGTCGGGTGTTTCTACGTCGAATCGCCCGCCATGCGGATGCTGATGCGCAAGCTCCGCGTCGACAACTACCTCGGACTCGTCGCAGCGAGTTCGGTCATTCGGCCCGGTGTGTCGCGCAGCGGGATGATGCGCGCCTACATCGAGCGGCACCGGCACCCCGAACGGCGCGACGACGCCCACCCCGTCCTCCTCGAATTGATGCCAGAAACGTACGGGGTCATGGTGTACCAGGAGGACGTCATCAAGGTGGCTCACCACTTCGCCGGGCTCGACCTCGGTGAAGCGGATGTGCTGCGCCGCGGCATGAGCGGGAAGTTCCGGTCGCGGGAAGAGTTTGCCAGGGCGCGGGACGCCTTCCACCAAAAGGCCATCGAACGCGGGCGGGACCCGGTGCTCGTCGAAGAGGTTTGGCGCCAAGTGGAAAGCTTCGCCGGCTACGCCTTTGCCAAGGGCCACTCCGCCTCGTACGCCGTGGAAAGTTACCAGAGCCTGTACCTGAAGGCGCATTGGCCCATCGAGTACATGGCCGCGTGCATCAACAACTTTGGCGGGTTCTACCGTACGGAATTCTACGTGCACGAAGCCCGTATGGTGGGAGGGCGCATCGAGGCCCCGTGCGTCAACCGCGGGGGCTGGGAAGCGTGTGTGGAACCGCATTGCCGCACCATTTTGCTGGGCTTCAACCTCGTCCGGGGCATCCACGCCCAAACCATCGCTCGCATCATGCACGAGCGCCAACAGGGCGGCACCTACGCGTCACTGGAAGATGCCATCGAACGCACCGGACTCGGCCTTGAGCAATGCCTGCTCATCATCCGGTGCGGCGGGTTTCGGTTCACCGGCAAGAACCCCCAACAACTTCAGTGGGAAGCGCATTTTCTGCTTGGCTACACCCAAAAAGGAACCACCGACGGCACCCTCTTCACGCCGGACATTACCCGGTTCACCCTGCCCCGCTTTGAGGCCAACGACCTCGAAGTCGCCTTCGACCAGATCGAATTGTTTGGGTTTCCACTGATTTCACCTTTCCGGTTGCTGACCCCCGAGGCCCAGGCCGTTGCCGAGCGCGGCGTGCGCAGCGAAGCGCTGCCGGACTGCATTGGGCGGACGGTCGAAGTGGTAGGATACCTGGTCACCGTCAAAGAAACCCACACCGCGCGACGGGAGCGCATGAGTTTTGGGTGTTTCGTGGATGTCGAAGGCCAATGGTTGGACACTGTCCACTTCCCCCCGTCGTTGAAGCAGTTTGCCTTCCGCGGGCGCGGGATCTACTTGGTGCGCGGCGTGGTCAAAGAGGAGTTCGGATGCATCCACGTCGAGGCCGCCTTCATGCAAAAGCTCGACTACATTCCCGATCCACGGTACGCGGAGGACGGGCTACCCGGTCGAGAGCCGCGCCCCAACAACGCCAGTGCGGCACGGCGCCGACAAACGATGGGCGCCCGAAGCGGCGGCGGTCTGCTCAAGCGCTCGTTGCGCTGAAGCTTACTCGTTCTTTTTGGGAGGCAGGATGCCCCAACGCAGCCCCGCATAGAACATGCGGCCGAAGATGGGGCCGTACACCAACCTCGCGTCGAAGTACTGGTTGAAGTCCTGTTGCGCCACGGGGTTGTCCCCATAATCCGCGCCGATGATCGGGCGGTCTTGCTTGTAATTCAGCGCGTTTTCGACGCCGAGGTACACCGAGAATTCCGGCGTGAATTGCCGCGTGAGTTGAGCATTCAACTGGTAGAAATCCGGAGCATAGTCCGGGCGGCTGAACGGCTCGGGGTTCGCAGCTGTCGTCGGCAGGCGTTGAGCACCGATCCATTGGAAGGTGGCATCCGCACGCCATTGGCCCTCGCGGTCGTCGAGCTGCGATGCATAGCTGATTTGGCTGAAACCACGGTGCTTGGAGACGAACGGGTCCTCGGTGGGGTTGCCGAGGATGCGGTCCGTGTGCGCGTTCACCCAACGGTACGCGAGGCGCACGTCCCACCGGCGGTGCATGTCCCAATTGAACTCTGCCTGAGCCGTGTTGGCGAAGGAACTCCCGGACAGGTTGTACAGGTGAATGGCATCCGTGGCCTGGTCGAGATCCACCACGAGCTTGTTCTCGAAACGCGTAGAATAGGCATCCAACGTCAAGGATGCCTCGCGGTAGTTCAGGCGGAACTTGCTCGTGAGGTTGGTGCCGAAGTTGGTGGCGATTTCGGGCTGAAGGCCCCGGCTATCGTATCCCCAATACCACTGGCGTTGGCTGGCCCAAGTCCCGAGCTGTTCCATGAAGGGGTTGGGTGTTCGGAAGCCACGACCGGCCGCGATTTTCCACGACACGTTTTCAGTGACACTCCAACGTGCGTGCAGTCGCGGGCTCAGTATGCCGCCGAACAAATTGTGTTGGTCATACCGCACGCCGCCAATGACACTCCAACGCTCGTTTCCGGACCACGTGTACTCGGCGAAAACCCCCGGCACCTGTTCCTCTCGCTCTGGGCTGTATTGGAGGTCTAAGCTGTCATTTACTTCAAACTGAAGTTGCTCATCAAAGGCATTGTAGACGTAGCTCAGGCCCGTTGTAAAGCTGTGGTTCGTATTGCCGATGATGTCCGCGTACAAGATGTTGCCGCGGAAGAAGCGTTCGTGGCCATCGTAATGATTGCTTCCAAAGCGGTGTGTGTGCCGGTGGTCGTAAAATGTAAGTTGCGTTCCGATGCTGCGCCATACCGCATCCGGAAATACATACCCCGTTTTAGCTGTTGCTTCAACGCGATCGATTTGCGTAACTGCAGACCAAGCAGCAGTAGGCGCATCGAGTAAGCTCCGCCACGTTTCAGGCAAGGTAAGCCCTTCGTAGGCAACCGTCTGACCCGCTCCGCTGCCGGTTTCCAAGACTGTGATTGCATACTCCCCGCGTATTCCGCGGTCACCCTTGAATTTCCACTCATTCCGGCCAATGAGGTGGCGATGAAGAGGAGCATCCAGAAATCCATCCCCATTCCGATCGTTCAAGCGTTCATTTCTGAGGCCGTGTAGTAGCACTGTTGTGCTCCAGCGCCGCGACACCTTCTGATTGGTGACCACATTTACTTCTGAACGACCCATCCGATTGAAATACACATTGGCGTGCAAAGGGTCCGCCGTCTCGGGGTTTTTCATCGCCACGTTGATCTGCCCTGTAATGCTCTCATAACCTTGTGTTGCGCTCCCGGCGCCTTTGCTGATGTGGATTGCATGCACCCAATCCCCGGGTATGTATTCCAGTCCTTTAATCACATTGAGGCCTCTCGGGCCAGGCATGTTATCCACCTGAAGCTGGCTGTATTTTCCATGCAGACCCAGCATGCGAATTTGACGGGTTCCGGTGACTGCATCCGTGAACGAGGCGTCCACCGAGGCGTTGGTTTCAAAAGCCTCCGACAGGTTGCAACAAGCCGCTTTGACGAGCTCCTTTCGATTCAGGTACTGAACGTCCAATGGTGATAGCAAGGAAAGTTGAGTTGCAGCTTTCTTTTCTACCACCTCGGCAGATTCCAATTCCACCCCCGACTTCAACGGAATATCCACGTACGATTCGCCGTTGTACACCCATCCAACGGTTTCAAAGCCCGCCATTGACACGACCAGCGTGTCGCCTACCCCAGCTTTGCTGATTTTGAAAAACCCGAACCCATCCGAGACAGTCGTGCTGGTTTCGTCGTGCGACCAGCGCACGTAGGCCCCGGGCAGTGGAATGTACGTGGGTTCTCCGCGGCGAGCGCCGGCAGCGTGGTCGTGATCTTCATGGGCTTCCTCCGTGAGGACTTTCCCTTTCAGGAAATTGAATTGAGATAAGGCAACATCCGGCACCCAAAGTCCGAGCATACAGATGAGCAGGAGCCGCTTCATCCGAATCAATTATTCCGGTCGGTAATCGTCGTGATCCTGGTCATCCCCACCGGTGCAGCTGCTACCTCCTTCACGGTACTTGCAGCATCCGTGCATGTTGGCGTAGGCCTCATCGGTCGCTTTGATTTTCTCCGTGTCGTGGCCGACGTTGGCAATCAGCTGGTGGATTTGCTCTTCGGAAAGGACCTTGGTCTTGTAGGCAACGGTAGCCTTTTTGGTTTCTACGTCCCATTCCGCCATGATGACTCCGGGTACATCCAATGCCTTTTCAATGCGTGCTTCGCACATCCCGCATACCCCGCTCACTTGAAATTCAATCTGCGCCTTTTTTTGGGCAAACGAGGCCGTGGACAAGGCCAAAGCCATCAAAATCAATACGTACTTCATAGAGTAAAGATAAGCGAAATGTCCCTTTCGAAGGCGCAAACACTCACAACTCCTGCAAACGCGGCTACCCTGCATTATTCCTCCGACGCGCTGGCAGATAGGAAGTCGCGGTTCATGCGCGCGATGTTACTGAGATCGATTCCCTTCGGACATTCGACGGCGCACGCACCGGTGTTGGTGCAGTTGCCAAAGCCTTCTTTGTCCATTTGGTCAACCATGCGCTGGACACGGGAAGCACGCTCAGGCTGGCCCTGTGGCAACAGAGCAAACTGAGACACCTTGGCTGATACGAAGAGCATCGCAGAGGCGTTCTTGCATGTCGCTACGCAAGCACCGCAACCGATGCACGTTGCTGCGTTGAACGCTTCATCGGCTTGCGCTTTGGGCACGGGGATGGCGTTTGCGTCCAACGTCTCACCGGACGTGTTAACGGAGATGTAGCCGCCCGCCTGAATGACCCGGTCGAATGCACTTCGATCCACCGCCAAGTCTTTCACGACAGGGAACGCCGATGCACGCCAAGGCTCGATGGTGATGGTGTCTCCATCCTTGAAGGAGCGCATGTGCAGCTGGCACGTCGTGACGCCGCGATTCGGCCCGTGGGCTTCGCCGTTGATGAACATAGAGCACATACCACAAATGCCTTCGCGGCAATCGTGGTCGAAAGCCACAGGATCGCCACCGTCTCGGATGATTTGGTCATTCAACATGTCCATCATCTCCAAAAACGACATGTCCGGAGAAACGCCGCTAACAGGATAGGTCTCAATTCGGCCCTTGTCATTCGGACCGTTCTGCCGCCAAACTTTCAATGTCAAATCCATGGCAATCTCTTATTTGTAGCTGCGCTGTTTCAGCTCGATGTTTTCAAACTTCAAATCCTCCTTGTGGAGGTTGGCTTCACTCGGATCGCCGGTGTACTCCCATGCAGAGACGAAGGCAAACTGCTCGTCGTCTCGCAAGGCTTCACCTTCCGGCGTCTGGTATTCTTCGCGGAAGTGACCGCCGCACGATTCGTTTCGCTCAAGGGCGTCCTTGCACATCAATTCGCCCAGTTCCAGCAGGTCCGCTACCCGGCCCGCTTTGTCCAATTCCGGATTGAACTGGTCTGCGGTTCCCGGAACGCGAACGTCGCTGTAGAACTCATCCCGCAGGGCGCGAATGTCCGCAATGGCCTTCTTCAATCCGGCTTCGCTGCGCGACATCCCGCATTCGTTCCACATGATGCGGCCCAAGCGGCGGTGGAAATCGTCCACCGGCTTCGAACCGTTGTTGTTGATCAGGTGGTCAATGCGGTCCTGAACGCCTTTCTCGGCGGCTTCGAATTCCGGGGTGTCGGCCGAAATGGCCCCTGTGCGAATGTCGCTCGCGAGGTAGTCGCCAATGGTGTACGGCAACACGAAGTAGCCGTCCGCAAGGCCTTGCATAAGTGCCGATGCGCCCAAACGGTTAGCTCCGTGGTCGGAGAAATTCGCCTCGCCAGCGGCATACAAGCCGGGCACCGAAGTCATGAGGTTGTAGTCCACCCACAATCCACCCATGGTGTAGTGCACCGCGGGGTAAATCTTCATGGGTGTCTCGTACGGATCGTCCGCGGCAATCTGCTTGTACATGTCAAACAAGTTGCCATACTTCGCCTTCACAACCTCTTTCCCGAGTTTGGTGATTTCGGCTTCTGAAGGGTTGCGTAATCCGCGAATGTTCGCTTCTGTTTTGCCGTAGCGTTGGATGGCTGAAGCGTAATCCAAGAACACGGCTTCGCCCGTCTCATTCACGCCGAAACCGGCATCGCAACGTTCCTTGGCAGCACGAGAAGCAACGTCTCTCGGAACGAGGTTTCCGAAGGCTGGGTAACGGCGCTCCAAGTAGTAGTCACGGTCTTCTTCTGGGATGTCATTGGCGCGCATGGTGCCTTTGCGGATCGCTTCCGCGTCTTCCTTTTTGGCCGGCACCCAGATGCGGCCGTCATTGCGCAACGACTCCGACATGAGCGTCAGCTTCGACTGGTGCTCTCCGGATACTGGAATGCATGTTGGGTGAATCTGCGTGAAGCAGGGATTCGCCATGTACGCGCCTTTCTTGTGGGCCTTCCACGCCGCGGAGACGTTGGAGCCCATGGCATTGGTGCTCAAGAAAAAGACGTTGCCGTATCCGCCAGAGGCGAGCACAACCGCGTGTGCTGCGTGGCGTTCCAACTCGCCGGTAATCAAGTTGCGGGCAATGATGCCACGGCACTTCCCGTCGACGATGACCACGTCCATCATCTCGTGGCGGGTGAACATCTCCACCTTGCCCTTCGAAATTTGTCGACTCAGCGCGGAGTAAGCGCCCAGCAGGAGCTGCTGACCGGTTTGGCCTTTGGCATAAAACGTTCGTGAGACCTGTACCCCACCGAAGCTGCGGTTATCGAGCAAGCCCCCGTATTCACGGGCAAACGGAACCCCTTGGGCCACGCACTGGTCAATGATGCTGGTTGACACCTCGGCCAGGCGGTGGACGTTGGCCTCGCGGCTTCGGTAATCGCCACCTTTGATGGTGTCATAGAATAGGCGGTATACAGAGTCTCCGTCGTTCTGGTAATTCTTGGCTGCGTTGATCCCGCCCTGGGCCGCGATGGAGTGCGCGCGGCGCGGTGAGTCTTGGAAGCAAAACGCTTTGACGTTGTACCCCATCTCCGCAAGCGAAGCGGCTGCCGAGCTACCGGCCAAACCCGTTCCCACCACGATGACGTCGATGAGGCGTTTGTTGGCGGGGTTGACCAGGTTGATGTGGTTCTTGTGCGAAGTCCACTTCTCCGCTAAAGGTCCCGATGGAATTTTAGATTCGAACATGATGGTCTCCGATTACAATTGGGTGATGTACAAGAAAACGGGGATGGCAGCAAACAGTGCCGGCACGAGCAAGGCAAAAGTCATACCGGCCTTCTCGATAACCGGCGTGTACTTGGCATGACGGAAGCCCAAAGACTGGAATCCACTTTGGAAGCCATGGGACAAGTGAAACGCCAAAGCGGCTTGAGCAAGCACATATCCCACTACTGCGATGAGTCCGATGGAGTTGTCGGGCGAGAAAAATTCAACCACGACCGTGTGCAAGTCCTTCAATCCATTGTGCATCGGCATCGCACCGAAATGCATTTTGTACCAGAAGGTTTGCATGTGGCTGACCAGGAAGACCAAGATGATGGTTCCGAGGATGCCCATGTTTCGGCTTGACCACTTGGCATTGGCAGCGCCGTTTTCCTTCACATAACCCACAGGCCGCGCTTTGCGGTTTTGCATGGACAGCACGATGCCGTCGATCACGTGGAACAAAACGCTGGCATAAGTGAGGTAACTCAGCAGCTTCACCAACGGGAAGGTGGTCATGAATTCCGCGTATTCATTGAACGCTTGTTGACCTGCTTCACCTGTTTTCAGGAGCAACTGGAGGTTGCCCGCAAGGTGACCCGCCAGAAAGAGGCATAGAAAAAGGCCTGTCAGGGCCATCACGTACTTCTTAGCCAGCGAAGATTTGAGTATTCCGGTGTTGCTCATGGGTTATTGGAATGGAGACGTAAAGATAACGCCTCCCCGACCGGCCGCCAACGTCAAGTGACAGAACTGCAGAACACCGGGATTCAGTGGAAGAAATGGGGGACGAAACCCTCGAATCGCCCCCCAATCGGTCAGCTGCCTTCCGAATCGGGTTTGCGGTCGAGCATCAGCATTTCACCCGCCACAACCTCAGTAACATACCGCGTATGCCCTTCCGAATCCTCGTACGTCCGGTACGCCAACCGACCTTCGATGGCAACTTCAGTGCCCTTTTTCAAGTATTGACCTGCGATCTCCGCTAACGCGCCCCACATGACCACGTCGTGCCATTGGGTGCGCTCTACACGTTCACCTTCACCATTGCGGAATGATTCGTTGGTCGCCACGGGAAAAGCACATTTCACCTTGCCTTCATCGAAGCTCATCAATTCGGGATCCTTCCCGAGTCGTCCAATCAATTGGACCTTGTTTCTCAATGCATTCATTTTGTTAGAAATTCTGCCAGCAAACCTGCGGCAACACCGCTGCGGCATCCGTATCCGCAACGGCTTGATTCAGTTCTGACCGGGCCTGCTTTGCAGATGCCCAGCCGCCGAATTCGACCCTATCTTTGCGCACCGCCTTGAAGACCATTGCCATGAGCTCATCCATTCGCGTACGATTTGCCCCCAGCCCCACTGGCCCGTTGCACATGGGTGGGGTGCGCACGGCCTTGTACAATTACCTCTTTGCCAAAAAACACGGCGGCACCTTCATCCTCCGCATCGAGGACACCGACCAAACGCGTTTTGTCGAAGGAGCCGAAGACTACATCCGTGAAGCGCTGGATTGGTGCGGCATTGCCCCGGACGAAGGCGTCAAAGCCGGCGGGGAGTTCGGGCCCTACAAGCAGTCCGAGCGGAGCGCCCTCTACCAGGAAGAAATTCAACGCTTGCTCGAAAGCGGTGCCGCATACAAGGCCTTCGATGCAACGGAGGACATGGCCGCCAAGCGTTCGGAAGCTGAAGCGAAAGGAGAAGTGTGGCAATACGACGCCACCACCCGCATGGGCATGCGCAACTCCCTCTCCTTGGCTCCGGAAGAAGTGGCGCAACTCGAAGCCGATGGCCACCCGTACACGGTCCGTTTCAAGATGCCCGACACCGCCCGCGAAGTGCTGGTGCAGGACGAAATCCGCGGCGAAATCCGCATTTCCACCCACGTGCTCGACGACAAGGTCCTCATGAAAACCGACGGGCTGCCGACCTACCACCTCGCCAACGTCGTCGACGATCACCACATGCGCATCAGCCACGTCATCCGCGGCGAAGAATGGCTGCCCAGTGCGCCGTTGCACGTCCTGCTCTACGAAGCGTTTGGCTGGGACGCGCCCAAATTCGCGCACCTGCCACTCATCCTCAAACCCACCGGAAACGGCAAACTGAGCAAGCGAGACGGCGACAAAGGGGGCTTCCCCATTTTCCCATTGGAATGGAATGACCCGGCCACAGGCAACACCTCCATCGGCTACCGCGAGCAGGGGTACTTGCCCGAAGCCTTCCTCAACATGCTCTTGCTGTTGGGCTGGAGCAGTGGGGACGACGAAGAATTGTACACCTTGGAGGAGGCCGTCGCAGCGTTTGACTTGCCGCGTGTGGTCAAAGCCGGTGCTCGATTCAACCCCGACAAAACGCTGTGGTTCAACGAGCAATACCTGCGCCAAGGCGACACGAGCCGGTGGATCGATCCCCTCAAAACGGCTGCTAAAGGAAAGATGGACGGCTGGTCCGGCGGCCAGTGCCAAGCGGTGTTGGACATGTTCCTCGAGCGCGTGCAGTTCCTGCATGAAATCCCGGCGACCGGTTACCTCTTCGACGCGCCCGAGGCGTACGATGAGAAACTGGTCCGCAAAAAGTGGAAGCCCGAAACGGCCGGTTACCTGAACGACCTCGCGGAGGTGCTTCGCGGCATCGAGGCGTTCGACTCGGCCACGGTGGAGCGTGAATTCAAGGCGTTTTTGGAAGCACGCGAACTCGGGTTCGGCGCCGTGCTGTTGCCGTTCCGGTTGGTGTTAACTGGCACGGGAGGCGGCCCTTCGATGTTCGATTTTGCGGCCTTTCTCGGGAAAGCGGAAACACTGGCGCGCCTGGAGAAAGGGGTCGCCGCCCTCAGCTGATCTGCATTTCCGGCACATCGTCCGGTACGACCAGGGTGCCGGCGGTCGCGGCGACAATCTCCTCGACCGTCACCCCGGGAGCACGCTCGACCAGGTGGAAAGCGCCTTCTCGAATGTCGAGCACAGCGAGGTTGGTGACCACCCGCTTGACGCATCCGACGCCTGTCAACGGGAGGGAGCAGGCCTCCAATAGCTTCGACTGCCCCGCACGGTTCGTGTGCATCATGGCCACGATGATGTTCTCGGCGCTGGCGACGAGGTCCATCGCACCGCCCATGCCCTTGACCATTTTGCCCGGGATCTTCCAGTTGGCGATGTCCCCGTTTTGGGCCACCTCCATGGCGCCGAGCACCGTGAGTTGGACGTGTTGGCCGCGGATCATGGCAAACGATGTGGCGCTGTCAAAGTACACCGCGCCCGGCATGGCCGTGATAGTTTGCTTTCCGGCGTTGATGAGGTCGGCGTCTTCGTCTCCTTCCAACGGGAAGGGGCCCATGCCGAGGATGCCGTTTTCGGATTGAAACTCCACCTCCATCCCATCGGGAATGTAGTTGGCCACCAAGGTGGGGATACCGATGCCGAGGTTGACGTACCAACCGTTTCGGACTTCTTGCGCAATGCGCTTTGCGATTCCGTTTTTATCGAGCATGGCTCAGGCGTTTGATTCAGTTTGACGCGGGCGAACGGTGCGCTGCTCGATGCGTTTTTCGTAGCCCTCCCCTTTGAAAATGCGCTGCACGAAAATCCCCGGCGTGTGGATTTCATTGGGGTTGAGGGTCCCTTCTGGCACCAATTCCTCGACCTCTGCAATGGTGATTTTGCCGGCCATGGCCATCATGGGGTTGAAGTTGCGGGCCGTGGCCTTGTAGACCAGGTTGCCCGCCGTGTCCCCTTTCCACGCTTTGACAAATGCAAAGTCTGCGGTCAGGGCGCTTTCCAAAATGTGGGGTTTGCCATTGAACTTCCGCACTTCCTTGCCCTCCGCCACTTCTGTTCCAAAGCCTGCAGGTGTGTAAAATGCAGGAATGCCCGCACCACCGGCGCGGCAGCGCTCGGCCAAAGAGCCTTGGGGAATCAGGTCCACTTCCAATTCTCCACTGAGCATTTGGCGTTCAAACTCGTCGTTCTCGCCGACGTAGGAGCTGATCATTTTACGGATTTGGCGCTTCTGCAAGAGCAAGCCCAAGCCAAAATCATCCACCCCAGCGTTGTTTGAGATGCACGTGAGGTCGTTCACCTCCAGCCGGACCAATTCGGCAATGCTGCACTCGGGAATGCCGCACAGTCCGAAGCCGCCCAGCATGAGCGTCATGCCCGATTGGACCCCGGAACACGCGGCTGCGCTGCCCGTTACCACTTTTGAAATAGCCATGTCGTTTTGTTGATCATTGAAACAAATCGTCGTCGTCAAAGCCCGCGCCGCTGCCACCAAACGTCGCTTGGTTGAGCTCCATCAATTGCCGGCAATCGAGCGAATCCAAGCCCATGCCCTCCGGCCGCACAAAATCAGCTTGGCTCAACCCGAGGCTCTCATCGGCGTAGGCCGCGTTCATGTAAAATCCGTAAATCGGCAAAGCCGTGTTCGCGCCCTGGCCATTGGCGATGGTGCTGAAACGAACTGCCGGATCCTGAGCGCCGACCCACACGCCGGTGACCAAGTCTGGTGTCATGCCCATGAACCACCCGTCCGAGTGGCCCTGCGTCGTGCCCGTCTTCCCGGCCATGGGAACTTTGATGTTGTCGTACAGCCGGCGTTCGATGTCCATGCGGAGGCGGATGCCCGTGCCTTTGCGCTCACCCGTTTTGGGGTTGTAGGCGCCATCGACCACGCCCTTCATCATGTCGACCACCGTGTAAGCGGTCCGCTCATCCAAGCCTTGGCGAAGCACCGGTTCCGGCGTCCAAATCACGTTGCCGTACTTGTCCTCAATCCGCGTGATGATGGTCGGTTTGACGTACACGCCTCCATTCACCAAGGCCGCGTTGGCCGAAGTGATTTCCTTCAACGTTAACTGCGAGGCTCCCAGCGCAATGGATGGAACCGCCGGTATTTTCGATTCAATGCCCAAAGCACGGGCCAGCTGGATCACCCGCTCCGGCCCAAACTCCTTGATCAGCTTGGCCGAAATGGTGTTCATCGAATTGGCCAAAGCGTACTCCAGCGTCACGACTTCGCCGTACTCGAAGTCACTGTTGTCCGGGCACCAATCGGGCTGGTCGCCGGGCATTTCAACGCAGATGCGTTGGTTGGGCAATTCCGTGCACCGCTCCATGCCGTAGCGCAGCGCCGTGGCGTAAACGAACGGCTTGAAAATGGACCCCACCTGGCGCTTGGATTGCGACACGTTGTCGTACTTGAAGTAGCGGTAATCCATCCCGCCAACCCACGCTTTGACATGACCGGTCTGAGGTTCAATGGACATCAACCCCGCATGCAGCAGGCTCTTGTGGTAGAGAATGGAGTCGAGCGGGCTCAATACGGTGTCGCGCGGTCCTTGGTGGGTGAAGACCCGCATCGCGACCGGCTCCTTGAACTTGGCGTCAATTTCTTTGGTCGATGGCCGGTGCCACGTGTGGCTGCACCCGCCTTTCTCCTCATCGCAGTGCCAGATGGGATCGCCTTCGGCGTTGTCCTCCTTTTCGATGTAGAAGCCCGGACGTTCACATTCGGGGCAGAACTTTCCGGCGTAGACGCGGTAGCGCTCGCTCTGCTTCTTCGCTTGGTTGATAATCAAGTCGCGGTCGCTCCGTTCAATGCCTTCGTAGAACGGCCATTCCGACTTGCTCCGCGTCCGGAGATCGCGGTTGAGGGTGGCCTGCAACTCTTCGCCGAGGTGGCGTTGTACCGCCGTTTCGGCCGCGGCCTGCAGCCTGCTGTCGAGGGTCGTGTGCACCTGAATGCCGTCACGGTACAAGTCGTACGGGGCGCCGTCTGCTTTGGCAAGCACCCAGTCACCTTGGGCGTCTTTCGCGCCGAACAATTCCTTCAATTCTGCCCGCAGGGCTTCGCGGAAGTACGGCGCCAAGCCTTCGTCGTG
The DNA here is from genome assembly GCA_002863125.1 of Flavobacteriales bacterium. Taxonomy (GTDB): domain Bacteria; phylum Bacteroidota; class Bacteroidia; order Flavobacteriales_D; family Sanyastnellaceae; genus UA16. The sequence goes on from PKEB01000009.1 coordinate 33,094, forward strand.
GCTGACTTTTTGGTAATTCAACCCCAGAGGGAGGGCCCGCAACGAGTCGGCTTCGGTGTCGGTGATGCGGCCGTAGCGCTGCATTTGACCAAACACCACATTCCGCCGGTTGAGCACGAGCTCGGGACGCCGCAGCGGGTTGAACAACGAACTGTTTTTGAGCATGCCCACCAACATAGCCGATTCATGCAGCTCCAATTCGCTCACGTCCTTGTCGAAGTAGATGTTGGCGGCGGACTTCACCCCGACCGCCTGGTTCAAGAAGTCGTAGCGGTTGAGGTAGAGGGCGACGATTTCGTCTTTGGTGTAGAACCGTTCGAGGCGCGCCGCGATGATCCACTCTTTCGGTTTTTGGAGGAACGCCCGCTCCAACCTGCTCGTCCGGTCGTACTGCTCCGTAAAGAGCTGTTTGGCCAATTGCTGGGTGAGGGTCGACCCGCCGCCGCGCTTGCCCATGTAAGCGATGGCCCGTGCCAAACCGATGAAGTCGATGCCGCTGTGCCCCGCGAAGCGTGCGTCCTCGGTGCTGATGAGGGCGTCGACGAGGTTGGCTGGTAGTTCACCATACCGAGCGTCCGCTCGGTTCTCGGCATAGTACCGGCCGATGAGCTTTCCGTCGGTCGTGAACACCCGGGTGGCGAGGTCCGTTTTAGGGTTGGCCAAGGTGTCCGTATCCGGCAATTCACCGAACGAAGCCAAGACCGTCAAGCCGGCGAGGCCCAGCAACGGACCCAAACCGATCAGCCAGGTCCACACCTTCTGCCGGGTGAACGATGGCTGGGCTTTTTTCTTGAAGGATTTCGCGCTTTTCTTGGCCATTCGTTCTACAAGAATAAGGCACGAAACGCGAGTCGAAGCGTTGAAATTTTGAGATTCAACTTTATTCGCAACCTCCCCCCGGGGTGGCCGTGGAAATGCATCCTAAATTTGCCGCTCTAAACGTTTCCCATGGTCGCACTCATCAAAGCCGCTCAACTTCTGCTCAGCCTGTCCATTTTGGTGGTGCTTCACGAATTTGGTCACTACTGGGCGGCGCGTGCGTTCAAGACCCGGGTGGAGAAATTTTACCTCTTCATGAACCCCGGTTTTTCGCTCTTCAAAAAGCAAATCGGCGAGACCGAATGGGGCATTGGTTGGTTGCCACTTGGGGGCTACGTCAAAATCTCCGGGATGATCGATGAGTCGATGGATACCGAGCAGATGCAGCAGCCTCCGCAGCCGTGGGAATTTCGATCCAAGCCTGCATGGCAGCGCCTCATCATCATGTTGGGGGGGATCATCGTCAACCTCATCCTCGGCTTTGCCATTTACAGCATGGTCCTGCTCGTTTGGGGCGAAACCGTCCTGCCCGCAGAACGCATCCCCTACGGATTGGAGGTGGATGAGCGCCTGAAGCCACTGGGCTTTGAAGACGGCGACCAAGTCGTCAGCATCAACGGCGAAACCCCGGCTTCGTTTACCGAAATCCGGCGGTCCCTGTTTTTCGACCCCGTGAGCGAGGTCGAACTCACACGCAATGGCGAGCGCGTGCAGCTCGTGTTCGAAGAGGACCTGGGGCAGTTTTTGGTGGACAGCTCGATTCGGAGGCCGTTTGGTTTGCGCGTACCCGCGCTGGTGGAAACCATCAGCCCCGGTTCCGGCGCGGAAGCAGGCGGGCTGATGCCCGGTGACCGCATTGTGACGCTCGACGGTGCTGCAGTTGGTTTTCATGGCGATGTACTGGAATACCTCCGGGCGCATCCGGCGACCGACATCGAGGTGGGGGTGATTCGCGGGGCGTACGAACGCCTGCAATTGACCTGCCGAACCGACAGCAGCGGCGAACTGGGATTCCTGCAAAAGGACCCCATGACCATGCCGGAATTCCAATTGGAAGAGCGCACCTACGGCCCCGGGGAAGCACTCGTTAGCGGGTTCGCCCTCGCGTGGACCACCTTGGAAGAATACGTGCTTTCGATGCGGTTTTTGTTCAGCCGTTCCGGGGCGAGTCAGGTGGGCAGTTTGGTGACCTTTGGAAGCATTTTTGATGCCGGGTGGAATTGGGAAATCTTTTGGCGCAATACCGCCTTTTTCTCCTTGATTTTGGCCTTCATGAACCTGCTGCCTATTCCCGCGTTGGACGGGGGCCACGTGGTCTTCTTGCTGTACGAGATGGTCGTGGGCCGACCGGCGCCTGACAAATTTCTCGAATGGGCCCAAACGGTGGGCATTGTCCTGCTCTTGGGCTTAATGGCCTTGGCGCTGGGCAATGACATTTGGCGGGTCATCACCGGCCAGTTCGGTTGAACCTGCGTACCTTACCTGCATGACCGTCGCTGACATCAACGCTTACGGCCTCGTCATTGGGGGCTCGCTGGTGATCATCCTGAGCTACTTCGCCAACCTGCTTGCGAAGCGCACGAACATTCCAAGCGTTTTGGTTTTGATTGGCATGGGCATCGCTTTGCGCGAGGGTTTGAACGCCATTGGCTTAACCTCTATCCCATTTGAATCCTTGGTCCTTGAATTGCTCGGTACCATCGGATTGATTTTCATCGTCCTCGAAGCCGCGCTGGAATTGGATTTAACCCGGGACAAAATGCCCTTGATCGTCAAAAGTGCGACTATGGCGTTGTTGGCGTTGCTCGGAAGCTCAGCTGCCATTGCCGCCTTCCTCAACATGTCCATGGGCATCCCCACGTTTGAAGGTTGGGTGTACGCCATCCCGCTGTCGATCATGAGCAGCGCCATCATCATCCCCAGCGTCTCGGGTTTGGATAAGAATGACCGAGAATTCATGGTGTACGAGAGCACGTTCTCTGACATTTTTGGCATCATGGCTTTCTACATTTTGCTCGGAAATTCGGATGCAGAAAGCACGAATTCTGTCATTGCAAGCATCGGAACCAACCTAGTTGTGACCCTCGTGCTGGCCGTGCTTGTGAGCTACCTGCTGGTTTACATCCTTCAAAAGATCACCAGTTCCGTGAAGCTATTCTTGAGCATCGCCGTACTCCTCCTGATCTACTCCATCCAAAAATTGCTCCACCTGAGTCCGCTTGTGCTCATCCTGATTTTTGGGTTGATGCTTAATAACCACCGGATTTTCTTTCCGAACTGGACATTAAAAAAGAAGCGCCTGCAGTGGCTGCCATCGCCTGCCAAACTGCTCGACGACCAGCGTATGCATGAATTGCACCGGGATTACCATTTGCTTACGCTTGAGACGGCCTTTGTCATAAGAACATTCTTTTTTGTCCTCTTTGGGATGACCGTATCATTGGTGTCGTTGACGGACCTGCACGTCATTACGGAAGGACTGATTATCTGCTGCGTGCTCTTCGGTGTGCGCTTCATCAGCCTGCTGCTGTTCCAACGCAAGCGAATTTTCCCGTTGTTGTATATCGCACCGCGTGGCCTGATCACGATCCTTTTGTTCTTCCAAATTCAAGGGGCTTATTCTCAGTTTGCGCAGCCGCAATTCGACCAGGGCATTCTGCTTGTAATCATCCTTGTGACCAGCATCATAATGACCATTGCGCTGGTACAAAACGGGATCACCTTGCGCGGCGTCACCTTGGTGCCCGACATGGTTCAAGGAGAAGGGGAAAGTGATTCCGAAGAAGCCCTGGATGAACCTGCAGAAGCGGAAAGCGAGCCCCCGGCTGAATCCTAAATTTTCAAGGGAACGTACCAGCCCCCCGGCATCCTTCGCACCCAGCCCCCCAACTCCATGGCGTGCAATTGCTTTTGCAGGCTTGCGGCATCGGTGCCGGTGCGCATCGCAAGGACATCCAGCTGAGCGCCCCTGGTTTGCATGATGTGACGCCAGGTAGACCGGAATGCCGGAGGCAGCCCGCTTTCCGCAACGAAAGCATTCACGATGCCATGGCCCTTGGTAATCCGTTCAGCCAACGCTTCGACCGAATGCCAGCCCATGGACGGGAACTCATCGAGCAGTTTTCGATTCCCTGCCCACGGTGGAGTGTCCAGTCCCTTATCCGGTCGGTATACCCAACAGGTCACGCCCGAATCCAATGCGAGTTGCGCCGAAATCAACGCCCCGCCCTTGGCCGGACTCTGGACCACGACCACGGCATCGGATAGCCCAACCACAAGTCGGTTGCGGGCCGCAAAATGCCACCGATGAACTGGCTCCCCCGTAACGCGCTCCGACAGGACGGCACCCCCCAGCTCCACCATGCGCGTAGCAATGGGAACACTTGATCGCGGCTGAACGTTGCCGACGCCTCCGCCCAAGATTCCGACCGTTCGGTGGCCTAAGTAACAAGCTCCACGGTGCGCTGCGGCATCCACTCCGCGCGCCAAGCCGCTGACAACCGTTGCACTCCGCTGTGCCAATGTCTTGCCCAATTCAAATGCCACACGTTGGGCCTCATCAGAGCATTTGCGGGTTCCAACAATCGCGGTGTGGCAGCTGGAATCCTCCACGCTGAATGGTACTCCCTCGCCAAAAACCACCAACGGCGGGTCGGGAAGCTCTCGCCACGCCTGCGGGAAATCGGGGTCGTCCCAAGCCATTGCCCAACGCCCTCGAGCCCGTTCCGTATGCAACTCGCGCAGCCGGTTGGAAAGCCAATCATCCGCATTGGGCAGCCGCGGGAGCGCCCGTTCCACTGCCCGATCGAGTGACCCCGCGTGGCGAACTGCCCGCTCGACTTGCTTCGGGCCCCACCCGGGAATTCCCGCCAATATCCACCACGCTTCCAACCGGTCCACACCGTAAGTTCTGTCAAGAATTCCACCGCCGCTGGCTCAGTTTCCCCGCGCAGCGCAAAAACTCACTTTCGTTCAAATGTTGCATCTTGCAGGAATGATGCCACGACATTTGTTGTTGCTGTTCGCCTTGATTTTGGCTTTCAGCAGCTCCGCACAAACCTTCTCCGGTGCGGTCACTGACGATGCAGGAGGGGGCTTACCCGGCGCCTTCATCACCGCCAAAAATCCTGCCGGCGACGTGCTCGGCGACGTCAGTCTTCCCGATGGGACCTATACCCTGGACCTCCGAGCATGGGCAGGACAACGCGTCACCTTGAGTTGCAGCTACATCGGAATGGAAACCTTGGAGCGGGAAATCGCACAGTTGGTTGCAGGCAAAAGCTACGCCTTGGATTGGTCGCTCTCTTCCACAGCTGAAGCGCTCGACATTGTTGTTGTGTCCGCCGGTCGTTTCGAACAATCCGCAGCTGAGGTCACTGTCTCGGTCGACGTTCTCCCACCTCGCATTGTGGAAAGCCGAGGAACGACCACCTTGGAAACGGCCCTCGAAATGACCCCCGGTGTAACTTTTGTCAACGGTGAGCCGCAAATCCGAAGCGGAAGCGGATTCAGCTACGGAGCCGGGTCGCGTGTCATGATCATGGTCGATGACCTGCCCGTCCTCAGCGGCGACGCCGGTAGACCAACCTGGGGCTTTTTACCGCTCGAAAACCTGGAGCAAATTGAAATCATCAAAGGCGCATCGAGTGTGTTGTACGGTAGTGCCGCTTTAAGCGGGGTAATCAATGTTCGCACCCGTTTTCCTGATGCGCGGCCCTTGACGCGTATCACACGGCAAGTGGGCTTTTATTCTGACCCGAGGACTGAGCAAGCCAAAACGTGGAACGTCAGGCCTCAGCAGTCCAACCTGCGTTTCTTGCACAGCCAACAACTCGGTAAGTGGGACATCGTCATTGGCGGTAACATTCTCCGTGACGATGGCTTCCTTGCGCCAGAAGAAGACGCCCAATTCAATGTACGAGACTACCACTTCTCCCCTTCATTAATCGGAGTTGAATTGCTCGACCGTACCGTCGATCGTTATGGGGCAGAACATCGTACTCGCATTAATACGAACCTCCGCAAGCGAGATACCAAGGTGGAAGGCCTTGTGTACGGACTCAATGCCAATTGGCAACTCGGGGAATCCCTGAACACCTTGATTTGGCAAGTCGCGCCCGACTCGATCTACGGGGCCTTTGGTGGAGCAGCGACACGCACCAACCAATTAATTGGAACCGTCGACCCGTATGTGCAATACCTCACGCCCGACGGGACCCGGCACAGCTTCCGCAACCGCTGGCAATACCTCAACAACGACAACGACAACGAGCAATCGAACGGCTCCCATGTAATTTATTCAGAGTACCAGGTTCACACCACCGGAGAGCAGTGGGGCATCGAGGGGCTCAACCTAACGACAGGCTTGGTGAATATGGTGGCACTGAGCCGCGCAGAATTGTACTCCGGCGGCTCCTCAGATGGTATCAACTCCGCGTCCAATCGCGCGGCCTACATTCAGGTGGACCAGTCGCTTGGCGAACGCGTCAAGTTAGCCGGTGGCGCGCGGTACGAGCATTTCTCCGTCAACGGCAAAGGGGCGGGAAAGCCTGTTTTCCGTTTGGGCGCGAATTACCAAGTCGCTGAAGCCACATTCATTCGCAGCTGTTTCGGCCAAGGATTCCGCTTCCCTACCATCGCCGAACGCTACATCCGCACAGGCCTCGGAGCCCTGCAGATTTATCCGAATGAGGAGCTTCGACCTGAATTTTCATGGTCGGCAGAAGTAGCGGTCAAGCAGGGATTCGCCTTCAAAAATACCCGCATTGGCAACATCGTAGGCTTTTTCGACCTGGCCTTGTTCAGACAGGATTACGAGGACTTCATCGAATTCACATTCGGCCAATGGGGGCCAGATGAAGGTGAAGTGCCGAGCTTGGACAATGCGTATGGATTGGGATTCATGAGTGCGAATACGGGAGGCAGCCGTGTCACGGGCGTTGAATCATCAATCACCGGACGCCTGACAACACCAACCTTTCAAGCCGACTTCATGACAGGCTATACCTATACGAATCCAATTAGCACCACACCCGACTACAATTACAACCCCGATCCGGATGGTACGCCTACCACCTACCTCAGCACCAGCTACAATTCTGAGGGCATGTTGCTGAAGTACCGTTCCCCTCACGTATTCCGGTTTGATGTTCAAGTTTCAGGGCAGAAATTTTTCGGCGGACTCAGTGCGCGGTACCAAACCGCTTTGAAAAATTTCGACGCTGCCTTTATCGAATTCGAAGAGGACTCCAACCTATCTGGAATCAATTGGGGCGTAAGAGGCTGGCTTGAAGAAAATCCCGAATTGCCCTGGATTTTTGATGCGCGCATCGGACGGGAGTGGACCAACGGCCATAAATTATCATTGGTCATTAGCAACTTGACCAACGCTGAATATTCCATTCGGCCCCTATCCATGGAAGCCCCGCGCCTAACCTCGTTGATGTACACCTATCAAATCGACTGATGCCCGAACGTTCAGCCGCCCTTGTTGCTGTCATCCCAGCGCGCATTGGTTCCACGCGTTTTCCCGAGAAGCCCTTGGCGCGGATTGCCGGCGTACCGATGATCGCGCGCGTGGTTGAACGCGTGCGCGAATCGGGGGCGTTCGACCACATCCTCGTCGCCACAGACGATGAGCGCATTGCGAGCGCTGCACGCGATGCGGGGGCAGATGCACGGATGACCGGCTCCGACCTGGCCAATGGAACGCTGCGCTGCCATGCGGCGCTGTGCCAATGGGAAGCAGAGGTCGGGTACGAAGCTACATGGGTGGTAAATGTGCAGGGCGATGAGCCGTTTGTCCATCCAGAGCAATTGCAGAAACTCGCCCAACTCATCCGCAAGGCCGGTACATCAATCGCCACGCTCGCCCGTCCCAAGTCCGTAGACGACCCCGAGCGGACGAATGCGAACCGGGTCAAGGTGGTGTGTGACCTGAACGGGCACGCGCTGTATTTCAGCCGCCTGCCCCTGCCCTCCGGGGAGGGACCTTGGTTGGAACACGTCGGACTGTATGCGTTTGCCCGAGGCACCCTTGATGCCCTCACTCACCTGCACCCCACAGCCCTGGAAAAAGCCGAGCGCCTGGAGCAGCTCCGGTGGTTGGAACACGGCTGGCGCATCAGCGTCGGACGCACCACACACCCCACCCACGCCGTTGATACCCCGGACGACCTGAAAGCCTTGGAGGAGCGCATCGCGAGGGGAGAAGTCGATTAACTTTGCGGCCCAAACCGCAGATTCATGCACACTTCATTTCGATCCTTGGCCATTGTCAGTTTTGCTGCATTTGGCCTGTTTTCCTGCTCAACTTCTGATTCCAACATGAACGATTCGACCCAACCCGAATTCAATGAATCCCAGTTTTCCGCTGCCCCGGTAGCCGAGAAACAAGAGCACATCACTGAAATCCACGGCCTCCAGCTTAAGGATGATTACTTCTGGATGCGCCTCAGCGACGCGCAAAAAGAAGCAGAGACTCCGGATGCACAGACCACCGCTGTCGTCGATTACCTCAACGCCGAGAACGACTACAAAACAGAAGTATTGAAGCCAACCGAGGCATTCCAGGAATCCCTCTTTGAAGAAATCGTTGGCCGCATCAAGCAAGACGACCAAAGCGTTCCGTTGTTGGACAACGGATACTACTACTACACCCGGTATGAGGAAGGCAAGGAATACCCAATCCACTGCCGCAAGAAGGGCAGTCTCGATGCCGAAGAAGAAATCATGCTCAACGTCAATGAAATGGCGGAAGGGTACAGCTACTTCGCCGTTGGTGGACGCTCTGTAAGCACCAACAACAACTTGCTTGCGTTCAGCGTGGACACCGTTAGCCGCCGAGAATACACCTTGCAGTTCAAGGATTTGGCCACCGGAGAAATCCTCGACGACCGCATCCCCAACATCAGCGGAGGCGCCACATGGGCCAACGACAACCGCACGGTTTTCTACACCAAGAAGGACCCGGTTACCCTGCGTTCTTACCGCATCTACAAGCACGTTTTGGGCACCGATGCCACCGCAGACGAACTGGTCTACGAAGAAGCCGATGAGACCTTTTCTTGCGGAGTCGGCAAAACCAAGAGCGAGGCCTACCTCATGATTGGAAGCTACTCCACCGTGAGCAGCGAGTGGCGTTTCCTCGATGCCAACACCCCCGAGGGCGCGTGGCAAATCATTCAACCGCGCGAACGCGACCTGGAGTACGGATGCAGCCACTACGGTGACCACTTCTACATCACGACCAACCGCGATGCCAAGAACTTCAAGCTGGTCCGCACTCCGGTTAACGCAACGACCTACGACAACTGGGAGGACGTGTTGCCGCACCGCGATGACGTGTTGCTCGAAGGCATTGACATCTTCCAGGATTACCTCGTGGTCTCCGAGCGCTCCAACGGTTTGAACCAAATCCGAGTCAAGCGCTGGGACGACGCCGCAGATTACTACATCGAGTTCCCCGACCCGGCGTACTCTGCGTATGTCGGCGCCAACCCTGATTTCAATACCCAACGCCTGCGCTACGGGTACACCAGCATGACCACGCCGAGCACCGTCTTCGAAACGGACATGGCGACCAAGGACACCGAAACGCTGAAGCAAGCCGAGGTCTTGGGCGGCGAATTTGACCCGGCCAACTACCAAAGCGAACGCGTCATGGTGGAAGCGCGGGACGGTACGATGGTGCCTGTCTCGGTTGTCTACCGCAAGGGCATTGAGAAAAACGGCAACAACCCCTTCTTGCTCTACGCCTACGGCAGCTACGGCTACAGCATGGATGCTGGGTTCTCCAGCACACGCTTGAGCCTGCTTGACCGCGGATTCGTCTACGCCATGGCACACATCCGCGGCGGACAGGAAATGGGCCGCGCGTGGTACGAAGACGGCAAGATGTTCAATAAAATGAACACGTTCACCGACTTCGTCGACTGCGGCAAGGCCATGTGTGAACTCGGCTTCACCTCGCCTGATCACCTCTACGCCATGGGCGGATCAGCCGGTGGCTTGTTGATGGGTGCTGTCATCAACATGGCGCCTGAATTGTTCAACGGCGTCATCGCCGCGGTGCCATTTGTCGATGTCATCAACACCATGTTGGACGAGACCATTCCACTGACCACGGGTGAATTTGACGAGTGGGGCAATCCCAAAAACAAGGACAGCTTTGATTACATGATGTCCTACAGCCCCTACGACAATGTCACGGCTCAAGATTACCCCCACATGCTCGTCACCACGGGCTACTGGGACAGCCAAGTGCAATACTGGGAACCCGCCAAATGGGTGGCCAAGTTGCGCGAAGTGAAGAAGGACGACAACCTGCTCATCATGGACTGCAACATGGAAACCGGACACGGCGGTGCATCCGGTCGTTTCAAGCGCTTGCGTGAGACGGCCATGGAGTATGCGTTCTTCATGATGCTGGAAGGCATCAACGAATAAGCGAACCCATGCAGCGCTACCGCAGGCTCACCATCGAAGAGCTCGAGGCCGTGCGCCCGGAATTTGTCAAGTTCCTCGCGTCCGAAGGCATCGCGGCAGATGATTGGGAACGAAAACTCCGGGAAGGCTCGACCGATGTCGAGGCCTGCCTCGATGAATTCAGTGAGAAGTTCTGGGACGGTGCTACGGCTGCCATCGCGTGCCTCGAACACCGGCCCGATTCGGACAGCCTGTGGGTGTTCCACTTCGGGGAATCCGCCGCACACGTGATCCAATGCACGAAGCAAAACGGGCGCGTTCAATGGTCGCAAGGCGGAAAGAACTACGCCGAAGAGGCCCGAGGTCGGGAGGTTTTCTTGCTGCTCGAACAAGGCGCCCAACCCTGCTCAGAAGACCGGTTCAAGGAAGTGCACGACCAGATGACCGCGGCTGCGAATCAGGCCTGATTGCGGTAAGCGGCTTCCGGGATGTCGAATCCACGCTTCGCCAACCACACCGCCACGTCCCGGTCGACGGGATGGTGCCAATGGGCTTCCAACCCCGTTTGTGCAGCGCCGTCGACATGCTGCTTCGAATCGTCGATAAACAACGTCCGTTCCGGCGAGATGCCATGGCCCTTGCAAATAGCGAGGAAGGCCGCAGGATCGGGTTTGCGCATGCCGAGTTCATGGCTGTAGTGAATCCCTTCGAACGCTGATCGAAACGCACTCAGCCCAAACGCCTGTTCCATCCAGGCCTCGAACACGTGCGCGTGGATGACGTTGGTGTTGGAAAAGATGTAGAGCCGCGTTTGCAGGCCGAGCGCCTGCACCAACTCCACGCGAGAGGGGTGCATGCCGATCAAGATGCTGTTCCACGCGTCCACGACGGCTTGGCGCGTCGTCCCGTGTGCACAGTGGCTTTCCATAAACCGGTAAAACGCCTCGGGAGCGATGCGTCCGCTTTCCAAGTCATCGAATTCAGGGGATTGGCCGGCTTGCTTGTAGAGCCCCGCAAAATCATCCACGCCCAGCGCCTTGAAAGCACGAACGGGAGCATCGTAATCGATGTCGTAAAGCACCCCGCCAAAATCGAGGATGACCGCTTCCGGGAGCGCCGTCATGTTATCGGATGACTTTCCAAGGCTTCAGCCATGCATTCTGAGAAATCTCCTGCTTTCGCAATTCCTCGAGGTGCATGCGGGCACTTTGCTCCTCCAAATGGGTCGCATAGGTCACGATGTGCAGCCCTCCGTCTTGTTCGAAAACTTCCGCATCGAAACCATTGGCTGCCAACTGATTGGCGAGCGCCTGCGCATTGGCCTCTACCGAAAACGCCCCAGCCACCAGCATGTACAGCCCGGGGTTATCCTCCAGAGCTACCGGTACGCCGATCTCTTCGGTTGTTGGCCGTTCCACAGCGGCTTCCACTTCTGGCGCTAAGGCCGCCGTTTCTTCCAGCGCTTCTACATCGCTCCAGCTCGGAACCGCCTCTCCTTCAAACCGGGGCTCAAACGCGGCCACAGCCGCAGGCACGTTGATAGCGCTCATGCGCGCGTCCTGCACGTCCCAGCTATCGGCAACGAACATTCCCAGTCCACCGAGGACCGGCACGGCCAACGCCGCGGCAATGCGCGCCAATGGCGCCGAAACAGGTGGCGAAGGCATCTGAATCACCTTCCCTTTCGCGGGTTGATGAATGGGCGGTTTCGCTGTAGCCTCGGCGATGGGTCGCAGCGGGATGTTGCGCAATCCAAAGGACCGCAGCATGCGTTCCATCTCTTCGTCTGCCAAAAATTGAACCCGCTCGTTGCGGCCCTTGTACAACCGGCCAACTCGCTCAATCGCAACGGTGCTGCCACCGGTGATGTCCGTCTTCAGTTGGGCCACTTCCAGCTCAATCGCCTTAACAGCTTGGTCAAATGTCATGCCTTGGGCGCGTGATACAGCTTGCGCCAACACGCCATCGTGGTGCACAAGCCGTTCGTTGAACAAAACCGAACGGTACGGAGGCGTCAACTCCTGTCGCCCTTCGTCGTACTGCGCAGGCTGTCGGTTGCATACGAAGCCTCCCAGTCCGGGCACTACGATGCAGTCGTGGTCCAAAAAGAGCGGATGAAGGTATTGGTCAAGGATGCGCATGGCGTGCAATCGTGCACCGAAAGTAGGCGAATCCCGCCTATCCTGCAAGCATTTCCACTACCGAACGAGGGTCACGGTTCCCTCGACAAGCCGCGGCCCATCCCGCAATTCAAACCGCAGCCGCCACGGATACACCCCGTCCGGAACGAAGTAATCCGAATCCTGTACCTGGCGGTTGCCGATCCACGGTTCAGTGGGGTCTTCGCTGTAAAACAGCAATTCACCCCAGCGGTTGTAAATCTCGAGCCGGTAGCCCCGTGCCTCGACCCCCTCGACAAAAAAGGCGTCGTTCACACCGTCGTTGTTCGGGGTGAAGGAATTGGGGACATACACGGGGTAAAAGACGTCGATGAACGTGCTATCGCGAGCGATGCATCCTTCAGGTGAGACCGATTCCAGCACAAACCACTGCGGGCCAGTCACGAAGACTTCCGGCGTCAAGCAATCGCTGCAACTCAGATTTTCTGCCGGGGACCACCACAGCGTGTCCGCGTCCACGGTCCCAAACAACCGGACCTCATCCAACCAATCCACCTCGCGGTCCGGCCCTGCGTCCACGTAGGGCGGCTGCCAGACGTACACCGTGATTTCCGAACTGCCCGTGCAGCCGAACTGGTCGGTCGCGAAAATGGTGAAGGTGGTGGTCTCGATGGGGAATACCTGGGTGGTTTGGGCGTTGGGGTTGGCAACCAAGGCTGCAGGTGACCACGTGTACGACACTGCGTCCGATGAGCTCAACTCCATGGTCTCACCCCGGCACATCCACCCGCCGCCGGTTGCTGAGGCGGTGGGGGCAACCAGTTCCACCGATACGCTGTCCGTTCCCACGCCGCAGGCGTTGGAGATGGAGACGTAATACGTCGTGTTTTGCGATGGGGAGGTGTACGGATTCTGGCTGTACGGATTGGTCACGAGGTCTTCCGGGGTCCACAGGTAGCTATCTCCCTCTGCGGCTTCCAAAAATACGCCCTGTCCCGTGCACAGGTAAATCGTTGGGTAGGTCTGTCCGCCAGGGGCTGATTGGATGACGTTGATGGTGACGTCCTCTTCACCGAGGCATCCTGCCGGGGTGGAAATCGTGGCTGTGTAAGTCGTGGTCTCCGAAGGGCTGGCAGTCGTGGTTCCTGAGGTGGGCGAACCCAACCCGGCTGTCGGGCTCCAGATTACTTCGGCGCCGCCCGTTGCTTCCAGCTCCACCACCTCGCCATTGCAAATGGTCATGTCCGGCGAAATGTCGGTCACCAGGACTTCCACCACCACCGTAACCGAAGCTTGGCCCACCCCACACTGGTTGCTGTCCTCCACTGTATACGTGGTGGTTTCCGTCGGCGTCACCAAGGGGTTGGGGACCGTTGGATTATCCATCGTGGGGTCCGGTTGCCATTGGAGGGCGTCGGTGCCGTAGGCCTGCAGATTGACCGATTCGCCCTCGCAAATGGGGGGGATTTCGTCAATTAAGGGCTGGGGGGGGTCCTCGATGAATAGATAGGCAAATGCGGTGTCCGGCTCCAAGCATCCGGCAGACCCGCTGACGTCTGAAACAATCAGCATGATTTCCCACTCACCCGGTGTCGCATAGATGTACTCGGGGTTCTCTTCATCGCTCGAATTCAAATCCCCAAACAACCACTCGTATTCCGTGCCGCCAATGCTGTTGTTGATGAATTGAATCGGATCCCCGGCGCAAATCAGGTCCGGCGCCTCAATCTCAATGTCCGCCACCAATGAGCCCAGGTTGAATTTGAACACCCCGAGGTTGCAGTTGCCCGCGTCGTTGGTCGTGGACCAGGCGCCCGTGGTTGTGGGGAAATCATCCCATCCGCCACAGCCCGCGCAAACCGCTTGATACACCGTGCCGTTTTTGTCAAAGCGCGAGGTGCCGCCGTCCACGTGTTCGTTCGAAAACGGCCCGCCGAAGTAGGTTCCGTAGGTCAAGTCCGCCCCGTCCGGTGCGAGCACCCCCAGCCAAAAATCACTCCCGTCCGTGCTAAGCTGGAACGCGCCTTCGGTCGTGGGCAGTCCACTGGTGGTGGATTGGGAAGCATAGGCGCTGTTGGACGAGTTCGTTTGACCGCCCCAACCGCTGATGTACATCTCGTCGCAATCGGAAACCAGGAAGGCCGTCGGGCTGATGTCGACGCCGGACATGGGCAATCCAACGCGGGTGACAAACTCGGCGGTCTCCAGGTTCTCACTCAACCGCACAACGAAGGTGCTGCCGTTGGGGTTGGCATCGTACACATCACCCACGAGGGCCATGTCGCTGCCCACGGTTTGGCCGCATAGGTGCGGGCGGTTATCGGTGTCGAGCTGGACGAAATACGATTGGTCGTAATCGTCTGTTCCGAAATAGGTCGCGGTTGACAAGAACGGCAGGCCTTCATAGTCCATGGAGAAAATGTAGCCGTCCACATCCCCTGCCAAATCGGGTTGGTAGGCCCCCGGTGTGGTCGGTAGGTCGTTGCTTTTGGTGCCTCCCGTGACGTAAGCGAGGGCTTGCGCCGAAGAAAACTGAATGGCAAATGCCGCATCGTCCGATTCCCCGCCGAAATACGTCGAAAACTCGAGGCTTGAGAGGTCATTGGACAATCGAAACACCACGGCGTCGCTCGGACCGCTGAGCCCCGGATCGAAGGCATCCACCATGGGGAAGTCATCGCTGCGTGTACTCGACGCCACCCACACGGACCCTGTCGGGTCGATCACCACTTCACCGCGGCACACGTCGCCGTAATTGTAGTTGAGTTTTTGACCGAGGTTGAGGCCGTCGTTCTCGGACCCTCCAACAAACGTGGAGGCCTCCAGCGCACCGTCCACGCCGTCAATTTTGGCGACCACCATGTCACTCCCGTTTTCGAACATCCCGAAGAAACTGAACACCCCCAAATCGAGGAATGGCCCCCCGATGAAACTCGGTTCGTAGGCATCCGCGGTGGTCGGGAAATTCTGGGACCCCGTGGTGCCCATGACGTAGATGTCGCCGGTCTCGTCCGTCACCAAGCTGTGCGGGTATTCGCGCTGCGAACCGCCGAGGTAGGTGCTGTATTCCAACATGGAGCCATCGGAGGAGAAAACACTGATACCAAAGTCAAAATCCCCGCCGCTGAAGGTGGTGCTAATCGCTCCCGCGGTGGTTGGGTAGCCGTTATCGCGGACCCCCGATCCCCCAATCAGTCGTCCTTCGTCGTCGTATGCAGCTGTAAATCCCCAACTGTCTGCCGTTGAACCCACGAACGAGCCAAATTCAATTTCCGGGTCGATGATCAGATCACGCGTCGGGTCGTAATCGCCCAAGACAAAGCGGATGCGATGGGTACCATCTCCCAGGGGTTCCAAGGCGTATTCGCAGGATACTTCTTCGAGGCGGGTGCCGTTCAGTTGGTAGGCGAAAGGTTTGGCCTCGACCAGGTGCCCCCATGCGCCTGTGGCCGCATCGCCATCGCCCACGCGCGGGCCGATGAAATGCTTGAGTGAGCCGTCGGATTGCACCTCGGATTCCAGCCCCTCGTACCGCAGTGAAATCACCCCGGGGTCGGCACCGGCAGCGACGTGCCAATCGCATTTGATGTGCGCTGCATCGCCCCGCTCACCGTCAATGACCGCCTTGATGCCCGGCCACACTTCGAGCGCTTCTAATTTGCTGTTCGGCTTGAGTTTGGATGCCCAGCGCGAAGGATCGTTCCCTCGGTAGTACGACACGTGGTGCGTGGCTTGGGTTCCAGATTCTGCGAAAGCGACCGCCGGTTGACAGCCTTCCCACTGCACGTCAAGCACATAGGAGACCAGCGGCCCTGAGGGCGATTCGTGGCGACCGAGGGCATCGTATCCGGAGCCCAGCATCTCCACTTTCCAACCGGATTCGGTCAACCACCAGTCTCCGCCATTTACACGAGCGGCATACCGCGCCTCGTCCGCCCACTGCCCGCCGTTGGGCACAAACCACACCCCTACTGGAGCTTTGGCGTGCTGCACGGTTCGGGGATTCGATGGGCGCGTGGCGCGCGCCGTTTGGCTCGAACCCACCAGTGCCGTAAAAAGGGCACACCACATCACTATGTATTGGGCAGAGCGCATTCCTAACAAATAACGGCAAAAAGCAGGCTCAGGTTGCCTGTCCTGTGGACTTATGCCAACTCCTCCGTGAGCAGGCGCATCTCAATCACCGGGGACATCCGCTCGTGCAAAATCCGGTACACGGCATCGGCAATGGGCATCTCGACCTCGAATTTTTTATTCAAATGGAAAATCCCAGCAGAACCATTGAACCCTTCGGCGACCATGTTCATCTCCATGATGGCGCCCTTGACGCTGTAGCCTTTGCCGATCATCATGCCCAAGGTGCGGTTGCGGCTGTGAGGGCTGTACGCCGTCACGAGCAGGTCGCCGAGGTAGGCGCTTTCCTTCACGTCCCGGTCGTGTTCGTGAATGGCCGCCAAGAACCGCTTCATCTCTTGCGAGGCGTTGGAAATGAGTACGCTCAGGAAGTTGTCGCCGTACCCGAGGCCCATGGCGATTCCCGCGCCGATGGCGTAGATGTTTTTCAGCACGGCAGCGAGCTCCGCGCCGAAAACGTCCTCGCTCGTTTGGATCTTGATGTAGCGTGTGGCCATGGCGTCTGCGACCGTCTGTGCGATGGTCTGGTCCGGGCACGCCACCGTGAGGTAGCTGAGTTTTTCCCTGGCCACTTCCTCCGCGTGGCACGGTCCGGCAACCAACCCAATGCGCTCATACGGCACCCCGAATTCTTTGTGCAGGTACCGAGCGGGAATGCTGTGGTATTCCACCATGCCCTTGATGGCATTGATGAGGATTTTGTCGCCGACCCGTTGCGGTTTGTGTTCCTGAATGGTCGCGTCCAAATAGCCCGAGGGGATGGCAAAAATCAATACATCACTCGCATCCACGACCGCTTGCATGTCCGTGGTGACATGGATGCGACTGGTATCAAACTCAATGCTTTGGATGTAATTGGGGTTGCGGCCATACTGGAGCAAATGGTCTTTGGTTTCCTCTCGGCGCACCCACCAATTCAATTCATCGGTATTGGTGAGCAACATCTTGGCGATGGCCGTGGCCCACGAACCGCTTCCAATCAGTCCAAAACGGGGGTTGGAATCCATGCGCCAAAGGTAATGGACTCGGGATTGCGCGCTACCTTTGCTGCTGCATTTGTCAGAACGTAAACTCATGAGCGACGACCTCCTCAAAAAAGTCATCAGCCACGCCAAAGAATACGGTTTTGTATTCCCTTCAAGCGAAATCTACGACGGGCTCTCCGCGGCTTATGACTATGGCCAACTGGGTGCCGAATTGAAGAACAACATCAAGCAGTACTGGTGGACCGCCATGGTGCGCATGCACGAAAACATCGTGGGCATTGACGCCAGCATCTTCATGCACCCCACCACTTGGAAGGCCTCCGGTCACGTAGATGCCTTCAACGACCCGCTCATTGACAACAAGGACAGCAAGAAGCGCTACCGCGCCGACGTCCTCATCGAGGACCACATTGCCAAGATCGAGGCGAAAATCAACAAGGACGTTGTGAAGGCCGCCAAGCGGTTCGGAGACGCTTTTGACGAGGCACAGTTCCGCAGCACCAACGGCCGCATCCTCGACCGCCAAGCCCAAATCGACAGCATCAACAGCCGGTTCAAGGCCGCGATGGATGCCGAGGACTTGGCCGCCGTGAAGACGCTCATCGAAGACCTCGAAATTGCCGATCCCGACACAGGAAGCCGCAATTGGACCGACGTGCGCCAGTTCAACCTCATGTTCAAAACCGAATTGGGCGCCGTGAGCGGCGACAGCGGCATCATTTACCTGCGGCCCGAAACGGCGCAAGGCATTTTCGTGAACTACCTCAACGTGCAGAAAAGCGGCCGCATGAAGCTGCCTTTCGGCATTGCCCAAATCGGCAAGGCGTTCCGAAACGAAATCATCGCGCGTCAGTTCATTTTCCGCATGCGCGAATTCGAGCAGATGGAGATGCAATTCTTCGTCAAGCCCGGCACGCAAGGCGAGTGGTACGAGTACTGGAAGGAAGCCCGCTTAAAGTGGCACAAGGCCCTCGGCTTCGGCGATGGAATGCACCGCTTCCACGACCACATCAAATTGGCGCACTACGCCGACGCAGCAGCCGACATCGAATTCAACTTCCCGATGGGCTTCAAAGAATTGGAAGGCATCCACTCGCGAACTGATTTTGATTTGAGCCAGCACGAGGAGCACAGCGGCCGCAAGCTCCGCTACTTCGATCCGGAGACGCAAGAGAGCTATGTGCCGTTCGTTGTGGAGACCTCCATCGGCCTCGACCGCATGTTCCTTGCCACATTGAGCGCGGCGTACAACGAGGAGACGTTGGAAGACAGATCGCAGCGTACCGTCATGAACATTCCTGCCCCGTTGGCACCGGTGAAAGCGGCCGTGTTGCCGTTGTTGAAGAAGGATGGTTTGCCGGAGAAAGCGCGCGAGGTGCTCAACCTGTTGAAACTGAACCACAACGTACAGTACGACGAGAAGGACGCCATCGGCCGCCGCTACCGCCGGCAAGATGCCATCGGCACGCCGCTCTGCATCACCGTCGATCACGACTCCCTGACCGACAACGCAGTCACCATCCGCGACCGGGACACCATGGCCCAAGAGCGCGTGGCCATTGCTGATTTGGCCGCCCGCGTGGAAGAAAAAGTAGGACTCGCCCAATTGTTTGCTGACGCATGAACCTCACCGACCTCGACCTCCAAGGCCAGCGCGCCTTGATCCGCGTGGACTTCAACGTCCCGCTGAACGAAGCCCGAGAAGTAACCGATGACACGCGCATCCGCGCCGCACTGCCCACCATCCAATACGTCTTGGAGCAAGGCGGTTCGGCCGTACTCATGTCCCACCTCGGCCGCCCCAAAGGCCGCGATGAGGGATTCAGCTTGAAGCACATCCTGCCTCGGCTCGAGGCGTTGCTTGGTCGGTCCGTCAAGTTTGCCTCCGACTGCGTGGAAGACGCCGCGCTGGACGTCACCCAGTCCTTGAAGCCCGGTGAAGTCGCGCTGTTGGAAAACCTCCGCTTCCACCCGGAAGAGAAGAGCGGCGACGAATTCTTCGCCGGTCAACTCGCCGAGAACGGCGACGTCTACATCAACGATGCGTTCGGCACGGCCCACCGCGCCCACGCCTCTACCGCAGTCATTGCCAAGTTTTTCCCAGAAGACAAAGCCTTCGGCACGCTGCTCGCCGGTGAAATCGATGCCTTGGACAAGGTGTTGGCCAACCCCGAAAAGCCCTTGACCGCCATCATCGGTGGCGCCAAGGTCAGCTCTAAGCTCGGCATCATCGAACACCTCATCGGCCGCGTGGACCGCTTGATTGTGGGCGGCGGCATGGCCTACACATTCGTGCAAGCTCAAGGCGGCTCCATCGGCAACAGCCTGGTCGAGCCGGAGATGCACGCCCAAGCCTTGGCCATCCTCGAGAAGGCCCAATCCAGCGGAACGGAATTGCTCCTGCCGGCCGATACGTTGTGCGCCGATGCGTTTGCGCCAGATGCCAACACCCAGGTCGTCCCCACCAACGCCATTCCAGCGGACTGGATGGGCCTCGACATCGGTCCCGAAACCACCGCACGCTTTGTCGATGCGGTGCTGACCAGCAAGACGGTGCTCTGGAACGGCCCCATGGGCGTGTTTGAAATGGCCACTTTTGCGAACGGCACGAACGCCGTCGCAGCCGCCTTGGCGAAGGCCACTGCCGACAGCGGCGCCTTCACGCTAATCGGAGGCGGGGATTCCGTTGCGGCCATCAACCAAGCGGGCTTAGCGGACGAAGTCAGTTACGTGAGCACCGGCGGCGGCGCCATGCTGGAGTGTTTGGAAGGCAAGGTGTTGCCCGGCATCGCTGCCATCCGCGATTAAACACCTCAGCGCTCGAGCACCTCGCTCATCACGAAGGAACTCTGCACCGTGCCGATGTTGTCCATCGCCGCGAGTTTGTGGGAGATGAATTCGTGATAGGCGTCCATGTCCGGCACATCCACGGCGATGAGGTAGTCAAACGCCCCGGCGATGTGGTAGCAGCTCTGCACTTCCCTGAAATCGCCGATGTTCGCTTCGAATTCCTTGAGGAAGCGGGCGTCGTGCTGTTTGAGTTGGACGTTGCAAAAAGCCCGGATTTGAAGTCCCAGCGCGCGGCGGTTGGTTTGGGCAGCATAGCCGGTTATCACACCGTCATGTTCCAACCTCCGGACCCGCGTAAACACGGCTGATCGACTCAGGCCGGTCTCGTTGCTCAGATCTTGCATGGAGGCGCGACCGTTTGCCTGAAGCAATTTCACCAGCTGGCGGTCCAAGGTGTCAAGTGGGCTTTTCATTTGTTTCGTTTTGGCCGGATAAAAGCTTCCATTACAATACAAACGTACTTTATTTTCTGTTTTTACAGAACAAATGATATTATCAAACAGCAAATTCCGGCTTTTTGATGAATTTGAGGTATGGCACACCGCGAAACCACCGCTCCATTCGTCGGCCACCACCCGGCCGACCACGAAGGATCCATCAAGACGCCCATCTACCCCACGAGCACGTTCAAGTTCTCCTCAGCGGAAGAAGGCGCAGCCCACATGGAAACCGCCTACGGCGTTCCCGGTGCTGCTGCCCCCAAAGGCCCCAACGCCATCTACAGCCGCCTGAGCAACCCTACGCTCAGCGCTGCCGAACAACGGTTATCGGCGTGGGACGAATCGGAAGATGCGGCATTTTTTGCGAGCGGCATGGCGGCTATTAGCACCACATTTTTGGCCTGGACAAGCGCCGATCGACCCTTGTGGTTCTGCCCCCCTCTGTACGGCGGCTCGGAGCACTTCATCCGCGAAATCCTGCCCGGCATGGGGGTGCACGTCGTCGAAGTGGATCACCTCGATCATTTGGATGCCATCCTGGAACGCGAGGGTGGACGCAAACCCGGGATGATCTACTTGGAAACCCCTGCGAACCCCACGATGCAGATCCACCGCATCCGCACCGCGGCCGATTGGGCACGGCAACACGAGCCCGAAGGCCACCGCATGATTGTGGGGGTTGACAACACCTACCTCGGTCCCATCCTCCAGCGGCCCTTGGAGCACGGCGCTGACGTGCTGGTGTACTCGGCGACGAAATACATCGGCGGGCACAGCGACCTCATTGCCGGTGCTGCGAGCGGCAAGGCCGACGCCGTGGCGCGCATTCGCGAATACCGCCATTTCCTCGGAGGCATGGCCGATCCCAACACGTGCTGGATGCTCATGCGCAGCATGGAGACCCTGGCCATTCGCGTCCGGCACCAGCAGGACGTAGCTGAACAGGTCTTTGCCCACCTCCGCAACCACCCCAAAGTCCAGCGGTTCATCAGCGCTTGGTCCGTGGACCTTCCTGACGGCGATAAGGCCATCGCTGAAGAGCAGATGCTCGGTGGAGGGGCCATGGCCGCTTTTGAAGTTACCGGCGGGCGGGCGGGCGCCTTCCGGGTGCTGAATGCCTTCAACCATTTCCAATTGGCGGTGAGTTTGGGATCCACGGAGTCGTTGGCTGAACACCCCGCGAGTATGACCCACGCCGGAGTACCGCCGGAAGTAAAAGCCCAGTATGGCATTTCGGAGGGGCTCATTCGCATCAGTGTTGGCATCGAGCGGGCAGAGGACTTGATCGCAGATTTGGATCACGCGCTGACGCACGTTTGAGGCGAAAGACGTAGCTTCGGGTATGCGCTTGTTGCTTTTGACCGGCCTGATTCTCGGCACCGCCGCCGTTTCCGCTCAAACCCGGGTTGAAGTTTATCCGGACGACCGCATGCTATGGAGCGACATGCTCCTGCACGCGGAAAATGGTGTAGTGCGAGAAGGGCGCGATTGGCGCGGGCAAGTGCTGTGGACCACACAACCAGAGAAAATTTTTGCTGGCTATTCAACCAGTGCCTTTGACCTTGCCTATTCGGTGCGGGAAGGCCAGCTCATCCAAGGCGACTCCTACTTCAGCGACGCCATTCTGTACACTGCGGAGGTGCGGGGAGACGAGCTCCAGGTGTTCATTGGGGACAGCTCGTTCCCTTTGGATTTGGTGTACACGATTCGGCCCCATCCGTTTGATGAGGGAGCGTTCGGACTGTACAAAGAAGATAGCATCAGCGCGTTCGACCGCATTTGTGTCTTTCGCGGGATGCCTGCTCCGGAGGAGCTTTTCGCGTTGCTCCTAGCGCAAGGGTTGTTGTAACGCTTAGGCGACAGCCTCAACGGCCTCCACACGGAACTCAAACTGTTCCATGATCTGGTTGGCCAACAGCTTCTCGCACGCGGTTTTGACCTGCTCCTCTGCCTCCGCTTGGCTTCCCGCTTCTACCTCGAGGGTGATGTGCTTGCCAATGCGCACGTTGTCGATGGAAGACAATCCGATGTTCTTCATGTTGCTTGAAACGGCTTTCCCCTGGGGGTCAAGCAAAGCAGGCAAAGGCATGATGTCAATGGAAGCTCGGAATTTCATGATCGGCTATCGGTTGGTTTTTTGAATATAGGCTCCGCCTAACGCATACAAAAGTAACCCCACGAGCATTCCCAACCCGAGCGCACGGCCAAAAAATGCTGACACACCACCCGCGGTTACAATAGCTCCCAGAAAGATGGCTCGGCGGCGGTCAAACCCGGGGTTCTTCCCCCACCCTTTTAGGTCCAACATGGGCCGGCGGCTCACCATCCACCACGGGATCAGCGTGCTCCCAATGAAAATCGCTACCAGCACCGTGAATATGCCGCCCAAACCATACAACCCCCAAGAGCCGTGCATCTCGTATTGAGCGCCCACGAGCAAAATCCCGATCCACCACAGGGCACCTGCCGGGGCCGGCATGCCACTGAAACCTGACGTGCTCTGTCCAGCTGCCGCTTCGACATTGAATCGAGCCAACCGGTAGGCAGCAGCCATGGCCATCGTCAGCGGCAGAAATTTCAACGGTGCGGGGATGGCCGGCGCCCATACGTGCAGCATCATCACACCGACGACGGCCGGCGTCACACCGCTGCTCACCGCATCCGCGATGCTGTCCAACTGCGTGCCCATCGCCCCATCCGAACCGGACCAGCGCGCCGCGATGCCGTCGAACAAATCGAACAGCTGCCCGAGCAGCCATATGCTCGCCAGCGCCAACATGCCCCAACCGAGCCATTCTTGGGCCAGCGCACCGTACTCGTAGAACGGCTCAGCGTCCAAGTGTCTTTGCACCGATGCGCCGTAGGGCCATATGAATAAACCCACAATGACCAGCACTCCACTCAGCAAGTTGCCCATCGTCAAAGCATTGGCCACGTAGTTCTTCGCGCTCATGGTGCGAATGTACATTTCCCACGGGTTGGATGTAACCTCAGCGCGTTCGTTTTCGTATATTTGCCAACCCGGCGCGTGTCGGTTTTGATGGTCCGATGGCCGAGTGGCTAGGCTCAGCTCTGCAAAAGCTGCTACAGCGGTTCGAATCCGCTTCGGACCTCCAACCCTCAAGAAGCCCCAGGCTACCGCTTGGGGTTTTTTTGTGCGCAGTGCGGAAGCGCAAGCTTGCTTGCGATTGGTTGAGGAAGTCAATACATTAGGGGTCTAACCCTTACGTAATGAAGAACCTGTTTTTATGTGCGGCGCTGTCGCTCCCTTTCCTCGCATGGGCCCAGCCTGATAACGACATCTGCTCGGATGCATTAGACATTTCAGAAATCCTAGTGGGCGACATTGGTGAGCAAATCTCCTTAGGGCCTTTTGTAAACCTTGAGGCCACAGGCGAGCCAGAATTGGCTGATGACCTGGCCGGATTTTGGTTTGATATCGCTCCGGGAGCAAGCAGCCCCGCCGTTGATCAATCGGTCTGGTTTAAATTCACAGGGGATGGAAACACCTACCAAATTTTGACTTGGATCTGTCCCGGATCTGCATTTTACAGTAATGATTTACAGCTAGCACTGTATGCCGGGTCGTGTGACAATTTATCCCTTGTAACCGCCAACGATGATATGCAAGTATGGTGGGGGTGGTGGCATTCCGTTTTGAATTTCACCGCGGAAGAGGGTGTAGAGTACTGGCTGATGGCTGACGGTTTTAATCATTACGATGGAGATGAATGGCAAGGTGTTGGCCAAGGAACATTTTGTCTGGCTGGAATGCAGCTTGAACCGCTTACAGACCACGTAACCTGCGATGCATCCAGAAATATCAGTGCTCTATTCGAAGAGACCTCAGCTTCATCTCCCGGTTTCATAGGGCCATTTGACGATACTGAGCTCGGGAGTGGAATAGGAATGAATCTAGAAGCCGATATGCTCGGAACGGAATGCTGGAATGATGGTGTAGATGATGGCTCGGTCTGGTTTAGTTGGACCGGTGATGGCAATTCGTACACAATCTCCCACTCCCAATGCCAAGAAGACCTCACTGAAACCTGGTTATATTATTTCTCTTGGGATAGTCAAATGGCCCTTTACCGAGGTGATTGTGATGAACTTGTCCCGATTGCCTGTTCTGAAGACTTGAATTTTGATGAAACCCAGTTTTGGTCTCAAATTGGATTTGATAGCGAAGAAGGTGAGGAATATCATTTGCGGTTTGACGGTTTTCACTGGACGGCTGCAGGCTTTGAATGGTCTGCTGAAGGTGCGTTCTGCCTGCGAGCAGACATAGGTAACGTCAACACCATGGAGGAACACGCAAAAGAACTTGTACTTGACGTCTATCCCAACCCCGCGATGGATCGTGTCACGGTCTCTTGGTCTGGATCTGAATCCATGGCGGATGTGCGCGTGTTCAATATGGCAGGAAAGGAGGTGGCCTTCTGGCCCATGGTCCGCAGGGGGACGCAACACGCATTTGATCTTCCATCCGGATTTTACACGCTCCAAATCGAAACGGCGCACGCGCGAAACACGAAGCAATTGCAAATTTTGAAATAAGGAAAAAAATGGCCTCTTCAATGCTCGACGTAACCACATGGGCCGCCTTGGCCGGAGCCTATTTGTCTGTAATTCTGTTCCTGGTCGCTGTTCTTCTCATCGCCAGTTGGAAGATTTTTATCAAAGCCGGCCAGCCCGGTTGGGCTGCGCTCATCCCGTTTTACAACATCTACGTGTACACCCAAGTGCTGAGCCGACCCAAATGGTGGATTTTACTCTATTTTTCGGTTTTGTGCCGTTCGTCGGGTCGTTGGTTGTTTTGTTTGTGAGCATTATTGACAGCGTTCGGATGGCCAAAGTGTTCGGGAAATCACGGGTGTTCGGTGTTGGTCTGTTGCTGCTGCCCTTCATCTTTTACTTGGTGCTCGCTTTCGGTAGTGCCGACCACGATGAGTGCCGTGTAGCTCAAGGCGAAGTAATCTAACGTTCCCTTGTCCTCTCGCACCCAAAGAGCTAAAACCCCTTAATCACCGCAATTTTCATCGACTTAAGGTCGCAGTCAGCACAGTTATGGTTTCGTGGTGAATCCACTAGACTCTGCATTTGGTTCGTGCGTCCCGTTGAAAAATTCAAATGACGACTATTCGCCAGCCTAGGACGGAATAACTCGAAATTTGCACAAAAATGATCTGGGACTTGGACAAAGCCGACAAATTTCTTAATTTGTGCGGCCAATGGGCAAATAAACTAGACAAAATTAAATTACTAAAAACGCTATCATGAAGAAAATTCTCCTATTCATGGTGCTAACAGGAGCTTGCCAAGCCGTGTTCGCCCAATCACAAATGACGATTCCTAGGATTCTTCAATCACAAACAATTACAAACCCGGACGGGACTATTCAGTCAATCAATGTTGAGCTGAATCCATTTGATGTTCAATCCGCAAATGACTCTGTTGAGTTACTGCATCAATTTGATGGTTTAGAGTGGTTTGGCAAGCAACACGCAAAAGGTCAAAACTTGGTTGAAGCCGTGCTAGCCCCCTCATCAAGTTTAGTGGGCACCACGTTAAAAGACTCTCGATTTCGTGAAGAGTATGATGCCGCCGTCATGGCGATTCGCCGTGGAAATATGCCGCTAAAAGGTGGCCTTGGCGATATCGTGTTGCAGCCAGGAGATGTATTACTGCTTACCCCCGGAGATCGTTTTTCAAAATGCCCAAATTTAAGCAGTGATTTTGCAGCAATTAGCGGTTTAGATCTCAATGTACGCCTAGATGAAAAGCGCGGGACATGGGTGTTAGCGGGTTTTGCGTTAACCATTTTAGCCAGTATTTTTGAATTACTCCCTTTAGCTAAAGGATTAGTGTTATTGCTGCTTAGTTATGTGGCGATTGGCGCGGTGTCCTTAACTGAGCTTAAGCGCCGATTCCCGTTAGAATTGGTGATTATAGTGGGTAGTGCCTTAGGCTTGGCCAATTTAATGGTGACGACTGGTTTAGCAGATCAGATGGCACAAAGCTTATTAAGTCTGTTTGATGGTTATGGTGTGTTTGCTGCCTTTGTTGGCGTTTATTTTATCACGTTGATTGTGACTGAGTTGATCACTAATAATGCCGCCGCCGCGTTAGCGTTCCCGGTTGCTTATGCCGTCGCGACAAGTTTTGGCGTTGATCCTCGTCCATTTATTATGGCTGTGGTGTTTGGTGCAAGTGCGAGCTTTATTTCTCCTTACGGTTATCAAACTAACCTTATGGTATACAACGCGGGTAACTATAAATTAAGCGACTTTGTGCGTTTAGGTTTACCGTTATCCATTTTGTATTCAGTCATAGTATTAATGGCCGTACCGTATTTTTTCCCGTTTTAGTATGAGTTTAATGCGGTGTGTATTGCCGTAAATCAGGAGCTGTTATGAGCAATATTGTTTGGCATCAACATTCTATAGACCAAGCTGCCCGAGGGGCACAAAAAGGCCAAAATCCAGTGTTGTTATGGTTTACTGGTTTGTCTGGATCAGGCAAGTCAACGCTTGCTGGCGCCTTAGAGAGAGCGTTATTTGAGCATGGCTTTCATACTTATTTGTTAGACGGTGATAACGTTCGTCATGGTTTATGTAAGGATCTAGGCTTTAGTCTTGAAGACCGTGATGAAAACTTACGTCGTGTCGGCGAAGTGGCTAAATTGATGGTGGACTCTGGTTTAGTGGTACTGTCGGCATTTATTTCACCAACCCGTGAAGAGCGTGATCGGGTTCGTGCTTTATTTCCACAAGGTCAATTTATCGAAGTGCACGTTTCTACGCCATTAAGTGTGTGTGAATCGCGTGATCCTAAAGGATTGTACGCAAAAGCACGTAAAGGCGAGATAGCTAACTTTACTGGTATTTCATCACCATATGAGGTGCCAGAGTCAGCTGAGTTAACCATAGACACTAGTAAAGGTGACCTTGAGACTCAAGTAAATGGTTTATTAGCTTATTTAAAAGCCATTGAGGTATTAAATCCTCCTAGGCAAATTGCTGGTGCGGGTATTTAAGGTTTAATGCGGCCTTAGTCGTAGCAATAAAAGGCTGATATTTGATTAAATATCAGCCTTTTATTATTTTTACATGTATCAGTAGCAGGCCTATTATGAGGTTTTAATTAAGCTCATAGATGCTGGGAGTGTTGTGAGGTTATATTCCGTTAAGATATCTTGTATACGCTCGCTGAATTTGGGTTTATGTTGCCTTACAACATGATAAACCTGAAAGCACTTAATTATATCATCTTGCGTTAATCCTTTTTTATTGTTGTATAAGGCACTGAGATAGCATCTGACCATAAAACAATCAATTACCAGTTGCTGAAAAACCTGCTCTGGGTTTTGCTCACTATGCATTGGAAAGTGATTATGGAACATGGAATAAAGTAAAAACTTAGTGAATATTTCATCAAAGTTGGCCACTTGTTTTTCGATCATTTCATTCCAAGTCGCGTTGATTGTTTCAATAGAGTAGTTATTTTCTTCATTACACAATGAGTTTACCGCGTCATTAATTGACATAAAACGAGGTCTTGTACTTCTTGAATGCATAGTGCATAACGCATCATGAATAGCGACAAACGTGTGGGTCTGAGATAATTCTGAATATGGAATCGTATCCAGTTGTTGTGAAACCATTCCTAATTGAGCCATGTGGGTGAGTTGTTGGTATCGATTATCAAGTTGTTCAATTTTGACTTTGTTGTTTTTTACTTCGTGACTTGTTTTAATTAATAAACCGATGGTAAAAATCGCTTCTTGCCAATGTAAGCCTGAATTTAATAATAAATCTAGACTGTATTCATATGATTTTTCTAACCAGGCTGGGCTGGGAGGAATCGCAGTTTTATTACCACTAGCATTTGCTGCAAACTGGAATGCTTCATCTTCAAATAAAACGATCCGAGTGACTTCTGGACAGGATAAATACAGGCTGTTGTATTTGTCTGGCCCAATAAATTGATCTCTTTTGGGGTAGGTTTTACAGGTGTGACTGAGAGCATCGACTCCGGCTTTAGCATGAATGTTGCAGAGTTTTT